>CAZXIN010000014.1:0-105107 GCA_964640795.1 uncultured Pseudoalteromonadaceae bacterium | reverse complement strand
GAGTATGAGCAAAATTCCTTAAGAAAAGTGTCCTGATTTAGTTGCGCAGAACAAAACGCATGCTAATAGAAAATTAAGAACAGCGACACCTAAAAAAGCAACGAACCAAATGTAGCCATTTTCTTGATCTTTAACCGAGACATCCGCTGGGATGTTGAGCACGTTTGCAAACCAAACAGAAAATTCCCATGTAGGAAGCGTCGAGGCGATCAGTCCTGTCATAACTATTGCGGAGAAATAAAATTTATATTTCTTCTTAAGCTTGTTGTAGTTTTCGAAGTTCATAGAGTTACATGACGCTTTGCTAGCTATATTGAGTTTACCAGATATTTTTTCTATCTCCGTATCTATTGATCCAAGTAGACAAGTACGCCATTAAAAATATAAATGGGGTTTTGATTGTACTTGGATCGTTAATAACCCAACTAGCGAACCCCAACAATAAGAAAACAAGTTCAAAAGTAATTGCGACGCGTTTAGTACGTATGCCAATTAAACTGGTCTTGAACCACCAAGGCATTTCCTTCCAACTTACAGAATTTTTATCTATCACAGTAATTTCCTCTGTTAATTTTGAAATTTCTACTTCAAATACAGAGGCGAGGGACTTAAGTGTTTCGATGCTAGCCTTATTTCCAGATTCAACCCGCTGAATAGTTCTAACACTAAGTCCACAGAATTCCGCCAATTGTTCCTGAGACCAATTGCGCTCAATCCTCAGCTTCTTAACTATCATTATTTACCCTCGCCAATCTGTGAGGAAATCTTTCACTATTTTTAACACTGTCGGCTACGACTTAGCCACGACAGTGAAAGTTTCGGTAATATAACACTCCAGTAGTCGGTACAAATTTGCTGGCTCTAACTTTTCCATATTCTAGATATTGTTCTGTATAACTAAATCAAGATACCCTTTTAAGAATCTTGTCCATATCCGATCCCCGATAAGGTTTGCAGGCATACTGGAGCCTCTATCGTTATGGGATATAAAGCTTTTAAGCGGTTGCCCAAGCTATAGGAACTTATTAGTGCCTGCCAATTAATCTATTTTGTCGATAAGAAGGCTGCTAAGTTATTGATATCAGATTCAGATAACGCTTTGGCTGTGTCTATCATTTTCTGTTTGTATTTTTTTTCCTCGGTGTAATCTTTGTCATCTTCTGCGTAACCGGTGAGTTTGGCTTTAATATAAGCGGCATCTAGGTTTTTTAGTTTAGGGCTACCGGTTATTTTTCGGCCAATGAGCTTGCTGTGACAGCGTGCACATTTGTCTTTGAATAAAGCTTCGCCTTGATTGAGTGCGTTCTCGTTGACTTGTGACATGGCCAAAGGCGATGCCATTAGGCATATCAATATAGAGGCATTTTTGATGGTTTTTCTATTCATCATGAGGAATGGTTTTTTCATCATCTAATTTTTCGCTACGAATTGAGTATAAGCAGATATTGCCAGTATAAATGCAAGAGCTTTTAGATCTATAGATAAATCTCGGTAATTTAAATGACAAATGAGTCCGCTAATGCTTGGCTGAATTGTACGCTGATATACCACTCAGGTCGCAGTGTTGTTTCGCTTCTGTGCTTTAAACCTATACTTTTAAATGTTAGTCATTAGGCAATGGGGAACCGATTTATATTTTATGACTCTAAAATCAATCAGGTTTCAAATAAGGATGTTGTCTGTTGTTCAGCAATCCAATAAAACTAGAGTCAGGTATCACGCTAGCGTCTATTGAAGAGATAAAACATCATGACGCTGATGATGTCATCACGGTTGCTCACGTTTTGGATGTTCATGAACTGGAAGGTTCGGTTGCTAACAAGGTAAAGCTCAACAATATATACCACCGTAATCATAAACTGATATTTACGCTGCTATTGTCGGTTTCTTTGCATGGATTGGTTTATTACTTCATCGATTTAGGCATTCGAATACCGAATTTTAAAGAAGATGTCACTGAGCTTATTATCGTACAGGCAAAGCTGTATAAACCTCCTCAATCCGCGTTAAATGAACACGTGGGAGACACTGAGCCTATTGAGCTAGAGCCAGTAGCCCCCTCTGAGTTGCGAGAAAATACTGTCACTGAAGAACACAACGTTGAGATTGATACTACGGAATCAACTAAGTTGCCTCAAGAAATGACTGGAGGAGAGGCGCTTGCGATAGAAGAGACGGTCAATAAACCCAACACTTCAGTTTTGGAACTACCCCAAGCGGTACCGACAGAAGAAACGGTGGGCTTGCCTAAATCATTATTCGACAGCCCTGTTAGTCGGCATATAAGTGAGTTAAACGAACGAGAGCAAAATGGTATGGTTGACCAAGCTGCTAAAGATTATCAATACCATAGAATACACTCTGAAATAAAAGCTATACCTAGGAAAACACTTACTGTAACTGAGCAACAACAAAAGGCGATTAAATTGGAATTTGATTGTAAGACTGCTACAAGCAAAGCTTTAGGTGACGTGTTACGTTATGTCAGCGGTTTTATGTGGTCTACTAAGCTTGGGCAAGGTGCTGTGAGGTGTTACAAACAAAATGGGGAAATCAATTCGTTTATCAAAAAGCGAGTACAGAAAAAATGATAGCAGACACCTGCAGTGATATGTCTTGATCCTTTCGATTGGTCAAAGCATTTTCTGGAGGGGATTAGTAGGGAGTTGTGCGAAGGCTTATCTTTGAATTATCTATTGGTCAGCTAATATTTGCCGATTTAAGTTTAGTCCCACAAGCAGCTGGAATCTAACGTATTCATCTGCAGTCAGCTTGCGGTTTTGTTGCTAGATTAAAGTGTTGAAAGAACAGTTGCACAAACTCTGACTCTTCGATTCTTTTAGCTCCCTCTGATTGACTCTCCCACCATAACCCTTCACCGTTAGCTAATAAGATAAAAGCCATCTTGCGTTGGGGTAATCGTAAATGGATTGCTGAATAGCCATTGTCTGGATCCCAGCCCGAATGCCACATCAACTTTTCACCTCTGTAGCACTGGAAGTACCAACCGAAGCCATAAGGAGAGTCAGTGCCGTCACTGAATTTGGCGGGTTGCATGAGTTGCCTTTCAATGTTACCAGAGACCACTTTACCTGTTGCAATAGCTATATCGTACTTGGCCAAATCTAAGGCAGTTGATACAACACCCGCTCCGCCAGCGATATGCCGTTCAGGGCGTTTCATTCGGGTTTTATAGCCTTCTTCGTCTACTTTAAAGCCGTCTGCCATATCGAAATAGACAAGGGGTTTGCTGCGATCCCACAGACTTGCCATCGTTCGTTGCATGTTAGCTGGTCGGAGTATGTATTTATCGATGGATTGAGCGAGGTAGTTATGCCGACCTTCTACTTGCCTGACACCCTCTCCTAAGCTGTGCTCCAAGTGCCTCGACAGGCGTGAGTACATAATTGGGTTGTACATAAAAGAGGTACCCACAGGCTTGTTGACTTGATGATGTAAGATATGTCGTATCGTTATGGGCTCTGCACAGTCCAATCCTTTAGCGAAAGGAATGGTGGTGCCTGCTAACCATTCGCATAAATCGTCAAATTCAGGTGTCTTAGTGGCGGGTTCGTCAAAATTTACTTTTCCAACTTGTTCTAGATGAAGGTAAGCCAACCCAACAAAGGTTTTAGTGACTGATGCTACCCAAAAAGGCGTATCAGCGGTTATTGGCACTTCATTGTTGTTGTCAGCAAACCCGTACCCGTTTGACCAAGCAAGTTGATTATCGCTGACTATCGCAACTGACATACCTGGGATCCGGTTAGATTTTCGCAATGATTCCAGCGCTTGGTTGAAAGAGTCAATATTTTCTTCTATTTCAACCGTGGGTGTAGCCATTGCGTTTTGAACCCAGCTAGAGAGAATTAATATCAGTAAAACCAGTTTGATAACTTGGTTCATTTGCTTGAATCCTCTCAGGTGAGTTTCTTATTCGTGATCTGATGGTCTGTTCTTTGAAGAGTCCATCCATTGGTTCACTTTATCTTTTGCTTTGAAAAATAAGTCTTTCCAAAACTCATGAAATGTAGCGCCTAAAACTATACCTACAATTAATTCCAACATAGTATTTTCCTATTATTAGATAAACTCAGTTATACCAAGCACCCTTCATGCCAAGGTTTAACAGATTGATTACTAGGTATATTTTTTATCTTTCCGAGAGTTTAAGTGGAGAATTTCGTTAAATTAACCGTTACTTGGCGAAAATGATACATCAAATGCCTGTAGTTGAAGTAAATTCTCAATGTCATGCTAGGTAGGTTTTGTTGGCGATGGATGCTTGTGTTTTTATAAGTCTGGACTTGTAATGGCAGTCAAAGGTTATTGACTGCCCATATGCTAAGGTTTTAGCAGTATGCACCGCCGTCGCCAAACCCTGTTCTGAAACGGAAGCAGCCATGACCGACATCGGTACAACCGGCTACAGCAACGCCATCACGGGCTTTAAGTGCTTTACTTTTTTTCGGTGCTGACTTTGCTACTTTAAATGAGAATGATTTTGAAGATTTGCTATTTGTCATCGTTATATCCTTTTTAACATTATAATTTTAAACAGGCCAAAGCCTGTCTAATCTTTGCATATTGCTTCATTACTTCAGGCTTTTATCCAATATGATTAACAATGCACAGTCAAAAATACTAGTATTAAGGTAAATATTTTGTAAGTAATATTTTGTGCTAATGATTGTTTAAATTCAGTTTTTGATTATAAGATTTGAGGTGTTTTATTGATTTTTACTTTTGTGTGCAAAGGAAAGGGCGAGGCTTTCTGTGTTAGAGATTAGTGGTTTATGTTGATAAGAAGGCTTGTTGAAAAAGCACAGAAAGGAGCCGGAGCTCCCCTCGATGATTTAACATTCACTTGGATAAACGGATTCATTAATTTTTAGCAACAATGCTGCTTGGATCAATGTTAGTGCGCTTTGCAATAAGGTGTGCATTGTCTTCTGAACCGTTGAGCATTGCGAAGGTCATAGGATCTTTGCCATTGCATACAAGTCCTTCTTGCATTTCAGAATAACTAATTCTCGCTTGCTTAAGTGTATGATGAAGTCTCATTTTGTTGTTGCTTCTTACTGCTTCGCACAAGCTCACTAATGTTCTCTCGTGAGATGCGTCGAATGCTTTTGCACGAGTTCCTGCTTGTGACGTTGCGCTAACCAATAAGCCTGTTACAAGTACTGATAATAGTAATTTTTTCATTTCTCTTTCCTCATTTGGCTTTCGCCTGTTTCTTTAATCTGTGGCGTTAATCGCCTTTGCCGTTAACTAAACAGTAGCGATGAACAAGCAAATGTAGGTAAAACTTACGATAAAAAACGGACAAACAAGCTCAAGTGATGAGATGACAGAAATCCTTGATTAACCGTCGCAAGGAATAGGTTGTTTAACGGATATGACATTTGTCACTGATGATCGATGACACATTGCTCTCTTTTTCGATCGGTCAAAGGTGCATATTGAGAGCATGTTGATTAGTGAGGTTGAATTATGCAGCAACATAGAGAGAGTGAGTCACCATCGAAGGTAGTTGTATCAATTAGGCATCTGAATAAGTCGTTTTCCCGTAAGAAGGCATTAAGCGATGTCTCTTTAGATATTAACGCTGGCCAAGTATTGGCAATCCTTGGCGCTAATGGTGCAGGTAAAACGACCTTGATTAATGTTCTATTAGGAAGGCTATCTGCTGACTCAGGGCAAGTGAGTGTGTTTTCATCCGTGCCAGGGCATTTGAGTGTCAAAAGGCGCTCGGGGGCTATGTTGCAAGTGGCAAACTTGCCTGAAACTCTTAAAGTAAAAGAGCATATTAAGTTATTCCGAAGTTATTACCCGTCACCCATGCCCTATGAAGAGATTATTGAATATGCTGGTTTGTCAGAGTTGCAAAACAGGTACTCGAAGACATTATCAGGCGGTGAAAAGCAGCGATTGCTGTTTGCGTTGAGCATTTGTGGCAACCCAAGCTTACTGTTTTTAGATGAGCCGAGCGTTGGTATGGATATAGAAGCTAGGCAACGACTATGGGCTGCTATCAGGGAGTTAAAAGCGCGAGGCACGTCGATTATCTTGACGACACATTATCTACCAGAAGCAGATGCATTGGCAGATGAAATTGCCTTACTGAAAGAGGGAGAGCTAATCAAGAAAGGAACCAGTGAAGAAATTAAAGCCAGTGTCAGTAGCACGACTATTCGGTTTAGTTCGGCATATCCAGCTGATGCTTTTGAAAGTTTAGCTGGCGTAGTCAAGGTAATGGCAGACGGTCGGTTTATTCGTATTCAAACCCAGTTACCTAAGCAAACATTACAAATATTGTTATCGCAGTATCCAGATATTGAAGATTTGAGCATGTCGAATGCTGGTCTCGAAGATGCTTTTTTACAGCTGAATGAAAACGATGCAGGAGAATTATCATGAATCCAACGAATTCCGTTCAACTAGAACCGAGTGATATGTCGCTAGCACAGTGGCTGAATATCTATGTATTAGAGAGTAAATATGAGTGGCTTAAGACAATTCGGAATCCAGCGTTCTCTTTGCCAGCAATTTTGTTCCCGGCACTTTTTTATCTTTTCTTTGGTGTACTGTTAAATGAAGATAATGTGGAAGCCTCAAGCTACCTGTTATGTACCTATGGCGTGTTCGGTATTATGGGGCCAGCGTTATTTTCTTTTGGGGCAGGGTTAGCTGTTGAACGAGGGCAAGGGTGGTTAGATATAAAGGAAGCTTCACCCATGCCGGGCTCAGCGCAGATTGTCAGTCGCGTTTTTGTGTCTATGGGCTTTTCTATTATTGTTTTGTTTGTCTTAGGGATGGTTGCTGGTTTTACGACAGGTGTTTCGCTATCGGCTTCGCAATCCGTGTTGCTATCGACTATTTTAGTGATAGGAGGTTTACCTTTTTGCTTGTTAGGGTTGACTCTGGGCTTATTATTGAAGGCAGAGAGTGCACCGGCTGTTGTGAATGTTATCTATTTGCCAATGTCATTTTTATCCGGTTTGTGGATACCTGTTACCATGCTGCCAAGCTTTCTACAGACGTTTGCACAATTTTTGCCTCCTTTTCACTTATCGCAATTGGCGCTAAAAGTGACCGCACAAGATCAAGGGGCGTCTATCTTTTTACACCTAAGTGCATTAGGGGCTTTTACACTGATATTTTTTGTAACTGCGATACTCGCGATGCGTAGAAAAGCGGATTAATACTGACAACTTAAGAAGAGTTTAAATGAAAGCATGGTTACGAAAAATTGATCGTTTTTTACTACCTAGAGGATTGAAAGAGGACTTTTCACCTTATGTGTGGTTAATCTATATGCCGCTGTTTTTTGTACCTGTTTTTGCTTTTTCTAACAGTGTGCTAGATAAAATATTAACGGCTTCGGCGACTGTGGCTTTTTTAGTGGTCTATTTTCATAGTCATTGGGTGTCACACAATAAAGTCATCCTTCATATTGTGATGACGATTGCTTTGGGAACGTTGAGTGCCTTTGTTACCCCTAGTGCAAGTGCTCTTTTTATCTATGGTGCTGCTTTTTGTAGCCGGTTAAGGCCAATCAAATATGCGTTCTCTGTCGTTTTAATTATCTTGCTGTGGGCAGCTTTTATTAGTTGGTATTGGGATTTTGCGTGGCATTTCTCTATGCCTGCCTTAGTTTTTTCATTCATTATCGGTTTTATCAATATTTATCAGTCGGTGTTGAGTGAAAAAAAGCAGGAATTGTATTTGTCGAATCAAGAGGTACAACGCCTTGCTAAAGTTGCTGAAAGAGAACGTATAGCTCGCGATTTACATGATCTTATTGGACACACCTTTTCAGTGATTACACTGAAAGCTGATTTGGCTGGGCGGTTGCTAGACAAAGATCTGGAGAAAGCTCGCCAAGAAATTAACCAGCTGGAAACAATTTCGCGTGACGCTTTGAGCCAAGTGAGAGAGGTTGTGTCGGGGTATCGAACCAGCGATTTATTGAGTGAGCTTGCCAATGCGAAGCATGTGTTCGCTAGTCTTGATATTGATTTTGATTGTCAGTTTGAGAACTTCGATAATATGCCAGCAAGCTCCGAAGATCTCGACCTATACCTAAGCCCAAAAGGTAACAAGGAGCTGGCGATTATGTTGAGGGAGTTAGTGACTAATATCGTTAAACACGCTGGTGCCAGTAAAGTTGAAGTTATCATTAAACGCAGTGATGAGAGTATCGTTTTGTTTGTTAAAGACAACGGGCAAGGTTTTGGCAAAGAGCAATCTGAAGGTGTTGGTTTGAAGAGCATTCAAGAACGTGTCAGTGCTTTAAAGGGGTATGTTAAGTTTACGAATGGCCCTTCCAATCAAGGGATTTGTAGTGAGATAGCATTACCTTTAGCCGCGCAAGTAGAGGCTCCCAACATATGATTAATATCCTAATCGCCGAAGATCAAACTATGTTGCTGAATGCTTTATCAACCCTGTTGGAATTAGAAGACGATATGCATGTTGTCAATAGTTGTTCGAATGGGCTCGATGCGCTGAGGTATATTCAAGAAAATGATAGAGAGCCTATTGATATCGTTTTGACGGATATTGAAATGCCTGACATGACAGGGCTTGAATTGGCTCAGCGGATCCATGAGGAAAACGCACCTATCAAAACGATAGTACTCACGACTTTCGCACGAAGTGGGTATTTGCGGCGTGCTATGGACTGCGGTGTTAAAGGTTATTTGCTGAAAGACTCACCCTCTCAGGATTTAATTGACGCAATCCGAAAAGTATATGGGGGGAGTGTGGCGATAGCACCCGAATTGATGGTTGAGTCATGGATGGAACGAGACCCTTTATCGGACAAAGAGCGTCATGCCCTTCGCTTAGCAAAAGACGGGCTTTCGACGGAAGAAATCGCTGGAAAGCTGTTTTTGTCGGCGGGTACTGTACGTAATTATTTATCGTCAGCATCGAGCAAGCTCAATGCGAAAAATCGCATTGAGGCTGCACGGATAGCCCACCAAAATGGTTGGCTATAATGTTGTGTAGAGTGTTTTAATGAAGTTTCAACTTGGGGCCTATAATGTTGCTTAGCTTTCTGCTTAAAAGGACAAAAAAACCTTTAATCCACCCATGAACAGCAAACTGGTGCATGTTATACAAGGAGACATACACCAAACGGGCAAGCTTTCCTTCGATGAACATACTGCTATTCGTTAGGCTACCCATTAAGCTGCCCACAGTGCTGTACTTACTAAGGTGCACTAGTGAGCCATAGTCGATATAACGGTAGGATTTTAAGGGCAGCCCTTTACTATCATTGATCACATTGGCGGCGACTAAGCTTGCCATTTGGTGTGCTGATTGAGCCCTCGGGGGGACCCAAGATCCATCGGGTTGCAGAAACCCACAACAATCACCTAACGCATAAATTTTACTGTTGGTTGTGCTTTGTAAGTGCTCGTTGACTAAAATCTGTTGCATCCGGTTTGTCTCAAAGATGCCCATGGCTTGAATAAAGTCTGGTGCCTTAACACCTGCGGCCCAGACCATTAAATCAGCTTCAATAAGCTTGTCATCACTGGTCACAAAACCGTCCTTTTGAGCACTCGATACCCTTGTGTTTTCTAACACGTCAATACCGAGTTGAGCGAGCGCATTTCTCGCTGAGTTAGCTATACGTTCTGGTAGCGCTGGTAGTATCCGCTCACCGGCTTCAATAATAGAGACTTTTAATCTGTCAGAGGTCACTTCTGGCATACCGTAATGCTTTGCTAAGTTAGCAACATGATGTAGCTCGGCGGCTAACTCTGTTCCTGTGGCTCCGCCACCTACAATGGCAACTTTTAGACAGGCACTTTCATTTTTTTGTTGGTTAATTTTAAGTAGCTGATTCAATAGGGCTTTATGAAAGCGCTCCGCTTGTTTGAGTGAATCCAACAGAAAGCAATGCTCTGCAACCCCTTGCGTGCCAAAGTCATTGCTGACGCTACCAATAGCAAGGACGAGCGAATCGTACTGCAAGGTCCTTATTGGCAGTAGCTCGTCTCCTTGCTCATCCATGAGAGGATCAAGATGAATACAGTGCTTTTGGTTGTCGATAGCACTCATGTTGCCAAGAACAAAACGATACTTATGCCGCATAGCGTGCATACGGTAGTCTATACCGTCTGAGTTCTTGTCAATAACGCCAGCAGCCACCTCATGCAGCAAAGGTTTCCAGACATGCGTTTGGCTTCGGTCAACGAGTATGACGTCGACGAGTTTGTTTTTACTTAATTTCGTAACTAGTTCAAGGCCGCCCGCCCCCCCGCCCACAACGATTATTTTTTGCATGATATTTCCTAAAGTTTGAATAGATTCGGGTAGCGATAGTGGATGAGGAGAATGGTTTACCTACAGTGCAAAAAGAGGAAAATTGGAGAAATATAAGCACGAGATACCATAAGTGAAAACGCTATGGTTAGATCATGACGAAATAATGAGATACTGTCGAGCTATAAATTAGGGGATAATCAGCACAATACTCTGAGCTTCTAGGTGTGTGTAGCATATTGTGCTGCTTACTGTTGTTTGACCTCAGGCTGGTTAGAGCCTGAGGTCAGCAAGCTTATGCCAATACTTGGGTTAGGTTAGGTTTCCTTACCGCCATTGATTTGCGACAAAAACTCCTCTACGGGTATAGGTTTGCCAATGATGAAACCTTGAATGGCTGAGGCACCAATATCCTTCAAAATATCAAACTGCTCTTGTCGCTCTGCGCCCTCTGCGATGGTTTCTACACCCATCAGAGTACAAACATCGCAGACTGATTGAACAATGCTGCGATTGATTTCGTCATCGTTGATGTTATTGATAAATGTCTTATCAATCTTGATAAAATCTAGAGGTAAATCGCGTAAATAAGAGAGCGAACTGGTGCCTGTACCAAAGTCGTCTAACGCAAATTTGCAGCCCATTTCACGGATGGCTTCCATGAATTTTTTAGCCCCCAAGAAATTTCTAATGGCCGCTGTTTCGGTGATTTCAAAACATATTTTTTCGGGTGGAATATTGTGCTCTTGTAACCCAACTTCGAGCTCTTTAATTAAGGTCTCATTGCCAACAGTATCACCAGAAATATTAATATTGAGCTGTGGGAACTGGTTGATATCACCAAATTCAGCAAACTCTGAGAACTTCTTCATACTGTTTTTGAGTACCCAGCGGTCGATTAAATTAATCAAACCGAAACGTTCTGCAGCAGGCAAAAAGTTATCAGGGAGTAAGAACTCTCCACGCTTGTTGAACATGCGAATAAGTACTTCCCATGACAAAATGTGCCCAGTCTTACAACAGTGAATTTTCTGGAAATACAAGCGAAAGTGATCGTTTTCAATGGCTTCATTAATGTCTGAAATACTGCGCATTTGCAGTTTCTGTTGCTCTAGTTCAGCATTGTCAGAGCCACAAATCTGGATACGATTTCGTCCTTGCTCTTTTGCTGAATAACAAGCACCGTCTGATTCACTCAAGATGTCAGAGACTTGTACAGAGCGTTCATTAATCTCGACCATACCGATACTCACGCCAATGCGGAAGAGTTTCTCTTCCCATGCAAATCGATAATCAGAGATGGCGGTTTGGATCTTTTTAGCCGTTTTTTCCGAATCAACTAAGGGACATTTGTCGAGTAAAACGGCAAACTCATCACCGCCAAGTCTTGCTACTGTGTCTCTTGAACGTATACAGCTAATGATGATCTCTGACACTTGTTTCAGTAACTGATCGCCAGCTAAGTGCCCGCAAGTATCATTAACCAGCTTAAATTGGTCTAAATCAAGGTATAAGAACGTGGAGTTATTGTGATTGCGGCGCGCAGTCATTATTGCCATTTCAATGCGGCGTTCTATTTCGTCTCGATTGATCAGTCCGGTAAGCGGATCATGTTTGCTATTCCACAAGAGCTGCTTAAGCTGAGAATGTCTCTCTGTTACGTCTCTAAAGACAATGAGTGCACTAGGGCTGCCATTTTCATTGTCAGACAACGACGTAATATTGAACTCAATGACGATATCTTGGCCATACCGAGTCTTCATAACAAAGTGGTCACACTCTGGAATTTTCGCTGTATAGTTTTGACAAACCACTTCTACAATAGCTTTGACATCGATAGGTTCGTTGTCAGCGAAAACCTTGAAGATTTCTTCAATATGCTTTCGTTTTACTGATTCCCTGTCCCATTGCAACAAACGTTGAGCGGCAGGGTTCATAAAGTCGATAGTACCTGACTCTTCAACTCGGATAACGCCATCAGAGATTGAGTTCAGCGTAGCTTGGGCAATATGCTTTTCTTTGTTCAGTGCTAATTGTGTATTGAGGAAAGCGGTTGTTTCATAGAAGATAATGGTCAAGCCTTGGATCTTGCCGGCTTGATCACGGTAAGGTGATATTTGGCATAGATAGAACTTCTCTTTAATTTCAACATCAAACTTTTTGACTTTACCTGAAGCTAAGACTTCTTGCAGGTACTCCCTGAAACGAGCGATTTGTCCATACCATTCAATGGCAAAGACGATGTCATTAATTTTCAGGTTCTTAATATTCGACACCATGTTACAACGCTGAGTGAACACTTTAATGCGGAAGTCTTCATTCACAATGAACATCGGGATTTCAAGCGAATCCTGAATATTCACAATATCGTTAGAGAGTTGCTCCTGTGCTCTTGTACGTTCTTCTAGTTCGTCATTGACGGTTAACAGTTCTTCGTTAGTTGATTGCAACTCTTCATTAACTGTTTGTAGCTCTTCGTTAGCGCTTTGATATTCTTCGTTCGAAGATTGTAGTTCCTCGATATAAACTTGTAATTGTTCGTTGGATGTCTCTAATTCTTCAACAACTGTTTGCAAATTGTCGCGTGTTTGGTTGAGCTCACTCTTGAGAACATTCAAGGCTCGCTCGTCATTACTGTCTAGGTCTTTGCCAACAGCAAAGGTGGATTGAAATTCGTCAGATTTGGAAACGAAAGAAATATATAGCCAGTTACTCAATTGATTAGCGTAAGGTGATACACATATTTGACAACTGTTTGACTCATCTTTATCAATTTGGCGCTCGTATAGGCTACCTTTTACGGATTTGACTTCTCGGCGTGCTTTAAAAACCAACGCACGAAGTTCTGCTCGCATATCTTGTCTAATCAATTCAAGAATATTTAGGGTGGACAAACCTTCACGACGCTCTAAAAATGATTCGATATCGCCAAATGTATAAATAATGGTGTCATCGTCATTAACTACTATCGTTGGTGGACCATAAGCTTTAGCAACGTATTCATAGACAGAACTACTCACCGTTGGCTTGACGAATTTTTCCTGAGATTTACTGACTATCGGTGCGTATTGCTTATTGATAGCTGATAATGGAAGTGCCGTTTCTTTTGTATTGTCTCTTGCGTAAAGCCGCATTTTTCTTTCAATGGGAACAAATAGGCCTTGGTCGCTGATAGACTCTGCGGAGCCTAAAAATAAGTAGCCTTGAGGAACTAATGAAAAATGGAACGTCGAAAGTAAATTAGCTTGCAAGCTGTCGTTAAAGTAGATCAATACATTACGACATGTCACTAAGTGAATATTGGAGAAAGGTGGATCTGACAGCATGTTATGGCAAGAGAATACAACACGGTCTCGTAGCTTTCGCTTAACCACATAATTTTTTTCATGTTTGTCGAAATACTTTACTAGGTAGTCGCCTGGTAAATTCTGTATATGCTCTTTTGAAAACTCGGCGGCCCTTGCGCGTGCTACTGCGGGCTTGGAAATATCAGTCGCAAAAATTCTGTAATTGATGACGTATTCCGCTGTTTTGTTGTATTCCTCCATGAGAATCGCAAGTGAAAAAGCTTCTTCTCCAGTGGCACAACCCGCTACCCAAATACGTATCTCAGCGCCAAATTCACGATTTTTTATTGCTTCGTAAATGAGCTTCTTAAGTGCCTCGAAAGCCTCCGAGTCTCTAAAGAATTCGGTCACAACAATGAAGGAGTCTTGAACAAATGAATTCACCTCAGCCGGTGTTTTCTTCAAGAATTTTAAGTACTGATCTAGTGATTTAAGGCCTTGTATCGATAAACGCCTTTGTATGCGTCGACTGATCGTTGCCTTTTTATAACCCGACAAGTCGACCTTTGATTCTTTTTGGATAAAGCTGAGAATGTTCGCAAAGGTTTTATTTTCTGCCCATTTTTCTTGCTCTTCACTTGTTTCTCGCATGATACGCGATAAGGCAAGACCTATTTCAGGCATGCCGCCTACGACATCTACCATGCCCGTGGCTATAGCGGCATTAGGCATACTTTGGTATTTGCATAAATCTGGAGATTGCGCAATGTTAATCCCACCACAAGCGCGAATTGAAGCGACACCTATCACACCGTCTGATCCAGTACCAGACAAGATAATACCGGCGCCACAAGGACCAAATTGATGCGCAATAGAGTTGAACAACTTGTTAATGTTGGGTTTGGGTAAAGCTTCTTTGTCTGGCGTAACGAGAATAAAGCCTTGTTCCGATACTTCGACATGGCAATTGGGCGGCGTAACAAAAATCTTGTTGGGCTCAATTGAAGCACCTTCTTCAATGGTTTCAATCGGAATATTGGAATCTCGAGCCAGAATTTCGACCAGCATGCTTGCGTGGCTAGGGGAAAGGTGCTGGCAAACAATGTAAGTGATGTTACCTTGAGGTAAATACCTAATTAACTCTTGAAGCGCTTCGATGCCACCGGCGGAAGACCCAATACCAACGACAAAATGATCACTATTGATCGTATTTTTTACAGCAATTTCCGTTTTCGCGTCCATTTTACAACCATTTATCTCAGTTTGAGTTAGTGAAGTTAATGGATAAAACTACAATCCGATTAGCTTCGTACTATTGATCTAACATTCATTGAAGCTATTCAATGTTTTTTAATAAATTGTTATTGCTTAGCTATATGCTCTAAAGCATAAAAGTAGCTTCAATGCTAAACTGGGTTCTTCTGCCAGTTTTAGTAAGTTGTCCTCGTTCTTTAGAAAATCTGAATACCCTTGTTCTTGCGACAATGTTGCATTCTTTAAGTTTGCAAAGCCCATATACCAGTCGCTAAATTGCCGTTCTAGTATGATGTCTTCAAGTAAAACCTCTACACGTGTGTGTCTAGGATCATCTTCTATTTTCGAAAAGAGCTCTTTAACAACTGCCTTAGGGCCTTCTATCAATTGCATAAAAGACATATCTTTATAGAGAAGCATACCCGTAATATTGTGCTGAGAGTTAAATTCACGAGCTTCCTGCAAAAGAGTAATATGATCTTCTTCTGAAAATAGTCTTACCGCTTTTGATACATAGACGAGATGAATTAAGTCTTTATGGTCCAAGGTGCTTACTTTCATATAAAAATTAATAATTTAACAAACTCTAACATCGATTTTAGCGTAATCCAATGTCATTAAGTTGTGTGAAAAAATATACTCATTGTATTCTAGCATATAACAATATTTTCGCCTGTTTTATCTCTGGGTATTTAATTTGCACACCTTTTAGTAGGTAACTATAGCGTTAATGTAGGCAAACATGGAAAGAGTGACGTGCAACGCGTAACATATTCGTTCTAGCCATAGAAAGCAGGAAATGAATTGAAAAAAGTGGATGTTGTTGTCATTGGTGCAGGAGCGGCCGGATTATTTTGTGCCGCTCAAGCTGGTGGTCGAGGGCGGCAGGTTGCTGTGCTGGATCATGCGAAACGCATAGGTGGCAAAATTTTAATGTCTGGAGGAGGGCGTTGTAATTTTACCAACATGTATGCAGGACCTGAGAACTTCCTGTCAACGAATCCCCACTTTTGTAAATCAGCATTGAGTCGTTATACCCAATGGGATTTTATTGGTTTGGTCAGTGATTATGGTATTCCTTATCATGAGAAAACACTCGGGCAACTGTTTTGTGATAACAGTGCTAAGGATATTCTCAATATGCTGTTGTCTGAGTGTGACAAACATAAGGTGTCGATAAGTCGTCAATGCAGTATTGCCTCTATTGAAAAAACTGAAAGCGGTTTTTTACTAGAAACAAGTCAAGGGCGTTATCAATGCGAATCCTTAGTGATTGCCAGTGGTGGTTTGTCCATACCTAAGCTTGGCGCTAGCCCATATGGTTACAAAGTAGCGGAACAGTTTGGGCTCAATATTGCCCCTACAAGAGCAGGTTTAGTGCCTTTTACTTTGCATGAGCAAGACAAAACCGTATTGTCTGAATTGAGTGGTATCTCTCTGGATGCTGCGGCAGGTTGCAACGACACGACGTTTAATGAAAGCATTTTGTTTACTCATCGAGGCTTAAGTGGCCCTGCAGTGTTACAAATATCGTCTTTTTGGGAAGCTGGACAAACGGTCGATTTTGATTTGTTCCCACAAGGAGATTTAAACGCTATATTAGCCTCGGCTCAAAAGTTGCAGCCAGACTCCCTCTTAAGTACAGCCTTATCTGCTTATTACCCCAAGCGTTATATACAGTCAGCATTACCCTATTTGGGGTTAACCAACAAACCATTAAAGCAGTATCAAGGCAAACAATTAGAGCATGTCGCTAAAGCCTTTCATCATTGGCAGCTTAAACCCAATGGAACAGAAGGTTACAGGACAGCGGAAGTGACGTTAGGCGGTGTGGATACCGACCATTTATCATCAAAAACCATGATGGCGAAAGATGTCGAAGGACTATACTTTATTGGTGAAGTCGTCGACGTTACCGGCTGGTTAGGCGGGTTCAATTTCCAATGGGCCTGGAGCAGTGGTTGGGTAGCTGGGCAGACAGCTTGACGTTGCTGATTATTCAGTATTGTCAATGCCAGTGTGTATAATCTCGGTACGCTAACCTTGGCGGCTTGATAAGCGATCAGCTTTGTATAAACTGGTGCTTTGTTATAGGTCACAAGGCCTAGCCTATTGATTTTAATTGTAGCATTTTGAGTTAGCATTTAACGCCATGAGTCTCACCGTCAGTAATCTAAGCCATACCTATGATACCAAAGCTGCGCTTGATGATGTGTCGTTTGATCTGAATTCAGGTTTTAACGTTCTGTTGGGCCCGAATGGCGCTGGTAAAAGTACCTTGTTTTCTTTATTAACGGGCTTAAGTCAAATAACGCAAGGTCAAGTCTTGTTTGATCAAGATTCACTTGCAAAAAAACGCACTTCAGCAATGAAGAAAATGGGTGTGGTGTTCCAACAAAGTACGCTCGATTTAGATTTAACTATTCGACAAAACTTAACTTACTTCGGATCACTTCATGGTATCAGTAGCCAGCGCACCATAAACAATATTGAGAACGTACTTACTGACTTTGAATTATTCGATAGGTTAGATGAGAAGGTTCGTTATTTAAATAATGGTCATCGCAGGCGTGTTGAAATCGCTCGCAGCTTAATTCACTCACCTGCCTATTTATTACTTGATGAGCCTACCGTGGGCTTAGATATCACCTCACGCGAACGCATTATTACGGTGATACGTGCTCTGGCATTAGAAACCAATGTCACCGTACTTTGGGCAACACATCTCCTTGAGGAGGTTAATCTGACAGATAATACGCTGTTACTGGCCAAAGGCGTGCTCCTCGGAACCGGCACGTGTGAATCTTTGCTTCAAACCTTTGGCGTTGACGACCTGAAAGGCTTATTCAAAACCCTCTCAGGAGCGCGTTAATATGAATTATTGGCGTTGTTTTGTCGGGGTTGTTGCGCGTGAAATGCTAAAGTTTTGGCAACAACGCTCACGCCTTTTAAGTGCCTTGGTTCGTCCTCTATTATGGCTTTTTGTTTTCGCAGCTGGCTTTCGTTCAACGCTGAGCTTAACCGTTATTGAGCCTTATACTTCCTACATTTTGTACGAGGAATATATCGTCCCTGGTTTAGCAGCTATGATCGTACTTTTCAATAGCATGCAAAGCTCATTATCCATGGTTTACGATAGAGAAATGGGTAGTATGAAAGTCCTGCTTATGAGCCCATTTCCAAGACCGTTTCTACTGTGTAGTAAGCTCATGGCCAATATGTTGATATCGGCGATTCAAGTATACATATTCTTTGCGTTGGCACTTATCGTGGACGTAAAGCTTAGCCTAGTGGGCTATTTGTATGCTTTCCCTGTCATTTGTTTACTCTCTATTTTTCTGGGTTCTTTGGGGCTCCTTTTAGCTAACTATATTAAACAGCTTGAGAATTTTGCAGGGGTGATGAATTTTGTCATTTTTCCTTTGTTTTTCTTATCAAGTGCACTGTATCCGTTATGGAAAATGCAAGAGGCCAACACATTGCTCTACCAAATTTGTGCGTTAAACCCGTTCACTAATGGTGTGGAGCTATTGCGCTTTAGTCTTTATCAGAAACTTGCTACTCAGGATTTAGCCATTTTACTTGTGGTTTCAGTTATTACCTTCACGCTAGCAGTACGTAGCTTTCACCCGAAAGCTAGTAAACAACGAAAGAACTAAGAATGTCTCACCCTGATTCCGTTTATCTTATCGAAATGTCGTCTGTTCAATCCATCGATTCGGATTGCCTTATTTTACCTTGTCCAATGTCAACACTTGAGCAAACGCTATCTATTTTACCTGAGCAAGCACGCAAACATTTAGCACAAGTAGCCGATGATGACGCGTTTGAAGGCAAAGCGAATCAAGTTGTTGTTGTGCACCGACCGACTCATATGGACTTGAAGAAAGTGGTACTTTGGGGATTGGGAACAACAGCATTTAATAACAAAAGAGCTATTCGCAGTTTGTGCGACAAGCTGTTCAAACAAATCGCTTCGTTATCAGTAGAAAAGGTCGATGTTTATTTACCGCAGCACATATTGTCTGATGAGTTTGTTTCTATGTTGTTGGACTCATTTCTCTATGGTAGCTACCACTTTCGGGGTTATAAAACGGCTGGTGAGCCTAAAAAGTATCAAAAGCTGACCGTGCATCTCACTAACGCTGGGTCGCATGTAGATCAATTGCAACAGTCTAAGGCCTTACACAAAGGCATGTGCTTAACACGTGATTTAGCAAATATGGCCGCGAATGACTGCACACCAACTTTTCTTGCAGAAAGAGCCGTCAAGCTTGCAGAAACCTATACAGCCATAGACACCGAAGTCCTGACTCAAGCTCAGTTACAAATGCTAGACATGAATGCTTACCTTGCTGTTAATCAAGGTTCAACGAACCCCGCTTCGATGCCAATCATGCGTTACTCAGCTGATCTCCAAGATAATACCCCCACCATTGTCTTGATAGGCAAAGGTGTGACTATAGATACTGGTGGAATTGGCTTAAAGCGAGGGGGCATACAACATATGATCTATGATATGTGCGGTGCTGCTTGTGTCTTAGGGCTCATGACTTGTGTTGCTGAACTTAACTTACCTATAAATTTAGTCGGCATTTTAGCAACCGCTGAAAATGATATTGACGGCGCTGCTTATCGACCATCCGATATATTAAAGACAATGTCGGGCCTGACGGTAGACATCACTAGTACTGATGCTGAAGGGCGGTTATTGATGTGTGATGCAATGACTTATGCAGAGCGCTTTAACCCGACCGCAGTGATTGATATAGCCACATTAACAGGGGCTGCAATAACTGCTTTAGGCCATGAGGCCAGTGGGTTAATGAGTAACGACGGTAACCTTGAACAAACGCTGATTGCAGCCGGTGAAGAGAGTCTGGACCGGGTCTGGCCGTTTCCACTATGGCCAGAATATCAAGATGCGTTAGATTCTTACTCGGCCGATATGGTCAATGCAGGTAAGAATTCACCCGGTATGATAACGGCGGGCTGTTTCCTGTCGCGTTTTGCTACTCAATACTCGTGGGCGCACTTAGATGTTGCGGGAACCAGCTTTAAACACGGTAAGCAAAACACAGCAACAGGGCGCCCATTGCCTCTCTTGCTAGAATACTTAAGGCGTCTACAATAAGAGTGAGCTTATCTTTACACATTATGCCTATAGCTGAATAGGCCAATTGATACTGATTCAGTTATATGTGTTCTAAAACCCATTGAATAAAGGGTTTTTTTATTGCTAGGACTGCAATATACTCAGTTTGTCGTATAATTTTTAGCGAGGAAATAATCATGTGGACTAAACCACAATATACTGAAATGCGCTTAGGGTTTGAGGTTACACTTTACATTAGCAATCGCTAATTTAACTCCTTTTCCAATAGATTTTACAAGGTTGCTTTTTTGCAGCCTTTTTTATTTTTGTTATGGACACTGCAACTTATGCACATATTAGTTTTAGGATCAGGTGCTGGTGGCGGGTTTCCTCAATGGAATTGCCACTGCGATAACTGCAAAGGGTTACGAGAAAACAGCATACAAGCTAAAGCAAGAACCCAATCGAGTATTGCGGTGAGTGCAGATGGCATAAATTGGGTATTGATCAATGCATCTCCAGATTTACGTGAGCAGATTAATCACCAACCGAAGCTTTGGCCACAAGACGGCGCAAAGCGCGGCACCGCAATTTCCTCAGTGATACTGACAGACAGTCAAATTGATCATACAACAGGCTTATTAACACTCCGCGAAGGCCTCCCATTACCTGTCTATTGCACAGACGTGGTTTATGAAGACTTAACCACGGCTTTCCCGCTGTTTACTATGCTTAAACACTGGCATGGTGGGCTTCAACGTCATGTTATAGAGACAGATGACGACAGTGAGTTTTCGCCAGTAGGCGCTGCTGGGTTGAAGTTTCAACCTGTTGTGTTGGAATCGAATGCACCTCCATACTCTAAGTATCGAGATAACATTGTCGCCGGCAATAACATCGGCTTAAAAATTACTGATACTCGCACTGATAGCGTGTTGTTTTATGCGCCGGGCTGCATGCAAGCTAATGACAGAGTTAAAAACCTGTTGTCACAAGCCGATTGCGTGTTGTTCGACGGAACCTTATGGGTTGACGAAGAGATGATTGATCAGGGCTTTAGCGATCGTCTAGGCACACAGATGGGACACATGCCTGTTAATGGCCCTAAAGGGGCGATTGCCTTACTCAACGAATACGCCATAAAGCGCAAAGTGCTGATTCATATCAACAATACTAACCCTGTCTTAAATGAAGGCTCAACGGCATACCGCTCACTGGTAGAGCAAGATATTGAACTGGCTTACGATGGCATGCAAATAGAGGTTTAAGGTGACTGAAAAAGCTTGGTCAAGGGACCAATTTGAGCAAAAGCTAAGAGATAAAGGTGCGTATTACCATATCCATCATCCTTTTCACAAACGCATGAATGCTGGGCTATGCGGAAAAGAAGAGATCCAAGGTTGGGTAGCCAATCGGCTTTATTATCAAATTTCGATTCCGGTAAAAGATGCTGCTATATTAGCCAATTGTGAAGATCGCGATGTTAGGCGAGAGTGGATCCAACGTATTATCGATCATGATGGACGTATCGGTGACAATAATCTAGGTGGCATCGAAGCGTGGGTAAAGCTTGGTGAAGCTGTTGGTTTAAAGCGCGACGAACTGCTGGATGAAACGCATTTGCTACCCGGTGTTAAATTCGCAGTGGGTGCCTACGTTAATTTTGCTCGTAGAGCATCGTGGGAAGAAGCAGCCTGCTCTTCTTTGACCGAAATGTTTGCCCCCGAGATACACCAAAGTCGATTAGACACTTGGCCAACTCACTATCAGTGGATTGACAAGCAAGGCTTTGAATATTTTCAAATGCGGCTAAGCCAAGCTCGCAGAGATGTTGAACACGGCTTGCAAATTACCCTAGATAATTTTGTGACACGAAAGCAACAAGAACATGCTCTCAACATATTACAGTTTAAGATAGATATTTTGTGGTCTATGGCCGATGCGATATGCTTTGCCTACGAGTATGGTCGAAAGCCGTTTGATGGTATTGCCGATCAAAGTATTTGTCATAAAGGACGTTTGTGATGTCATTAGCCCGCTTGAACCCTCTCTATAGACTTCAGTTTGAGAAAGCACAGGACTGCCATGTCTTACTTTTCCCTGAAGGTATGATAAAGCTTAATCCTTCTGCTGCTGAAATCTTATTGCGTATTGATGGGGTACGTGATGAGCAAGCTATTTGTGCGTCGTTGAGAGAAAGCTTTCCAGATGCACCTTCGGACATGGAGCAAGATGTCTCTGAATTTTTGGCACATGCATTAGAAAAAGACTGGATTATCTATGACTGATGCCACGGCTCAGCCTGGTCCTCCTTTATGGCTTTTAGCTGAGTTAACGTATAAGTGCCCACTGCATTGTCCGTATTGTTCAAATCCAATGGACATGCAAGAAACGCATGATGAACTCAGTACTAAGCAATGGCTTGACGTTTTAACGCAAGCGAGAGAAATGGGCGCGGTGCAGTTAGGTTTTTCAGGTGGTGAACCGCTACTCAGAAAAGATCTGGAAACATTCGTATCTCATGCCAATGAATTGGGCTTTTATACAAACCTGATAACGTCTGGCATTGGTCTGACGGAAAAAAGAATTGCGGCGCTTAAGAATGCTGGGCTGGCGCATATTCAACTGAGCTTTCAATCCGCCAACGCGGAAGAAAATGACTTGATTGGCAATAAGCGCCACTCGTTTAAACAAAAGCTTAAGGTTGCAAAGTTAGTTAAGCAATATGACTACCCTATGGTGCTTAATTTTTGTATTACGTCGCAGAATATTCACGCTATTGATGATGTTTTAACCTTGAGTTCTCAACTCAAGGCAGACTTTGTCGAGTTAGCGACTGTGCAATATTACGGTTGGGCTTACGAAAACCGAGACCACCTTTTACCAACGCGGTCACAGCTAGAAGTTGCTGAAAACAAAGTTAATCAGTATAGAGAATCTCAATCTAAGACAAGCCCTAAGTTTATCTTTGTGACCCCTGACTATTACGAAGAACGCCCAAAAGCTTGCATGAACGGCTGGGGAAGTACGTTTTTGACGATTACACCAAGTGGCAGTGCTTTGCCTTGCCATAGTGCCAAGATACTTCCTATGGCATTCCCCAATGTAAAAGAGCAGTCATTAAAAGACATATGGTTTAACGACTTTAGCTTTAATCACTTCCGAGGTGAGGATTGGATGCCTTTGCCATGTCGAACTTGTGATGAGAGAGATAAAGACTTTGGTGGCTGTCGGTGTCAAGCCTTCCTATTAACCGGTGATATGCACAAGACAGACCCTGTATGCAGTAAGTCGCCTGATCACCACGTTATTCAGCGCATTATTGGTAAGGCGGGTGATGTGGCGTCAAAACCACTTAGATATCGAACAATTGCCGAACAAATCCCTGTCACAGAAATCGCAGTCAAATAAGCGTTGTATGCTTAAAGACGTTTATCTCGAAGATATCGACAGTCGTGGTTACACCGCGGTTTTTGTTGTTCCCACGCCAGCTGTTAAGCATTCGGGGATATCACATCTTGCTGAGCATTTGTGTTTCAGAGGGTCAAGTCAATACCCTGCACCCCATGAGTTATTTGTATTCAATACACTCCTTCCGGCAAACATTAACGCATCGACTGAAAGTGGCTATACCTATTTTTATGTCTGCGCAGATGATAGGGCTGTTTTTAAAAGGGGGGTAGGCTACTTATATAGTGGGTTGGCTGAGTGTGACTATGGTAACAAAACAATTGCCGCTGAAAGAGATGGGGTGATATTCAACGAGCTACAAATGTATGAATGCAATAAGGAATACAAGTTAGCATCAGCAATATGGCGAGGAGATTGCTCTGAGAATGCGTATCAGCATGCAGGTGGCTTTTCAGACACAATCGGCCATATACAGCCTAAAGACGTGCTGGCTTATAAAAAGTATTGGTATCATCCCTCTAAAATACAGCTGCTGATTTCTGGCGCCAATGTGACAGAATTGGAGGGTACAATACAAGAACTCCAGACTATGGCGTTAGCCTCGCCCCCAAAGGATCTGGTGCAGCCCAATGAAGCCGAGGAGCCTTTCAATCTTCTCAGCAGTGAAGACAATCGGCGCGTTTATTCGTGGTGGATTGCTTGGCAGTATTTACACGATATATTAACTCATGAAGAGCAAATAGCCGCCTTCGCAAAGCCTTTTGGTCAATTGATTATTGATGATGACGTTAATACAGCAGGACTATTTGCTATTCGACTTGTCAGCGAGTGTGAGTTAGCAACATGTCAGAAAGCACTAACAGATTTCATGGTTAATTTAGCTATTTCTAGTAAAAACGCAGTGCAAACCAGGTCTAAACATCCAGCTGAGGTGACTAGGCTTATACAAGCGTTCAAACATAGAAATATCACTCCCAAAGCCAAGGCAAAGCCGCTTGAGTTTTACTTGTCACATGTTGTCACTTCGCAGCTCAATGAGATTCGACATATCACAAAAAGTGCTGAGGAATTTGATTGTCAGAATATAGAATCAAGAATAGCTCTCCAGTTGCAAGATAGATTGTCGTTAGCCAATATTTGCCCGCTTCCTAACTTATATACTGCTATGGTTAATAAGAGGGATCTCAGTACTCCATTTTGTATAGAAGGGGCTCATTGGCTATACACACTAGAAGGTGTGAATAAACAACAGCTCGTGTCTTTGTTTTGTTCAGCCGTGTTTTGGGCTCCAAGAATTACAGGGGACTGTTATGCAATGGGTGTTGGTCATTATCAGGGCAAGTTTTTTATTTACGGAGCACAGGATAACAAAGCACAAGAGCGTGAAGCGTACTGGAGAAAGGTCCTATCGGACCACGGAGTTTATACTCTTTCCTCTTGAGGCTTGAACACTTGGAAAGTATCCAGTGACTGCTAATCGGAGCGTTGACGCGAAAGAGTGGTCATTCCTTGTTTAAGGACAACACCATTGGTGCTCAAAGCCAATGGTGTGCTAAAGGTTTACCTTCCTGTCTTCGAATGCTTACTTTGTCACTTCGGCTGTGATAGTAATTGCTCCTTCGTTATCCAAAAGGCCTTCGCCGTAGCAGCCATGTAAATCGTCATTGATGACCACTTGTAAAAGCCCTGGCTGTTGGATGATATGAGGGCCGTTTCCTATAAGGAAAGGGGGACCGCCGTCTACTCTGCCAACTAATGCGCCTTCCGGCACACCAATCAGAGCATAGCCTTCTTGCGTTGCGGTAACAGGAGAGCCATTGGCATCGAACATCGCATCGTCGCCAATATTAGGGTTGGACGTCCAAAAGCCATTGCGATAGGTAATCGTGCATGTCTCTCCTTCATTGATATATCCGATGTTTTGCCACGAAGAGTTTGCTGAAATGTCATGCACAACATTTTCCCATTTTCCGATTTGGGCCCCAATGAGTGTCACGTTTCCACCTGTACTAGCACTGCCTGTAGGGAGTTCGGGGTGTTTAGGGTAGGTGTTACCCGCTTCGCTCTGAAAGACCAATCGTTTGCCAGGTAGGGCTTGGAAAATCAACACGTAGGACGAACCGCCATAATGAAACATACCCATTTCTTGACCCTTGGTCACTGAAGCGTTAGCTATCATTGTTGAGTCAAACTTGACACTCGAAACCTCACTCATTCCCAACGGAATGCAGGCGACATAACCGTAATCATCTGTTTTAATCACCATAAGGCCACGTGCGTTAACTTGCACAAGGTAGGGCAATGATGCGGTTGTTGCACCGCCGTAGTCAGGAATGAGTAGTTTATTAAAGTAACATCCATCAATCACAATGGGATCAAAGACGATTTTGCCATTAACAGGACACCACCAACGATGGAAGTTGTAGGGGTTGAGGTATGTTTGGAAGATAGTACCGCCGGTGAATAACTGTGTTAGGTGATTGTCATCCATGATTTTTTGCTGTTCGGGGTTTAGGGAACTAAAAATGTCAGCTAGAGAGTATTGCATGTCTTTAAACCAAAAGACGTCTTTAGCCGCAACATCATCATCCCAACGAAAAAGAGAGCCGTCATTAGCGCTCACGACTATGCGGTTGTTTTCTTTTTCAGTGACAGGGCGGGCCTGTTCGGGGTTTTCAAATTCCCTCGTGAAAAACGAATCCCATGAGTTCCAATAAGGTAACGATTCGTTGTCTTTTTTCCACATGCCAAACTGATATTGTTGTTTGGCTTGATTTGATAACCAACCTTCTCCATCGACACGGAAACCAACATTAGAAGGCTCTTTGTCTAGAAAGCTCTTTCCCCAATAATCTAATACTTCTTTCATGGCTTGGTTAAATTGAGGAAGGCGAAATAAATTTCGGCCGCTTAACGTTGGATCGATACCTACCACATAAGCTGAGAAGGGGAGGCCGACCAAGTCATAGTCAATAAATTGAGGGGCAGTCGTTAGCAACTTATTCAGTGTGTCGAGGAAGTCATCTATCGACTCGATAGATGGGATCTTATACTCCATATCGTCTTTAGCACTGTTTCTTAGAATGTTACTGTTCTCATTGCAGGCATCGTTCATCATGTAAGACAAAACGTCGCTGTCCTTAAGCACCTTTTCCAGTGCCTCGATGCAAGGTGCATAGGGTTGAGATGGCGCTGCTTTGAGTTGGGCTATAAACACCTCCAGACTTTGACTGGATGGATGAGGCAACCAACCGCTTTGTAAGTTAAATGGATAGTGAGGGTTTTCATCTATTTGGCTGTTAATGAAATCTACAACACTGGTACTTTGTGATGTTTGCTGATTCTTATTGCTCATGAAATTTCCTTTTTAGTCGTTTTAAGTTGCTGAACTATCTTGTTTTTTTAAGGATTTATCTCTCTCGTTCATCTAAAGCTAAAAAGATGTCCGTCAGTATCCGTGGGGTTAATTTTTTGGCATTATTCGCGCTGTGCCTATAGCTATAGTCAAGCCTAGAAAATTTCGCCATATTTAAACGATAAAAAATGCAAATAGTGTGTGGTTATAAAACGGTGTCGTTGAGTTTTAGTTTGGGGGGAATTGCTATCGCGTGAAGCTAAAGTTCATCCGTCGCTGTAAAAACTTCCTCTTCATAAATATATTCAAGGTCGTATTGGCGCAATGTCAATTTGGTGTAGGAAGTGGTTTAACGTCAAAACTAGACTTCAGACTAGTTACGTATTTCCTCAAAATAAGTAAGATGACAAATGCCAATATGGTGTTGTATCAAAGTAAATTATAGGGAGTAGAAAATGAAAGAATTAAAAGAACTGGAAGTCGCTAGTGTTAATGGTGCTGGCATTCGCGAAGTTATTGAGATAATACTAGGCGATTGTTTAAGACCTCATTAGGCTGGCGATCGTTCGGCAGAATAAATTCACTTCCACCTAATATTGCCCTTTGATAACAGGTGGAAGTGGTATCAAGTAAACTATGAGAAATGTCCTATCGGGCGACTACTTCCTCTTGTCGCTGCAAAAATCATCCAACTTAAGCTAACACCAGTCTGTATAAAGATGTGTTCACTCGTCGCTTTCAGGGACTGTAAGCTAATGCGCATGAGCGAAGGAATATCGGCCGCCTTTCAAGCTTATTCTTTTATTTATTTTTGAAGATAAAGTGCCTTATCCCTCACAAAAAATAGATCGGCATTTGCTTAACTGAGCTCCCTGAATATAGTCTTAAGTACAATGGTTATGTATAAAATTTCTGCCATAATTAATTTGTGCGACGTTAAATCAAAAGCGGATAGCTTTGTTGTTGATATTTAGTTCAGTTTTGAATGAAAGGTGAAGGCAATTGAATAAAGCTATTGTGAAAAGTGCTTTCGACGAGACCGCTAAGATATCCTTTAGTGTCAGTGGTCACGACATAATGATATTGATAGTTGACGACCTTGAAAGTCACTATATGGCCTTTCGAGAAGCTGCGTTACCTGAGTGTCGACATGAGCCTGTTATCACGTTTTTTAAAACGTTAGTGTCAGATAAGCCTAGTGACTTTTTTTCCGATGTTATCCCCGATGAATTGAATGAATACTGTGCCTTTTCGAAGGCAAGCTATGTGGCACTCAGAGTGTGTATATTAGAAAATAAATTTTCAGGCTATTTATTCTTTTTAGGCAATATAAAACGACCAATACCTGAGCGAGAACAGCAAGTACAACGAATGATTGGTCGGGAGTTGTGCTCTCGTATTAGGTTAAGTGTTAAAGATAATCAATTGATAGAATCTCAACAGATTTATCAATTGATTACCGAGGGTAATCCTGACCTTATCTTTGCAAAAGATAAAGACTATAAAATTGTGTTCGCCAACGATGCCTTTATGTCACTGTATCCACCTGAAATGCGAGATAAGGTTATCGGTTATACAACGGTAGAAGAGTATGAAGAAGAAGAAGCTAAAGCTTTTCTCATGCAAGATACATTGGCACTTGAGAGTGGCTTTAGTGAAACGTTGGAGAAAATAGCCTTTCCCAGCGGCAGTACTCGTATACTTCATACGACAAAAAAGCGTTTCTTTGATCACAAACGAAAGGCATACATACTTTGCGTGGCGAGAGATGTTACCGAGCGAGAAACACTGATCGGCCAACTCGAGAAATCGAATAGAGATTTAGAACAGCTCGCTTATGTTGCTTCTCACGATTTAAAAGCACCTTTGAGCGCGATTAAACGCCTCTCCAGTTGGGTGATTGAAGATTGCACTAACCTATTACCTAATGAAAGTCAGGAACACCTATCTCTCATTGTTGGACGATGTGAACGCATGAGTTTGTTGTTAGATGATTTACTCGCTTATGCAAAAGTTAACCGACAATCTTATGAATGTGAAAACATAAACCTTAGCCAGCTAGTTGATGATCTCGCTGGTTTGTGGGATTCACCTGAAAGCTTTGTGATTACCGCTGCAGAGGCTCAACTCTATTTACCCAAAACACCACTGTCGACCGTTTTAGTTAATCTGATATCTAATGCTATTAAGCACCACCATAAGCACAAAGGCGTTATCAGGGTGATTTGTCAGAAGAATACGACGCATTATGTTATTTCTGTTATTGATGATGGTCCTGGTATTCCGGATAAACTGAAAAGAAAAGCCTTTGAGATGTTTCAGACGTTGAGGCCTCGTGATGAAGTCGAAGGTTCTGGCATGGGATTATCAATGGTAAAAAAGCTGATCGAATCATATAACGGTAATGTTGAATTGAAGAACAACGAATATGGTGGTTGTACTTTTGTTATCCACTGGCCTCATAAAGGGAGTGATTAAGGAGTTTATATGCACAACCATAAAGATGTTACCCTATTGCTTGTTGAAGATGACGAAGTTGACGCCATGACTGTCAGGCGTGGGTTATCAAAGCATAGAATTAAAAATAACCTAGTCAGGGCGAAGAATGGTGCAGAGGCTCTAGATATCATGGCGTCAGGTGGCGTGCGTTCACCTTATATTGTGTTACTTGATCTTCAAATGCCAAAAATGAATGGGTTGGAGTTTTTAAAACACATTCGTTCAAACGATAAGCTTAAAGAAGCGGTTGTTTTTGTACTCACCACCTCGAAAGATGAGCAGGATATTTTGAAAAGTTACACGTTTAATGTTGCGGGTTATTTCGTTAAAGACGATGTCGGCTCCGGTTTTTGCAAAGCGATCGAAATGCTTGATGAGTATTGGAAAACTGTACAGCTTCCGTGTTCGATAGCTTGAGTATTATGTCGTGGTAAGTCGTAGACACTTTGTACTACTCAAGCATCCATCGTTGTGATTACGGTATCTAGTAACCGTTGTCTTTTTATCGCCTTGGCTGTGTTAGCTGTTGTGGCTTGTTCGTCGCCAGAGTCAGAATTGACTGCTATCAAACAGCATCGTCTTACTGAAGATTTAGTTGTCGCATCAGATTTATCTCATGATGGCACGTTGAGCGTTGTAGTGACTGATTCTTTATCAATCAGTGTCTGGAATAATAATACGCAAGCACGCTTAGCCCACTGGGATGCTAACCATTTAAACATAGCGCCACTGTTTGTTGATATCTCCTTAGACAAAAAACAGTTACTTGTCGCTGGTGAAAATCAAGTTGCATTGCTTGATATTAAGCGGAATAGAGAGATTGGTCGCTGGCCGATTAGAGGGGTAGTGAGTGCTCAGAAGATAACAGCAGCAAGCTACTTTCAAGAAATAAACGCTTTTGTTCTAGGTATGAATGACGGCGCGGTTATTGTGGCTGACTTAATTGCTGGGGTTTTTAAAAAAGCGACAGTTCATACCAGTAGTGTTACACATATTGTTTTGGATGAATCTAAGCAACACTTGTTATCTGCGGGCCATGACGGGCTTGTAAATAAACTCCTACGAGAAGATCTCACTGTGGTAAGCAAGCGAGAGTTTGATCATAGGATATCGTCCTTAGTTATTGATGAGAGAACAAATAAGGCCTTTATATCCGATACCTTAGATAGTCAGGTTGTGATCGATGTTCATTCCTTTAAGCAAATCAGTGCATTGAGCTATAGCCAGCGATGGCAGTGGTTTAGAGGTGCTCAATTTGTGAAGAATGGACGTTTTTTGATTACGTCGTCACCTAAAACAGGCATTTTCATGTGGAGTGTGGATACAGGGGAACAAGTTGCTTTTTGGGATGCAAACGTTTACTCGTTAGCATCCCAAGTTGTCAGTATGGCAATTAATGATGATGATCAACTCGTTACCTTAACAAATGATTCTGTTATTGAGTTATGGCAATACAATTATGTGCTTTAGTCGTGATGCAGACATAATTCCCTGACTTGTATTTGTGCTGTCCGCGAAGAAATATGTCGTCTGGAGAGTACTATGATAGTATAAAAGTAATAGTGTCTTGCACAAGGGTTGCCAGAGTGTTTAGGGCTGCGATCTTCATGATGGTTATTTTGACCTTCAGATGCGCTTCAGCGTTGGAATATTCGTTGAGCGTTTGTGTACCAGATCAAAGCGTCCCTCCTTTTTATTTAGTTCAGGAAGATAACTTTTCTGGATTCACAATAGAGCGATTAAATACTTTATTTCAGCAAAAAAAGCTTGAGCAAATTTCTTTGAGGTATGTTCTCCAACCTTGGCAACGCTGCTTAAAGGCGATTGAGAATGGAGAGGTTGATATGCTGGTGGCTGGCTATTCTCAAGAGCGAGCCATCAAAGCAGTTTATCCGGATTCCTTAGGGTTCGATTTGGATGAATCTATTTTTAGCTTCACACAAATTTGTCTCGTTAAAAAAAGAAGCGCCAAATGGACGTGGAACGGAGAACAATTGGAAGGCCGAGATAGTTTAATTTTGGGCTTAGAATCAGGCTTTTTAATCCCCGGTGCCGATAACATTGAACGCACAGTATCTATATGGGATACGTCTAAAAAGTATGAGTTGGTAGAGCGGAAACGTGTTGATGCCGTGCTCACTGTTTGTGGTGTGATGAATGAAAAGAATATCCCTGAAAAAGAAAAGATATCAAATGACTTAGAAGTGATTTTCCCTCCTTATATTGATTCACCGGTTTATTTAGTTTTTAGTGATGAGTTTTATCGTCGGCACCCCAAAAAAGCGGCGCTTATTATCAAGACACTGATTGATAGCTACTTGCCTTAACTCATTATTTGAATACGTTCTAGGAGTTAACAAAGGTTTCTCGGTAGCGTGTAGGCGTAACGGAAAGCGATTTCTTAAAATGATGACGCAGTGTGATAGGGTTGTCGAATCCTGCTTTTGGAGCTATCGCTTCTACCGATAAGTTTGTTGTTTCTAATAAGGTTTTTACGATATCTAATTTGCGTTCAGTGAGCCATTCTAGTGGCGACATGTTGTAAGTCTTGCGAAACTTTCTATCAAAGGTACGTCGTGTCATATTCGCTTTTTCAGCTAGATCATTAACCGATATATCTGCCGATAAGTGTTTAATTGCCCATTCCAATACTTGAGAAACATTGCCCCTAGTTGTCGGAATAGGCTTTTCTACATACTGAGATTGTCCTCCACTTCTGTGGGCTGGCAGAACCAGTCGTCTTGCTACTTTATTGGCATATTCATAACCAAAATCTTGGCGTATGACTTCGATGCCTAGATCAATAGCGGCTGCGCTGCCAGCAGAGCAACCTATCACACCATCATAGTGGTATAAAACATCGTCCTTATAATCGATATGAGGAAATTGCTCTTTGAACGTATCAGCGTATTGCCAGTGAGTTATTGCCACTCGCTTATCGAGTATGCCTAATCGAGCTAAGAGGAAAACACCTGAGCAAAAGCTGATGATTCGTCCGCCATGTCGATAATGATTAAGGATAGCCTCAGCTACTTTTGCAGAGAGGTGGTTTTGTTTAACAGGGAAGCTTGGGATCACCAGTAAGTCTGTTGATGGCAGTGTTTGGACTGTTTCACAAATTAAACCTGTTTGACAAATGTTTTCACGGTAGTGGGTAGTGAGAGATACAACGCGTGTATTGTACCATTCTTTAAAGTCAGGGCGGGGTAGAGCAAATAATTCGGTAGCACAGGCGAACTCGAATAGAGATAACTGTTCGGTTAGCAAGATAGTAACATTCATGGCAGCCTCTGCTTATTTTTTCAAATCACACTGTCTTAATATTAACGAACAATGTCTTTTTCGCCAATGTTACTTATTTTTAATACCTGTCAGAATTTCTGAGTGATCACTTCATTAGATAGATTGGTATTACAACTGGAGAAAATTATGTACTCAATGGTAATTAGACCAAAGCCGGCGCCTAGCGATGAAGCTTTGACGCATTTTCAAACCCTACTGAAATTTGAAACCGACTGCTGGGATGTTCATTATGCTATGCAAAACAATCTACATGATTTTGTTTTACTTGATGTACGAGCGATAGAAGTGTCAAAACAAGGTTATATTCCAGGCGCCGTTTTAATGCCACACTCAACGATTAATCAAGATAAGCTGTCGGAATATCCTGAAGGCACTGTGTTCGTTGTTTATTGTGCTGGGCCACATTGTAATGCCACAGAAAAAGCAGCCATTAAGTTAGCTAAAATGCAGCGGCCAGTAAAGAAAATGATTGGTGGTGTAACAGGATGGGTTGATGAAGGTTTTGAATTGACCTCATCGTCATGAGAGTGACAGCTTGGGGTAAATGCCAAGCTGTCATCGTTTGATTTATCGAATAGGGATTCTTGAACCTGTAACGTATAAAGGTTCGTCCGAAGGATTGGAGAAGCTAAATACTCTCGTTATTTGCATCGTGCTAGTTTTACCATCGATAGTACCTGGTTTAAAACGCCACTTTTTTAACGCAAACTTAACGGAGTTTTTGAAAAACGACTTCACATCGTCTTCAAACTGCAAATCAGTAGCTCTACCTTTAGCGTTAACACTAAAGGTAACGCTAAACTCTGCTTCCAGCTGTCTTCTTTGTGCTGGACGAGGGTAATTAGGGGCAACGGCGTAAAGTAGCTCAGGGTCAACAACAACCTTTTCGTAGTTCACCTGAGCCTTTTCTACTTCAGCAACCAGTGGTTTGTTGAGGCTAGATACCACATCGACTATGGGTGTTTCGAGTTGAGGTTGTGGAGTGATATTAACTTCAGGCTCATCAGTAACTTGAACCTTTGTTGATTCCGTCTCAAGCGCTATTTCGGCTTCTATGGCAGTACCGATCTCCTGATTTTGCTGCGTTCCTGCAGTCACTGTCGCTTCTCGCTCCACTATCGGTTCTTCAACAACTTCATTTTGAGGCGGCGTTTGCTCTTTGTTACTTTGAGTGTATTGGGTAGTAGGCGTATCAAGTTCCAGTTTTAAGTCCTTTCCTGACTCTGTAGGCGGTTCTGGATCCTGCTGTACTAAGGTTGTGTCGATACTTTCCGGTTGTTGGGTTTGCTGGACTTGAGCTTCGTCAATTTCATCTAATAGCGGTAACTCAGAAAGTGGTGTTCTAGGAGCTTGCGCTGAATCGGCTGTCGCTAATTGAGGAGCAATCGAAAAACAAAACACCAAGCCAATACCAGCAACGCCAGCAAATAGCTTACTTAACCAGTTGTTTGATTGGTGAGTAGAGCAGTCTTGGTGCTTCACTAAACGCATAACGCGTTTCTTTAAATCCCCACCTGTCGCTGCCATGGCTAATTGAGGAATATTATCTCGACGAATCAATTCGGCGTTAGTGAGTGCTCTTGCATAAGCCATTGAGTTACCACAACATGTAACAGCAATATCATCACAGCAATACTCGCGTTCAACTCTGATTTGGTTTGATATCCATTTGACACAGGGGTGGAAGAAGAAGAGAACTTCTACTAAGTTTTGGAAAAAGTTGATTAAGTAGTCATGCCTTTTAACGTGAGCTAATTCATGTGCGAGTAGCATTTCTAGCTGAGCAGGAGTCAAGCCAGTGAGCATTGATGCAGGCACGAGTACGATAGGTTTCAACCACCCAATGACCATAGGCACTTCGGCTTTCGTTGATGCCATCAGTCGAGTAGCCTTGCTAGCCTTTAGCTGCACGATTAACGCATCAAATACTTTTTGAACATGCTCATCTACAGGGCTTGTTCCATAACGAGGTAATAATTTTACTTTATGAACTTCATAGAGTAACTGTGCACTGAACCAACAAACGCCGAGTAACCAGCTTATCGATACAATAGGTAGTAAGGAGTTCCAGTCAAAAAAAGAGTCAGTTGTGTTTGAGCTGGCCGAAACGATTTGTTGAGCGCTAACGATATGAGCGACGCTAGATGTCGAAGCGCTGTCATAAAAGTGAAGAAAAGTGAATATAGGGGTAACAACAATTAAACCGAGAATCGCAAGCCCTGATAAATAACGCAAACGAGAGTATTGGTTATCCATTAATTTTAGAATGACATAGAGAGTCGCTGCAAGCCCGGCACCTTGCCATATAAAGTGCAATAAAGTCTTTGAGAGGCTTAAAAGCACAATGTCATCTAGTAAGTATTGTATAGTCTCCATGACAATCGCCCCCGTTATTGCTTACTATCTTCTAGCTCGTCAAGTAAATTGCGAATTTCTGATATTTCTTCAGTACTTGCGGTCTCTCCTAGAGCCCTAACAACTAAGTCAAACTTAGAACCACCGAACGCTTTTGCTACGATGTTCGATAAAATAGACTTTTGTGTTTGCTCTTCTGAATAGATAGCCGTATAGACATGGGCACGATTAGACTCATCACGACTGACGAGCTCCTTCTCATGCATTATCTGCAACATTTTCAATGTGGTCGTGTATGCACACTTCTGTTTTTTATTGATTTCTTCGTATAATTGTCTAACTGTCGCAGGCTCTTTCTTCCATAAGACTTTAAGCACTTCTAGCTCAGCCTCAGTGGGGACATTTTTAAATTTTGATTTGCTCATACCATTGCCTGTGCAAGTAATCGATTTCTAGCTACAGTTAATATACGAAAAGAATCGTAGGATTTGCAAGTCTTTGTTGAAAAATAGGGCAAATGAGATGATATTTCATACGAAATATCGTCGCTATCTGCCCATAAAATCACCAGGGAAGGTGTGTTAACATTTACGTTTAAGGCGTGAGGAGCTGCTAGTACAAGAAGATTGTGCTTGTGATGTCTTTTTTGTGCTCTTTTCATCATTTGCACCAGATGTCGAAGCGCACCCGCCTAACATCAGTGAAGCTGCAGCTATAGCCGTTAATAAAAAGTAGTTTAATTTTTTAATTTTACTTCTCCTTTCAAGTAGGGTGTTTGAAATCAATTTTCAATGTGTTTTCAAAGTCTACGACGAGTGTCGTACTTCTGCGTAAAAAGATATACGATAGTTTTCGTAGAATCAAGTTAAATTATTCAATAAATTGACTAAATGTCGATGTATGAATGAGTGAGCTGCAACGTAATGTTTACTCCGAGCACTGATGTTACCTATATCAGTGACGGGCAGAGAAGATGTTAACTTTATGATATGATTGATAAATTAAATCTATAGGTTGGCATTAGATTGAGCTGGGTACTTTTTACACTAACTGCAGTTGTGATGCAGACATTTCGTAATGCACTGCAAAGTAAACTCAGTGCTCATGTGAGTACATCAGGTGTAACACTCGCGCGTTTTATTTTTGCACCCCCGATCGCTCTCGCTTATTTAGTCCTACTCCAGCATTTTTCACCACAAGCATTTCCCGATGTCAGTTGGGAGTTTGTCGGTATCGTGTTTATCGCGGCAGTGTCACAAATTGCGGCAACCGCTTTGATGGTGATTCTATTCAAACAGAAAAACTTTTCCGTCGGGGCTGGTCTCGCGAAAAGTGAGGCGTTAGTTGCAGCGATATTGGGGACATTGTTTTTTGGCAGTCACCTTAATGCTTTAGGTTGGTTAGGTGTTTTTTTTGGCGCCATTGCTGTTTTTACCCTGAGCAGTGGTGGTCGGTATGTTGGTGGTATAAACCCTAAAACGCTTGTCATCGGTTTGTTTTGTGGTGCTTGTTTCGCGTTGACTTCTCTGTTTGTTCGAGAGGCAAGCCATAGGCTTGATGTTCCTTTCCCTCACAGCGCTGCATGGGTTTTACTTTGGGTATTGTGTATTCAGACATCCATACTGATTATTTACATCATGTTAAAACATAGAAGTACATTTGGTGCACTAAAGCAGCAAGCTAAAATGACCTTTGCGACTAGTGTTACTAGTTGTTTAGGGTCCATATGCTGGTTTAGTGCAATGGCATTGCAACAAGTGGCTTATGTTAAAACGCTAGGGCAAATTGAGGTTTTGTTCACCATGTTGATAGCGATGTTTTGGTTAAAAAACAAGGTGAAGTCTAATGAAGTTATTGGCCTCTTATTGATTGCTATTGCTGCCGTTTTAGTGATGTGGGCATAGCTATTAAGGTGTATAAGCATGACGAATGAGGTATACCTTATCCCAAAGAGTTCGGGGCAAACCGAACTTGAAATAAAGCGCAGTAAGTTTTTGACCTTTGTTGATTGTGCTGACAGTAAACAAGTAGCCGATAACTTTATTCGGGACTTGCGTGAAAAACACCCGAAGGCGAATCATGTCTGTTGGGCTTATATCGTAGGCTCTCCAAAATCAACTATTCGCTCAATGAGTGATGATGGAGAACCGAGTGGAACAGCTGGTATGCCTATACTAAAAATACTTGAGCATAGTGGGCTAGGAGATATTGTTGTTGCTGTTGTTCGTTACTTTGGTGGTACTAAACTTGGTACTGGTGGCTTGCAGAGAGCCTATTCAGATGCTGTCTCACAAGCGCTTCAAAATTTAACTACACAAACTAAAGTTGCCAGAACAAGCATAGAACTCGTTTATGACTACAGTTATGAAGGCCACATTTCGAGGCTACTGGGCCGTTACGATATTGACAATTTGGCGACAAACTACCATCGACAGGTTTCAGCTTCGTTAGACGTGGCTAAAGACCAACTAGAAAAGTTCGAAGTTGATCTGGTTAATGTGACAGGTGGCAACATCGAAATAAGCAAACCTTAACATTTAGGGCAACGCTTATTTCGACTTAAATCTATACTATCAATCAGTATTATTTTTCGGCTTTCGGGTTCGCCAATACCCTTGTTCACCTAATGTCCGCCACGCCCATTTTACCCAATTGACTAAAGAAATACTGAGCCAAATAACCCACACAAGCATCATGGCTTTGTAAAACCATGTTGAAACACTGAAGACACTGGCTTTTGGCAGAACACCATCAGATTTATCAGCAAACCAAGCAAGGTGATTACCGTATGATTGATATCCTTCAATACCCATGCTGGGAGAGCTTAGCAAGCTGGTCGGTACAATCGTTATTAATGCCAATATCGTTATAATCGACAAAGCGTAGAGCAGGGTTTGTGACACATTAAAGGTGCTGTGATTGAGGTTTGCGGGCCTATACTTGCTTGCGGTCAATGACGCGAACCAGAGAGCAGTTAGCATCAAAATACCCCAGTTGTTGAGACTTAACCCGACTCCAAGAATAATCCAACCTACTGTGCTTAAGGGTGAAAACCTAACTTTAGAGAGCAGTAAAGCCGTCAGTACAAAAGCTAAAAATTCAACCCAGTATAGAATAGCTGGCCCGAGCAATGGTCCGTCTGTCCACAATATCCAACGCTGGTTGTTCATATTCACTATGGTTGTGATATTGCTAGAGGGTGCATTGAGATCGACAGTTGGGGTTGCAAAAGCGATTGCCTCTTCTACTGTCGCTCTCATAACAACGTTCACGTTGTGCTCGCCAGGTAGAATTGGAATAGCTAGCAAACCTGCTTCGGGTTGCTGATTGATCAGTCTGTTGTCGCTTTTTATTTCTTTCAACTGGTAGTTAGTTGGCAGCTTGATGATGTGTTCGCCACCCCGTGTACTGCGATAGGTGAAAGACAAGGTCATCTTGGATGTGCGAGTGCCGTGTTCTATGGTTTGAGTAACCGAATCTATCGCTAGTACATTGCCTTCAACAGCGTCCGGGCGAGAAGCTTCTATTCTGATAGTTTCGTTTGTATAAGGGTAGAAATTGTAAACGAAGTACTCAAGCGCCTCTTGCTGCTCCAAGATGACAGGGGGGCCAGATAGTTTTGTATGCCAAGACGGGCTGGCTATGAGCTGCCATTGCTCAATCATGTGTTTGTGATCCGTGGCTTTAAGCTCGATAGCTTCCTTGCGAAACAAGTTGGAACGCCAACTGACAGAATCAACGCCTGCGGGTATGGTTATCACGACATGATTGTCCTCAATTTTTGTGTCGCCTGTTAAAATACGTTCTCCATCCAACAAGGGAACGTGCAGATTGACTGAGCCAGTAGCGGGAGCAATGCGTTTGACAACAGTGGTTACTCGCCAGAATTGATCGAGAGCAATAACTCTTTTGACTTGCACAAAAGGCTGCGTATTGTAACGAGTTGATGGCTGTTCATCGTTTTGCTCACGGGCTGTGGCAATAAACTCTAGCGTATTACCTGTTAATGTGTTGTTTTCCGAATTACCGACTATCTCCCATACCTCAGAAGGTTGGATAGAGACTGTTTGTGGCTGCTCTTTGAATTGCAATTGAAAGTTATCTGCAGAGGCAATGCGGCCTTTTAACGTCACGATGGAAATACCGAGCTCAACAGGAATATAGATCCACTGCGCTTCTTTAACCATGACTTGTAATGGTTCTTTATTTAGCATCAGAGTTTCAGCACGCCAGAATTCAGAGCGAGGCAATGCGACGGCTGTGCGAGCCGTTGCATGAACGGATATCGTTAATGTCAGCACATCTCTGTCCGACTTTACGTTCAAGTGGTTTATAGAAGCGCACTGAGGTGCACACAATGGCGCTTGTGTTAGTCTTTCTTTCAGTTCGGCCAGCAATGCTTGGCTCGGTAGCTCATCTGCTTCTGTTGTGGTTGAGTAAAATGGTGAGAGCAACAACAAAGCAATACTCGCTGTTATATGTTGTTGCTTGATTCTCGCAATAATAGACAACAAAGCATCTTTAGAGACTGAGTATAACCATAAAGCGATAACTAAAATGCTAAGGATCTTGAGTATTCGGTATACCGTTGCGGACAATACGATGATATCAAAGGTTTGTCCTGCAGCTACCGGACTTGACCAACTGATCCTGTGACTATTCCATTGCCAGTTAGGTACGCCTGAGCCAGCTTGAATCAAGGCATCAGATTGATAGCGTTCAATCACCGGCACGGAACTAACCCTAGAGCCAGTGACTGTGATTTTTTCCATGGTATCGGCTAGTTGAGTACTTGCTAATTCCTGCCTTACTTCAAGTATGGGTGACGTTTTGTTGGCTGCTAACGATTTATCGCTAAAGTTGTTGCTTGAATAAGTCGTATTTTTAGAGGCTAGTTGGGGGTGGATTACAGTACGTATTTGGGTCGCACTAAAAAATAGAATCGCACCAACGGCGATCACTGTGCTCGTCACCCAATAAGCATTGATCCAAACCTTGAGCCGGTCAAACGGCTGATGTTTATGGATTGTTATGGCGGCGAGTAAATTAAGAATAGCAATGACAGGCGCACCGCTTTCTTGGTAGATCATGAGCAGCATAATGCCAGTGGCGATGCCTGCTATGATACTGATTAAACGCCCAGCAACGATGGATGCTAAAAGTACGATAAAGCTTGACCAAATCGACCAATTTCCCCACCAGGTGTCAGTCGCACGATCGGCACCAAATACGGCAAACAACTTATTGCCAGGCGGAATATTGAGATCAATGGACACGCGTTCAAAATCACTATCCCAGCCAGCAACTGGCAGTTGCCCTGAGTAATCGATGATGCCCCGAGCGAAAACATCGACTTCGGGGTATCGGTTTTCAATTCCTCTTTCTTGCTCATCTAATGTGGTAATAAGCACTGAACCATCTTGATCTTCCGCTGATTCTAAAGTGAAAGGTTGCAGTAAGCTCAACCGCCAGCCTTCAATCATGTCGCCCTCAATATGATCATTAAAGGTATAAATGCTTTTATCGAAAGACATCCACAATGTACGTTTAAGGCTGAGTTGATTTTCTAAGTGCAGTGGCTTACCGCGATGCTGGACGTCGTAGGTAATCGTATCCTCGGTTGTAACGAGGTAGCTGGGAAGGTTATACCAGTGATTCGGCATATCAACTTGGCTGTTATCGATAAGTTTGGCGCCATTAAGTTTCCCTATACGCATTTTTTCGTTAGTAGAAAATACCCAAACTTCATCCTTCGGCCATTGATGCGATACAGGAGGGCGTGACCATGACAATGTCTCCGGTGGAGCATATGCTTGTATGACGATATCCCATTCGCCGGGTTTAACTTTTGCGTGTAATAAACCATCGGCATCCAAAAATGCAGGAACACTGCCTTTTAAACCTATAAGTTTGAAATTATTGAGTAAGGGCTGGCCTAAGATAACTTCTCTTGATTTGCCTGAAACATCTAGAGAGACAATCGTTTCTGAAAGTAGATGAGGGCCATCTGACATTCGCCTGACAACATCTATCTCAACAGCGTCCAGTTCTGATTCGTTCTGTGCAGATTCTTGAAACCAGAGTTCATTATTATCTATTTTGGGAAATAAAACTTCGTCTTGATTAACATGGAGCTCAACAAGGGCGATATTGGCAGGAATATCGATGTTAGCAGGCACTTTAGTCCAGTTAAATATGCCTTTAATACGGTACTCACCTGGCCTAAGCTTGATGCTTGGTTTATTCGCATGGTTGATGATAGGTAAGGCTTTATTGTTAACAGTAACAGACTCTGGCCAGTGCTCTTCATCGCCAGGTAAAGGGATAAAACTTTCGACAAGAACTTGCCAGTACTGTTCGAAAGCCGCTCCGCTGTTCTGTGCGTCAATACTTAGCTTGCCTGACCAAGCGCACAGGTGATTTTCTTTATTGAGGTAGTTTGCGTTGTTAATGAAAGGGCAGGTGACATGCTCACTGCCATCTAGAACCCAAGTTGTCCACGGTTTAAGCGGTTGGGGGATATCATCTTGTGCTTGAAGAGGAAAAGATAGGCTCAATAGCACATTGAAAAAAATAAAGAATCGATTCATATATACCTAAACTACTTCAAAGTGACGGCTTCAGCTGGCGTTTAAAACTCTTTAGGCCAAGCGGATATTGGCAGACTTAGTGGACTAAATCAACAATAGCCCATGCCGAAGGTGGCAGGCATTCGGTCATTGGCGCGCCTTAAATTGAAATACCCTAGTCGCTCTGAAACGAGCACTTTGAAGTGGCTTGGGTATACACACCAATTTCCTTTTTTGGTTGGTGACAATCTTCGTCACTTCGACCGCGACTATATGGCTTTCCTTATACATTGCCTTGTAACCTACATGAGGCTTTCTTTAATGGCTTCATTTATTTCATCACCTTTGAAAAAATCAATTTTCTCATAAGGCGTAGGTGCATATTGTTCGGCTTTTGCGATGACTTGCTCGATGTCGTTTAGCACACGACAAACTAAAGCATAACCGTTCTTCTCAACATAGTTTGCTAAATCTAATTGATGATGATCGATGCGCTCTAAGTTAGGGATGACCATAATCTTTTTTCCCATCTCTAACAATTTATAGACGGAGCCAGCGCCAGCATGTGTGATTACCAAATCCGCTTTTTCGATATGGCTTTGCCAATTGGGTGTATAGTCGAAGCATGTTAAATTTGCATATGACACCTCAGCGTCAGCTGTCTGACAATCGAAATGCCACGAGCTATTTTCAATGAAACTGAGGTGCTGAAATAAGTCATTGTATGGTGTTGTGCCGACAGTGACAAAAATATTCATAATCTACCTGCCCATATTGCTTTTGGGTAAAGTGCTGATTGCTCTTGGTTCTGTACGTAAAACCTTGTCGCTAACTTGTACATCAACTTTCCTGTATGCGATGCCGTATCAAAGCGACTCCAAGTTTCAACATGAATGACTTGTTTTCCTAGCAAGCGAAAAATAAGGCTGGGAATGATGGCTATACCTGGACCGGTTGATAGTATCATTCGGCAGTCGTACTGCCGCAAAATACGGTAGGTATATTTTATAGAGTAATAAATACCTTTTAGCGCTAGTAGGGTACTAAAACCAGAATGTTTGTCTCGCAAAGCAGGCAGTATGAATTGCTCAACGTTAGGTGGTACTTGTACCTTTTCTGAGTCATTTAAAGCAACAACAGTTGTTTGGATGTTATCAGGTGTGAAACCGACTTTTCCTAAAAGCCGTTGCATTTGCGCGTTATGCCCACCTTCACCATAGATGAGTAACAATGCTTTTGCTTTCATGGCGTGTCTAGCCTCGGGTCTGCGGAAGGTTGGAATGATGACTTTCGTTGATATTTTTCTTTTAACAAAGGTTTAGAACTCCTGAGTTAAAAACGCTCTAACGTCTTAACCAAACCAAGCTTGAATTTTATTTTCATATAGTTTTTATAAAACTTTAAGTAAGTTGTTAAACAAATTAAGCGCACTTTTCTTATTGTGCCGATATGTCTATAGTCCCGCCATAACTTGGAAGCGGCATGTATCGGAGGCATAAATCCTTTAATGAGGCTTACCAACCCAAATGAATTGCGCATAGCGTCGTTGGTTTCTCGCTGTTGGTAACACCCTCCGACAGTTCGATGTACTTTTGAGGTTATCTTCTTAAGGCTGTCTCTAGCTGGGTGCTTCACAATAACGCTATCAGAATACAACAATTCAACATTGTTCAATCTCATCCTGTTACCCCATTCAGCATCCCCACCAGAAAATAACTCTGAATTAAAAGGACCTACTTTTTTGACGACCTCCAATGTCGTAAATAAGTTGGCTGTCACTGCAAAGTGGTCGCTTTTAATATAGGTTTCTTGAGGGAAAGCAAAACATATTTCGTAGTCTTCAACGAGATTACTTTCAGGGTAGTGTTCAGAAAATACAGTCACTTTGCCGCCAACAGCTTTTTGTTTTTCTGCTCCTAGCACCTTAACTGCATTTTCTATCCAACTAGGATCCGGGATACAATCTGCATCAGTAAAGCCAACATAACTCATGTCATCTGGAATATGATTCAAGCCTAAATTCCGGGCATGGTAAGCTCCGGGCTTTGTTTCTAAGAGGCATGAGCAAAAAGCATACTTAGACGTGATAGATTGGATGTCTTCACTGGAATTATTATCTATCACATAAACTGTGACGTACTCCATAGGGTAGCTTTGCTGAGACAACGCATTTAAGCATTTATCTAGCCTAATACTGTCATTATAGGTAGGTATAATAACGGCAACTTGTTTCAATTTAATCCTCTCTTACCTAATAATATGACTATCAGTAGAAGCTTCGCTTTTTGATCGGGCGGCGAATTTATCACCTTCACATACGTGTTGCCAGAATATTAATAATCCCTTGCCAATAGTTTGACTGCTTGTTTGGCTTTTGGTTCGAGATCGTGACCTTTTTCGTTGACATACTGGATGATATTTTTTTTCATCGACAGTGCCCAAAAGCGCTTCATATGGTTAGCGGTAATCTCTGCGACGTTATCGTGATGTAAGTTGTTATTCACGATTTGGTTAAGCATTTTGATGAGATTTGTGATTTGCTCGTCGGTCACCTTATTGTTCTCCTTGTTAAGATATACTGATTAAGCTATAGATTGGTATAACAAACATGACGGCCTGAACGGGCGAAGCCGACAAGGTTTAGGTTAGCTTGTTTAGCTAGCTTTACCGCCAGAGAGGTCGGTGCCGATACCGCCACTAAGTTGTTGATCCCGGCACAGGCAGCTTTGTGCACCATCTCGTAGCTAGCTCGACTTGAAACCAAAGCAAAACCATTCGCCGTGTTTGTCGACGTTTTATTCATAACACCAATTAACTTATCTAGTGCATTGTGACGGCCAATATCTTCTCTGGCGAAAGCGATCTCGCCGTTAACGTTACACCAAGCAGCGCCATGACATGCCCCCGTTTCTTTTTGCAGCGGCTGGTGGCTTTGAAGTTGATGAACGGCATGCTGAATGGCATCGTCAGTTATATGGTTTGCTTCTGATAATGGGGTGATAGGCTTTATTGCTTGAGTTAATGATTCCGCACCACACAAGCCGCAGCCGGTTCTGCCTGTCAAGTTACGCCGCAATCTCTTTAGCTCGGACTGCCGCCTTGAACTGATCGTTAGTTGCAGCTCAATGCCGCCTGTTGTCTCTGTGATGTTAATATCGCGCAGCTCATTGGCGTATTGGATAATACCCTCGGTTAAACTGAATCCAAGAGCAAAGTCTTCCAAATCCATTGGGCTTGCCATCATCACGACATGCGATATGCCATTGTAAACAAGCGCAATAGGCGTTTCCTCAATTAGCACATCGGATGCTTGGGTGAGGGCCTTATTCGTCCATTGCTTGACATGAGCTTCTACGGTGGCTTTTTTATTGTCTACTTTAGTCGTCACGGATCGTCAATCAGCTCCGACTTTTTTAGGGCGTTGCTTATGCCCTTGCTTTAGCAAGCCTATTTGTTGTTCGTTAAATGTTCGGAAGTTTTGTTGCCAAACTGACGGTTGAGACACCTTTTCTACCTGCACAGCGGTAACTTTATACTCTGGGCAATTGGTCGCCCAATCAGAATTGTCTGTAGTAATGACATTCGCGCCACTAAACGGGTGATGAAAAGTCGTATAAACCACGCCTGGCTGCATACGCTCTGTCACCGTTGCACGCAATACAGTTTGGCCTGCGCGGCTGCTAATGCCAATCCAATCACCTGAGTGAATCCCCCTTGATTCTGCATCACTCGGGTGTATTTCAATCACATCCTCATCATGCCAAGCTTGATTGGGTGTACGTCGAGTTTGTGCGCCAACATTATACTGAGACAAGATACGGCCTGTTGTCAGCAGCAAGGGAAAACGTCGGTTAGCGCGCTCTTCTGAAGCCAAATAGCTGGTAATGGCAAAATGGCCTTTACCAATTGGAAAATCGACTTCATGCATAATAGGGGTGCCGCTAGGATGAGCATCATTGCAAGGCCACTGAATGCTACCGAGCTCTTCTAGTTTAGCGTAGCTGACGCCTGCAAAAGTTGGCGTAAGTCTAGCTATCTCATCCATAATTTCTGATGGGTGGCTATAATCCATTGGGTAACCTAAGGCATTAGATAATGCCATGGTGACTTCCCAGTCTTCTTTGCCACCAAGCGCAGGCATGACTTTCCGCACACGATTAATGCGCCTTTCTGCGTTGGTGAAAGTGCCATTTTTTTCCAAAAATGTTGAGCCAGGTAAAAGTACATGAGCAAATTTGGCGGTTTCATTTAAGAAGATATCTTGCACAATTAAACAGTCGAGTGATTGCAGGGCTTTCTCGACATGCAAGGTATTAGGGTCAGATTGTGCAATGTCTTCACCTTGCACATACAAGGCTTTAAAAGTGCCTGCTATGGCGGCATCGAACATATTAGGAATTCGTAGGCCAGGTTCATTGTCGAGTGTCACCTGCCACTCGTTTTCGAAAGAGGCGCGAACTCGATCGTCCGAGATATGTTGATAACCGGGAAGCTCATGCGGGAACGACCCCATATCGCAGGAGCCTTGCACATTGTTCTGACCTCTCAGCGGGTTAATACCGACACCTTCGCGGCCGATGTTGCCGGTAGCCATAGCGAGGTTGGCGATCCCCATCACCATGGTTGAACCTTGGCTATGCTCCGTCACGCCGAGCCCATAATAAATGGCAGAGTTATTTGCCTCAGCAAATAATCGAGCCGCTTGCCTAATGTCATTTGCAGGTACACCGGTGATACTTTCCATGTTTTCTGGGGAGTTATCTTCTTGCCGTATAAAAGACTGCCATCTTTGAAAAGCTGAGGGCTCACAGCGTTCATTAATGAAGGCTCTATCCTGCAACCCTTCTTGTACAATCGTGTGTGCAATAGCGTTTATTAAGGCGACGTTTGTGCCAGGCAATAACGGCAGGTGCAGTGTTTTGCTTTTATGTGTCGTATTGAGTAAATCGATCTTACGTGGATCAGCAACAATCAGTGTCGCACCTTCTCTCATACGGCGGCGCATCATAGAGCCAAAAACTGGGTGGGCATCAGTTGGATTCGCCCCAATTAACAAGATGCAGTCGGTCGATTTTATTGACTCAAATGTTTGGGTGCCTGCCGATTCTCCGATCGTTGTTTTTAGGCCATAACCCGTTGGGCTATGGCAAACTCGGGCGCATGTGTCTGTATTATTGTTACCAAACGCTGCTCTTACCATCTTCTGTACTAAATAAGTCTCTTCGTTAGTACAGCGAGATGACGTAATACCACCAATACTGTCTCGACCATAAGCGGCCTGTGTTTTACGTAAACGCTCAGCAGAAAATGCCAGTGCCTCTTCCCACGTGACTGTTTGCCAAGGTTGATCAATAGATTCGCGAATCATGGGTTCTGTAATGCGATCTTTGTGTGTGGCATAACCAAAAGCGAAACGTCCTTTGACACATGAATGTCCTTGGTTTGCGTGGCCGCCTTTATAAGGAACCATACGCACCAATTGGTCACCTTTCATTTCTGCTTTAAATGAACAACCGACCCCGCAGTATGCACAGGTGGTAACGACACTATGCTCAGGCTGCCCCTGTTCGATAATAGCGTTCTCTGTAAGTGTCGACGTAGGGCAAGCTTGAACGCAGGCACCGCAAGACACACAATCCGAACTTAGAAAGTCATCGTTCTGACCAGCGACAACTTTTGAATGAAAACCTCGCCCCTCAATAGTTAATGCGAATGTCCCTTGGACCTCGTCACAAGCGCGAACGCAGCGAGAACAAACAATGCATTTGCTCGGTTCAAAGGTAAAATAAGGGTTGCTAGTGTCTTTTTCTGCGTTTAAATGATTCTCTCCTTCGAACCCGTAGCGCACTTCTCTTAAACCGACATCACCAGCCATATCTTGTAGTTCGCAGTCGCCATTTGCAGGGCATGTTAGGCAATCTAATGGATGATCTGAAATGTATAGCTCCATAACGTTGCGGCGTAATTTAGCTAACGGCTCGTTCTGGGTGACAACTTGCATACCTTCTTCAACGGGCGTTGTGCAAGAAGCCGGAAAGCCATGTCGTCCTTGTATTTGGACTGTACATAATCGACAAGAACCGAATGCCTCTAGGTTGTCTGAAGCGCAGAGCTTTGGAATGCTAATACCGGCCATTGCTGAGGCTCGCATGACTGATGTGCCTGCAGGGACGCTGACTTCGTAACCGTCTATCGTCAGGGTGACCTGTGTGTCGCTATTGCTGGCTGGCGTACCATAGTCTTTATTCGGGTCAATAACCTTAGGATCAACAGTGCTGGGATCAAATATTTCAACCATGGTGATTGTCCTTAGTGAATTGCTTTAAGGCACTTTGTACCGGAAAAGGTGTCATACCTCCCATAGCGCATAGTGACGCGTGCGTCATGGTTTCACATAAGTCATCCAGTAAAATCGTATTCTCTTCGACATCAATACCGGCTTGGATCTTATCAATGACTTCTTTACCGCGTACAGAGCCGATACGGCACGGTGTGCATTTGCCACATGATTCAATAGCACAAAACGCCATTGAAAAAGCAGCTTGTTCAAGCATGTCTACCGTGTCATCAAAGACCACGATGCCGCCATGCCCTAGTACGGCATTTATTTTGGAGAATGCTTCGTAATCAAGTGGCGTATTCCATTGCTCTTCAGGTAGGTAAGCGCCTAATGGTCCGCCTACTTGGATTGCTTTCATTGGGCGTCCAGTGAAAGTGCCGCCAGAGAATTGGTCCAGCAATTCGCGTAAGGTTAAGCCAAATGCCAGCTCAATGAGTCCGCCTTGTTTAACATTCCCCGCAAGCTGAAAAGGCATGGTACCAAGAGAGCGGCCTTGCCCATAATCGGCATAAGCTTGACCGCCGTGTTCCAAAATATAGGGAATTGCTGCCAATGACAGCACGTTATTTACCAACGTCGGCTTCCCAAATAGCCCTTCGATAGCTGGCAGTGGTGGCTTAGCTCTGACTAAACCTCGTTTTCCTTCAAGGCTCTCAAGTAGTGATGTTTCTTCACCACAAATATAAGCGCCAGCACCAAGCCTGACTTCCAAGTGGAAGCGTTTGCCGCTCTGTTGAATATTGTCGCCAAGGTAGTTGTGTCGGTATGCATTTTGAATTGCTTGGTTCAATATTTTGTGAGCAACAGGGTACTCGCTACGAAGATAAATATAACCCTGTTCAGCATGAGTCGCTATACCGGCAATGATCATGCCTTCTATCAGCATAAAAGGGTCTGATTCCATCACTAAGCGATCAGCAAATGTGCCTGAGTCACCTTCATCTGCGTTGCATACAATGTATTTAGTTGCTTCACTGCAATCATGTACGGTTTGCCATTTGATAGCTGTCGGGAAAGCTGCACCGCCTCTGCCTCGCAAGCCAGATGAGCTGACTTCATCAATAATTGTTTGGCTTGCTTTTGACAACGCACTTTTCAACCCTGAAAAACCATGATGCTGTTTGTAATCTTCAATATTAACGGGATCGATGACTCCGGCTCTAGCAAAAGTAAGGCGCTGCTGCTGTTTTAAATAAGGTATTTCTTCAGTAAGGCCTAAATAGGTTTTATGGGTGGGTTCACCTTGTAGAAAATTGGCGTCGAATAACTCACTAACCGATTCTTCTGCCACATTGCCATAGGCAATACGTCCGTCTTTGGTGACGACTTCAACGAGAGGCTCAAGCCAAGATAATCCGCGGGAGCCATTTCTGACGATACTAATATCAATCTGTCTTTGTTTAGCTTCCGCTTGCATAAGTTGCGCAATTCTATCAGCGCCTTGAGATAATGCCGTTGTGTCTTGAGGGATATAAATAGTGACTGACATTAATTCAACTCAACAACATAAGTGGTTAGTTTACTGGTGATAGCATCGAATTTTTCAGGTGAAACTGCTGCAACAACATCATTGTTAACCTTGATAGATGGGCCACAAGCACAATTGCCTAAGCAATAAACTGGCAAGAGAGTGAATTCTTTATCTGCCGTTGTATTGTGGTAGTCAATTTTAAGCGACGCTTTCGCATGGGCTTCTAGTTGCCTAGCCCCTCGTGCTTGGCAAGCCTCTGCTCGGCAGAGTTGAATAACATGCTGGCCGACAGGCGCCGTTCTGAAGTCTTCATAAAAACTGATGACTCCGTGAATTTCAGCAACAGCTTGGTTTAAAGCTTTGGCAATAATTGGGATTGATGCTTTGGGAATATAGCCTTGTGAATCTTGAATGGCGTGTAATATGGGTAACAACGCTCCCTCTTTAAGATGAAGGCTGTGGACGATATCGATAACCGCTTGCTGATCCCACTGTAGAGCGTTATTCATGATCGTGAACCTCTAAGAATCGGTCATATATGTTTTCATTCAGTTGACCTTAAAATATCACCAAATTTACTGGATAAATATAATTAACCTCAGGTTTGTATAAGAGAATCGATAAAATCTCTTTAAATCAAAGTATTGAAGAAAATTCATCCACTTAAAGACATTATTATGTTCTATCATTTAAGCCAATGTGACTATTTTAAGGGTTATCAAGGCAAGGTTGCGCCACTAGAGTCATTCTCTAGCCAGCAAGCTTAACGCAGAGAAGCCTTAAAATAGGTGCATTGGATGGTTCGGCTTATACAAACCTGAGGTTAATTAGCTTCAGGTTTGTATAAGAGAATCGATAAAATCTCTTTAAATCAAAGTATTGAAGAAATTCGGCTCACTTAAAGGTATTATTATGTCCTGACAACATGCTCTAGGGCTTGTTGTCGTCGTACACATAACGATCCCATAGTTCCATAAAAATCTCAGGTTTGACGAGTTTCTCAAACCCAAACTTTTGATAAAGGCCAGAGGCGTCACTTGTGGCCAGCATAATCCGCCTTAGACCTTGTAACTCTGGGTGTGCTAGCAATTTTTGAAGTAGTAAACGGCTTAGTCCTATGCCTCTATATTCTTCAAGAACATATACATCGGCTAGGTAACCAAAAGTGGCTCGGTCTGTGACCATTCGAGCAAAGCCGGCTTGTGTGTTGTCGTCAGTGAAAACACCACAACAGACAGAGTTTTCAATCCCTACTTTTAAGGTACTTAATGGCACTCCTTTAGCCCAGTATGTTTCGCTGATGAATGCATGTATTGCCGCGACATTCATATCTGCATTAAGTGTGCTGGTATAATATCCGTTCACCAATTTAATCTCCCTGCTAGTGTCAATAAAGAATTATTATTCCTTAATTAATTGTTTTTAAATCAAATGATTACCAAGGGTATGTGTTGACCAATGCAGGATGTTTTTCCATCTTCTCGGTGACAACTTTGAGCTTAGGGTAATCTGATAAATGCCATTGCTCACCAAATACATTCAGCATAAATTGGAGTGCCACACTTAAGGTAATGTTTAACACAGAGGGGTGTTGAGCATGTGTGTCTGCAGGTTTTAACTCTTTATCAAGAAAAGCTAAGGTAGCGCTAATTTGTTCTTCATATCGTGCAGTCAGCTTTTTACTGACAAGCTCAGGCTCTCGCACTTTTGTTTCTGTATAAAGCTGCGCTAGTTTTTCAGTTAATCCCATTCCGAAGCCAATAAGGTTGTTAACACGGTGATACTCGCCCATTTCTGTGGGTAAAAGTCCCGTATGTTGGCCGTGTATACGTACCATATGATCAATGATGACATTGGAATCATTTAGAATACGCCCGTCATCAAATTGTAGAATAGGAACACGAGACAACGGACTGATGGGCCTGATTTTTTCTGATTCCTGCCACACTGATAACTCGACATTCTCAAAGGCTAGATTGAGGACGTTAAGCACAGCGGCTGTTCTGCGTACAAATGGAGAATCGTAATAGCCAACAAGTTTGAGCATGAGTTTCCTCTTAAAGTTGTTTTAATGATGAATAGAAAAGACAAGGAAAATGAAACATCTTGCTCGTTATTCGTTTCTTGTATTTGTCTACTGGGGTGTTTATCTTTTCCCTGTAGGCCGTCATTTTACTTAGCGTTAAAATTAAACGCTAAAATCCAATATCAAACAACTGTTTTAATACACCGTTCGCCGGAGAATGTCAGTGAAATTTTTGAAAAAACTTTCTATGAGTGCTGTTTTGGGGCTAGCCAGCCATATTTCAGTAGCTCAACTTGCACCCTACCAAACTGAGATGCCAACACTGACAGCTACAGAGTTCGCACGAGGTGTTGTTTCTACCGACGCTTTTGAGATTAACACTGTGCTGAATGAAGCCGGTGATTCTGTGATTTTCTCACGTTGTTCAGATGACTTTTCACAGTGTGTTCTGATGCAGTCAGATTATAAAGGAGGGGCATGGCAGCCAGCTAAAGCTTTGCCATTCTCTGGCGAATATACAGATGCCGATCCGGCATATAGTCCGGACTATTCGACTATTTATTATATCTCCAAACGGCCTATTTCTGCTGGTGGTAAAGCAACTGAAAACTATAACTTATGGCGAGTGAGTCGAGAGGGTGATAGCTGGGGAAAACCTGAATACCTGCCCGAACTCAGTTCAAGTGAAAACGATTTGTACCCCTCACTGACAGATGATGGTCGATTGTTTTTCCCGTCGCGTCGTAATAATGCCCGATTTTTATATTACACGCAGTTAACACCAACGGGGTTTGGTGAATTGCAAAAGATTCCCGCTGAAGTTTATGGAGAAAACGGCGCGATAGGAGATTCCGTTGTCTCTCGTGATGGCAAAGTGATTATCTTCAGTATTAGAAATCGTGCGGATAGCTATGGCAGAGGTGATTTGTATATCTCTCGTCTTATTAATAATCAATGGACAGTAGCTGAAAACTTGGGAGAAAAAGTCAACACGGCCGATCATGAGTTCACACCAATATTCAGCCCCGATAACAAGAAGCTTTACTTCACACGTATTGAAAATAATAAGGGGAATTTGTATGAGATTGACCTTAGCGCCTTGAATGTATCATTGGAAATGATAGAACCAGGACAACTATCTTATCGCCAACAAGCATTTGAATCGTTAGCAAACGGAACCACTTTAACAGGTATTCCTTTAGATAGCCCTTGGAAGCTCTCTTTATATAAAATGGTTGCTAGTACTATGCAACACCCGGCATGGGGTATGAATCACTATGAACGTAATTACTTACTAACATTAAAGTTAGCTGAGATGGAAAAAGTAAAGGTTGATACTGATGTGCTATTTGCTGCGGCCTTTTTGCATGACATGGCGACATTTCAGCCTTGGGCCAATGGCACAGATCATTCACAACGAGCGGCACAGCTAGTGCCTGCATTATTGGAAGATCGTGGTTTTGATCGAAGCAAAATTACGCGGGTACAAGAACTTATTTTAGGTCATATGTTTTATTCAAAAACTGAAGACTATCCATTAGCTCAGTTTTTTCATGATGCTGATACGTTGGATTTTATGGGGGTGAACGGCGTTACTCGTATCTTAAGCCTTAACGGTAAAGGCGCGTGGGCTACAAATACGGCTAAAGCGATAGAGACGTTAAAAGGGTTTACTGAACAATTACCACCTACGCTAGTGAGTGACTCTGCGAAGCAGTTAGGACAACAAAGGCTAACAGAAATGAAGATCTTCTTAGAACAACTTGAGGCTGCAACTTACGAGTTTAAGGCGCCTTAGTCTGCAATTATGCAGTAATTAATTTATAGCCTATGTTTCCTAAACATTGGCCTGATATAAAACAGAAGGAATGATTTAATGACAGATACAACATATGAGCCGCCAAAAGTGTGGACTTGGGATTCAGAAAATGGCGGTAAGTTTGCTAACATTAACCGGCCAATATCGGGTGCGACGTCTGAAAAAGAATTACCAGTTGGTAAGCACCCACTACAGCTTTACTCTCAAGCAACCCCTAATGGTGTTAAGATTACCTTGTTGCTTGAAGAGTTGTTAGAGAAGGGTATCGAGGGCGCTGAATATAATGGTCACCTCATCAGTATTTTTAACGGCGATCAGTTTGGTAGCGGTTTTGTGGATATTAATCCTAATTCAAAAATACCTGCGTTAGTTGATAATAGTGGTGATAAGCCTATTCGTATCTTCGAATCTGGTGCCATCATGTTGCATCTAGCAGAAAAATTTGGTGAATTTTTGCCTTCTGATCCTGCGGATAGACCAGAGTGTATGTCATGGTTATTCTGGCAAATGGGTAGCGCGCCTTATTTAGGGGGTGGTTTTGGGCACTTTTATGCGTATGCACCCGAAAAGTACGAGTACCCAATCAATCGTTTTACTATGGAAATAAAACGCCAGTTAGATGTGCTAGATAAGCAACTAGCTAACAATAAATATGTTAGTGGAGATGAATACACGATCGCTGATATGGCAATTTGGCCTTGGTATGGCTCGCTGGTTTTGGGTCGCCTCTACGATGCTGCCGAATTCATTGAGGCACACACCTATGAAAATGTGATGCGTTGGGCAAGAGAAATTGATGCTAGGCCCGCTGTTAAAAGAGGACGAATGGTCAATAGGACATGGGGCGAACTGAATGAGCAACTTCATGAGCGTCATGATGCCTCAGATTTTGAGCATAAAACTCAGGATAAACGAGAAGTACCTGAGTAACTGTAACGTCAGTTATTAGGGATCGTTGCTTTTTCGCACTCAATTTTGTGGGTAGAGCACAAACTGTAAAGTATGGTGCTTCCACACGAGTAAACGCTAGAAGCCGCTTATGAAAAGCGGCTTTTTTTCATCTTTATATTAAAAGAGAACGTTTATACTTGATTAGAGTGTGCTGCTGTTTGCTGTCCAAAGGATTTGTCATAAGGACTTCTTGCTCTTTGTTGCATTATTACCTTGTTACAATTAATACCGTCTTCTTACGTATTTTAGTTATAAAGCTCACCACTTTTGACGTCTAATGTCTTCGAATAACCAAAGTCGTAGCCCGATAGCTAACATTTCAGGGTTGAATTGCTTTACTTCTCACTGCTATATCACCTTCGGCTACGCAGGTTATTTCTTTTCAAAAATTGGATATTTTCAAAGAGGATTTACAGATGAAAAAGAAAATCACTTGTGCACTCGCACTTTTAGCTTGTTCAACATTCGCCAGCGCCGATTGGGTTGGCAGTGTCAATTATAGCAACTTTGATGGTCAAGCATTTCAAGGGCAAGACGTTGATCTAGGCACCGTTGGCATTTCTGTCGGCTATAGGTTCGATATTACAGACCGCTTTAAGTTGTTACCCGAGTTACGTGTTGGGTTTGGTGTAAATGACGATTCAACCGCCGGTTTTGTCGGTGCCGACAGTGTTGAATTTAAGCTTGATGACTATGTGGGTGTTGCACTGAGAGGGGAATATGCTGTAACGGATGATGTCTATGTATTTGCGGTGTTATCTAATCAAAATATCGGTATTACAATTGAAGAGATTGTTTTCGAAGGCGAATCATTGACTAATGTCTCGGCACCGGTTCTAAGTGAAACTGAGTTCGGTGCAGGGGGCGGCGTTGGTTGGCAAATTAATGAACACAATGCAGTAGAATTGTCTTATGAAGATCTTGATGATACGGACTTAATTACCTTAGGCTATCGCTTCAAGTTTTAAACACTTTACTCACCTTATTTTCACACCCTATAGCAAGCCAGCGGTCTCGTTGGCTTGTTTATATCCATCCGGATAGTAAACTTTTGTGTGGTCAGTTTACTATCCGGATGGATATTATCAGTTTGTTACAATTTCGGTAATTTCTTTCACGCATCATCGTTGTTGATCAATTTATTTAGTTGTCTAATAGCATTGGATCTGCACAAACGTAGCTCATGTTTCAAGGCAGAGCTATTCCGCCACCTTTAGCTATGTCAGATCTTTTTTCAAACTGGATATTTTCTTAAGAAGGATGTTTTATGAATCAAAAGTTTCTTTTTGCGCTTGGGGCTATTATTTTTTCAGCATCGGCTCATGCCGATTGGGTTATTAGCACAAACCTCAATACCTTGACTGATGGTCGTGAAGACCGAACTCTTGCATCAATTGGTGTCTCGACGACGCTTGGTTATAGGTTTGACGTGGCAGAAAACTTTAAACTCGTTCCAGAGTTACGTTTTGGAGGTTATGGACTCCCATTTGATGAAGGCATTTACTATGGTGCTAATTTACGAGGTGAGTACATGTTACCGAACGACCTCTATTTGATAGGCATAGCGTCTTATCAAAAGTTTGATGTCGATGTGGCTTTTACTCGGAATGATATAGATGAAAGTGAACCTGGCTTCGGAGTTGGAGGCGGTTGGCAAGTTAGTTCTAGGGCTGCGGTAGAAATATACTACGAGCGAATAGACGAACTAAACTCATTTGCTCTTGGATATCGCCTGAACTTTTAATCACGACAAGTACCTAGTTGAGCCAGTCAAGTGATTGGCTTTTTTGATACCCTTCTTTGCATTTATTACCCCATATTAATAGGTTTTTTGAGGTACTTTTTATCTTGCAAGAAGGATAGCCAGACAATCATGTGTCTGGCTTTTTCACTACAAACAAGTACTTAATTTTTGATGTAGTCCGCTAAGGTACTTGAACTTGTATCTCCTATACGTTTATGAAGTATCTACTAAAATTTACAAATAGTTAATTTTAGGCATTCCTATTATATAGCGTTTAGTTATTTAGTTTTTAATTTATAATTTTATTTTTAATATGCATATAACTTTAATTCATAAGCCTTGTTTTTATCTGTGATATTTATTTTTTCTTAATTTACGTGTCAAGCATCGTTCAATAATTGGTTTATTTCTGCATTCTTTTTGCTGACTTCTTTATTTACATCTTTCACAAAGTTAACCATACCGGCAAGAATGGCTTTGTTGTGCTCTTCGCCACTCTTTTTAAGTATTTCGACAGCAGACATCATATCCGACAGTGCCAAATTAGAGCGATGCTCTAAATTTCTTATGACTAAAATTTGCTGTTTAGTATCGGCTTGATGCTGTTGATTTAATTCGCTTTTAGATGCTTGCATTACATTGTTGTATGTTCTCTCGATGATTGCATCATATTCGTTAATGACATCATATGACCTCCGCACAATAGCGTTTAGTTTAATGACAGTCTCTCTTGAGAACGCAGGCTTGAAATCTTTTGGAAGTAGCTCAACAAATTGTTGTTGGCCTTCTTTGTTTTCATTTTTGGTACTGGCTATTGCTGTACAGGCCATAGCCATGAATAGACCTAACACAGCTAACATTTTTACAATGACTTTGAGATGACTCATTTTCGTCGTCCTTAGTTAGTTTGAGATAACGCTGTAAAGGCACTTTTCAAGCATTAAACTCGCGAGATAAGTGCCTTATACAATTTAGTATTTATAAGTATTTATTGAGGTTGAAATGCGCCAGTATCATCAAGTAAGAAGCGAGCAACCCCAAGCCCTAATGCTTGACCAGCAGTGTTGTCGAAATCCCAATGCACACCGTTATAAATTCGACTTATTCCATTGTCGAGTTGTGCTTCGGTGAGTGTCTCAAAGCGGACAGGCACAAAAGGTCTTGGAATATTAGGGAAGAAGGGGTCGACACCCTCTCCGTTATATTCATCAGAGACGAAAGTGAAGGCTGTGTTGTTACCAAAAGACTCACGCAGTACTTCAAATATAGTTGCGCCAAAAGCCGCATGACCAGAAGGGTAGGCTGGGAATGGTGGCGATGACCGAACAGCCTCATTGGTATTAACCACCGACATACCGACAGGGTCCCAAGCGGCGTCATTTACTGTACTCGGGATTTGGTCGTCACGTCTAATACCTGTCACCGGGCGCCAGAAGTTATAGTAGTATTTACTGTCCCACACAGCGATGGCGGTATCTGCCATTCCTACATTAGCAAGCGCTAATATTCGAGCGAGATCAAGTGCATTGTCTATTCTTTCACCCGCGACTTGTGCCACAATTTGATTATATATACGGGGTGGTACGCCAATGAGTGGAACACCATCGTACCCCCAATAATTACCTACAAAACGCGTCTCTTCGGTACTTGTACTAACGGTATTTGCATTGTCTGGAGAACCACCAATGGCAGCTACGTCAGCAAATGACAGTGAGTATGCGTCTGAATCAAAAGCAGGGGGTGGTGTCGAGCGGAATTGGTTACCAGCTGTTAAGAAAAATGGCTTAACATTACCCCAACGAGCGCCTAGTGCTAGGTTGAAGTCGCCTGACTCTGAAGGCGTGTTAGGATCTGGCTCCCACTCTCCAATTAAGCTTGTGCCGCCATTTACTCGTGTACCAAAGAAAGTTTTATTGCCATCAGCAACACGTCCACCTTCACCAAAGTCTCTTTCATTATGACCAGACCTGTCTCCGCGTCTTTCTGCTAAGACGTCTTGAAAGTAAAACTTGCCGACATCTCGACCGTCTTTAAAGCTTTGGTTAGAGACCTTGCTCCTAATTCTATCTTTCTCCTCGTCGAATATTGTATTCAACCGATCCTTTTGATTGGGGTAGAGGCGCCTTAACATTCTGTGTGCCGCAGTGGCTACCGCAGCGTCTGCCGAGGCTCCTTCTGGTACTGTTGTTGCCCACGTGAAATAATTAAATCTATTCTCGAATGCATTTAGTGCATCAAAGACGGCAATCTGTACCATCGCCATCGCACGACTGGTTCTTGTTGGTCCGCCTTGGCTTGGCCCTTGTCCTTCTTCAGGCGTATGATCAAGTGCAACGGTATCCAAAGCCACGTCATGCCAGAACTGAACGCGCGCTAACAGTGTGTCCCCATTTGCATAATTGTCCTCATAATTAATACTGGCATTCAGGTTTGCAAGGTTGCCAGACAATATGACGCTTTCACTTACTTGACCAATGTAACCCTGAGATTGATTACTCGACAAAGAGTTCTGCTCTAGTTCTTGGGTTGCGTCAGTTACTGGTTGCTCCTGTGCGCCTGATTGTAAGCTGGCTGTTGATAGAGCCATGAGCATAGCGGCTAAGCAAGGCTTGTATTTTAAGTTTTTCATTTAAAACCTCTTTTTTAATATGTAATTAATGTAGCTGTCATGCATGACGTATTTGAGGCTAGCACATAAAATGATTAAATAAATGACACCAGTTTTTCAAAAATTGAAATTTTGTATTTTTTTGAATGTTTCTTTTTCGTCTTTTTGTGAGTGGTTTTTATGTGAGCTTATTTAATTAATAAATAAAGTCAAAGTGGTAACAATTTATGTATTTATTATAAGTTGCTGTTTAGGGTGGTTTTTTATTCATTGTCTGTGATTAATTTCATTTATTAATAATGACTTTTATTTTTATTTTATTTCGATACTGGTTGATGAGTTGCGATCTTCCTTCCTATTCAGGTTAGGTTCATTTTACTGTATGAAAAAAATAGATTGGCTTAATAGGTTTATCCGATTGGGTGGCTTGTTTTCTAAACGAAAATCAAGTAAACATGTTCTATCTAACTGTTAAGTAACACTTTTTTGTTTTCTTTCTTATGTCTCATTGACGTTCATCTATATTGGCGTTTCCAAGAAGAGGGTGAGACAAACTTGAATGAATAAGGAGGGCTTATAAGTGCCCATTTGAATCATGAGGATAAAAGCATAGAAAACGTCGCAAATATCTAGCAATGGCAAGGGAGAGTTTCATGCTTATCGGTAATTACCCTTTGGATTACCTTAACGACGTACTTCTTGTATTGTTAATGCCCCCATCTTTCTATGGTTTTATTTCTGATGGTTAATTTTGATGAATTTAGCTTTTAGAGTGATGTTTTGTAAGATCAACACGCTCCAGTCTAAGCTTTTATGAAACTCAGTAGTGTCCCGTTATTGTTCGGTGTGTATACTGGCGGTTTTGAGTGCTTTTTCTATGGGCAATAGTTTCCAGACACGAGTTGTCACTATCGATATTGTGCGCACTTTTGCCATCATCTTGATGGTTATCTTTCATTTTCTCTATGACTTGAAGTATTTTGGTTGGGTGGATTGGGATACGCCTGATGGACCTGGTTGGAAGCAATTTCGATTTGTAATTGTCACGCTATTTTTAGCAACTTTTGGTGCCTCACTAGTATTAGCGCATAGTCGTGGTATCCGATGGAAAGCATTTAGGTGGCGTTTATTGCAGCTTGTTGGTGCTTCGCTAGCTATTACTGTTGTTTCGCTTGTGACTGTGCCCGCCAATTGGATTTTCTTTGGCATCCTACACTTTATTGCCGTGGCGAGTATTCTCGTTATTGGCTTTGTCCGTTATCCAAGAATATCTTTAGGTTTAGGCGTTGCTATAGTCGGGCTTTACAATGTAGGTGTTTTTAAGTCGTTCTGGCCTTTTGGATATATCGGCCAATGGCTGCCTAGCTACACAAATGATTATGTTGGTTTATCACCTTGGTTGGGTGTGGTTCTTATCGGTATTTTTTTAGGGCATCAGTCATGGTTACACAAGGACCCACTTGCTTCATTGTCAAAGCATGCGTGGCTAGTGAAGCCTGGACAACATAGCCTCATTATCTATCTTGTGCATCAGCCGTTATTTTTTGGATGTTTCGAATTAGTTAATTTATTGAAAGGTCACTAGAGCGTGTTGAATTTTGGAGAGAGTATTGATTGATGCACCTCAATGGTGAAGTGCATCAAAGCTTATTGCATGCCAGTTAATAGAAATCATATCTAAATTGTAATTTTACCGTGCGCTGCTCATTCAATGATTCTGCGGTAATCCCTTGATCACCCGGAGGGGCACCGAATAAGGCACCAATGGGGGCTGCGGGTGGTCCACTGAAATCAGCAGAACGTTCATTAAACAGGTTAGTAATAATGAGTTCTAAGCCCCAAACATCACTGCTATTACGTATTCCGACGTTAAAATTGACAGTTGTCAGGCTGTCAGAAGGAAACGTTTCGTTAATTTGACTGACCATGTCATCGCGATAGCGAACAAAGCCGCGACTACTGAGGGTCATGCCCGAACTACCTAGATCGTAGTCATGTATAAAGCCAAGTACGCCTGTTACCTTGGGTGCTTGCGCAAGCTGGCTTCCATCGTCTGCATTCACACTGTCCGCATAAGTGACACCGCCATTCAGCTGCAAAGAAGACGTTGCTTGCCACTTCCCATCTATCTCGAACCCTTCGGATTCAACGTCGATATTGCGAGTTAAGAAAGCGGCGCTGTTACCCGTGACTTGAAATGAGGTCTCCTGAAAGTCAGAAATATCAGTTTTGAAAACGGCTAAATTTAGGTTCATGCTGCCATCAAGTAAGGTGAGTTTAGACCCTAACTCATAAGTTTGCGCCTCTTCTGACTCAACAGCCGCACCACCTTCGTTAACATTAAGTGAAGGGTCGGCACTGCTAACTTCCGCTGATTCTGCAAAACCACCTGTTTTAGTGCCTAAACCATAGGATGCATAAAAACGTGCAGTTCTACTCAGGTCGTATTGCACATTGAAATTACCATTGAGAAACTGGTCGTCGAACGTCAAGTCAGATTCAAAAGGTGGATTAATGACGGTGTTAAACAAAGTGGTAGGCTCACCTTGGATACGATCAAACACAACATCTTTGTCTTCCGAGGTGTAGCGCAGCCCTAATGTTGCCCTGAGCTTATCGGATAGATGATAAGTGGACTGGCCATAAATTGAGATGGTACTGGTCTCTTGGATGAAGTTGTTGGTGAATGTTCCGTTAAATAGCTGCCCAGGATCCGGGGGGGGAAAGTTAGGTGTTCGAAAGTTTTGTATCTCTGAGCTATCCCAATCGCTTTGGAAGTAAAATAACCCGGCGATATAGTCAATGTTGGTATCGGTCGTAGATGTAATACGGAACTCTTGAGACTGTTGAGCATAGTCCTCTACACGTTCAAAAAAAGTGCTAGAGAATTCAGTTTCGCCTGTTGTAAGGAAAGTGAGTTCATCCAGCGCCAAACCAAAATCAAAGTCATCAAAGAAGTCTATCTCATAAGTCGCGTATGAGGTGATAGAGGTTAGTGAAAAATTATCAAAATCTTTTTCTAATGTGACTGTAAAAGAATCGACCTCCGTATCATGAAAGCTTTCACCGTTAGGACATTCTTCGCATAGTGCCGTCTTTGTATCATCGAAATCAACTTCACCGATAAGTGCAATGACCTCATCAGGAATGAAATTGCCGTTATCAACGAATTGAAAGGCGTTACCAATTCTCTCACTATCGGAATGTTGGTAAGCCGCGGTCAGTGTTAATGTATTACTGGGTGTATAGACGGCGGTTGCTCTGAAACCAAAGTTGCTGTCATCGGGTACATCACGCTCGGTTGCTAGGTTCCTTACTGACCCTTCTTGTTCTGATACTCTAGTGGCAAACCTTACTGCGAAGTCTTGGCTTATTGGTACATCAATAGCCCCATCAAAACTGTAACCGCCATTCTCAAACTCGGCAGCGCCTTGCGCATAGCCAGACAATGTATCACCGGGCTTTTTCGTTGCTAAACTAATAGCGCCTAAGCTAGTATTTTTGCCGAGTAAGGTGCTTTGGGTGCCTTTAATAACTTCAACCCGTTCGACATCAAAAAATGATGCGGAATACATGCGGCCTTTACCAACAAACATACCATCAAGAAACAGCGCCACTGATTGATCGAAAGATTGTGTTCGAGCGGGTGTACCTAGGCCGCGCAGAGTCAATGCTAAACCATCATCGGGAGCTCTTGAAAACACTAGTCCTGGCGTTAGGTCGGCTATTTCAAATAAATTATCAACACCAAATTTATCGAGGGTGTCTCCATTGATGGCATTGACCGTTATGGGGACTTCCTGAAGTGATTGTGTTCTTTTCTGGGTCGTGACTTGGATCACTTCTAACTTGGCGTTATTGCTTTCTTGCTCGGTTGTTGTCTCTTCTTCTTGTGCGTATATACCATGAGATATTCCCGCAAGAATGAGTGACATCAATGTCGCTAAGCGTGATTTTTTATATCGTTTTTCCACTTTCAGGCCTCCTAAGTTGATTGTTTAGTACAACTGTATCGTTTTTAACCTACGCGCTGTTGTTTTTGATGTCAACAAAAAATTAACATTGCAAGAGTGGGTCGGCTATTCTGATTAATATTTTTATTTAACAGTATCTTATGTTTAATTTGGTGTTGTTTTTAGCCTCTATTTGTAAAATTACTGTTATTTTTTATTTTTGTTTTTGGCTTGACATTGTTCTGTTTTAACGTGTATTTTTTAATTTCGATACAGGTGTATCATTTTAATTTGAAGCAAAAGGCAGAGCGTAAAAATGAAGAAGATTGAAGACATTAAACGTATTGAGCGTGTTCCTAAGCCAGAAGTTGATGCCATTGTTAGCGCTGAGAACGCGATGAATAGCACTGGGCTAGAGTTTTATGACCTAAGTCACCCTTGGGGATTAGGTCAACCCTGTTGGCCTTATTTCGAAGATGTAAAAATTGAAAGGTTGCACAATCATGCACGCTCAGGTGTTTTAACCCAGCGTATAACAACGGTAATGCACTCTGGCACACACATTGACGCACCTAATCATGTGATTGAAGGAACGCCTTTCATGGATCAGATGCCTCTGCCTCGATTTTTCGGTAAAGGCGTTGTTGTCAGTATTCCTAAAAAGAAATGGGAGGTGGTCACCGCCGAAGACTTGGAAAACGTGACTCCAGCTATTGAAGAAGGCGACATCGTGATTATCAATACTGGTTGGCATCACACTTACGCTGACTCTTCTGAGTATTATCACTATGGTCCCGGGCTTTATAAGTGTGCTGGCGAGTGGCTCGCTGCGAAGAAGGTCAAAATGGTTGGTATCGATGTGCAAGCACTCGATCACCCTCTAGGTACAGCAATTGGTCCACATGGACCTGGACCGTTGATTCCAAAGCTTGAAGATGAATACAAAGAATTTTCTGGTGGTCGGAGTATTAAGGATGACTTTCCACACTGGGAACCTTGTCACAGAGCACTGCTCGGTAATGGTATTTGCGGCATAGAGAATGTTGGTGGTGAGCTCGACAAAGTGACTGGAAAGCGATGCACCATCGCAGCGTTTCCATGGCGTTGGGTCGGTGGTGACGGTTGTATTGTCAGGTTAGTCGCTATGCTAGACCCAACGGGTGATTATCGGATTGAACCCGGCTCGGCACAGCCTTCAAGTAACTAACTATTCAAACCAACCAAAGTATTAAGGGGGACGCATGTTTGAGACGTCGCGAGTGAGTATTGTCGGTGCTGGTTTGATGGGATGCGGTATTGCGCAAGTGTTTGCAGTAAAAGGGATAGAGGTGCGTCTATATGATCCTATCGAAGAGTCACGAGCCAATGCAAAAGCACGGATAAGGAATAACCTGACAAGTGTTGGCCTAGACGTAGCTATGGCTGACAAAGTGATTGTTGAAAGCGATATGCATCAAGCCGTTAAGGATGCTGATTTTGTCATTGAAGCGGCCCCCGAGAAAATTGAAATCAAGAGAAGCATCTTTTCTTCGCTACTTAAGTTGGTTAGGAACGACTGCATCCTAGCGAGCAATACATCGGTTATTCCTATTGGTGATATAGCCGATGGATTCAATTTTGCCGGTCGCATTGTTGGCACGCACTGGTGGAATCCACCTTACCTCGTGCCTTTGGTTGAAGTCGTGCGTAGTAACCAAACGTCGCTAGGAACCATCAATCAAATGATGGCTTTATTGCATTATGTCGATAAAAAGCCAGCTTACATTGAGAAAGATGTACCGGGGTTTGTCGGCAATCGCTTGCAACATGCATTGTGGCGAGAAGCCATTGCTTTGGTTAACGACGGTGTGTGCAGTGCAGAAACACTCGACTCTGTTGTCAAAAACAGCTTTGGTATGCGATTGCCCGTACTTGGACCGCTGGAGAACGCTGATCTGGTGGGTTTGGACCTTACCTTAGATATTCACAATGTCATCCTTCGCAGTCTAAACCGTGATGTTTTGCCTTCGGACATTTTGCACGAAAAAGTCGAGCGAGAAGAGCTTGGCATGAAAAGCCATAAGGGTTTGAGAACATGGACAGACGAGAGCTCTGCCGCCGTCCGTCAACGACTAGCACAACACCTCACCGCTATGACTCAGAATTCAAGAGATTAGATCATGAAAAAACAACGTAAAGTGATTATCACCTGCGCCGTAACAGGTGCTATGCATACGCCGACTATGTCTGATGCGCTACCTATTACGCCCGAACAAATCGCACAAGAAGCGCTTCAGGCAGCAAATGCAGGCGCGTCAATTATTCATTTGCATGCACGTGATCCGGCAAACGGTAGGCCGACAGGCGACCCTAAAGTGTTTAAGCAGTTCTTGCCGGTCATACATGAGCATACTGATGCCGTTATTAATCTGACAACCGGTGGCAGCCCAACCATGACAGTGGAAGAACGCTTATCCGCCGCTATGGAGACGCAGCCAGAGATGTGCTCTTTGAATATGGGTAGTTTGAATTTCGCATTACATCCTTTAGCCGACCGTTACTCGTCTTGGAAATATGATTGGGAGGAGTCTTATGTGCGGGAAAGTGATGACTTTATCTTTCGTAATACCTTTCGTGATATCGAGAAGATCATGTCCATTATGGGAGCTCATGGAACTAAGTTCGAACATGAATGCTACGACGTAGGGCATTTATATAATCTTGCGTTTTTTGCGGACAAAGGTTTGATTAAGCCTCCGTTTTTCATTCAAACCATATTCGGCATTCTGGGTGGTATTGGTGCAGATATCGATAACCTGATGTTTATGCGACGCACCGCAGACCGATTATTTGGTGACGACTATCAATGGTCAATACTGGCTGCGGGCAAGAATCAAATGCCGTTCTCTACTCATGGAGCACTCGAAGGTGGGCATGTGCGTGTTGGGCTTGAAGACAGCCTATTCATTAATAAAGGTGAGTTGGCGACAAGCAATGCGCAGCAGGTTGAAAAAATTAAACGCATCCTGTCTGAGTTTTCATTGTCGATAGCCACCCCTGAAGAAGCCAGAGAGATGCTCGGGTTGAAAGGGCGTGACAACGTTAGGTTTTAGTCTTAAGGCAAGGTGAAGTATGCAAATTACACGATTTAATGAGGCCAAGCCTTATTCAGCTCCACTGCATTACGGCATGGTTGGATTAAGGCTACAAGGTGCTGAGGCGACACAGACAGATAACTTTTGGGTGGGATTGTCGCAATTCCTACCCGGTGGCGGAGCGGCTGAAGACAGCTCTGTAGTTGAAAAGGTTTATACCGTACTGAATGGCGAAATCACCGTGATTAAAGACGGTAATGAATTCGTATTGGGTGCATTAGACAGTTGTCATATCGCTGCAGGCGAGCTGAGAAGTATAGAAAATCGGACTAACCAAACCGTCAGCATGTTGGTGATGATGCCCTATCCCAAGGAGGATAATAATGACTAATTTTATGAAAACGCCCTCTGAGTTATTTAATGTCGCAGGTAAACGTGCGCTAATTACTGGCGCAACTGGAGCCTTTGGACAAGTTGCTGCCACTGTCCTAGCAAATGCGGGTTGTCATGTCGCTATTGCCGGTGGCAACAGGCATGCGTTGGATAAGTTAGCTGATGACCTAAAGGGATCAGGCACTGAGGTGTGTAATATCAATCTACGGCCTGATAGTTCAGAAAACTGTCAAGCTATCGTTGATGCCACAGTCGAACAACTTGGCGGCCTGGATATTCTGGTTGTCGCCTCTGGCATGAATGATGTGGATCCCATAGAGAAAATGGATGCTGATCGTTGGCAAGCTGTGATGGATGCGAACGTAAAAGGGTCATGGATGATGTGTAAAGCTGCTGGTGAACAACTCATCAAACAAGGACAAGGTGGAAAAGTCATTCTCGTTTCTTCGGCAAGAGGTAAGTTAGGTCATGCAGGTGGTTATTCAGCTTATTGTGCGTCCAAGTCCGCCGTCGACGGCATTACTCGTGCGCTAGGTTGTGAATGGGGCCCCTATAATATCTCCGTCAATGCGATTGCACCGACCGTTTTTCGTTCTAACTTAACGGCTTGGATGTTCTCTGACGAACAACCTGGAAAATCGGTTCGAGAAGGGATGTTGTCACGTATTCCTATGGGGCGTTTAGGTGAACCTGAAGATTTAGCCGGACCCTTGTTGTTTCTTGCGTCCGCCGCATCAAACTTCCATACTGGGCATGTGGTGTACGCTGATGGTGGTTACACAGCCGGTTAATCGATGGATTAGCAAACATTGAAGTAGGTGGGATATGACATGAACATCAAAATGTTGATCATTGTATTGCTCTATGAAGCCGTCACTATTTTGGGTGTTGGCTGGTGGTTATCCAAAAAAGAAAATCACACGCAAAAAGACGGTGACTTTGCTCTCGGTGGACGCAGCTTACCTGTTGGTGTTGTCGCTGCGACTATGGCTCTGACTGTTTTAGGCACCGCGCATATACTTGGTGTCTTTGAAATGGTTTGGGGGGTAGGGGCAGCCGCTGTTTGGTTTAGTATTGCGCATGTTTTATTGCTAGTTGTCGTCTGCTATAGCACAGGCCTTTGGGTGAGGCGAATGGGTGTCAGCACGGTTCCTGAGTTGCTCGAAAGGCTCTACGGCAAAGGTATTCGAACGCTGGTTTCTTGTGTGATGGGGGGCGTCATTTTTGGCATTCTTACCATCGAGACGCAAGGCTTAGGAATTATCATCAATGCGATGACAGGTTGGGGTATTGCTAACGGTGCTATTGTTGGTGGCATCCTTGGTATTTTTTATGTTGTTATCGCAGGGATGAAAGAAGTCGGCTGGATCAACCTGATTAACGCAGTTGTGATGTATATTGGACTCATACTCGCCACGGTTTTTCTGGCTTTGCGATTACCTAACGGCAATTTTGATTCGGTCGCCGAGCATTTTACCTCGCAAGATATGTCGCACATGTTGAGTATTTTCGGTAACTCACAAATTTTACTCACCTTTTCATTGGGGGTCGTTGTTGCGGTATTGTTCAGCCAGTCTGTTAATCAAATGCTGTTACAAACCGCCATGTCGGCACAGGACGAGAAGACGATCAAAAAGGCATTATGGATTGCTGCACCGGTGAACGGATTGTTTGGCGTCTTCGCTGTCGTTATTGGTCTAACTGCGATGACAATCCCTGAATTTGCTGAGTTAGGCCCCAAACAAGCGGCAACACAAATGTTGGTGGAATACCTACCAAGTTGGTTGGGAGCGCTATTGTTGGCTTCGTTTCTCGCTGCTATTTTGTCAACCTTTGCGATGACGGCGCTAAGCCCTGCGACCATATTCAGTATTGATATCTATAAAGCCTTATATCGCCCTGATGCAACAGAGCAGCAAGTGACTAAAGTGACTCGTATTGCCATAGTGCTGCTAGCTGTGACTGCTATAGCAGTGGCTTCGTTTCTACCGCCAATACTGGCCGCAATGACATGGCTGTTCGCTTGGTTGATCCCTGTTTTCTTTATTATTTTGTACGCGATGTTCTGGCAGCGTAGTCATCATGCTGCCGTTGTCACGCTCATGGTTGTTTGGTTGTTAAATTTTGTATGGTCTTTCACTGGCATAGCTAGCCAGCTTGGCTTACTGAGTAACAATGCGATCATGGCGACCTTAGTGTCTTTGCTTGTTGGCATACTGAGCAATATGTTTTTCTCAGGTAAACCTGCTTATTTTGATGCAAGGGCTCAACCGGCTAGATCGATGTGATCATCACTGACGGAGAATAAAATGTTCTGGTCTATTTTTCTTACAAGCGCAGGGATGATATTCACGATTTTGATTTTAGGTTACGTCATTGATCGTTGGGTGGATAATCATTCAGATAGCAATAAGTAACATGAGTGTAGAAATTGGATTGAATCGAGAGGTATTGAAATGTCGAATGTAACGACCTTATGGATGGCTGGTGTTGTGGTCATGATGCTGATATTTGGTGTGATAGCCGCTTATGGTTATTTTAGGCAGTCCAAACACTAAGAAATCATGTGACCATATAGCTAAGGCTGGCCTTCCCAGTTTGGTGGGGTTTCCCACTGCATCTCTTCAGGTAAGTGTTTTAGTTCAAGGCCATGACGTTCAAAATAGGCTTCGTAGCCTTCACCCATGAGCTCTTCTGCTGTGGGGTATTCGGCACCTTGCTTATCAAGGTCAGCGAAGTACTCTTCGTCGATCAGCGCCATAATATCCGAGGGAACAAGTTCTCCTTGCTCTTTTAAGTATAACCAAGCTTTTACTTTATAAGGCCAAATGGGAGAGCCAGGTGGCACTACATGAGCTAAAGAAAAATTCTCCATCCACGTTGTCCTTTCATTGTGGTAATCGACACGTGCGCCGTTTTGAATTAAAAACCATGTATTATCCCATGCCTGCGTGCCTGCATAAGACATGATAATAGGCTCTTTAGTTCTATTATAAACATCCACGTTTGCACCGTGGTTAATAAGTAATTGTGCACCGCGTTTATTAAAGGTATCAAAAAAGTCAGTGATAATAGGGTCTTCATCTGCTCTTAGGGTGTTAGGATTGCCTCCGGCTTCTAATAACCATTCAAGTAATTCAGGATCCTTGCCATAGGCTTGAACGGCTAAAGTCACGGCATTATCATTTTGGGCATCACGGATATTCGGATCGGCGCCTGCTTCTAGTAAAGCGCTGACGGCTTGCTTTTTGAATTTTGCGACCGCCATCATCAGTGGTGTGACTTGGGCTTTACCTTGGGTATTGACATCAGCGCCAGCAGCCAAAGCGGCATTGATACCGTCGGCATCATCATTATTGATGGCTTGTTCGAGTGCCTGTTCAGCGGCATTGCGTGTAAAATACATATTCTTATCTCCTGAAGCGGGTTTGCAGGCACTGATTAGCACCACTAATAACAGTAAAAAAGGGCATATCGTCAAACGCTTAACTAACCGCATGACTAACAACTCGGCTGTTCAGAAAAGTGAAAACAAGGCTTTAGCGCATCTAAGATCAATGAAGCTGCCAATACTAAGGCTGACCTTCCCAGTTTGGTGGGGTTTCCCATTGCATCTCTTCAGGGAGATGTTTTAGTTCAAGGCCATGACGTTCAAAATAGGCTTCGTAGCCTTCACCCATGAGCTCTTCTGCTGTGGGGTATTCGGCACCTTGCTTATCAAGGTCAGCGAAGTACTCTTCGTCGATCAGCGCCATAATATCCGAGGGAACAAGTTCTCCTTGCTCTTTTAAGTAAAGCCAAGATTTCATCTTATAAGGCCAAATGGGGGAGCCGGGCGGAACTGTATGGGCTCGCTGAAATGCTTTCATCCAAGTTGACCGTTCGTTGGGGTAATCAACATGTGCCTCATTTTGAATTAAAAACCACACATTGTCCCAAGCCTGTGTCCTAGCATAGGACATAATAATGGGGTCACCACTTCTATTGCGTACATCCACATTGGCGCCGTGGTCAATTAACAATTGTGCACCGCGTTTATTAAAGGCGCTTAAAAAATTAGTGATAATCGGGTTGTCGTTCCCACGTTGGGTATTGGGGTTCCCCCCTGCCTCTAATAACCATTCAAGCAGTTTAGGATCTTTGCCATAAGCTTGAACGGCTAAAATCACAGCATTATCATTTTGGGCATCACGGATATTCGGATCTGCACCGGCTTCTAATAGAGCGCTGACGGCTTGCTTTTTGAATTTTGCGACCGCCATCATCAGTGGTGTGACTTGGGCTTTACCTTGGGTATTGACATCAGCGCCAGCAGCCAAAGCGGCATTAATACCGTCGGCATCATCGTCATTGATTGCTTGTTCGAGTGCCTGTTCAGCAGCATTGCGCGTAAAATACATGTTTTTATCTCCTGAAGAGGGTTTGCAGGCGCTTACTAGCACCACTAATAACAGTAAAAGAGGGCGTATCACCAAACGCTTAATTAACCGCATGATTTAACAAATTTTTTCAATGCTTTTTCATCTTGTTTAATGGTGCCGGTTAAGCCGTCCACCACATTCGACATTTTATGTTGTATCAGTTTAGCTAAGTTCGGGTTAGGGTTGTTTACTTTGCCTTCCCAATTGTAGCCTGGAATGGAGTTAGGTAAGGTCACATGCTCATGGGCACGCACGGGTGGGAACATTTGTAGCACATTATTTACCGGGCGTTTCTGCTTTAATGCAAGTGTTGCTTCTTCGGTCATGGCGTCACGTGCGTTATCTATCATATCATCGATATCTTGCAGGTAAGTATCACGCGCATCAGCAAAACCTGGATCGGGATCATCACCAAACCAGCCAGCGTCATCAATCGCTTGCCGCATTGCTGGGTTACGCACTTTCAGCTTCATTGGGTTGATACCTGCACCGTCACCAGCCAATTCATCACGTAAAAATTCAGCATTCGCCAGTTGTTGCGTGTCATCCTCGGTATTATTCATAAAGGTCAAAAAGTCTCCTTGAGCACTAAAAGACTGAGTACGTGCAGATAACGCATCAAAGTTTGTGCTCCCCGTACGCGTTAGAGACGCACCATGGAGCCCCGCACTGTTAAACACTTTTACCTGTGCGTTTTTAGCCACTAAACCAGCTTCTTGCGCCAAGCCGCCGCCTTTAGAGTAACCTGATAGATTAAAGTCAATATTCTCATCATCAATGATACCAGCTAAATTTCGCATAGACTCATATTGCTCTGAGTCCCGACCTTGACCATTATCAGTATTGGTTTTCCAGTCCACTAAAGAATCCGGCTGGGTATCTCTAGCGACCAGAATCAGTGAGCCATCGGCTTCATTTTTAAATAACGCGGCCCTAAAACCCGTCTCGTCATCTCTTAAATCGTTATCAACAATCGTACCTTCAGGCAGCCCCAGAGCTTGTGTTAACCCTGCACCAGATTGCGGCAACATGGTTATGCAGTTTTTAGTCGGTGGACTGATATCTTTATCACCCAACTGATTTAAAGCATTGGCTGCATGAGCATAGGGCATGGCGTCGGTGAAGGTTTTATATTGCTGCACTGTACCTTGCTCATTGAGTGTTTGTGCTTTCTGTCCACAAGGCGTATTTGAGAATTGTGGCTCCAGAAATTTGTCCATCGTTTTTTGAGATGACTCAGCGAGGGCTTTTTGTTTTTTGGCGCTTGCTTCGCAAGGTGACGGCTGACAGCATTGTGCTGCACTAGGCGGTGTATCGTTAAAAGTGCCGTTAGTCATCTTGATCGTCCTGTTCATAATCAAACTCTAGCTCGCATAACCTAAGGTAACTAAGGTCAGAATAGTAACGCTGCATGAACAGGTATGGATTTTCTTTGTCTAGGGCGTTATACAAGCTAGCTAATGGCTTTTCACCTTCACAGTGACAAGCCAGAACGTAGGTAAACATGGTGGCTAAATGGAGTTCACTTTGATCCGAGAACTCATCCCAGATGATTTGCCATAAAGATTTAACTAATACGTTGTCTTTGAGTATTTCTAACAGTTTCTCATGTTTGGAACGTGAAGAAAGGAATGCGGAAACCCTATTAAAGAAATGATCTTGAGTGATAGAAGTAAATTGTTCTGCTGATATGGCTAACATTCCTTTCCCTTGTCGCCGCTTTACGGAGTGAGTCTTATTTTACCCCTTTTAGGCTGCAAATAAAATGAAAAAACATTCCGTTTCATGGTTGGGGGAGTCTGTTAGGCTGCCTCGAACCATGTCTTTAACCGCTTACGATTTAGTGCTTTGCCATCCTATGTTTTGCTGCCCAGCGCTTTTTCAATGATATCGCGATACCTTAACAACAGCTTTGCGATGATTTTCTCATTTTTATAAAACCTGACTGATGGGATAGGAATAGATAACGCAATGTTACGGCCATAAGGGTCCGACAGGGCGACACCTAAAGCGCAAATACCCTCAAAGTGTTCTTCGTGATCATAAGCAATACCGGTCTCACGAATAATATCTAACTCAGCAAGTAATTTTTGCGGGGCTGTGATCGTGGAGGCTGTTTGTGCTTGTATGGGTTGCGCCAGTATTTGCTCCAATTCGTCATCATTTAAAGACGCGAGTACCGCTTTGCCATTAGCACAGCTGTATATTGGGAAAGCGTTACCTACTGCTGATACGGCTCTTAATGTACGAGTCTCAACGGTAACTTGTTCAATAAAGACCATCATTGAGCCATCCTGTACTGACAAATCAATGGTCTCTTCAATTTCTTTCGAAAGCTCCTTCATATGCGGCAAGATGATACGGTCGATATCAATTTTTGCTGATGAAGCTAACGAAACCAAGCTAGGGCCCAGCCGTACACGGGCATTTGGAGAAGCCGCAATAACAAAACCTTCATCAGCTAGCGCATAGACAATACGTTGAACGGTAGACCGAGGTAAGCCAATTTGCTGGGCAATTTCTCCCAAACTAAGGCCTTCTGGTGTGCCCTCTAAAGCTCTCAATACAGAGGCAGCACGCGCAATAACTTGAATGCCTTGACGAGGTTTGGCTGGGTTTTCTTGTGGCATGTTGAATGTCATCATCTAAAAGTTAGCAGTATCTTAGCAGTTGTGTATTGCAAGACAATACGCATGCATCAAAATTAATGAAGCGAGCGAGATCCATAAGACTCAATGCTGCCTATCGATTATCGACAGGCATTAGGGACTTAACACGCTCTATTATGTCTTATTGTTTTAAATTAATCGGATGGCACGATGATTATTTAGGTGGCTGAATTCTGTGCACATCCTCGGTGCATTAGGCGATCCTTATAGTGCGCTACTTTTCCTAAAATCACACATTAAATTCTTAACTCATTGAAAAATATTAACTTAATTTGATGGCACCAAGTTTGCTCTTACTTTGGCTCACACAATGAGTAAGCGTTTAGGCGTGGTTTCAACCGCGCATGAGGCAAAAAATCTACAAGTTTCTAAGGGTAAGTTATGAAATATAAAGGTTGGCTGTCTACAGTAGGGCAGTTAGTAAGTGCGGTGAGTGTTTCTCTATTAATAGCTAGTGGTTCTCAGGCTGATGTAGGTTGGCCAGAGAAAGAAGAACTTAAGTTTGGCTTTATTAAGCTCACCGATATGGCACCTTTAGCCGTCGCATACGAAAAGCGTTTTTTTGAAGATGAAGGTTTGTATGTCACGCTCGAAGCCCAAGCAAACTGGAAAGTATTGCTGGATCGCGTAATAGACGGAGAGCTAGATGGTGCACATATGCTGGCGGGACAACCGTTGGGTGCGACAATAGGTTACGGTACAGAATCTCATATCGTCACTGCCTTTAGTATGGATCTAAACGGTAACGGTATTACGGTCTCCAACGACATCTGGAAACAGATGAAAACGCATATCCCTCATGAGAATGGTAAGCCTGTTCATCCAATCAAAGCGGATGCACTCAAACCGGTTGTTGAAAAATATAAGTCAGAAGGTAAGCCTTTCAATATGGGTATGGTTTTCCCTGTGTCGACGCACAACTATGAGTTGCGTTACTGGTTAGCCGCTGGTGATATTCACCCTGGTTACTATGCACCTCACAAAGGCGATACCACAGGTCAATTAATGGCAGACGCCCTGCTATCGGTGACACCGCCGCCGCAGATGCCTTCAACGATGGAAGCTGGCACTATCTACGGCTATTGCGTAGGTGAGCCTTGGAATCAGCAAGCGGTACACAAGAATATTGGTGTCCCTGTTGTTACCGACTATGAGATTTGGAAAAACAATCCAGAGAAAGTCTTTGGTGTGAGTAAAGCATGGGCTGATAAAAATCCCAACACCCACATACGTGTGGTGAAAGCCATGATTCGTGCTGCCATGTGGCTCGATGAAAACAACAATGCCAATCGTAACGAAGCGGTGAAAATGCTTTCAAGCGCAAAGTATGTGGGGGCAGATGCTGATGTTATTGCAAGTAGCATGACAGGCACCTTTGAATACGAAAAAGGCGATAAGCGATCGGTGCCTGATTTCAATGTTTTCTTCCGTTACAACGCAACATACCCGTATTACTCCGATGCTATTTGGTATCTCACGCAGATGCGTCGTTGGGGGCAAATCAGTGACGCTAAGCCTGACAGCTGGTACTTCGATATGGCTAAGAAAGTCTATCGTCCCGATATTTTCGAAGCGGCTGCCATGGCATTGGTTAAAGAAGGCAAAGCCAAGTTGAGTGACTTTCCTGACTTTGCAAATGAGTCTGGTTTTCGTCCTCCACAAAAGCACTTTATTGACAACATCGTTTATGACGGTAGTCAGCCCAATCAGTATATAGATAAATTTGAGATTGGCCTGAAAGGCGATACCAAAATTTAACCAAGTTAGCGCTGTATTGGTTCATATTGTTTGAGGAATGATGATGTTTAAACAAAGTGTTTTACCGCAAGTGACTTGGCTAAAGTTGCCATCTAAAGCGCAACAACCGAGCTGGCTGCAGCATGCAGGTAGGCTCAGTTTACCGATGATAGGCTTGTTCGTATTTTTGATGTTCTGGGGTGGTGCGGCACAGAACATCGATACTTCTTTGGGTAAGTTCCCCGGCCCAACAGATGTTTGGCAACAAGCCGGTAACCTGATTTCTGAACATCAGGCCGAGAGGAGAAGGGCTTCAGAGTTTTACGAAAGACAGGAGAAGCGCAATCAAGCTCGTCTTGACGCTGATCCGACATACGAAGTAAAAGTTCGTCCTTATACAGGGTCACCGACTTTCTTTGATCAAATATGGACGAGCTTGTACACCGTCTTTATCGGTTTCGTCGTGGCTTCTGTTATCGCAATACCTTTGGGCATTGTTTGTGGCTTAAGCCAACCGATTTATGCAGCCATCAATCCACTCATTCAATTGTTTAAACCGGTTTCGCCACTCGCATGGCTGCCGTTAGTGACCATGATTGTCAGTGCTGTGTATGTGTCTGATAACCCGATGTTTGCTAAATCATTTTTGACATCTGCATTGACTGTGGCCTTGTGTTGCCTCTGGCCGACTTTGATTAACACAGCCGTTGGCGTGTCGAGTATTCCGAGTGATTTAGTGAATGTCAGCCGCGTGTTACGTCTTAATGCTTTAACGCATGTGATTAAAATCGTCTTACCTTCATCTTTCCCAATGATTTTTACTGGACTGCGCTTATCGCTAGGTATTGGCTGGATGGTCTTAATTGCGGCAGAAATGCTGGCACAAAATCCGGGGCTAGGCAAGTTTGTGTGGGATGAATTTCAGAATGGTAGTTCAGAATCTCTGGCACGCATCATGGTTGCCGTATTGGTCATTGGCCTGATTGGCTTTGCGTTAGACCGCTTAATGCTGGCCTTGCAGCGCAAAATCAGCTGGGACAAGAACGCGATACTGCGCTAATAACGGCAAAATCTGGAGCATTAAATATGACTAAACATCACTTAGAGCTATCTCAAGTTGGTATGGATTTTCCGACACCGAAAGGGACATTTTGTGCGTTAGAAAACGTCAACTTGAAGATCAATAAAGGTGAGTTTATATCGCTCATTGGGCATTCGGGGTGTGGTAAATCCACTGTATTGAATGTTGTCGCGGGCCTTTTAAAGGCAACTCAGGGCGGTGTTATTCTCGAAAATAAAGAAGTTGATGAACCGGGGCCTGAAAGGGCTGTTGTGTTTCAAAACCATTCACTACTGCCTTGGCTTACCGTGTATCAGAATGTTGAACTCGCCGTTAAACAAACACAAAAGAAGACATCAAAATCGCAGAGGCAGCACTGGATTATGCACAACCTTGAGCTAGTGCATATGACTCATGCCAAAGACAAATTGCCGTCAGAGATATCGGGCGGTATGAAGCAACGTGTCGGTATTGCTAGAGCGTTAGCAATGGAGCCTAAAGTGTTGTTGATGGACGAACCCTTCGGTGCATTAGATGCATTGACACGAGCGCATTTGCAGGACTCGGTGATGGAAATCCATGCCAAACTCAATAATACCGTAATTATGATTACGCACGATGTAGACGAAGCTGTGCTGCTGTCGGATCGCATTGTAATGATGACGAATGGGCCGAATGCCACCATAGGTGAAATCTTAGACGTTAAACTTGCACGCCCTCGCGAACGCATTGCTTTAGCCGACGATGCTGAATACAACCATTGCCGCCACGCCGTGCTGCAATTTTTATATGAAAAACAACGAAAAATTGAGCCAGTCAATACGCTAAATAATAAGAGCAGTGTCATGGATAAAGATAAAACTGCCGAATCCACAGTTAAAACTGCGACAGATGCAGCCTAAGTGAGTACGAAAATGAAACAGAAAATGAAAGTTGTTGTGGTCGGTAACGGTATGGTCGGGCATCACTTTGTAGAACAACTGCGTAAAGAGTGTCCTGTAGCGGATATATTAGTGCTAGGTGCCGAGCCTCGGCTGGCCTATGACAGAGTGCATCTGTCAGAATATTTTAGTGGCAAGACGGCTGAAGATTTGGCGTTAACGACTGCTGAAAATTACCAGAACCAAAGTATTGCCTTTGTTACTGACGCTAAAGTTGTTGATATTCACAGAGAGAGTCAGTGTGTTGTATTGGCTGATGGTGCAAGCCATCACTACGATAAGCTGGTTTTGGCCACAGGATCGTACCCCTTTGTACCGCCTATTCCGGGTAATGACCAGCCGCACTGTTTGGTTTATCGCACCATAGAAGATTTGGAGGCGATTCAAGCTTCTGCCGCTTGTAGCCAAGTCGGTGTGGTTATTGGTGGTGGTTTACTGGGTTTAGAAGCCGCTAATGCGTTAAAAGAAGCGGGTTTAAAGACGCACGTTGTCGAGTTTGCACCTCAATTGATGGCCGTTCAGCTTGATCTCGGTGGCGGGCGTTTGTTGCGTGAACAGATCGAGGCGCTAGGCGTAGAAGTCCACACAGATAAAGCGACGAATGTTATTGAAGCGGGTGAGACGAGTCGCTATGTATTGCGATTCGCTGACGGCAGTTGTTTGGAAACGGATATGATCCTGTTTTCTGCTGGTATTCGCCCTCAAGATGAGCTGGCTAAAACAGCTGGCTTACGTGTGGGTGCTCGTGGGGGTATTGAGGTAGATGATTGCTGCAAAACCAGTGACGACAATATCTATGCTGTTGGCGAATGCGCACTGTGGAAGCAGCGTATTTTTGGTTTGGTTGCTCCTGGATATCAAATGGCACGCGTGGCTGTCAGTCACATAGCCGGTGGTGAATCGACTTTTATCGGTGCTGATATGAGCACCAAACTAAAGTTGTTAGGCATAGAGGTTGGTTCTATCGGGGATGCGCACGGTAAAACCGAAGGTGCAATGAGCTATATCTTTGAAGATCAACCTCAGCAGATCTATAAAAAAATCGTCGTCAGCTCGGACAAAAATAAACTGCTAGGAGCGGTATTGGTCGGCGATACCCAAGATTACGATACGCTATTGCAGTACGCCTTAAATGACATGGACTTACCTGAAGACCCAGAAAGCCTTATTTTACCGAATATTGGCAGCGAGCCTTTGCAAGCCGCTGTATTGCCGGATTCTGCGATTATTTGCTCTTGCCACAATGTCAGCAAAGGTGACGTAATTGAGGCTATAAACACGGGTGCGAATGATTTATCGGCGGTAAAAAGTTGCACTAAAGCCAGTACGGGCTGCGGTGGCTGTGCTGCATTGTTAAAGACAACCTTTGATGCAGAGTTACTGGCGCGTGGTGTGGAAGTTAACACCGATATCTGCGAACACTTTGGATACAGCAGGCAAGGTTTGTCTGACATCATTCGTGTTGAAGGGATACGTAGCTTTGGTGACCTATTAACTAAACACGGCAAAGGCCTAGGTTGTGATATCTGTAAGCCTGCTATCGGTTCTATTCTCGCGTCGACATGGAATGATTATGTATTGTCTCCAGATCATGTCAGTCTGCAAGATACTAACGATACCTTCTTAGCCAACATGCAAAAAGACGGTACTTATTCCGTTGTTCCTCGTATCGCCGGCGGTGAGATTACGCCAGACAAGCTTATTACTCTAGGTACTGTAGCTAAAGAGTTTAACCTCTATTGCAAAATAACGGGTGGGCAACGTGTCGACCTCTTTGGTGCCAGAGTTGAGCAATTGCCACAGATTTGGAAACAGCTGATCGATGCAGGCTTTGAGACTGGCCATGCATACGGTAAAGCACTTCGAACCGTTAAATCTTGTGTTGGCAGTACTTGGTGTCGTTATGGTGTGCAAGACAGCGTAGGGCAAGCGATTTATATCGAGAATCGCTACAAAGGTCTACGTGCACCTCATAAATTTAAGATGGCCGTCTCTGGTTGCACGCGTGAATGTGCAGAAGCACAAAGTAAGGACGTTGGTGTGATTGCGACAGAGAATGGTTGGAATCTCTATGTCTGTGGTAATGGTGGGATGAAACCCCGGCATGCGGATTTGTTTGCTACCGATCTTGATACCGAAACACTGATCAAATACATCGACCGCTTCTTAATGTTCTACATTCGCACCGCTGATCGCCTGCAGCGTACCTCCGTCTGGATGGACAATCTGGACGGTGGCTTGGACTACCTCAAACAAGTGGTTATCCAAGACAGTTTAGGCCTTGCTTCAGAGCTTGAGCGGCAAATGCAACACATTATAGATAGCTATGAATGTGAATGGGCAAGAACAGTGAATGATCCTGAGTCAACAAAGCGCTTCCGCCAATTCGTCAATAGTCCTGATAGTGATGAAAATATTGTTTTTGTGCAGGAAAGAGAGCAGGTTCGTCCGGCGACTGAGCGTGAGAAAGCACTCAGATCAAAAATTCAAGAGTCGATCGAGATTCGACAACTAGAAACTGAAGAAGCTTAAGGGGGCGTTTATGAGTTCACAAAGTAGTGTTAATGAATGGACCACGTTGTGTTCCGCAGGCGACTTAGTCAGAAATGCCGGGGTCTGTGCCAAATACGGTGATAAGCAAGTTGCGTTATTTCTTTGCGTGCAAGGTGATGAAGAGCGAGTTTTTGCTATCGACAATTGGGACCCTGTTGGCCAAGCCAATGTGTTAAGCCGAGGCTTAATGGGTTCCATTGGTGACAAGTTGGTTGTGGCATCTCCATTGTACAAACAGCATATCTGTTTAGAAACAGGTCATTGTATTGAAGATGAAAAATCAAGTGTAAGTGCTTACTTAGCTCGAATAAGCGGCAACGAAGTGCAGATATCTCAGGCTGCATAATTCAGGCTGACTATTGCGTAAGAGGTATGGCATGAAAAATACAGTACTTTCCAGCGTGAAAAATACCGAATGTCGTATAGGGCAGACGACTTGTCCTTATTGCGGTGTTGGCTGTGGTGTTGATGTTGAAGTGACGGTAAGTCAGTCTGGAAGCACTGATTCTGTTGGAATGCAAGTGAATGCCACACCTGAACACCCCGCAAATTATGGACGTTTGTGTGTTAAAGGTAGCAAGCTCGCTGAAACAAATGGGCAAGGGAATAGATTGTTAGAGCCTGAAATAGGCGGCCAGCAAGTACCTTGGCGTGAGGCTATTGAACATGTGGCAAGCGGGTTCAAAAGCATTGTTCAGCAGCATGGTCCAGAAGCCGTCGCTTTCTATGTGTCAGGACAACTCTTAACAGAAGACTATTATGTCGCCAATAAATTGATGAAGGGCTACATAGGTAGCGCTAATATCGATACTAATTCTCGCCTTTGCATGTCGTCTGCTGTCGCCGGATACAAAAGAGCATTTGGTGCAGACGCAGTTCCTTGTTGTTATGAAGACTTAGAACAAACAGAGCTGCTTGTGTTTGTTGGGTCCAATGCGGCTTGGACACACCCTGTCCTTTATCAACGTATTGAACGTGCGAAAAAGCTCAATCCATCGATGAAAGTGGTTGTTATTGACCCACGAAGAACAGCTACTTGTGAATTGGCCGACTTACATCTAGCGCTTAAACCGGGTTCCGATGTTGCTATCTTTAATGGGCTTTTCCGTTTTATTGCAACTAATGACAGCTATATCGATAGAGACTTCGTTGTTCAGCATACTAACGACTTTGGTGAATGTTTAACGACGTCTTCTAAGTGGCATCTTGAAAAAGTTGCGAGCTATTGTGAGCTTGATATCAACGACTTAAAGCGCTTTTATCAATGGTTTTCGGAAAAGGAATCGGCAGTCACTTTTTATTCGATGGGAGTTAATCAATCTACCAGTGGCGTCGACAAATCCAACGCAATCATTAACTGCCATCTTGTTTCAGGGAAAATTGGCAAATCAGGTAATGGCCCTTTTTCAATGACGGGTCAACCTAATGCGATGGGTGGTAGGGAAGTGGGCGGTTTAGCCAATATGCTTGCTGCACACATGGATATAACGAACCCTGAGCATAGAGAGTCTGTTGCTACTTTTTGGGACTCACCTACTATCGCTGAAAAGCCCGGGCTGATGGCATTAGATCTAATTGATGCGATGGCGTCTGGCAAAGTGAAAGCTGTTTGGGTGATGGCGACTAATCCTCTAGTGAGCTTACCTCATCGAGAAAAAGTAGAGCGAGCGTTTAAAAATTGCGATCTGGTTGTTGTCTCTGACTGTATTGCCAAAAACGATACTTTGGACTTCGCTGACGTGAAGTTACCAGCAACAGGCTGGTCTGAGAAAGATGGCATGGTGACCAATTCTGAACGCAGAATATCCAGACAGCGAGGATTATTACCGGCTTCTGGCAACGCAAAACATGATTGGAAAATCATGTGTGAGGTGGCCAAAGCTATGGGCTTTGAAGGGTTTGATTTTGAGTCGCCGAAAGATATCTTTAATGAACATATTGCGTTATCAGCTTATCAGAACCGAGGACAGAGAAGTTTTGACTTGTCTGGCTTGGGGCGGCTATCGCAACACCAGTATGACAACTTTAAGCCTATTCAATGGCCAGTGACTCAAACAGCTAAACAGGGAACAAAACGTCTATTCACCGACAGTATTTTTTATACTAAGAACAAAAAAGCTAATTTTATTGCTGTGACACCACAATTGCCGACTCAGCAAACAAGCAAGCAACATTCCCTTGTGCTAAACAGTGGTCGTATAAGAGATCAGTGGCATACCATGACAAGAACAGGGCAATCATATGAGTTGGCACAACATATTCAAGAACCTTTTGTTGTAGTCCATCCGCATGACGCTGACGCGCTTGATTTAAAAGAAGGTGATTTGGTTGGATTGTCATCGGCGGTGAGCGGGGCAGCATCTGTCAAATTGGCTGTGAAGGTGGATGCGGGTATTCGCCATGGTGAGTGCTTTGCGCCAATTCATTGGAGCCGACAGAACAGTTCTTCAGCCAGTATTGCATTTCTATTTGACGCTGTAGGAGATGCGATTTCAGGGCAACCTGAATTAAAGCACGCGGCAGTAAGCCTCACGAAAATAGATTTTAAGCAATATATACAAATCATAAGTAAGCAATCACTTTCAGCTGTTGATCTAAATGGTAAGGCTGAGTTCTGGGTCGAGCAAATTGTTAAGAACGGGTTTCGCTATCTCTTAGCCGTGAATGAGTCTGTTGCGGATTGGAAGCACTGGTTACAAACAACCCTGTCTGATAAGGGGCAATGGTTGTCACTGAATGGACAAGATGAACAGACTGTTTTAATGACTCAAGATGATAAATTACAACTGTTCTTAAAGGCTGCAAGGTCAAGACGAGAAGTACTGACAATAACCAATGACATAAGCATGGGCGATGAAGCGTTGTCCTTTGAACAAAAGTCACGTTGGTTGCAGGGGAAAGTGTCAGGGCAGGTTTCAACGCCTGTCGTATGCAGCTGCTTTAACGTTACTCAAGGTGATATCACAAGCGCGATTGCAAGTGGAAATAATACCGTTGCCGGTTTAGGGCGAGCGCTGAAGTGTGGAACCAACTGTGGTTCTTGTAAGCCAGAATTATCGGTGCTTATTAAAGCCGTTCAATCGACACCAAAAGAACAAACTGAAGAGGTGTTGGTATGAATTCATTGTGGGATCTATCGAACCATTCAATGTGGCGAGTATTGAAACGTTCTTTGCTAAATCCTTTTATTTCATTTAACCATCATCATTCTTCGCAAAAAGTTAAGAATAAGATTCACGACAGGCAAGGCTATGTTCATCTTATTGGCGCAGGGCCGGGGGATGTGGAATTACTGACTCTGAAGGCTGTGCGGTTGATGCAAGAAGCCGATGTTGTCCTTTACGATTGGTTGGTTAGTGATGAAATACTGTCGCTGATCCCTGCCACAACCGAAAAGCTATTTGTCGGTAAACGTGCGGGCAAACACAGCATGAAACAAGAAGTCATTTGCGACCTGTTGTGTGAACAAGCAAACGCTGGCAAGAACGTTGTCCGATTGAAAGGTGGTGACCCTGCTATTTTCGGACGACTTGGCGAAGAGTGTATGGCGTTGGAGCGGCAGGGTATTGCTTTCGCAGTTGTACCTGGAGTGACAGCGGCGTCAGGTATGTCGGCCTACACAGGTACGCCACTGACAGACAGGCGTTGTTCTCAGTCAGTACGGTTGATTACAGCGCAGTTTAAAAAGCCAGAACTGGAACCTGATTGGGCATCTATGGCACCGCGTAAAGGTGAGCGAAGTAAAGAGACCTTAGTGTTTTATATGGGGTTGTCGCGTGTGCATCTGATTTGTCAGCGTTTAATTGAACATGGGTTGCCAGCTGATACGCCTGCCATGTTAGTGGACCAAGCAACAACCGTGCAGCAAGAGACGTTAACTCGCACTGTGCAGGCGCTTCCCGTTGCGATGCAAAAGAGAGCGTTCAAAGGCCCTGCGCTGTTGATAGTTGGCGACGTGGTTGGCTATCGACAGGCTATAGATCTTTCTTTGTTATCTAGGACCTCGTCTTATGTCTGATTCATTTAAACAGTACGTCAAAATACTCGGACGAGGGCAACGAGCGGGAAGAAGCTTGTCGCAAGATGAAGCTTATAAAGCCTTCTGCTTGTTATTGTCTGGGTGTTGCACGCCAGAACAGCGTGGCGCTTTTTTAATGTTGTTACGTGTTAGAGAAGAAACGCCAGAAGAATTAGCTGGCTTCTTGTTGGCGACAAGAGAGTTCACCGTGTCAGGGATGCAGCAAATTGAAGCCGATATCGACATCGGTTGCTACGCTGGTAAGCGGCGACATCTGCCTTGGTTTTTGCTGTCAGTGTTGGCCTTAGCGCAGCAGGGGTATCGTATTTTTTTGCACGGAACGCAGGAACCTGATTCGAAAAGACTGTATCTCAATACTGTCATGGAAAGCTTAGGGCTACCTGTTGCCTTAACAACACAACAGGCGGCCACTCAGCTTGACCAAAATGGGTTTGCCTATCTTGATTTGGATAAGATCAACCCGGCGTTAGATCACCTCATTCAATTGCGAGAGCAACTTGGGCTGCGCTCTTGTGCAAACACGCTGGCGCGAATGCTTAAACCAAGTACTGGTTCATCGAGTTTTCAAGGCGTGTTTCATCGTCATGTTGACGAAAAGCATGCGACTATTGGCCAATTGCTGAATGACTCTAATTTACTATGCTTTAGAGGTGAAGGTGGTGAGGTTGAGCTTAATCCTGAGCGCGAAGTGACCTCGTTTAGAGTCCAAGGGCAGCAAGTTATCAAGGAAACTATTCCAGCTTTACTTGAGCAATGGCATATCAAGAGTAAGAAACTCGATGTGTCGGCATTGACTCATGTTTACACGACAGATGATGGTGGGGCATATGCGCAAGCTGCGGTGACAGGCACAATGGCATTGATGTTGAGCTTGATTAATGAACAGCCGTGGCATTCTACTATTCTAAATGCCCAAAAAATTTGGCAGAATCGCGATAGAAATACTTTTGTAAAACACAATACATCAACCACAAAAATTGCTAGGGAGCAACAATGCGTACATCACTTTCATTGATGACTTTGGGGATCGCTTTATATACAGGGGTGGCGACAGCAGAATCAAATTTTGGTGATAAAGTCGCAAAAGCAGTAGCTGAAGGTAAAGTTAACGTGTCATTTAGGTATCGCTATGAGGGCGTCGACCAATCGAACTTAGCCGAAAACGCTGACGCCAATACGATACGCTCACGTATCACTTATACCAGTGGAAATCTGGGTAAGTTTAGTGCTGTTCTTGAAGCGGATAATGTGAGTCATATTTTTGGTGAAACCTTTAATGATACAGTGAATGGTAATACTCGCTTTCCTGTGGTGGCTGACCCGTCAGGTACTGAAGTCAATCAGGCGTATATTAATTACCAAGCGTCTGGAACAACCAGTTTAAAGTTCGGTCGTCAGCGCATTAACCATGATGCACAGCGTTTTATCGGCGGTGTTGCTTGGCGCCAAAATGAACAGACTTATGATGGATTTCGAGTCGAGTCGAGAGTGTCGGATACAATTAAACTCGATTATTCCTATATTTATAACGTCAATCGAATCTTTGGTGAAGACAGTCCTAATAGTGATATAGATAGCGATTTACACCTTGCTCATTTTAGCTACAAACCGGCAGGCGGACACAACTTGTCGGCTTTTTACTATGAGCTGGATTTTAATGATTTAGCAGCACTAGCTACAACGAATGTAGGCTTTGATTACCAAAAGAGTGGCAAAGTTAACCGTGTTGGTTATCAGTTTCATGCGTCTTATGTGAATCAAACGGATACAGGTGACAACCCTTTTGATTTTTCTGTTGACTACATTGCTTTAGATGGCACGTTGAAGCTCTCTAAAGTAAATCTAACCGCAGGGTTTGAGTCTTTGGGCAGTGACAATGGTCGGGCATTTAGCACACCGCTGGCAACACTACATAAATTCAACGGTTTTGCGGATCTATTTCTTGTCACGCCGCAGGACAGTGGGTTAGATGACCTTTATTTTAAGGTCGCAGGTAAAGTTCGCGGTGTTAATCTTTCTGCGACTTATCATCAGTTCGAAGCTGAAACCGGTGATGCAGATTTCGGTGATGAGATTGATTTAACGGCAAGCTATAAATTCAGTAAGAACTACTCAGGTTTATTGAAATATGCTGATTTTAATGGTGATGATCTCACTATTGATAGGCGTATATTGTGGGTGCAGTTCTTAGCTAAGTTTTAACGTTGTAACTTCTGAATAAAGAGCCATGCTCGTCTTGAGCATGGCAAAAACTATCTGAGCTAGGGTTTGATAAACTTCAAGGTCATTCGAGTTGATTCGCCAATCGCCTTATATTTAGCTTTCAAAGCGGGGTCGTCACCGCTGGTAGCAAAGCTAGGAGAAAGCCGCCAAACAATATCGTCTTCGCCAGGCTTGTCTGCCGGGTTTAGATTGATATCGCTGCTTCCAACATACTTAAAGCCTGCATTTTCCATGCGGTCAATCACAAAAGCTTTCTTCAGGTAGCCTTTTGAACCACTTGCCCATTCGTCAGATGCATCTTCTGGGGCTAAGTGTTGTACTACACCCACTACACCTCCTGATTTCAAGACTCGAAAAGCCTCAGATAGTGCTTTTGTTAAATATTCGCCGTCGTTCTCAAAACGAGCCAAGTTATGTAATGCTCGTATAAATAGTATGGCGTCAGCCGTACCATCCAAATTATTCGGCATCGAGTTCATTTGATAAGCTTTAATATTTGCATCACTTTCTGTGCGCCAACCCTCAGCTTGGGCTGTCCATGTTTGAACCCAGGTCTTTTTAGCTTCGATAGCTTCTTCACTGAAAAAACCAAATTTAGGAAACATGTCGGCAGCATAGTCTGCGCCTATTAGGTGTCCATCATTGCCCAAATAGGGTAATAAGATTTTGCTGTACCAACCACCACCAGGCAGTGCTTCAACGACTGTCATGCCGGGTTTAATGTCAAAGAACTCCAGCACTTGCTGGGGGTTTCTCGCTGGAAAACGAGCTTGAACCTCTGCCGTTTGGGCAGACAAAATCTCAGCAAGTGATTTGGTTGACATAGCTTTTTCTGCTACCCCATCACTCGCAACTGTTGTTGATTCTGGTGCTGTATCACATGCAACTAGGCTGGTTAGTGCGGCTGTCACGATAAGTGGGAGTAGTGCCTTTTTCATAAAGAATCCTTTGGGCGATTAGCCCTGTTGGCGTATGTTGCAAAAGCTTTGTTAGGTTTATACGGGTATAAATCATGGTAGTCAAAGCGAAATGGTGTTCACTGCATTGATGACGGTTTGGTTATCTGTCATGCCACCTATAGTCAATGCTGTCTTTTGTTTAGGGAGTATGAGTAAACGTCTATGATCCATGGAAGCGTTTTTTGTGACCTCGAAGGACCAGCTTTTACTATCAAAGTTGTAACGCCAAATTGTGTCCGATGGCTTTGAAGGCTCACCGTTGTAACCGATGCCGTCATAATTATATGGGTTATCAGAACCTCCGAGGAAGAGTACCGTATTAGAGGCTTTGTCACCATTCGCTGCCATGCGATAACGTGCAACGCCGGTTGGGTGAGGGATGACCCTCCAATCAATTTTAGTGGGGTTTTCTTGATTGATTGTTCCGGTATAGCAAGCCGGCTCTGCTAAGAAAGTCCTACGATTTTGCGCTTGAGCTTTAACAATAACCCCGTCACAAATAAGCATTCTGTTATCAACAATGCCGCCAGCATGGCCGAAAACCGGTTTGCCTAAGAAGGGAGAGGCTTGTTGCCAAGTGTTAGCTTTAATGTCGTATATTTGTACTAAATTGACGTTGCCGTCATTGTGCCAGCCACTGATGAGATAAATGTATTTATCCTGGTATGAAAGTGCCACTGCATCGTCTGTTGCGACAGGCATGGGGGCTATTTTCGTGTAACTCTGATCATCTGGGTCAAATCGGAAATTATCTGGGCTAGATACTTCGGTATGATCTTCCGCGACAGTATAGCCACCAAAAACATAAGCATAACCTTTTACACCGATCGCGACAGAGGCAAGCCTACCTTTCAGTGGGAGTGATGACGGCACCGCAGGCATAGCTTTCCAATGATTTTCACCGAGCGTTAACATCCAAACTTTGTCGTGCACATCTTTGTAGGTTTTACCTGCTCCCAGCCCCATAAAGCTGATAAGGTATTGTCCTGTATCTGTGGTGACTTTAGCGACGGCGTTGTTACTTACAGGTTCCGGTAAATTCGGTAGGTGTAGGCTTTTTGCTTGTATTGTGGTGGCAAAAATAAGGGCGATAAAGAGTCGTAGTGTTTTCATTAGAAACATATCTGCTTGATGAGGTTGCGTAATAGTTTAGTGGTCGGTTCAACATAGCTTAAGTCGATGAACTCGTTAGGCTGGTGTGCTTGTTCGATGCTACCCGGTCCGAGTACTAAAGTATCGCAACCTAAGCTATTAATAAAAGGTGCTTCTGTGCTGTAGTTGGCAGTGGCGGCATTAAACCCGGTGAGTTCTTCTGCTAACTCGACTACTTGGGTTTCATTCTTACATGCAAAAGCAGGCGCTGTTGGATACATCAACGAACGCGCAATTCGACCGGGGTATTTTGCTTTTATTGGTGTAAGTACTTGATCTATCTGTTCGAAAACAGCTTCGTCATTCAATTGGGGCACAGGTCTGACATCAAAGTTAAGCTGGCACTGCCCACAAATACGGTTTTCACCATCTCCACCGTGAATGTGCCCAAGATTCAATGTGGTTTCGGGGACAGTGAAATCTTTATCCTGATAGTTCTGCGACAAAGATTGTTGTAACGACAGTAAAGCGCCTATTGCTTGGTGCATAATTTCCAGCGCATTGACACCTTTAGCTGGGTCGCTCGAGTGCCCAGCTTTACCCTCAATATTAATACTGTGAGCCATATGCCCTTTATGTTTATAGATGGGTTTGAGTTCAGTGGGTTCACCAATAACGGCAACATCTGGTTTGATCAACTGCTGTTCAACAAAAAAGCGAGCCCCTGCCATAGAGGTTTCTTCGTCTGCTGTCGCTAAAATATAGAGAGGCTTTTTTAATTTATTTAAAGGCGTGTCTTGCAGTGCGTTAAGTATAAAGGCGAAAAAGCCCTTCATGTCACAAGTACCTAAGCCGTGTAGGCGTCCGTCTTTTTCAGTGACTGTAAAAGGATCATACTGCCATTTGCCCTCATCATAAGGGACGGTGTCTGAATGCCCAGACAAAAGCAGCCCGCCTTCGCCGCTACCAATCTTGGCGAGCATATTGAATTTATGACGAGTATTCGGTACTTTTTGAATACTTATGTCAAAGCCGATTTCTGAAAATGTATTGCTAAGCCAATGAATCAGCTTTTCGTTGGACTGATCTATTTTGTCATCAAAGGCACTTATAGTGGGCGTTTCTATGAGTGCTTTGTAATTCGCTATAAAATTATTGGGCATAAGATTTTTCTTTAAATAAAAATGCAAAAATATTGCATAAATAATTATTTTGGGTATTATCCTCGAAACAGTAACATTCTACCAGTGTTAGTACATTTTAATTGGCCTTTTACTAACCGAGATAAGTGGCAACATGAATTTTAGTTTTAACTCTCCTTGGACTTTGCGACGATTAACCGTTAGTTAATCGTCGGCTTTTTACCTTTCTCTTAACTCTATTAAATTTGAATTATTATGATTACATGTTGTGTTATTGGTGCTAGTGGTTATACCGGTGCGGAGTTGTCAGCTCTTTTAGCATCACACCCAGATTTTAACGTTGAGTCGCTTTTCGTATCACAGAAGAGTCAGGACGCTGGCAAGCTGTTGTCTGATTTACACGGCAAAATGTCAGGTATTGGGAATCTTGATGAGAAGTTCCTACAACCACTGGATGACGATGCTTTAGCGGGTGCCGCACAACATCATGATGCCATTTTTTTAGCAACACCGCATGAAGCAAGCCATGACTGGATGCCTCAGCTAACGTCTGGTAAAGCCGCAGTTTTTGATTTGTCGGGGGCTTTTCGGCTAAAAGATGCGGATGTGTTTAACGATTTTTATGGTTTTGGACATAAACATCCCGAATTACTTGAACAAGCTGTTTATGGTCTAGCCGATTGGTTTGCTGACGATATAAAAACAGCTGACTTAATAGCTGTACCGGGATGTTATCCCACAGCATCGCTGTCTGCTCTAAAACCACTAGTTGCGCATGACTTGCTTGATGAAAACCAATGGCCAGTCATTAATGCAACATCTGGTGTCAGTGGTGCTGGACGTAAGTCAGCGATTACAAATAGCTTTTGCGAAGTGAGCTTACAAGCCTATGGTGTATTAGGTCATCGTCACCAACCTGAAATCAGCGATTACTTGGCCAGACCCGTAATATTCACGCCGCATCTAGGCAACTTTAAACGAGGGATTCTAGCAACAGTCACCGCTAAACTTAAGGCCGGTGTTACGGCCGAACAAGTGAATCAAGCGTTTGAGAAAAGTTACCATGGGAACCCTATTATTCGATTAAAACAAAGCTGGCCGAAATTAGATGACGTCGTGGGTACTGCGCATTGTGATATTTGTTGGAAAGTTGATAGCCAATCTGCGCATATTGTTGTTACCAGCGCCATTGATAATTTGCTTAAAGGGGCTGCCTCTCAAGCAATGCAGTGCGCCAACTTGCGTTTTGGCTTTGATGGTCATAAAGGGTTAGTGGGTTAGTATCATGAAAAAGACATTTGTTATTAAGGTTGGTGGTGCCTTCATGCAGTCTGATGAAACAGCTGTTGAATTACTTAATGTATTGAAACAGCTACAAGAAACACACCAATTTGCGTTAGTACATGGCGGTGGCCCTATGGTGGAAGAACTAACCAGTGCGTTAGGTTTTACGACCGAAAAGCTTGATGGCTTGCGTGTCACACCTAAAGATCAATTGCCATTTATTGTTGGTGCGCTGGCTGGAACAGCAAATAAGCAACTATGTGCATTAGCGATTAAATCAGATTTAACACCGGTAGGGCTCAGTTTGTCTGACGGTGGAATGAGTCAGTGTTCTATGATTAAGCCTGAGTTAGGTGCTGTTGGGTATGCAGTTGCTCAAGACAGTACTTTGCTTAAAAGCCTTATTAATCAGTCTTTTTTACCCGTCGTGAGCTCAATAGGAGCCGATTCACAAGGTAACTTACTGAATATTAATGCAGATCAAGCGGCTATTGTTATTGCGCAGTTGCTTAGTGCGGAGCTTATTCTGTTGTCTGACGTCGCAGGTGTACTCAATGCACAGAAGCAACTCATTGAACAATTGGGTAAAAAAGAGATTGACGATCTCATTGAACAGAATGTTATCCGTGATGGAATGGCAGTGAAAGTGAATGCTGCGCTAGACACCGCGAATATCATCCAGAAACCCGTTTATATCGCCAGCTGGAAGCAGCCTCAGAGTCTATTGGCTTTAGCCAAAGGCCAAACCGTTGGGACTCAAGTCCTGCCCTTAGATTATTAGGATTAGACGTTCTTATGAAACAGGATCTATTAACTTTTAAAGGTGTGAGTCGCGAGCAAATCAATAATTTGCTTGTGTTAGCATCTAATATCAAACAGTCACCCGCAGAATATGCACATAAGCTTAAAGGTAAGTCGGTCGTAGCGTTGTTCGAAAAGCCGTCTTTACGAACACGCGTGAGTTTTGACATAGGTATCAATAAATTGGGCGGTCACTTTGTGTATTTAGACAGTCAGTCGAATAACCTTGCTGGACGCGAATCTGTTGGAGATATGGGGGCTAACTTATCTTGCTGGGCAGACGCTGTCGTTGCTCGTGTGTTTAAGCACGATACGCTTGAACAATTATCTGCTGCATCAAGTGTGCCTGTGATCAATGCGTTATGTGACCTCTACCACCCTTGCCAAGGTTTGGCTGACTACTTGACCTTAGTTGAGCATTTTGATGACTTAAGCCAAGTCACTCTGGCCTACATTGGTGATGGCAATAACGTCACTCATTCTTTGTTGATTATTGGCGCTATACTTGGCTGCAATGTGACTGTGATTACACCAGCAGGGCATGAAGTCGCTGAGGATGTCCTGTCTTATGCTCAGCAAGAAGCCGCTAAGTCAGGCGCTAAGATAATGGCTAGTCATGATATGAAAGATGCGCAAGGTGCTGACGTATTATATACGGATACGTGGTTGTCTATGGGTGATGAAACGCCATTAAGTGACATAAAAGATACATTTGCGGCTTATCAGATTAATCAACAATTGATGGCAGATACCGGCGCAAAATACGTGATGCACTGCCAGCCAGCGCATCGTGATTTAGAAATAACGAGTGAAGTCATTGATGGCGAGCAGTCGCTACTACTTCAACAAGCAGAAAACAGAATGCATGCTCAAAATGCAATTTTAGTTAATTTATTGACCTAGTGGAGTGATTTAGGTGGAAAAGCAGCAAATCAAAAAAGTCGTTTTAGCTTATTCAGGTGGATTGGATACATCGGCCATCATTCCGTGGTTGAAAGAGAATTATCATTGTGAGGTGGTCGCCTTTGCCGCTGATGTGGGGCAAGGTGATGAAGAACTTGAAGGCTTACATGAAAAAGCCATCAAGTCAGGTGCTAGTGAGTGCCATATTGTCGATTTAAAAGAAGAGTTCGTTGCTGACTATATCTTCCCCACTATTACTACGGGGGCGGTTTATGAAGGTCAATATTTATTGGGTACATCTATGGCGCGCCCAATTATTGCAAAGGCGCAAGTCGAAGTTGCACGTAAAGTTGGTGCTGATGCTTTGTGTCACGGTTGTACAGGTAAAGGCAATGATCAGGTCCGTTTTGAAGGGGCCTTTGCTGCCTTAGCGCCAGAATTGACGGTCATCGCTCCTTGGCGTGAATGGGATATGGTATCTCGTGAAGATCTCTTAAATTACCTTGCTGAACGCGAAATCGAAACGACAGCCTCAGCGACTAAAATATATAGCCGTGATGCTAATGCATGGCATATATCGCATGAAGGTGGTGAACTAGAAGATCCTTGGTGTGAACCGACTAAACAGGTTTGGACTATGACTGTTGACCCTGAAGATGCACCGAACACACCAGAGCGTGTAATGCTCAGCTTTGAAAAAGGCCGTTTGGTTAAAGTTGATAATGTCGCTATGACACCTTACGAATCGCTAGTCGCTTTAAATCAAATAGCGGCAGCGCACGGTGTTGGTCGAATTGATATTGTTGAAAACCGTTTAGTTGGTATGAAGTCACGAGGCTGTTATGAAACACCTGGCGGCACAGTTATGATGGCTGCTTATAAGGCTTTGGAAGCATTAGTTTTAGATAAAAATGCATTGAAATATCGTGAACAGCTCGCGTTAGAGTTCTCTCATGTCATGTACGATGGTCGGTGGTTTACACCGCTAAACGATGCATTACTTGCTGGAGCTGCGAATTTAGCTGAGCCTTTGACAGGGGACATTGTCGTCAAACTTTATAAAGGTCAGGCAACGGTAGTACAGCGTCGTTCTCCTAATTCTCTATACTCAGAAGACTTTGCGACTTTTGGTGCCGATGATGTCTATGACCAAAGCCATGCAGAGGGCTTTATTCGTTTATATAGTTTGTCGAGTCGTATCAAAGCGATGAAAAGCGCCGGCAGCGCGGAATAAGGAATTAAGTCATGGCATTATGGGGTGGTCGCTTTAAGCAACAAGCGAGTGAAAAGTTCAAAGCGTTTAACGATTCTTTGCCTGTCGATTTTCGTTTGGCGCAGCAAGATATTACGGGATCGATAAGTTGGTCTCGGGCATTGAAGCAAGTGAATGTACTGAGCGAACAAGAGCAGAAAGAGCTCGAAGCGGCACTTGTCGATTTGGGTGAAAAAGTCGCTGAAAATCCGAATATGGTGCTTGAGTCTGACGCTGAAGATATTCATAGCTGGGTTGAGATGGAGCTTATTGAACGCGTAGGTGATCTCGGTAAAAAGCTACATACTGGACGAAGTCGTAATGATCAGGTCGCCACCGATCTCAAACTATGGTGCAAGGAAAAAGGCGGCGAAATCCTACTAGCGTTAGTGGGCTTTCAACAGGCGTTGATGGACTTGGCGGCTAGAGAGAAGTCGACGGTGCTGCCTGGATATACGCATTTGCAACGTGCGCAGCCGGTAACTTTTGGGCACTGGTGTTTGGCCTATGTTGAAATGTTTGATCGTGATATTGGTCGTCTGAATGACGCTTTGTACCGTGCCGATACTTCTCCTCTTGGGTCCGGTGCATTGGCTGGTACAGCATACCCTATTGATCGTACCGAACTTGCTTCAGACTTAGGCTTTCGCGCCCCAACTATTAATAGTTTAGATGCCGTGTCTGATCGCGATCATGTGATGGAATTACTCGCTGCTGCTAGCGTCAGCTCCGTGCATTTATCACGTTTTTCTGAAGACTTAATTTTTTATAACTCAGGTGAAGCCGGATTTATTGAATTAAGCGATCTGGTGACTTCTGGGTCATCGTTAATGCCGCAGAAGAAAAACCCTGACGCGCTAGAGCTTATTCGTGGTAAAGCCGGACGTATTAATGGCTCACTGATGAGCATGTTAATGACCATGAAAGGGCTACCGCTTGCTTACAATAAAGATATGCAAGAAGACAAAGAAGGATTGTTTGATGCGATGGATACTTGGCATCAGTGTCTCGATATGGCTGTGCTGGTGGCTGAAGGTATTAAGGTTAATAGTGGAGCAACGCTAGCCGCAGCTCAACAAGGTTATGCCAATGCAACTGAGCTTGCAGATTACTTAGTTGGTAAAGATATCCCATTCAGAGAAGCGCACCATATCGTTGGTGAAGTGGTGCTTAACGCGATTGAAAAAGGTAAACCGCTGGAAGACTTTACTTTGGCTGAACTCAAAGCGTTCAGTGACAAAATAGAGAAAGACGTTTATCAACATTTGTCTATTGAATCTATTCTTAATAAGCGTCAAGTGCTGGGTGGTACTTCAAGAGAGCAAGTGCAACAAAGTCTTGAGAAGATTAAATCAGGCAAAGAAGAACTCTTTGGTAGTCGAGTATTAGGCAGTCCCGGTGCTGAACAAACGCAATCGACATTGCGTTTGGTTCAACAACGATTGAATGCACAAAAAGCCAAAGCGCTATCGGTACGACACGCCAAGATGACGGATGTTGATGATATTCAACGCATTATCAATTACTGGACTGAACAGGGCGAAACCTTGCCAAGAAGCCGTGACAATATCGTACACGATATTCAAAACTTTGTGGTTGCAGAGTCGGATAACCGTGTGGTTGGTTGCGCATGCTTGTATATCTACCAAACAGGGCTAGCAGAAGTGCGTTCAGTGGGTATCGATGTAGAAGCACAAGGTGCTGGGCAAGGTAGGGCGATGATCCAATATTTACTGGAATTGGCTCGTCATATTGAATTGAAACGCGTTGTTGTATTAACGCGAGTTCCTGACTTCTTTGCCAAATTAGGCTTTAAGCCAACCGCCATGGAAAGCTTGCCTGAGAAAGTGATTAAAGACTGTGATATTTGTCCTAAAAAGCATGCATGTGATGAAGTTGCTATGCAATACAAAGTTAAATTAGAAACGCACTTTAAGGGAGAAGTCGTTATTGAATCAGAAGCCCAGTAGGGCTTCTTTCCATTTACCATCCCTTTCCCTTCCAAACTCGTAGAAATCACAAATTAATCACAAAATAATCACGATTTAAGTGGTTTGGGTATTTTTTTTTGTTATGATTGGGGTTATAAAACCAATCAAGGGATTTAAGAGAAGGGTAATTCTGCCTACTTAATTCTCTTCGTAAAAAGGTAAGGGATTAGTGTGAGCTTATTTTCAAGGTTTGTTCGTTTCGGTTTCGTCGCAATATTTTTTGCCCCTATTTATGCTAGCGCAACAGCTTTTGTGCCTATAGCCGTTGGTGATATCACGATTATTATTCCCATTGCCCCCCCCAGTATTGCGGTGCAGTTTTCTGACTCAGAAAATGCGGAGGTGTCTACTGTTGAGTCAGTTGTGGTGCGTGTGACACCAACTGACAACCAAATAAGAAAAGTCGAGTTTAATTTAAATGGCTTAGGTTGGGTGGAAGCGACTTTAGTCAATGGACAGTATGAATACGATTTCGGCCAATTAGATTTGGGAAATTATGAGGTCGAAGTGCGCATCAACGGTTTGCACATACAAAGTCATGCCTTTGCCGTTGTTTTGCCGCCTGTACGCGACATTAAGAATGCATTAGTCGAATATGAGTATGACGACTACGGGCGATTAGTGTTAGTTAAAGTGAATGGACAAATCGTCATAGACTATCGTCTGGATGCAGCAGATAACCGCACCCAAGCAGATTACACGGAGGTTCAATAATGTTGCCTGAAAATTCATTAAGAAAAATGCCAGTAGCCATGCTGAAACGAGCAATGGAATGCACGGTTAAACTTACCGCAGCATCGATATGCCTGATTGGCCTATCTACTCAGGTAATGGCACAACAAGCGCCACCGGGCTGGCACTCGTCTAATTTCCCTGAATTGCAGCTAAATCAGCCCGCTGTTATTAATGCATCGGAAGTGCCAAAAAACATAAAGGCCAAAGCAGCCCAACAATTTTTAGCAGCTTCTGCAACGAACAGCACGGCAATTAATGCATTTACTTCTGACCCTTACCTTATTGCGCTGGCTGGCGGCCTTAAAAACGATCCCGGTTTAATTTATAACTTTGTACGCAATGAAATTGAAATTGATTATACCCATGGTGCCAAAAAGGGACCATTGGGCACCTACTTAGATCGTTCTGGTAATGTTTATGATCAAGCTGAGTTGTTATTAACTTTGCTAGAAATCTCTGGCTATGATGCCGCTTTTCAACGCGTTAATGTCGTGCATTCAGCTGAAGAGTTGGCCAGTTGGTTAAAAGTTTATACACCAAGTGATGCCATTACCGATTTCAGTCGCATATCCCGTGTAATCACTGGTATGGGTGTAACCAGTCTCACCGGGACTTTTAATGCGATTGAGTTCGAACATTTAGTGGTATCGGTGACGGTTGGCGGTAGTCTTTATTATCTCGACCCCAGCTATAAACCCAATACTTATCAATCAGGCTTAGTGAATGTCAGTTCTGGCATGGGTTTTAATCGTAATAGTTTTGTTTCTGCCGCTAAATCGGGGCGACGGGTTAATCGCGTTTCGGTGAAAAACACACTCGATACCTACGCAAACAATTGGGTGAACACCATTCGCCAACATCATGCGAATGCCACAGTGGAAGATGTGTTAAGCCACTGGCGACCGGATAACCGTGCAGAAGATGATTTACAAGACGCCAGTAGTTATATCACTAGTTACGGTAGCAGTTGGCAAACGCTGCCATCGAGTTTAACGACTAGCCTACGTATCCGTCATCAGGGTATCGACCAAACCTTTGATAGCCGGGACATTTATACCAAACGCTTAGCCATTTACTATGCAACTGGCGGCAATAGCCCAGTGCCAAACCTGTATCTGGATGGTCAGTTAGTGGCAACGGGTAATGCTACATCCAGAGGTAGTAGCAACGTTATTTTATTTGATGTAGACCACCCTTATGCGAGTGGGTTCGACGGCAATGACCAGTCATGGCAGCAGCAATTACGGGCGGGTGGCGCGTATACTATTATGAATGCCTGGGGAAGTGTTGGCCCTGGTCATACAGAATTTCAGGAGAAGAACCTCTCTGAGTTACAGAGTTTAAGTAACCAATCTGAGGCACTCTTGAACCAAAGCTTAATGGTGATGGGCTTAAAATGGACCTCTAACAGAAATATGGCCGATGACTTTTCTGGCCGCATTACGGATACAGTTCGTTATAGCTTGCATACGGTAGGTATCGCCGGTACGGGTGATGTCACAGGGCAAGATGGTGGGCCTTATGTGGATGTGGGTGGCGGTATTGGCAGCAGTAATTTGCAATTTGGAACCGCTAATCAAACGGGTAAATTTGTCGCAACAGGCTTGTTAGCCAGTGCCTTTGAGCATGGCATTATAGAGCAATCGCAACCCTATACAGCGGTATCAACGGTGAAGTTGTTCGATATCGCAGCACAAAACAACGACCAGTTGTTTGAGGCAAATAGCACCAATTGGGCCAGTGTTAGGTCGTCTTTGACAGGCTATAGCACCGGCACACTTAACTCATTGGATGCAGTGATCAGTCAAGGTGGCCGATTGCTTTTACCTGAAAATGGCAGTTTGCGTGAAAACCAATGGCAAGGGACGGGTTATTTTACGCTTATTCAAAACAGTGGCGGTATGTCTGCCGGTTATATTATTGGTGGTGGTTTCAAAGGGGGATTTTCGACAGATACTGGCGAAGTAGAGACTACCGTGACAACTGAGGTAGTCAGCAATGAAGATGTTTTTAGTGAAAACCCATCGACTAATCGTGAGCGTATTGTTTCGGGTGATGGTGTTTTTAGTCAACAAGACTTATCGACAGGCGCTGGTGCAGGTCAGTTAACGCTTACGCGCAGTTATAATGGTCGGGATAGCCGTACAGAAGGGTATAGTGGAGGATGGCGACACAACTACGACAGTAGTTTAGCGCAAGCGTCTGATATCCTGCGTGCCTTGCATCAAGGTACGGCACTAGATGCCACGGCTTCTATTGTTGGTATGTATGTGGTTGATCAGCTAATGCAAAGCGTGAACGACTCGTTGTTTGATAGTGTGGGTTTAAGTGCTGCCGTCTATCAATGGCTAATGGACGAGTACACAAATAATGCGCAGGTGCTCTCTATAGGCACACAAGTACACAAATTCATGCTACTGCCTAACGGCCAATATAGTGCACCCAAAGGTGTAAGAAGTACGCTCATACAGCAAGCTACAGGTTATCAACTCAATACAAAAAGTGGTACGCAAGTCAGTTTTAATACACAGGGTAAAGCCACTCGTTTAACCGACAGAAACGGTAACGATCTGACCTTCAGCTATATTGGCGACACGTTAAATAGGGTAACCAACAGCTTTGGACGCCATTTGCAATTTAACTACAGTGGTGATCAGCTAACAGGGGTCAGTGACGACAGTAATCGCAGCATTAGTTATACCTATACAAACAATCAGCTCACCGGTTTTACGAATCCAAATAACGAAACAGCAACCTACGCTTATGATACGGAAGGGCGCTTAAATCAGGTATTCTCACCGGCTTATCCCAACTCGCCTGAATACACCGATAGCTATGATATTTGGGGACGCAAAGTCACCCGGACCAAAGCGACGGGAGCCATACTGAGATATTACTACGGACCGGGTTACCGCAATGAAACGCTGGATGCCGAAGGTAACCGCCATGTGCGCTATTTTGATGACAGGGATGATATGGTCAGGGAAGTTAACGCCCTTAATCAGGTGATGACTTATCAGTACGACAGTATTCACAGACGAACTCAAACAGTATATGCCGCTAATGGTATGCAAACGCTTTTAGCCTATGATGATGAAAACAACATCACTCACCGTACTGGTAAGGCGAAAACCGGCAGCGGCTTTGCTGACAGAAGTGAAAGTTACACTTACACCACCTTCGGTAATGTGCTAACCCACACCGATATCAGTGGCGATACCACTAACTACACCTATGATACCCAAGGTAACTTGCTGACGACGCAACTTCCATCGGTTAATGGTGTGCGCTTAACCACCACCAATACCTATCATAGTAACGGCTTAGTAGCCAGCAACACCGGGCCAGATGGTGTGCAAGTTAACTACAGCTATGATGCAAAAGGCAACCTTACTACTCAGACGGTTGATCCTACGGGTGAGAACATAGTGCATACATACACCTATTGGCCTGCAGGAGATGCACGTACTTACAGGGACCCGCTGGGTAATACTACCACCTATAATACTTATGATGATGCTCGCCGCCTAACCAAACAAACCAGCCCAACCGGTGAAGTCAGCGAATTTCAATACAACACCAATGGGCTGTTAATCTTGCAGCGCGAGCAAGCCACTAATTTGGCCGAGCATCCTTCGGGTTGGGCAAGTACCAGCTTTACCTATACACGAGATAATCAGGTAGCATCGCAAATTGATCCTCAGGGCAATACCAATACGTTTGTTTACGACCTGATGAACAATCAGATTTTGGCCACCGATGCCGAAGGTAGGCAAAGTAAAACCATTTACGATGCGCTATATCGCCCCTTACACGCTCAACGTATGGTCAATAACAGTTTTGTGGATGAGCAGGTCAATAGTTATACGGTTACCGGGCAAATTAACAGCCGGACTGATGGTAACGGCAATTCGACAATCTATGCCTATGACGGCCATGATCAACTCAGTAGCGTCACTTATCCTGATGGAACAGCAGAAGGGTATACCTACTTTGCTGATGGTCAGTTGCAGCAATTTACTGCGCAAACCGGCGATATCACTAGCTATCAGTATGATGCATTAAAACGCATTACACAGCGTCAAAGTGGCAGTGATGAGCGCTTAGTGTATGAATACAATAATCAAGGGCAACAACAGCGTATTCGCCAATATTTACCGGCTGCTAGCAGTAGTGCAATCGACATTAGCTATGTCTATGATGGGATAAGCCGCTTGCAATCGGTGACTGATGGAAACAGCCGCACTTTGCAATACAGTTACGACAAACTTAACCGGCGCACCCATTTAACGTTTCCTGATAGCCAGAGCGTCAGCTATAGCTACGACGGTGAAAGCCGTTTAACTAGCCTAGGTTATGCAAACCAAAATCTGGCGACTTACACCTACAACAAACTCTCTCAACTGACTGATATCAACTTTACTAATGGGACGAATACGCAACTTGCTTTCGAAGCTGACAGTGACTTAGCAAGCCTTATGCATAACTTTAGCGGTAATACCACTTTGGGCTACAGCTTTAGTTACAACAATGCAGGGCAGCAAATCAGCAAACAACATCAGGGCGAAGCGCAACAATGGCTGCCATTAGCCACTTATCAGGAAGCTTATAGCATCAATACCATGAACCAAACGACTCGCATTGGCACTGATACCTTTGCTTTTGATGTCAATGGTAATCTGCAAGCTAATGTAGGGCTGGACTATGCTCACAACGCACTAAACCAGTTAACGGAAATTAGTGCATCAGGGGTGAATGGCAACATTCGTTATCGCTACGACGCACTGGGTCGGCGTATACAAAAAGACGTTTACGGTAAACAGACTCAGTACTTGTATGACGGCGATGAAGTAATTGCCGAATATGATGCCAGTGGCAACCTCACTAAGCGCTTCATCTATGGCAGTGGTGTTGACAGTCCGGTGGCTTTTATCACTAACGGGCAAACTTATATCTACCATACCGATGAGATTGGTTCTGTGGTGGCTCTGTCTGATAGTAACGGCGCCATTGCTGAACAATATAGTTATGGCCCTTTTGGGCAAAGCCATCAGCTGAGTCTTATTGGCAACCCGCTGAGATATACCGCCAGACGTCTGGATGATGAAACAGGGCACTATTATTATCGTGCAAGGTACTACGAACCACAGTGGGGTAAATTCTTACAGGCTGACCCGATTGGTTATGCAGATGGCATGAATCGCTATGCTTATGTTGGTCATGACCCTATCGGCCTGATAGATCCCTTTGGAACTATGGCGGTTGGTGGTGGTTTTTCTACCAGTACTGGAACGGTGGATACGAGTAGTCGTGAGTCTGGTGGTATACTTGGAGGTGTAGGGCAGTTACTCCAGACAGCCCAAGGGCCTAGTTTTGGTAGTGTTTTAGAGGAATTAGCTACTCCACTTCCAGGTTTCGAAAACTTTGCACAAGGAATTGCTCCTCCTGAACCAAGAACAATAGCTAGGATGCTGTTTGGTCCAAATGGAGCTCAGTTTAGTAAAATAGCACCAGCAACAAGTAAGCAGCTTCAGAAGAAGTTTAAACACGCTATTGATTTTGGAGTTAAAGGTAACTTTAACAAAGCTAATGCAGGTAAATTTAATCAAGCTATCCAAAGACACATAAATGCATCAGGGACTAGGGAGATTCCAGGCGTTTATAGAGGAAACAACGTTATCTTTCAGGTAAACCCAAATACTGGTTTGACAGTAATACAGAATCCTAATGGTAGTTTCTTGAGCGGCTGGAAGCTGAATCCTCAACAGTTAATACATGTCCTTAGAGACGGAAAACTATGACCCAGAGTATAACGATTAAAAAGTACATATTGCTAATTACTGAATTCGTTGAGGGCGCAATTTCGGCTTCACAATTTGAGATTGCCTATCTCGAGATGTTTAAAGCTGAGACTAGTCACTTATCAGAGAATGTTTATGGTGTGCTCAATAACTTATTTCTGGATGTTGATGCTTATTGTGAAGACCCCCAACTAAGGGATGAAGAAGATTTAAACGATATTCAACTGCTGGCTAGTGCAAAAACTTCTTTGGAGCGACTAACCGACTAAAGTTGGGTGTGCTTTTGTATACGAACAAGGGTTATCGCTGCATATATTATGCTTTAGATAATAAAAGAAAGGATGAACAAATGACAAACGCCAACCTCTGGCTAGCATTCATTGAGTGTTTATAAACGGACAAGGAAATATTAAAATATGAAGAACTTATTTTTGTACACAGGACTACTACTAACACTTAATGCTCCTCTTGCCTTAGCTGGTGATGTTAGTGGTGTTATTGATCGCATTACTGTGGTCAATGATATTGTTTATTTTAATACCTATCCTGCACCGCCTGAGCGCTCAGCTTGTGCGACAAATCGTTACTGGCATTACACCTCTCCGCTTGTCAGTGAAGGTGACAAGGCTAATTACGCTATGATGCTAAGTGCATATGTAAGCCAAAGCCCTATCACTGTGCGTTCTAGAAACACGTGCAACAATGTCAGTGATTTGGAAGACTTGAACTATTTTATCTCAGAGTCTAGGAGATAAGTCTATTCGTGGTTGCTCCCCTATCGGGTAAAAGCTTGTTCCTTGCTCAATAAAATAATAGGGGGTGTATTCCTTTTAAGTCATCACATGAAGCTAAGAGACATATCAATGTCTTAATTGCTATTAACTGAGTAATGAAAAAGAACATGAATTATAAAACAGAAAGTATGAAAAAAACCGTTTTTTTGTTTGTGGCTATAGGGAGTTCATTTTTATCAAATTTCGCATTCGCCTTCACTGAGTGTCTTATGACTCCCGATAAGGTATGGATGAATGGAAATGGAATATCGGTATGGATATGTTTTGAAAATAGAAATTGTATTTATAAGAGCTATTCTAACCAAGAAACGGTCAATCACACATTGCTCGATCGAATGTATTCATCAGGGCTTTCAGCTATTGCTGCAAATAAAGACTTCTATTTACGCTTCCCCGAAGATGACGGTGATTGCAATATTATACTAACAAATGGTAGCCGAGATGATTTTGTCGGTTACTGGGTATTTAAATAATCAAAAGATGAAAGGGGCGTATTACTCTAATGGCTGACTGGATAAGTAAGTGAAAAAAGTGATTTTAACGGCATTGGCATTAGCGGCTTTATTGCCATTGACGAGTGCATTGGCGCAATCAAGCCCGACACCGAATCAACCTACTGGGCTAACGAAAGTTGTCAGTATTACCAATTGGCCTGAGTTGACATCAAACGGCTCGTCAGAAGCTGTTAACGTGCAAACTAGCCAGATAACACCCACGAATCCCGCGAATTGTGTTAATGCAAAACCATATATACTCCCGGAAACATCTGATATTAGTAAGGCGATGTTATTAACTGCAGCTACATCAAATGCAGATGTTCAATTTGTTATATATGGTGAAGGGTGTGTGAATGACTATCCTCAAATTATAGCTGTCGCGATCTTTAATCAGCAATAAGAAGCGGTAGTTAACGATAGTGAGATTAAGTTCGAGGTGTTTTTTTGTAATTCAGGTAACTTATGAATTGTGTGGTGGGCTTCTATTCTATCAAAGGGCCAATTTTTCCTTTCAAAATTATAGAAATCACGAGTTAATAACAAAAAAGTCACGGTTCAGGTGGTTTGGAGATTTTTTTTGTTATGCTAGAGGTTATAAGATCAATTAAGGGATTTAAGAGAAGGGTAATTCTGCCTACTTAATTCTCTTCATAAAAGGGTAAGGGATTGAGTGTGAGCTTATTTTCAAGGTTTGTTCGTTTTGGCTTTGTCGCCATATTTTTTGCACCTATTTATACTAATGCGACGACCTTTGTGCCGATAAGCGTTGGTGATATCACTATTATCATTCCGATTAATGATGCCCCTGTTGCTAATGATGATGTATTAACGGTAGATGAAGACACCCCGATTAATGTGCCTATTCTGGCGAATGATGAGGATGAGAGCTTAGCAACCATTAACGCTATGTGCTCCCAAAGTGTCACGTCAAACTGTGTGACCTTCAATAACCTTATTCCGAATACTGGCACTATCGCATTGAGCAGTGGCGTTGCTTCGTTCCAGCTACCAGAACATTGGAATGGCACAGCCAGTTTTACTTACCAGCTTTTTGATGAAAATGAACAAGCGTCAAATGAAGCTACAGTTACAGTAACTGTTAATCCCGTCAATGATGCGCCTGTGGCAGTTGGGGAAGCACTTAACACTTCAGATTCATACTCAGTTACGATAGGCCAGCCCACGGTTTTGAATGTCACATTTAATGATTTTGACCCCGATGGAGATAACATTACCATCGTTTTCCCCGAATCTTTCCACTCAGACTTATTAGCAGTAGTGACCCCTGATGGTAAAAGCCTTGAAGTTACTGCTACAAGTGACGTCACCTCATCAGTAGGTTATTTTGTGCAGGATGCACTAGGAGCTCGATCACAACGTGTTTTTGCTGGAGTACGTTCTTTTTCTTCTAGTGATACATTCCCGATACCTCAGAATATAACTTTGACAGTGGCTAGGACATCGGTTTGTAACGAGAATATGAGTAACCGTTTGTCAGACCGCATAGCAAATGGCTGTGTGTTTACAATAGACAGCTTACAGAATGTAAGTGATCCAGACAGTACTTTGGAGCAATTGAGACTTGATGATGTGCAGAATGAGAATGGAGATCAATTGCATCATATCAAGGCCGATGGAACTGTGCATCTTGGCCCTGAGTTTGGCGAGCTTGAGACTGAGGGAAATAACATTATCTTTATTCCGAACAAGGAATTCTATGAGCAGCTAATAGTGGCTCCCCAAAATGCTATAGAGGTATTCAGGTACGTGATCGAAGATCAGTTTAGTGGAGTAGGTCATGCACTGCTAAGTATTGTTGGTAACGTGGTAGCAAACAGTCCACCCCAAATTACCTCATTTAGTCCTCAATCGGGCACTCAGTTTTTAACGACAGATAGAGTTGTGGTGATGGTCGAGGCGACAGATGACACGTCAGGGTTGACGGTGAGGTTCCGTTTTGATGGGGGAGGGTGGCGAGATGTTACCTCAGCGCCTTACAGCACAAGTTATGGTCGTGTATCGCGAGGTAGTCATCGGATAGAGGTTGTTGCAGTTGATGCTGCGGGTGTTGAGTCGACACCTGTCATTCTGGATATTCAGGTCAGTACTGAAACTTCTAACAATAACTTCTCTGCATCGCCGAGCTCAGTTCGTGTGGGGCAGGCATTAACATTGACTTGGGATGTGGCAGGAGCGAGTAGTTGTAGTTTGAGTCAAGGTACGAATGTGCTTAGGAGTAATTTACCAGGTGCGTCGACGAATTACGGTCTGACATTATACAGTGCGGGCAATGGTTTGACGCTGAACTGTGTGGACAGTGGCGGAGCTTCGATGCCCGCGATGAGTGCGGCGCTGACAGTACAGAGACTCAGTGCCCCGACATTAAACCAACCTGTTGTGCAATAAGGCAAGGAAGACGATA
>CAZXIN010000013.1:0-106920 GCA_964640795.1 uncultured Pseudoalteromonadaceae bacterium | reverse complement strand
ATCAAGCGAGCAGTTTAAGAGAAATGACATCCAGTAATTTAATTAAAGTGATCGCAGTTACCGGCGGTAAAGGTGGTGTTGGTAAAACCAACATAACACTTAATACTGCGATATCTATGGCGAAGATGGGAAAGAGGGTCATGGTACTTGATGCTGATCTCGGACTTGCTAATATCGATGTCATGTTAGGATTACGTGTTGAGAAAAATCTTTCACATGTTTTAAGTGGAGAATGTTTACTAGAAGATATACTAGTACATGGGCCTCATGGCGTTATGATTGCGCCTGCGACCTCTGGCACTAAATCGATGACAGAGTTGTCATCGGTAGAACATGCTGGGTTAATAAGAGCTTTTAGTGAGTTGAGAACTAAAATTGATGTGCTGATTGTCGATACAGCGGCGGGTATATCAGATATGGTCATCAGTTTTTCAAGGGCAGCTCAAGATATTATGGTTGTTGTTTGTGACGAACCGACGTCATTAACGGATGCTTACGCGCTGATTAAAATACTTAACAGAGATCATGGTGTATTTCGTTTTAAAGTTGTAGCAAACATGGTGAGAAATATGCGAGAAGGTCAGGAACTTTTCGCAAAGTTGTCTAAAGTATCTAATAGGTTTTTAGATGTTGCCTTGGAGTTGGTTGCTACCGTGCCTTTTGATGAAAATATTCGGAAATCAGTACGTAAACAAAAATGTATAGTGGAAGCGTTCCCTAATTCACCTGCTTCTAATGCGATTAATGCATTGGCAAAAAAGGCAGTTGAATGGCCGATTCCAAATCAGCCTGGTGGGCATTTAGAGTTTTTCTTGGAGCAACTCATTGGGCAGAACAACTCAACGGTGAGTGAGAAGTTGTGAATAATAAAGTAGCAGCCTATCAACAAGTAGACGATAAACAGAAGCTGGTGGAAACGCACACTGCTTTAGTTAAGCGTATTGCTCATCATTTGATTGCTCGGCTACCTGCTAGTGTTATTGTCGATGACTTGATTCAGGCAGGTATGATAGGTTTATTGGAAGCTTCGCGTAATTTTGACGGCAGCAAAGGGGCAAGTTTTGAGACTTTTGCCGGTATTAGAATTCGCGGTTCCATGCTTGATGAAATACGCAAAGGCGATTGGACACCTCGCTCTGTTCATAAGAATGGGCGTTCTATAGCAGAAGCTATAGCGCAAGTAGAGAGAGACACCGGAGCTGATGCGAAGGACGCAGACGTTGCTGCAAAATTAGACGTTAGTATTGACGATTATCACCAGATGCTTAATGAGGTCAATGCAGGCAAACTGGTCGGTATAGAAGACTTAGGTGTGACAGAAGACGTTATTGTGTCTGATCAAAATAGGGGTGGGGATGAACCTTATGATGATTTAGTCCAAGGCTCTTTTCAAAAAGCATTAGCTAATGCCATAACGACCTTACCAGAAAGGGAAGCTATCGTATTATCTTTGTACTATGATGAAGAATTGAATTTACGAGAGATTGGTAGTGTGCTCGATGTGAGTGAATCACGCGTTAGCCAAATACATAGCCAAGCTATGTTGAGATTGAAATCACGAATGCAGACATGGCGAGCTGCATAGTAACCATTTGTTTTAACTATTTTAATAATCCTCATTGGAGGCCGTTTTGGATAAAAATATGAAAATTCTTGTTGTTGATGATTTTTCAACAATGAGACGCATCATCAAGAACTTGTTAAAAGATTTGGGTTTTTCCAATATTCAGGAAGCGGATGATGGCAGTACAGCACTGCCTATGTTGCAACAAGGTGACTTTGACTTTGTCGTGACAGACTGGAATATGCCTGGAATGCAGGGAATTGACTTACTCCGCAATATTAGAGCGGATGATAATTTAAAGCATTTACCTGTACTAATGGTAACTGCTGAAGCTAAGAAAGAGCAGATAGTTGCGGCGGCACAAGCAGGTGTTAATGGATATGTTGTGAAGCCATTTACTGCTGCAACCCTTAAAGAGAAATTAGCAAAAATATTTGAGCGCCTTGGATAAGTTTGCCTTCATACTGACATACTGGAGAAACTGAATGAGTTCTAGTGCGCCTATTTCGTTGGAAGATGCGAAGCAATTAGTTACGTTTTTAGAACAAGGTGAAAACGACGCTGCTGCTGCTTTGCTTGAGGCTCAAAGCCTTAAAGACTCTGCTGAGTTGTTTGCTGAAGTTGGTAAATTGACAAGACAACTTCATGACTCACTTAATAATTTTAATTTGGACGATCGCATAACTAACCTAGCGGAAGAAATTCCTGATGCTCAGTCGCGTCTGGAGTATGTGATCAAGACGACCGAAGAAGCCGCGAACACTACTATGGATGCGGTCGAGTCTAGTATGCCTATTGCAGAAAAGCTGAATGAAGGTATAGATAAAATATTACCCGAATGGAAAAAGTTGATGAGCCGCCAGATGGAACTGGGTGAATTCAAATCTCTTTGCCTTAATCTAGACAAGCTGTTGGAACAGTCTAGTAACGATAGTGCTAAACTAAATCAACTTTTGACCGAAATATTAATGGCACAAGGGTATCAAGATCTCACAGGGCAAGTTATCAAAAGAGTTATTGAGCTCGTTAAAGAGGTTGAGGAAAGCTTAGTTAACATGTTAACGGTGTTTAGTTTTTCTGAACGACTCGATGAAAATAACGATTCACCTACTAAGCGAGTAGAAAGTGAAGTAAATGCTGTCAAAGCTGAGGGTCCAGTTATCGACGCCGAAGAGCGAGATGATGCAGTTGCAGGGCAAGATGATGTTGATGACTTACTCTCTAGTCTAGGTTTTTAAGCGGAGCTAATACATGTCATATGATGTTGATGAGGATATTCTCCAAGATTTTTTAGTCGAGGCTGGAGAAATTCTAGAGCAGTTGCAAGAACAATTGGTTGAGCTTGAAAATAATCCAAGCGACTCAGACTTATTGAATGCAATTTTTCGTGGATATCATACCGTTAAAGGCGGTGCTGGTTTTCTTGCGTTAACAGAGCTTGTTGATGTATGCCATGGTGCAGAAAACGTATTCGATATTATGCGAAATGGCCAGCGCAGTCTTAATCCTGAGCTTATGGATACCATATTACAAGCAACTGATACCGTTGTTGATATGTTTGAAAAAGTTAAGCTACGAGAGCCACTTGATGCTGCTGCCCCAGAATTACTTGCAACATTGACAAGGTTAAGTCGCCCAGAATCTGAAGATGAAGACGTTGCAGTTGAGGTTGAAGAAGCGCCAGAAGTAGAAGAATCTACTGCTTCTGATGACTCTTCATCAGAAGGTGGCGTTGAAGAGATCACTGAAGATGAATTTGAATCATTACTCGATGAGTTGCACGGTCCGGGAGGATCTGCTGCATCGAAAGAGAAACCTAAAGCTGAAATCGCAGAACCAGCTGGTGGTGATGATGAAATATCAGATGATGAATTTGAAGCTTTGCTTGACCAGCTGCATGGTGAAGGAAAGTTCGATGCTGCTAAGTCGGAAGAAAAACCCGCGGCATCTCCAGAAAAAGCGAACGATGCTTCTGGAGATGAAATCAGCGACGATGAATTTGAAGCATTGTTGGATGAATTGCATGGATCTGGTAAAGGTCCAGCTGCTGTAAAAGCTGAAAAACCAAAAGAAGCAGCTCCTGCTAAAGCGAAGCCCGCGGCTAAACCAAAGGTTGAAGCAAAGAAAGCGGCTCCTGTTAAAAAAGAATCTACAGCGGCAAAGGCACCTGCCAAAAAAGACGATAAAAAGCCTGCTGCCGCGCCACCTCCTGCAGAAACCACCGTTCGAGTTGATACTAAACGCTTAGACCAGATCATGAATATGGTCGGTGAGCTCGTATTGGTTAGGAATCGCCTGCTAAGTTTGGGTATTAACTTAAATGACGAGAATATGTCCAAGGCTATTGCTAATTTGGATGTTGTGACAGGCGATTTGCAAGGCGCAGTGATGAAAACGCGCATGCAACCTATTAAGAAAGTTTTTGGCCGTTTCCCTAGGGTTGTTCGAGATTTGGCAAGGAGCTTGAAAAAAGAGATTACTCTAGAGTTAGAGGGTGAAGAAACTGATTTAGATAAAAACTTAGTTGAGGCGCTAGCTGATCCCTTAGTGCATCTAGTGAGAAACTCTGTTGATCATGGTATTGAAATGCCAGACGACCGGGCCGATACAGGCAAGCCAAGAATGGGAACTGTTCGGTTGGCTGCTTCTCAACAAGGCGATCATATTTTGTTGACCATCGAAGATGATGGTAAAGGAATGGACCCTGACAAGTTGAAAGATATAGCTATCAGCAGAGGGGTACTCGATGCTGATGCAGCAGCGCGTATGTCCGATGTCGAAGCTTTTAATCTTATTTTTGCTCCTGGCTTTTCAACTAAAACTGAAATATCAGACATCTCAGGTAGAGGTGTTGGTATGGATGTGGTCAAGACCAAGATCAATCAGCTCAACGGTACAGTGAGTATTGATTCAGAGCTAGGTAAGGGGACTCGCTTAGATATTAAAGTGCCTCTGACATTAGCGATATTGCCGACCTTAATGATAGTGGTTGGTGAACAGACTTTCGCATTACCGCTTGGCGCTGTGAATGAAATCATTAATATGGATTTGACGAAGACAAACACTGTCGACAATCAGTTGACGATGATTGTTCGGTCTAAGGCGATACCACTGTTCTATCTAGGTGAATGGCTAACACGTAAGGATGAAATAGGGCGTGGCACTGGGCATGTGGTTGTTGTTCAGATAGGAACGCAGCAGGTGGGTTTTGTAGTCGATTCACTCATAGGCCAAGAGGAAGTTGTGATTAAACCTCTTGACGCACTATTGCAGGGTACACCTGGTATGGCTGGCGCGACGATTACCAGTGATGGTGGAATAGCTTTGATTATAGATATTCCAAGCCTATTGAAACGGTACGCTAAAAAAGCACTTAAGAAATAATACTCATAACATAATAAATTAACGGGTTAATTCATGTCGTTTAAGGTTTTGGTCGTTGATGACTCGACTTTTTTTCGTCGACGGGTGTCGGAAATCCTGAATCAAGACCCATTATTAGAGGTCGTTGGGGAGGCGAGAGATGGGCGAGATGCTATTGATAAAGTTAAATCCTTGCGACCTGATGTTGTAACTATGGATGTAGAGATGCCTGTAATGGATGGCATCTCATCTGTACGACATATTATGCAGTCATCCCCTTTACCTATTCTTATGTTCTCTTCACTGACTACTGATGGTGCAAAGTCTACATTTGAAGCGATGGAGGCTGGCGCTCTTGATTTTCTTCCTAAGAATTTCGAAGATATTGTGAGTAATCGTAAAGAAGCGATAGAGCTGTTGCAACAACGTGTTAAGTCAATTGCCAGAAGGAAGGGCAGTATGGCGCGCTCTGCAGCTGGTATCGGGAAACCTTCAAAGCCTCCATTGATTGCTAAGTCATCTTTTCGAAGTGAACCGGCGAAGATTAAGCCAGAGAAGAAAAGCCTTGCAACTGGACGTTTAAGGAGCCGCTCGGGAAAAAATTACGAGATACTTGCCATTGGCTCCTCTACAGGTGGCCCTATCGCTTTGCAAAAAATCTTAAGCGAATTGCCTAAAACGTTCCCGTTGCCTATTGTTATTGTTCAGCATATGCCAGGTAGCTTTACGAAAGCGTTTGCCGAGAGACTCAATAGTCTGTGCCAGATATCGGTTAAAGAAGCGGAAGACGGTGATGTTTTGATGTCAGGAAATGCTTATTTGGCACCAGGTGGAAGGCAAATGTTGATCAAAAAATCAAATAAAGCCTCGCGAATTGTGATTACCGATGCTCCTCCTGAATCTAAAGTGACCTATAAACCTAGTGTTGATCTTACTTTCGATACTGTTGCAGATATCTATCATGGTGACACGTTAGCGCTCATATTAACTGGGATGGGAGCTGATGGACGCGAAGGCTGTAAAAAAATGCATAAAAAAGGTGCTGTCGTTTGGGCTCAGGATGAACAGAGCTCGGTTGTTTACGGTATGCCACAGGCTGTCACAAGAGCCAATATAGCATCTGCGAACTACGCGCTAGATGATATTGCTGCCAATATCATTATGGAAATGGGTTAGTAAAGATGAGTAATGATGCACTTTTTTTTGTGATAGAGCTCTAACATGGTTGTCTGGAGTGTTGCCAATCAAAAAGGAGGTGTGGGGAAGACCACAACAACAGTAACTTTAGGTGCTTTACTGGCATTACGTAAAGAAAAAGTCATTTTAGTCGATACGGATCCACAGGCTTCTCTAAGCTATTATTTCGGTATTGATTCAGAAGAATTGTCGTCTGGGGTCTATGATGTATTTATGGCAGGTAAAAATTTAACCAAAGATAAGGTGTTAGATTGTTTATGTCCGACTAAACTAGACTCTCTGTATATATTACCTGCGACTATGGCACTATCTACTTTAGATCGCTCTCTAGGCGCACAAGATGGGATGGGATTGATCTTAAAGAAAGCTTTGGAGCTTGTTGAGGATGAGTTTGGGTATGCTCTCATTGATTGCCCACCTGTATTGGGTGTGTTGATGGTTAATGCTGTGGCGGCAAGTAGTAAGGTGCTTGTTCCTGTTCAAACAGAGTTTTTAGCATTAAAGGGGCTTGAGCGTATGGTACATACATTGCAAATTATGGAGAAATCACAGAAACGTAAGTTCGATTATATGATTGTGCCAACCATGTATGATAAACGTACAAATGCAGCACTTGATGCGTATAAGGATTTGATCGCGACATACGGTAAAGCGGTTTGGGCTGGTGTGATACCAGTAGATACAAAATTTAGAGATGCAAGTCAGGCCCAAACTCCTGCACCGAGCTTTAGCCCCAGATGTAGAGGGGTATACGCCTATAATAAGCTGTTAGATACAATATGTAAGGTGGATAATTAATAATGGCAGGACATAGTTTTTCTAATGAAGATGTCATGGAAGATTATTTGTCGACCTTATTGACAGAAAAGCCTATAGACGATGTTCAACAACAGACCGTAGCTCGGTTACTGGATAAAGTACAGCCTGAAACACCTATAATTGAAAAGGCTAATACTAAAGAGAGCATAGAAGAGGTTGCAGTACCGGAAACTAAGGTCAATACTGAAGAGAGTAGTTTACCGCCAATAGTCGGCGATGATTCCCATATTCAGACGGCATCATTTCAGGCTTTGTATTTTTCGGTAGCAGGCTTAACACTTGCTGTGCCTCTTACAGAACTTGGTGGCATACATAAATTGGAGAAAGTCTCGCCGCTGTTTGGTAAACCGATATGGTTTAATGGTGTCATGATACATCGAGACGAAAAATTAAATGTTGTCGATACTGCGCGTTGGGTTATGCCTGAAAAATATGATGATAAATTGGCAGAATCAATTAATTATCAGTATCTTATTATGTTAGATGATAGTCCTTGGGGGCTTGCATGCGAATCACTTGTGAATACGGTAAACTTGGAACCGGATGATGTAAAGTGGCGTAGTAACGATAGCAAAAGGCCATGGCTTGCTGGCATGGTGAAAGAGAAAATGTGCGCCTTGGTTAATGTGAAGCAATTGATATCAATGCTTAATCAAGGTCTTGGTAGTAATGATGAATAGCAACAGCTTGCAACGGAGCGGGTCTAATGAGTGACGATAGAAATACAAATAACACCGTAGCTGATAACAGTGATGAAGTGTTGCAATGGGTAACTTACCGATTGGGTGAAGAGACCTATGGTATCAACGTAATGCAAGTACAGGAAGTTCTGCGTTATACCGAAATTGCACCTGTACCCGGTGCGCCAGACTATGTTCTTGGGATTATTAACCTGCGTGGTAATGTAGTGACGGTTATCGATACGCGTGCAAGGTTTGGGTTACCACCTACTGATATTACAGATAACACGCGCATTGTTATTATTGAGTCTGATGAACAGGTTGTTGGCATATTGGTTGATAGTGTTGCTGAAGTTGTTTATCTCAAAACATCTGAGATTGATAGTGCACCTAACGTTGGAACCGAAGAAAGTGCCAAGTTTATTCAGGGCGTTAGTAACAGAAGTGGTCAGTTGTTAATCTTGGTTGATCTCAATAAGTTGCTCAGTGACGAAGAGTGGGACGAAATCTCAGGGATGTAATGAGTTAGTCAAATGGAAATGACGTTTTCTTTAGTTGCAGCTATTGTTTCAGTTATGGTTTTCCTGACTATTGTTATTGTCATTTTCTGGGTAAAACGTCAGCTTGATGAAAGTCATCATCGAATCATTGAGCTGACTAAAAGGCTGGCGGATGTCGAGCAACAAACGAATGACAATGACGAGGCCAATTATGAGGTTAGAACTGGAGCTATTGGGTTAGGTGAAAAAGTTAAGGAAATCTCAGCGTCAATTGACCGTTTGGATATGAAGTTTCTTGAACTTGAACAGCAAGACCCTGCTAACAAAATTTATCATCGTGCTGCACAGCTCGTGTCTCAAGGCGTGACGATAGAAGATTTAATGCAAGAGTGTGATTTACCTAGGGCAGAAGCACAGTTACTTTATGACCTGCATAAGAAATAGCTTATTTATCGCGTTATATCAGGTCGTCTACCTTGTTATGAATGTTCTTCCAATTATCTGGGAACTTCCCTTGAAGTACATAAGAAAAAGCAATAAGTTCAGCAATAATGTAAAATAGCTCTTGCGGAATATCTTGCCCGATATCCAATCTAGCTAAGGTTTCCATTAATGCTTCATCTTCATGAATGAGTACGCCATTTTTTTTAGCTAAATCGATTATTTCGTCAGCCAAATCACCAAAACCTTTTGCGACTACTTTGGGAGTATCATTGCTTGATTGCCTTTTGTCGTACTTGAGACCAACGGCAGCTTTAGGTTTATCATGGCTCATACACGAGTCTCTAATATTTGATATGGGCGTCGTTGTAAACTTTCGGGTATTTTTCCAAGTTGACACTGATGCTTTGTGATTTGTATACCAAGGCTTTTGAATCTTTCTCTGAGCAAAGGAATGAAATCAAAGACTAACGACTTAAGTTCGGCGTTAGATGCATAAAAGTCAATCTCAACGTCTTTTTCTTTTAGGTTTGCTTTCGCGAGTAACTGTCCCTTGTCGCCGATATCCAGTTTCATATTGACTTGCCATGCTCTGTTTGTGCTTGCCTGCTTTTTGTCTTCATTCTCATTATCCTGTTGGCGCTTGATTAACAACTCAATGTCTTTTCTATGCTCCCCATACGCGATAGGCAATACGTAGTATAAGCCCTCTTGAGAGTTCAGCTGTTGTTCGATACTGGATAGTTTGTAATTCTGGTGGCCAGCGAAAAACTTGCTAAGCTCTCGTAGTAGCATGTGTTTTTGGTCTATTTGGGATATGTCACTAAGGCTTTTGACTACTTGTTGCCTTGCATTTTTTGGCCCTATACCAGAAGCTAAGAGAGGAGACAGTGACTGTGTTATTCGTTCAATAGTTCTGGCATTAGACAGATTTAACCTTGATGCTAATGTTATTTGTAGTAATCCAATTAAGCCATTGATGAGGCTATTGCTTGGGCTGGGTGGTGTTGTGATTGCGCTCTTAATATGGGCGGGAGTTCCCGATACGAGTTGTTTGATAGCTTCACTATTATCCTCATTGTTACCTGATAAAGACAGGGTAAGCTGATTTTTAATGTCTTTTATTAGCTTTGTTATGTCTGGGCCTGTTGTGACGTCGGGATCAGATAACGCTGTTTCAATTCGACCTAGTGTGTTAGATGGTGACTCTGTTAAAGGTCTTGTTTGCCTTATCAATGATTGCACTTGAGTTAATAAGGCTTGTTTGTTTCCCGAAGAGATTATTTGTCTAAGGAAACTTTCGCTTGGCGTTTCATCTAAAGGGACACGCTGTATGGTGACATTTTCAGGATCAGATGATACCGAAGTGTCAGCTGCTTCTGGTTGATGTGAGGCTATAATTCCGCTTGATTGGTTGATATTTGTATTTTGAGCTGCGATGGATAGTGTGCTCAACTGTCGGAGTTGCTGTGGTGTTATCTGCTCAAAAGTCGCCCGCTCTACCTCCGCATTGGTTGCAATTGAAATACCGTTCCTTCCAAATGATAACCGAGCAGTGCTCTGTGAGCTGCTGTTTGGCTGAGAACCTGAATTGATCGAGCGGTTCGTTTGATGCTCCCTCTCAGTATTGAGAGGTCTGTTTTCTTCGGGTTGTACTAAAGTTATCGCGCTCCTGAGAGCGGGTACGATTTCCTGCAAACTGGTATTAATTGGCCTCTGCACAAAGCGACTAATGATATCTGTTGTTTGACTGGCTAAACCTAAAGTTCCGGCTGGTTGGATTGAGCTTAATGGCAGCTGCTGTATTGTTCTAGGCGCACTGACCGTGACGTTTAATTGATTATTTTGTGACGTCAGACGCAATTGAACGGATTGGTTTTGTGTATAATTCTGTTGAGTATTTGGTGTTGCCAGAGTTAATTGGAGAGGTGAGCTGGAATGTGTTGAAACACCTAATGGTGTCAGGTTGCTCAATTCTAGGGTCAATATATTAGGTGTGGTGGCGACTACTCTCGCATTGATTACTTGAGATGCGTTGGCTATTTGCCGCTGAGTAACGATCGGCAATTGGGCAATTAACGATTGACTTTGGTTATTACTGAGAGGGATATCTAGGCTTAAATTGGTGCGTGTAAAAAAACTCAGAGTCTGTTGAGGCGAAGCTGCTCTTGATTCGTTAGAAGTTTGGCTGCTGGGGTTCTGTGTCAGTGCGACCTGATAGGTCTGCCCTGCCCGAAGTTCTCCAATAAGCTGTTGTCTAGGAAGCAACACTTCTCTGTTGCCACTGACAAGTATTAATTGATTACCTGTAATTTGGCGCACGAGAACATCGACAGTTTCAGGTGTTAGTCGATTATTCGACGACCCTTGAGAGAGTTGATTGATCGCTGCAGCAAGCTGTTGTTGTGGTGCTATTAACTCTGACATAAGGTAGCTAGTGTATACTCAAATCACTAGGAAAAGCATGATTCAAGTGAAGAAAAATGCTTTAAATTAGACTGTGTTGGTCTTTGCTGCGTAGATTATTGCTCCAAATAAAGGCTTTTTGATTGCGGCGCATGCTTGTAGGCCTAAAAATATAAGTCAAAAGTAGACAACAAAGAGCAAGAAGCCTTTATGACGAATACTTTGGACAGCAAAGAACAACACGTTCTAGTCAGATCGAGGTTTCTATCGGCACTCTGAGGTTGATACTTTTAAGTGATTTTGAATCCGTGTTGCCATGAGTTTGTTGTGTGAGCGTATTATGAATGTGGCTCAGGGTAACTTCACTGCTATCTATGGGAAGTCTCAAAGGACACTTAATTCATTGATGACTATGGGGCTAACGGCGAGTGCGTGATATAATTTTCGTCGTTATTGATAATGATAAATAATGTTTTAGGAGTATATCTTCTTTGTTAGTAGGTCGAGATTTAAGTTGTGTTAAGCGTGACAGATTACTTTTCGACGACTTGCAGGTAACAATTACACCGAGCCAATGCTGGTATATTGAAGGTGCTAATGGTGCTGGGAAAACGAGTTTGCTCCGTATCCTAGCTGGTTTGTCTCCTCCTTCTGATGGGCATATCGAGTGGCAAGGAAAGGTTCTTGGCAGGCAACGACATCACTTTTACCAAAACATGATCTATGTCGGGCATAAAACCGGTCTGAATCGGGAGCTTAGTGCAATAGAGAATGTCATGTATTGGGCGTCACTTAATCAAGTTCATATGACTTCAGCTTATGATGTTCTAGGAGAACTTGGATTAATCGGGTTGGAAGATTTACCTGTTGGACAATTGTCTGAAGGTCAGCAGAGACGTGTAGCTCTGACAAGGCTATGGATCAAAAAAGCACTTATATGGGTATTAGATGAACCATATGCAGCGCTTGATGTCACAGGTATCGCATTGTTGAATAATAAAATAGATGATTTTATTGAAAAAGGTGGGAGTGTTGTCATGACGTCTCATCAGGAGCCTGAGTTACGCACGCTTATCCATCGGTTGGTTTTGGCATACCGATTATGAGAAGCTTATTGATTAGCATTGCAAAGCGTGATCTCTCATTAGCTTATAAACAGCGCTCCGAATTGTTACAACCTCTAGTGTTTTGTGTCTTGGTTGTTAGCTTATTTCCTTTGGGTATAGGGCCAGGCCCTGTCACTTTGCAAAAGGTTTCTGGGGGGATAATTTGGGTAACGGCTATATTATCTTCTCTGTTGGGGTTAGAACGACTGTTTCGTGATGATTTTCGTGATGGGTGGTTGGAGCAAATTAGTTTAAGTGGTTGCTCGCAGAGCCTTGCCGCACTAGTCAAGGTGGCTATGCATTGGGGAACAAGTTTTTTGCCTTTGTTATTAATATCGCCGCTGTTGGCGTTGTTTTTGAACATGACTTACCCAATGTATTTTGCGTTATTGCTGACATTACTGTTGGGTACACCTTTAATTAGCTTGGTGGGTTCAATTGCTGTCGCATTAACGGTTGGATTGAATAAAGGCGGAGTATTGTTGGCACTCTTATTGTTACCAATTTTTACCCCGTTGCTCATTTTTGCCACATCAGCGGTAGAAGCGGCTTCTTTAAACTTACCCTATACAGGGCAGCTTGCTATTATAGGAGCTATGACATTGCTGGCGTTGGCATTTAGTCCTTTAGCTACTGCGCTTGCGCTTAAAATTAGTCAATATTGATGGAATAACGTGTTATGTGGAAATGGTTGCACCCATACGCTAAAACTGAAGTAACTTATCACTTGTGTGAGCGATTAATTCCGTGGTTCGGGTGGTTAGCACTTTTAGGTTTGAGCATAGGAGCTATCTGGGGATTAGCCTTTGCTCCTTCTGATTATCAGCAAGGTGACTCATTTCGCATTATCTATATACATGTACCTAGCGCTATGTTGTCTATGGGAGTTTATAGCGGTATGGCGATTGCTGCCTTTGTTGGCTTGGTTTGGCAGATTAAGACAGCTCATATGGCAGTTGCCACTATGGCACCGGTAGGTGCCGTAATGACTTTTATTGCTTTGATTACAGGGGCTGTATGGGGAAAGCCCATGTGGGGAACTTGGTGGGTTTGGGATGCACGATTGACATCAGAACTTATTTTACTGTTCCTCTATCTTGGGGTAATGGCGCTATACAATAGCTTTGATGATAAAGATCAAGGTAGTAAAGCAGCAGGTATTATTGCTGTGGTTGGGGTGGTAAATTTACCCATTATTCATTACTCTGTCGAATGGTGGAATACATTGCATCAAGGTTCAACAATTACAAAGTTTGACAAACCGTCTATTGCCCCAGCTATGTTATGGCCACTATTGATTAGTCTTTTAGGAATGGCTGCTTTATGTGGTTATGTAATAATGAGGCGTTTACAAAACGAAATTTTGCGTAGAGAGTCTAAACGACCTTGGGTTGTTCGTTTGGCAGAAGGCGAATCTCATGCACTTTGATAATTTTTCTGCTTTCTTAGAAATGGGAGGGTACGCGAAGTACGTCTGGCCCTCTTTCTTGATAACATGGCTGTGTTTTATCGTACTTGTTGTGCACTCACGAAAAGAGAAGCGCACTTTGTTTACATTGATATTGAATGAATCAGCTCGCAAAAAGCGTATTGAAGCGCAGCGAAAGCTTGATAAAGAAGTAAAGGGTGAAAATTCTGATGAATCCTAGACGTAAACAGCGTTTAACCATTGTTAGTTCGATGATTTTTTTGGTTGGTGGTGCTATCGGTTTGATGTTGTACGCATTGAATCAGAATATTGATTTATTTTTAGCTCCGTCAGAGGTGATAAATGGAAAAGATGGCGTTATCCCACAAACAGGCCAGCGCTTGAGAGTTGGTGGTATGGTTGTACCCGGCAGTGTTAAAAGACATGATGATTCGCTTGACGTAACTTTTGATTTAACTGATACCGGTCCCATTGTTTCTGTAAGTTATCAAGGTATTTTGCCTGACCTTTTTAGGGAAGGGCAAGGCATCATTATTACAGGTATATTGGAGGGCTCTAACAGAGTTCGTGCTGAAGAAGTGTTAGCCAAACATGATGAAGAATATATGCCACCAGAGATGGCTGAGAAATTGAAAGGTATCAAGCATGTAAAACCTGATAATACGGGTTACTAATTATGGTTGTTGAATTAGGGCATTTTAGCCTGCTGCTGGCCTTAGCGTTATCTATGTTGTTAGCGGTTTATCCTATTTGGGGAGCACAAACTAATAATCCGACATTGATGGCAATGGCGAAACCGCTTGCCGTCGGCGTTTTTCTATTTACAGCTGTTTCTTATGCTAGCCTAACTTATGCTTTTGTTGTGAACGACTTCAGTTTGCTTTATGTCGCAAGCAACTCTAATAGCCAATTACCGATACATTATCGAATCACTGCTGTTTGGGGAGGGCATGAAGGCTCTTTTCTATTATGGCTATTGATGTCTTCAATCTGGACTGTTGCTGTAGCCATTTTTAGCCGAGGTATACCTAAGCCTATGGTGTCACGTGTGCTATCTGTTTTAGGTATGATTGCCATTGGGTTCTATCTCTATGTTCTAATTGCGTCCAATCCTTTTGAGCGGCTTTTACCGTTTTACCCTGTAGATGGTCGGGATTTGAATCCATTATTACAAGATTTTGGCATGATCATCCATCCTCCTTTGTTATATATGGGTTATGTTGGTTTTTCTGTTGCTTTTGCTTTTGCTGTTGCAGCACTTATTTCTGGTCAGTTGGATTCTACATGGGCTCGTTGGTCTAGGCCTTGGACGATAGCAGCATGGTCTTTCTTAACCGTTGGTATCGCTTTGGGCAGTTGGTGGGCATACAACGAGCTTGGTTGGGGGGGATGGTGGTTTTGGGATCCTGTAGAGAACGCTTCCTTTATGCCTTGGCTTGCCGGAACGGCGTTAATGCATTCACTTGCTGTTACCGAAAAACGAAAATTATTTAAAGCATGGACAGTGCTGCTTGCTATAACTGCTTTCTCACTGAGCTTGCTGGGCACATTCCTCGTGAGATCGGGAGTTATTGTTTCTGTTCATTCTTTTGCTAGTGATCCACAGCGGGGCTTGTTTATCCTTGGGTTACTTGTATTGGTTGTTGGTGGCTCATTGTTGCTTTTTGCATTACGCGCGCCGGAGTTAAGAAGTTCGGGCCGATATGAATTGGTTTCTCGCGAAGTTATGCTTGTAGGGAATAATATTTTACTCAGTGCTGCCACATTGGTTGTTCTGCTAGGGACGCTCTTGCCTCTGATTCATAAGGAGTTAGGCTTAGGATCTATTTCTATAGGCCAACCTTTCTTTAATCAAATGTTTACCTACCTTATCGTTCCTTTTGTCTTTTTGATGGGAGTCGGGCCTTTATCTCGATGGAAGAAACAGGCGCCGAGTGCGTTGAAAAATCAAATGCTTGTGGCTTTTTCTCTGGCGTTGACTTGTGCATTCCTCATCAATTTTAGTTTTGATCAAGTGACTTATCTAGCGATCCTCGGTTCGTCGTTGAGCGTATGGATACTGGTTAGTACGATTCAGGAGATTAAACAACGTTTAGGTAATAACATGAATGTTGTTAAGTTGAACGATTTGACGAGGAGCCATTGGGGCATGGTGTTAGGCCATGTAGGTTTTGCGATTGCTTTGATGGGTATTACACTCACGTCCAATTTTAGCGAACAGAAAGATGTACGTATGGCACCTCATGAAAGAGTAGAGTTAGCCGGGTATGAGTTTGAGTTTTTAGGTGTTACATCTGCAAACGGACCTAATTATAGTGCTAGTTTGGGACAATTAAAGGTTTATCGACATGGTAAATTTGAAGTTGGCTTAATTGCAGAGAAACGTTTCTATCCTGTACAAAGGACAGTGATGACAGAAGCTGGTATTGATGCTGGCATAACTAGGGACTTGTATGTTGCTATCGGTGAGCAGTTTTCTAATGGAGACTGGGCACTTAGGCTTTATGTGAAGCCTTTTGTTCGCTGGATTTGGGCCGGTGCTTTCTTAATGGCGTTAGGTGGCTTGTTATCTATTGCAGATAAACGCTATCGTATGGCCAAACATTCAAAGATTGCACTTCAATCAAGCGATAATCAGGCGGTTGGTGCTGTTTAATGAAGAGAATAGCTGTTTTTGCACTGCCATTGGGTGTATTTCTACTAGCCGCCGTATTTTTGTTACGTGGATTGTATTCTAACCCTTCAGAAAGGCGTTCTAGCCTTATTGATAAACCGTTACCTGATTTTAATCTGGTTGATGTTATGGATGAGTCGATACGTTATACACCAGAATCATTACACGGGAGCATTAACCTAATCAATGTTTGGGGAACTTGGTGTCAAACTTGTGCTGTTGAGTTACCGTTTCTAACTAAGTTGAAAGATCAAGGTATTGGTGTTATTGGGCTATACCATGAGTTAGATAACGATCCTGCTTTCGGTATTAAACCTGTTGAAACTATACGTGAAGAAATAACCTCTATGCTTGGGTCATTGGGTAACCCTTACAAATTTAATATGCTGGATGAAAATCGTGCTTATTCTCTTGATTTGGGAGTAACAGGGGCGCCAGAAACCTTTTTGATTGATAAAAAGGGGCGTGTCCGCCTGCACCATATCGGCGATTTGAATCAACGTGTTTGGCAAAGCAAGTTTGCCCGTCTATATAGTGAACTAGAAGCTGAGTAATGATTAAATTCCGAATACCTTATGTGCTCTTATTGAGTTCTATTTTTGTTTTTGTGATACCAGCCTCGTACGCTGTTGAAGAAAATTTTGCTTTTGATGATGAGGATAAAAGAGCGTTATTTATTGAGTTAGGTAATGAGTTACGTTGTCCTAAATGTCAAAACCAAAATGTTGCAGACTCTAATGCTGTAGTTGCTAAAGATATGACCTTAAAAGTTTACGAACTTGTCCAACAAGGACAAAGTAAAGCTGAAATCATAGATTATATGAAACAACGTTATGGCGACTTTGTTCACTACAAACCACCTGTTACTGCTGTCACGTTATGGTTGTGGCTATTACCGCTAATATTTATTGTTTGTGGAGCTCTATTCATGTTCTTACTCGGTAAGAAAAACCAAGTAAATGTCGATCATGATCAACTTAAAAAAGCTAATGAATGGTTGAATGATAAATGACATTTTCTTTTGTTGTACCTGCATTCTTAATGTTATTAGCCGCCTGTCTCTTTGTATTTTTGCCAGTAATGAGAGAGAAGCGGGTCGCAAAACGTAAACAAGCCTCTTCTCAAGCATTGAATGTGCTGCTGACTAAACAGCGTTTACGAGAGCTAGAAGACGAAATAAAGCAAGGTTTGTTATCCGAAGATGCATTGGCATTGGCAGAGGATGAGCTGAAAGTCGCTCTGGTAAGCGAATCACAAGAGCCCCAACCTATAAAAGCTAACTCTCCAATAAAATGGATTGTAAGTGTCGGTATTGTGGTAAGTGTCATCGTAAGTTCTGCCGTATATTGGCGAGTTAATCAGCTATCTAAAATCACTCATTGGCATGAGACTGTGGCTAATGCCGAAGATTTAAAACAAGCTTTGGGGAACTCATCTGCTGACTCAATTGGTGTTTCTGAGTTACGAGAAGTTGCCCTAGTTCTTAGAACGACATTAATTGATAATCCCACTGATGATCGCCGTTGGCATATGCTAGGTAGAGTCTTCATGGCTTTACAACGGCCTGATTTAGCTGGGGAAGCACTGAAGAAGTCCCTATCAATTAACCAGTCTGATCTAGATGCTATGATGACTTATAGCCAAGTTTTAATCACTTTAGGTGATGAGTTTAGTTTAGTTGAAGCAAAAGATTGGTTATTGAGAGTAATTAACGAAAAGCCAGAAAGTCAGCAAGCGTGGGGGTTATTGGCAGTTGCGGCGACATCATTAGGTGATTCTGAGCTGGCTAAGCGTTGTTGGCAAATGTTGGCTAACATTATTGACCCCAATGATCCATCTTATGCGTTAGTTCAACGCCAGCTTCAAGACGCCCAAGCAGAAGACAATACAGCTAAAACAGGTTTTAGTATTAGTGTTGATTTATCTGATGACTTACGTGAGAAGCTACCAAGTGAAGCGTTTCTATTTGTTTTTGCGCAAGACAATAAAAGCAATGTTAAAATGCCAGCAGCTGTAGTGAAAATGCCTTTGACGCAGTTTCCACTCAATGTCGAATTATCTGAAGCCAATGCAATGATCCCAAGTTATAACCTGACTCAATTAGAGCAGGTTAAGCTCATCGCTCGAATATCGTTAGATGAAAACGTAGCAACTTCTTTTGGAGAGATGCAAGGGGAAGTGATTGCAGACGTTGTTAAAGGAAATCAGATATCTAAAACTATTCTTATAGATCAGGAGCTATTGTGAAAAAACTAAGTACCTTATTATTGCTAACGTCACTCTTACTTGGAGGGTGTGCCGCTAATAAGGTGGATGACCAAGTGGAGCAAGAGACAAATCAATCTAACGGTGATCCGTTCGAATCTGTTAACAGAGCATTTTGGACCTTAAACTGGGATTATCTTGATAAGTACTTACTAAGGCCTGTTTCTGTTACTTATGCTAAGTATACGCCAAACCCTATACGCAAAGGCTTGCTAAATGCTGCAGAAAACCTTGAGGAGCCTGCTAGTGTAGTGAGTAATTTGCTTCAGGGTAAGCCTGAAGGTTCGATTGTGAGTCTTGGTCGCTTCGTGATTAACTCGACGGTCGGTTTACTTGGTACGATAGATGTTGCTAATCGTATTGGCCTTGAAAGAAAAGAAGAAGAGTTGAGTGAAACTTTTGGTGTGTGGGGGATAGGTACAGGGCCTTACTTGATGTTTCCTGGTCTTGGTCCTACTGAGTTAAGGAGTTTAGCAGGAGATACAATAGACAGTTTGTACTTCCCTTTAGCAGATCTTAATATTTATGTCTCTATTATACGGGTAGGCATAAAAGCTTTGGAATCAAGAGCTAGTTTAGTTGATCAAGAGCAACTGATAAATAATTCGTTAGATCCATACGCTTTAGTTAGGGAGATTTATTTCCAAGATCTAGAGTTTAGGGTGAAGGATGGTAATGTTGAAACATTGGAAGATGATTTCGAAATTGACGAAGAGTTCGACGAATATTTAGAAGATTTGTAGGACACTCCTGTTGCTTCGACTCCAGCAAAAAGGCCACTTAAGTTAAGTGGCCTTGTTATATATTCAGATGTTGTTAGTTTGAATAACTAGGCTTTATTATATCCATGAGGATTATTAGATTGCCAATGCCATGAATCGGCGCACATATCCTCAATACCTTTAGCTGCTTGCCAACCCAATTCTTTTGCTGCAAGTTCAGCGTCCGCATAACATGAGGCTACATCTCCAGCTCTTCTATCGACTATTTTATAGTTAATGCTTTTGCCACTTTGTTGCTCAAAACTTTTTATCATGTCCAAAACACTATACCCTTGGCCTGTTCCTAAGTTATAGGTAACAAGTCCTGAGTTTTTCTCCAATTTGTTTAAGGCTTTCAAATGACCATCGGCGAGGTCTTCAACATGAATGTAATCACGGACACCTGTTCCATCAGGAGTTTCATAATCATTTCCATACACTGCTAAAGTTTCCCTACGTCCAGTAGCTACCTGTGTAATAAAGGGCATCAGGTTATTCGGGATACCGCTTGGATCTTCACCTATGCGGCCTGATTTGTGTGCTCCTACAGGATTGAAATAACGTAAAATAGCAATATTCCAGCTACTATCAGCTACGAATAAGTCTCTCAAAATATTCTCGACCATCAGTTTTGACATGCCATATGGGTTCGTAGGTTGCCCCGTAGGCATATCTTCCCGTAATGGTAGCGCTATCGGATCTCCATAAACTGTTGCTGAGGAGCTAAACACTAAATTCTTGACACCAGATTTCGCCATCGCTTTACATAAAGTCATGGTTCCATAAACATTATTTTCATAGTACTCCAAGGGCTTTTCCACTGATTCGCCTACGGCTTTTAGACCCGCGAAATGGATAACAGATGAGATATCATATTCACTAAATACTTTGGTTAATGCATCATTGTCTCTGATGTCTCCCTGAACGAATGTCAGTGATTTATTTGCAAGCTCCTCAACTCGATGCATCGATTCCATGGATGAGTTGCTCAGATTATCGAGGACAACAACATTATTTCCTGCCTCTAATAATTGCAATACAGTGTGGCTTCCTATATATCCAGCGCCTCCGGTGACTAGGATGGTGAGCATGTGTAGATTCTCCGTTAGTCTTCTAAATATTTTGCACATAAACCATATTGAAATGGCCGAAGTAATAGTGGGTAAGCAAGAGCAACCAAAACAGCCCAAATCATAGCAACCCAATTATTACTAATTTGTAATATAAATATGAATATAGGCACTAATATAATTAATTTAAGCAAATTAAGAAACCATATCTCTGGTTTATCGAGCTTTTTCTGTGCTTGTTGCATCCGCTCCAGTCGTTCTACTAGCGGAAGGTTGGACAATGCTGGAATTGTTTTTGTTGAAAAATAGAGTTTGATCATTTTCAAGCTTCAGTAAATTTCGGCTTTGTAAGTATTATTCTATTTTAATTCATCGAGCAAAATATACTACATATTATGCCTCAGTTACTTATTGCAGATATTTCCTAGCGTTACCTATTAAGATTCCATTCATCTAGTACTTTTTATATTTATTAGTATTTGTGTTCTATTTGTATTTTATTTCAAGAGCTTAAAGAGTTTGGTTCGTTATATGAATGGTGTTTTGCTATCTCAACTTACATGAAAATTAGAATGGCTGCTTATCACGTTATCCGGTATAATATGCGCTGTTTTTTGGTCGTGTCAATTGAGTCTTTTTAATATGCCGTATTTAGGTTTTCGTATTTTTGTGCTGTTATGTGTGATTTTTTCGGCCTATGCAGTTCAAGCACAGAATATACCTAACATATCCCAAGCGCAGCTTAGTCAACTTAAAAACCTGACGCGCGAGCAACAGCAAGCTTTAGCTAAACAAGCGGGTGTTGATATCTCGCAACTCCTTGGTAATTCATCGTCTACACAGCCCTCCGAGTTACAACAACCTGATTTTCAAAGTGGTCAATTCCCTAGAGGGACAGAATTTGATGAATTTGGTCAGCCTATTGAAGTTGACCCTGTTGAAGAGTTTCTGAAAGTTGAAGAAGAAGAGCTTAAGCCTTTTGGGTATGAGTTGTTTGCAAATGCTCCTTCTACAGTTTCACCGACCTATGACACGCCTGTTCCTGCTGACTATTACTTGGGGCCAGGCGATTCGATTACGATACAAATGTACGGCAAGGAAAATGTGAGTTACGAATTGCCAGTTGATCGTGAAGGTAAAGTCACCATACCTGAGTTAGGACCTATCGTAGTTAACGGTCTGACATTTAGTGAAGTCAAGGCGTTAATTGCTGATCGTGTTGAACAGCAAATTATCGGTGCAGAGGTTAGTGTCAGCATGGGCGCATTGCGCTCTATTCGAGTTTTTGTATTAGGGGAAGCGTTCAAGCCAGGTGCCTACACTATTAGTTCGTTGTCAACCATTACACATGCGATTATTGCTAGCGGTGGTTTAAGTGATATCGCTTCTTTACGTAATATTCAGTTAAAACGCGCAGGTAAGTTAATCACAACGTTAGATCTTTATGATCTTATGATTAAGGGAGACAATTCCCAAGACCGCATTTTGCAGGCGGGTGATGTTGTGCTTATCCCATCTATAGGGAGCAGCGTTTCTATATCAGGAAAAGTACGTCGACCTGCAATTTATGAATTAAAAGATGAAACAAAGCTTAACGAAGTTATGGCATTGGCTGGTGGAGTTATGCCAGATGGTTATTCGGCAGGCATTGGTGTAACAAGATACTCCAGAGCTGGCAAAGTGCAGTTGACACTAGACTTAGATGTCTCATCAGAAATTCAGAATGGTGATGAGATAGTCGTGCCTTCAATATCCGGTTTTGTTAGTGATTCTGTGACTTTAATTGGTGCGGTGAGTCGCCCAGGGAAGTACCAAATAAAAGTTGGAATGACGCTATTAGATTTACTTGGCAGTCGGACACAAGATTTACTACCAGAAGCTGATCTAGATTATGCACTCGTTGTTCGTAATAGAGACTTATCTGGTGATATAGATGTACATCAAGTTGATTTGAATGAGTTGTATCAACGTATTACTCCTCCGTTAACATTACAAAAAAACGACAAAGTGATTGTTTTTTCTAAAAATGAGTCTGAATCTCTTGTGAGTAGTACTTTGGATGATTTGGCACTGAGTAGTGAAGATACTGACAAACGAGATAAAACACAGCTGCAAGATATTATAACGGAAAAACTTTTTTGGGAGCGGTTAGGCGTTGTTGAAGCCGAAACTGAAGTTGATTTATTTGCCGAAGATGAACCTGAAGAGTTGGTTTCTACTGCTTTAATTACTCTGACTGAGTCTGAGAGAAACCAACTAATTCGCTATCGTGATAACGCTAAGTTTTCTAGAAACCGATTGCTATTACCTTTGATGGAGCAGTTGAGAGAACAAAGTGGGTCAGGGGAACCGTTGCAATTAGTTGAAATTGCCGGTGCCGTCAAATACCCAGGCGTATACCCATTACCTGTTAATGGTAGTGTGAGGCATATTATTAAGGCAGCAGGTGGGTTAGCTGAATCGGCATATGGCGCTAAATCAGAGATAACTCAGACTGTTCTCGGCATTGATGGCCGAGCATCCATTAATCATATTAGTTTTAGTCCTGCAAATGTGATGAAAGGCAATGAAACTGTTGTATTAATGAGCAAGGATAGAATTAATGTGTTTAATGTTCCAGATTGGCAAGAAGAATTAAAAGTAGTATTGGAAGGGGAGTTTACGTTTCCTGGAGAATATACTATTGAACGAGGTGAATCTTTATCTGAACTCATAGAGCGTGCTGGCGGATTAACATCATTTGCTAATCCTACAGCGTCTGTGTTCACTCGCGAATCTCTGAAGGCCCAAGAAGAAGAGAATATACGCAAATTGGCTGAAGAGTTAAGAAAAGAAGTGGCTTCGCAAAGTTTGAGAAAAAATGCCTCAGGCTTAGTTAGCTATGCAGATGCTCGTGTGTTACTAAGAGATCTCTCAAGGGTTCAGGCTATTGGACGATTGGTTTTGCAAGTTGATGAGATTGTTAAAGGAAATGGGAATCTTGATATTAATTTACAAGATGGGGATAGGTTATATATTCCTGCTGTTAATCGGACTGTCAACGTTATTGGTGAAGTTTACCAGCCGACTTCGCACGTTTTTGATGAATCGTTAGATTTTCAGGAATACGTTCAAACAAGCGGTGGTTATAGAGACTTGGCAGCTACCGATAAAGTCTATATCATTCGGGCCAACGGCTCTGTCGTCACGCCTTCTAAATCTAGAAGATTTTGGTTCAGTGGTGAAGGGAGTCAGTTTAGTGTACAACCCGGTGATACAATAGTTGTCCCGTTTGACTCTGGTCACACCGATAACCTCACTTTATGGACTAATGTTTCACAAGTTCTTTATCAGTTTGCCGTTACTATAGCCGCGGTAGGCAGTTTATAACGCTAGGATGCTTTTTTAATAATGACTATTGCCTTAATTTCTCTTATTGTCGCTTTTTCTACGAGCTTTGTTGCTATCAAAGTCATAAAGCCTATTGCCTTTAAAATTGGGCTTGTTGATGTTCCCAATAATAGGAAACGCCACATCGGTGAAGTTCCTCTTATTGGTGGCATCGCCGTATTTGTTGGTGTACTTACTGCTTGTACAGTTCTGTATCCTCAAAGCCCTATATTAAACCTTTACTTGATTTCCTCTGCACTGATCGTTTTTGTGGGAGTGCTTGATGATTATCGTGAACTTGCGGTCTCTGTTAGGCTTTTCGCACAAGTGCTTGTCTCTTCTATCATGGTTTATGGTGCAGGTCTGCATATTGAGTCATTTGGTAATATTTTAGGTTTTGCGGATATTACTTTAGGATGGTTTAGCTACCCCATGACTATTTTGGCTGTCATTGCTGCTATTAATGCATTCAATATGACTGATGGGATAGACGGCTTAGCAGGCTCATTAAGTTTGGTTTCATTCGTGAGTTTAGGCTTATTAATGTTAAGTAATAGTTCTTATTATTCACAATTACCTCTCATCTTAGCGGTAGCGACACTCCCTTATTTAGCATTTAATTTAGGCATTCTGGGTGGTCAAGCAAAGAAAATTTTCATGGGCGATGCTGGTAGTATGTTTGTTGGCTTAAGTGTTGTGTGGCTGTTAATATTAGGCTCTCAACAAGAGCAAGCAGCGTTTAAGCCAGTTACTGCTTTATGGGTTATAGCAATTCCTTTTTGGGATATGTGTGCGATAACGGTTCGTAGGTTATCTGATGGCCGTAGTCCTTTTATGCCAGATAGAGAACACTTACATCATATTTTCTTACGAATGGGTATTTCATCAACAAAATCACTCTGTGCTATTATTCTGTTGGCCGTTGTGTTTGCTGCTTTTGGTGTTTATGCCGAACTAAGTGCCGTTCCTGAAAGTGTCCTGTTTGGACTCTATGTTTTAGGGTTCCTTGTCTATTATTATGTACTGAAATACATGCTTGGTAATTTTAGATTAAGTGATCCTGAAAAAAAATAATAAGTTTTAGAGTAGAAAGTTGAAGATGAAACGAAGAATACCTGCATTGCAAAGAGGTTTTACCCTAATAGAGTTATTAATTGTTATCGTGATTCTAGGATTATTGGGCTCTCTGGTAGCGCCTGATCTTTTTCGAAATCTGGATAAAAGTAAACAAGGGGCAGCGAAGGCACAGATGCAGCTTCTTGAAACATCATTAGATACATACTATTTGGATGTTGGTGAATACCCGAATAATTTATCTGAGCTTCGTCAGAGCGACAAAAAGGGATGGAGTGGTCCATATCTTAAAAAAGAACTACCACTTGATCCTTGGGGAAATGATTACATTTTACAAGTCCCTGGTGATGATGGTGGTTATTACACTCTCAAAAGCTTAGGTAGGGATAATCAACCAGGTGGTGAAGGTTTGGATGAAGATCTTACCTCTGATCAATGAACATTATTCAATTACTGACTGAAGCTTTTAATGTTTCAGAAGTCGATCTTGAAAAAGCAAAAAGTTATCAGCAAAAATACGGAGGTAGGCTTGAGAAGCTCCTTGTTAATATGGGAAGTTTGTCGGAAGAAGATCTACTGCCGCTTTATCAACAGCTACTAGATGTTGATATTGTTGATATTGAGAGGATAGAAGAGCTTAAGGAGTTGTCACAGGTTCTCCCTGAGTCTATCGATATTAAAATTTTATATGATGAGGGTTGGGTTGCTCATCAAATCGAAGGCATATTGCAATGCTACACTTCAGACCCTCTAAATTGGGATGTTAACCAGCATTTGTTAGCTAGTCAGCTTGAATTTAAGCTACATCTGGTCAATAAAGAAGAACTGTCACAATATATTCAGACTCAACAAGGAGAGCATGATGAATCCATTGACTCTGATGGACTTACTCTTCTTGAAGAAGATAAGCTGCGTGAACTTGCATCAGAAGCTCCTACGGTTAATTTACTCAATGGTTTAATTGCTAAAGGAGTTACAATTGGAGCGTCAGATTTACACCTAGAGCCCGTTAAAGGGAAATACCAAATACGTTATAGGGTGGATGGTGTCCTTCAAGAATCTGGCCTTATTCCAACAGCGTTGCAACTCGCCATTATATCGAGAATTAAAATACTCGGGAATATGGATATTGCCGAGAAGCGGCGACCTCAAGATGGTAAAATAGAGACTAAAGCAGCGAATGTCGAGCTAGATATTCGTGTGTCTGTCTTACCATTGAATGACGGTGAAAGTGTCGTTATGCGCTTTCTGCGCAAAGATGCTGTGCAATATGATTTGGAAACTTTAGGTTTATCTCAAGATATCGAACGGAGCATACTTGAAGATTTGAAGTCTACTGCTGGGGTTATTTTGTTAACAGGCCCGACGGGAAGCGGCAAAACAACAAGTTTGTATACTTTCTTGAATGAGCTGAATACAGAGAAAGTTAAAATCATCACGCTTGAAGATCCTGTCGAGTATCAGTTAGATGGTGTAAATCAAGTTCAAGTGAATAGTGATATAGGTTTCGATTTTTCTGCTGGTTTACGTAGTATTGTTAGACAAGATCCTGACATTATTATGGTTGGTGAAATTCGAGATAAAGAAACGGCTAGCATTGCTATGCAGTCAGCGCTTACAGGGCACTTAGTGTTTAGTACAGTTCACACTAATGATGCGCCAAGTGCTTATACACGTTTAGTTGACTTGGGGGTTGAAGAGTTTCTACTAAACGCAGCTATAGTGTCAGTAATGGCACAAAGATTAGTGCGAAAGATATGCCCACATTGCAGTATAGAACATCCGAATAAAGATAAGTTAATAGAGGTTTATTCTTTGGAGCAGTACCCTGGTGCTATCACGTTAAAGCAAGCTAAAGGGTGCCCGGAGTGCAGCCACTCTGGTTATCGAGGCAGAATGTCTATTATGGAATACTTGCGTTGTGATGAGAGTATTAGGGCCTTATCAAAAGATCATTATTTTATTCCAGAAGCTCGCCGACTAAACAAAGTCAATGGAAACAGGACGTTGCTTGAAGATGGTCTTTTTAAAGCGTGTAAAGGACTTACTACAATCGATGAAGTACTTAGGGTGTGCGCATAGTGCCTACATTTGCCTACAAAGCGTTTGATTCTCAAGGGGTTAAATTAGAGTCCGAGATTGATGCTGACAACATAAATGATGCTAAGAGTTTACTAAAGAATCGAGGGTTGCTTATTGCAGATATTAAGGAAGCCAAGCATTCTGACAATATCTTAGCACGCTTTAGAACACCAAAAGTTTCGTTTGCTGATCTTGAGTTTTTAACTTCTGAGCTTTCTATATTGCTGTCCAGTGGTGTTAAAATAGACAAAGGCTTAGGAATTCTAGCTAAGGGCAGTAAAGGTGGTCCTAGTGCTTTTTTAATTAAGTCCATTCAATCAAATCTTAAACAAGGTAAATCTGTAGCAGACTCATTCGATACGAAAGAGAAGTTGTTTGATGCTCTTTATTTGAATCTTATTTCTATAGGTGAAACGTCAGGGAAACTACCAGAAGTTTTTTTGGGTCTATCTGAGGATTTGAAGTTTAGAAAAGAGTTGAAAGCGAAAATTATGCAAGCGCTATCCTACCCATCGGTAATACTCTTTGTTTGTGTTGCATGTATTTTATTTGTATTCAATTATATTGTTCCTCAAATGGGGAGTATATTTTCTGAGTCAGATAATCTGCCGATATATACAGCTATATTATTAGGTGCTAGTGACTGGATGATCAATTATCAACATTGGTTGTTTTTGGTAATGATATCTCTTGGCGGCTTCGCCTATAGTAATCGACAAAATTTGCAATGGCGCACTAAAATAGCCAGCTGGTTGCTAACAGTTCCTGTAAGTGCCAGTCTAATTAAACAGATTGAACGTATTAGATTTAACTCAGCTATGTCCCTTATGCTGGACTCTGGGTTGAAAGTAGATACTGCTGTTGGGCATGCCGCTAACAATATCTCTAACCCTGTGATTAGTCGGAGCTTAAGAACAGCTAATGATAAAATTAAGAAAGGTGCCGCCGTTTCTGTTTCGTTAGGTGAAACGCCTATTTATCCTGATTTCTATGTTTCTTTATTGGAAGTAGGTGAAGAAAGTGGCCGTTTGAGTAAAGTATTTGGAGAAATCGCCAAACGTTCTAAAGATGAGTTTGAACAGTGGATAACTAAAGTAACGAGTGTATTAGAACCACTTTTGATACTTTTCATGGGTGGGATAGTCGGTAGTGTTGTGGTGACAATGCTATTGAGTGTAGTGTCTGTTAATGATATCAACCTCTAAAAGGACAGCTGGCTTTACACTCATCGAATTATTGGTCGTGATGAGCATTGCCTTAACGGCAGTGGCCCTGGTTTCTGGTTTAGCCATTGATTCCCATCAGAAATTTAAAGTGAAAGCAGAAACATTATCTCTGCGCAGTATATTCAGGAAAATCTCAAACACTGCTTTTATTGTTGAAGCTCCCTTGGATATTGTCGTTAAAGAAGGCAGTATCCAACTATTTACCGAAGACAAGTCACTGATTTTTGAGCAACGGTTTGAACAACTGACCTTCGCACCCATTTCCTTTAAGGTGAACGAGCTTGGCGTCTTCCAAATTCAGGCAATTCAGTACTTTGTATTGGAGCAGAGTCGCCGGTTTTTAATCGTAGAAGGCTATGATGAGACTTAACGGCTTTACACTCATTGAGGTACTGATTGCTTCATTGATTCTTTTTGTTGCTATCAGTAGCGCTACTATTGTATTTAGTGGTGCTGTTAAGAGTAAGCAAAATGCTACATCAGCGATTACAAATTATGCATATGTCCCTATCTTAATAGAGCATATCAGTGTTCAAGTGAGGAGAGCATCTGATAATGAAACAACTCTGGATGGACAAGGGTATTTGTTGGGAGCTGATTATAGATGGCAAGCTACTATAGAGCGTCAAGCGCCAATCAAAAGAGGACCTTTGGGGGCAAGTGGACCGACTGATAGTTCAAGGCGTGTTCTATTTTGGCGTATTAATCTAAATGTTAAGCACAATAACAAAGAGCAAGATTATAGCTTCAATGTAACGGGTTGGATATCGTGACAATTAGAAGGGATGGAGGTTTTTCTCTGCTTGAAGTGCTGATTGCAATGACCATATTGTTGATGGTTACTTTTATTGGTACCTATGGGTATGGGTTATACAGTCGGTATTGGCAAACGGAGCTTGGACATTATCAATCTGCTTTTGATGCAAGCAAAGGTGTGAATATTTTGTTTAAGACGTTAAAAGATCTTAAACCTTATGTTGTAAAAGATCGAGAACAAGGATTTCATTACTTTGAAGGTGGGAATCGGATATTACGTTCAGTGACTTCTCATTCTTTACAATATCCAGACTATCCAGCTTTATTCGAAATTGCTCTAGAAGAAAGACAAGATAAAAAACAACTTGTTTATCGTGAACTGTCTATGAAGGACGGTCCCGTTTTAAATGAGCCAGAAAATGTAGCTTACATTTTCTCAATTGTACTACTCAACGATGTTGATGATTTGGTTTTTGAGTATTATGGCTGGCCCAACTTTATAGAAAAAGCGAAGTATGAGAGTAAAAGTAGTCAGGGTTCTCCTCAATGGTATGGCCTATATAGTGGTAAAGATACACTGATTACCCCCGAAATTATCAAGACAACAATAATTATTGATGGAAAGGAGTCAGTCTTTGAAGTGGCAATTGATGGCTTTTTACCGGCATACATTGATCGGTATATAGAGACGTCGTCATGAAGAGGTTCATTACTTCACGTCAAGCTGGTGTAGCTTTAATTCAGGTTTTGTTAATTACCTCAATGTTATTAATATTAGTTGTTCAGTTGAGTAAAGATGCGCGTGAGCAGGTTCATACATCAATACGTTTAAAAGAAAAAGCAGAGTTATTAGTAAGTATCAATAATCAAGCTGAAAGTATTAAGTATGAACTATTAACATTATCACCTAATCAGCTCGGTGTAAGCTCAAATGGTTTAAACTATTATGGTGAGCCTGTACAGCGGAACAACTTGACTATAGAGTTACAAGATCAATCTGGTTTACTATCATTGGCTACTTCATTTAGTTTCTTAACGCAATACCTGAATTTACCTCAAGGTACAGTGGCAGACCGCAGGCTTGTAGATACTTTGCTGTCTTGGCAAGGGCTAAGTGCGAATGGTACGGTCAACTCTGGTTTTAGAGGTAGCCTTATGCATTATAATCAAGAAGTTAATGCAATACCTGGTTGGCAGAATGTTAAAAGCGACGACGATAACATTACCTATTACCCAACAAAGTTTTTTAATCCTGTTTTATCTCCTATTGCCGTTTTAACTAAATTATTTCCTGAGGAAGATGTACAATCCTTACTTTCAACAAGGCAATCGGGCGTGTTTGATCAAAATGTGTTATCTAAACTGAATGCCTTTTCTGGAGAGAACACGGCGCTCCAACCAAGTGACTTTGTTCGAATAAGAGTGACAGGTAAGCTCAATGGGCTGAGTATTACTAGAGAAGAAAGTGTTTTTGTAGAATTGGGAAGTGTATCTTTGTTAACAAGTTTGAGTTTATAAGCATGATTAATAGTCGGCTGCTATCACTATTTACATCTCGTTTGTATTTCCTATTCAGTGGCAAAGCTTTTCACTTGGAAGAGAATTTACTTGTGGAATCAAATAAAGAGCGTCTGGAGAAAACAATTTTTCCAGTGATTGTGATAGGGAGGGAGCATTATCGGGAGTCAAGTAAAAAGTACCCTGTAACTAACGAGAAAGACCTACGACAAATACTCGTGAATGAATCAGATGAAGCTCATATTATTTCTCCTCCGATTTTTAAAGAAGATCATGCTTTGTTACAAACCTATGAATTAGATAATACTGCCTTAGATTTTGTGTCTAATCAGTGGTGTTTTTGGTTCCCAGAGACTTGGTTATTAAATATTCAGTCAACACAATTACTGCAAGTGAATAGAGGCGGGAATTGTGTTTGGGGTACTTCGCTGTCTGGTAATTTATATAGCACAGTAGCAAGCGGGGCTTTTGCAAGCCCAGATTATTTTTTAATGTCTATTGGTGCTAGTAGTGATATACAGGAAAATATCATTCCCAATGAGTCTTATAGTAAACTGGTAGTTGAAGGACTCAATGGTCTATCAAGTAAACAATGGCGAGAATTAGCCAAAGCTCAGAAGTACATCCCTAAGCTTAACAAATTGTTTAGTTGGCCCTCTATTATTGCAGGGCTTTTGTTAGGTTATGGAATCTTTTGTCTCGCTGATTTAGTTGCCCTGTCATATCAGCATCGTTCTATTGATAAAAAGATTAGTCAGCAAGAAGTGTCATCGGTCATTCAGAAGCAAAGAGCTCTGGAGACAAAAGCTGTGGCTTTGTCGGCACTAGCAAATATTAGCAGTGATAAAGTCTTAATCAGAAATATGTGGCAATCAGTTTTAGCTCTGATGGAAGGTAAACATAATATACTTAGGATTGTATTAGAAGGCAATAAGTTGCAAATTCGAATTGAATCAGAAAATGCAAATGATGCTTTGGCTTTAGTGCAAGGATTGGATTATGTTGAAACTGCTGATTTCTCAACCCCTGTAAGAAATAGTGCTGGCAACAAGCGCGTTACTATTGCTATAGGCTTCAAAAATGAGGATTCTAATGATGGCTAGACAACAGTTATTATTAGGTTTCGTAGCTATACTTATGCTCATTAAATTTGGCTTTGGGTACATTAATAATGCTAGAGCTGAGTCACGAGAATTATTGGAAACTAAGTCGAATAGGTATGTTAAAGGTAAGCGTCTTCTTGATACTGAATCTTCATTGGATTCCGAGCTTGAAGCATTGAATCAATATTTGGAAAAGGCTAGGGAGTTTTATCCGATAGCAGATTCAGCGCAAAATGCGAGACTTAGTGTACAGAGGCAGATAAATGAATTGGCCGAGAAGAGCAATTTAACTGTAGAGAGTGCCGAATGGTTGTCAATTGAAGAAGGGCAGCCCGAGCGAGCCATATTTGATCTCCGCTTTAGTGGCGATTTTGATGCGATGGCGAAGTTTCACTTAGCTGTTGAGGAACTTGGTGCTTGGATTAATGTGCAGGAAATAAGTGCTAATATTCGCAGGCAAAGAGTAACAAGTAGGACAATAGGAGCCGCTAGAGGAAGTATGCTTTTTAATGTTCTCTATGTTGTGGATGATCAATAATGGCGTGGTTTAGATTAAATCAATTGTTATTGGCTGTTTCCCTAACCATTTTTTGTATGATAGGGATATCCGTTGTTAGTTTACTTAGTCAAGGCAACAAAAGCATTGATAGTGATAAAGTAAGTAATGTTGTCGTTCCCAACTCACCTGTATTTTTTCAAGATGATTTTACTGATCTTAGGGAGTCATTTAAACGTTTTGTGCGCCTTAAAGAAAGCGATGTCGTAAAAACTGAAAAATCAGCTGAAGAGTTAGCGGCAGAGCTTGCTGCATTAGAGAAAAGAGTTGATAGAAAGCTAAAGCCTAACTTTAAGGAACTTGATGACGAGCATCAAATCGGGTTAGTAGGTATTTTTAAACAGAATACAACGTTTGCTGTTTTGCAGGTTGTTAACTATCAAACTAGAAATACAGAGTATAAAAAGTTACAAGAAAATGATGTTCTAAATGGCTATAAACTTGTTTCTGTTGATGAGAACTCAATTAAGTTAAACAATGGGGCGCGAGAGTTAAGCCTCGCCTTATTTAAACGGTTAAATGGATAGTGATGAAAAATATAAATAAGTTATTGATGGCTTTATTGATAATAACTCTAATCGATGGATGTGCTCAATCGCCTAAGGAACAAGCGGAAGAGCGCTATCAGATTGAGTCTTCATACTTAGAAGGGAACAACGAGTCTACTATTAAGGATGAAAAGGTTGGCTCAGACGATGTGGCTGAAACACAGTCAACCTATAGTCGCTTGCAACCCTTATCATCAGCATCACGCGTAAGTAACAATACTAATCAACTATCTCAGAGTTTTTCTTCAACAGAAAAGGCTAATTTTGCTGCTAACAATATGCCAGTAGTTGATTTCGTGCATTACGCTTTTGGTGAAGTGCTTGGAGCAAATTATGTGGTTGGCAATGCATTGAAAAGCGACATTACAACTCTAACACTTAATATCCAACAGCCTTTATCTAAAAGGGAATTATTTAGTTTAATTGCAGACACACTTAAGCATTATCAAGTCAATATTGATTTTGATAACAATTTGTTTTTTATTGACAAAGCAGAGTTAAGTAAAGCAAAAGCTATTATCGGTATTGGTAATACTGCGGCTTCGGTTCCTGCATCTGCTGGCCAAATTTTGCAAGTTATACCGCTAAAATATGGTATTAAGATAAGCATAGAGCGGACAATTAGGCAGTTAATAGACGCGACAATCACACCTGATTTTGAACAAGGTGCGATTTTCGTTTTAGGTGATAGAGCCAATGTGCTGCGAGCGGTTGAATTAGTGAATTTATTGGATACCCCTGCTAACTTAGGGCGAAATATTGGGTTGTTATCATTAAAATACCTACCGGTGGCAGATTTTATTGAAAAAGCAACAGAGCTGATGAAGCAAGAAGGGTTACCGATAGGAGCAGAGCAACTCAGTAAGGGCATTTCATTAGTACCTATTGATAATATTGGCTCAATTGCTGTTTTTGCTTCATCAGATGAGTTGCTAAATCGGGTTCGTTATTGGGCTAATATTATGGATCAACCTGCACGTGGAGAGAGTGTACGTTATTTTGTATACAATCCTAGATATGCACGAGCATCCGACATGGGGATTAGTATAGGTGGTTTGTTAGGGCTTGGCGGACAAAACTTAAGTACTAATCAACAGTCAACGGGTAATAACGCAGCAGAACTTGCTGAGGAGTCCGCACCAGCAACTCAGGTTGTTTCTGGAGAGGATGTATCTTTTGTTGTTGATGATAGAAGCAATTCGATTATATTCAGTACCTCTGCTAATAGGTATCAAGCACTGCTACCTTTACTTGAGCAACTTGATATCCTGCCAAAGCAAGTGTTGCTTGAGATTTTAATTGCAGAAGTGCAACTAATTGACAATTTTCAGTTTGGTGTTGAGTTTGCTTTAAGAAATAGCTCGAATGTTTCTGTTATTACAGAGGGTTCCATTGGTTTAGGCGGTGGTTTGGTGCTTAATTCATTAGGGAGTGCCAATGATATAACGGCTTCTTTCTTTCAGGATAGCTCATTCGTTAATACTTTGTCGAACCCTTCTTTACTTGTCCGAGACGGTGTTTCTGCGAATATTAATATTGGGACAGATATTCCGGTACTTGCGGCAACAATTACTGATGGAGTGAACGGACAAACGCAAAGTATTCAATACCGACAAACTGGGGTTTCAGCTAATGTGACACCGACAGTCAACGCTCAGGGAATAGTTATTATGGATATTGAGTTGGATATCAGCAATCAGTTGACCACTGTTGTTAGTCCTATCCCGTCGCCAACTATATTTCAGCGTTCATTATCAACCGAAGTTGTTGTTCAAAGTGGGCAGACAATATTGCTTGGTGGATTGATCAGTGAAGATAAAACTAATGCTGAAAATGCCGTCCCTGTTTTATCAAACATTCCTGTGTTAGGGAATTTATTTAAAGGGCAAGACAATGATAGAACTAAAACAGAGCTGGTTATGTTAGTTACGCCGAAAGTTATCGAAAATAATGATCAATGGGAAAAAACTCTGAGAGATTTCCAAAGTGGGCTTGAAAATATTCGAATCATAGAGTAAAACGACGCTATCACATTGATATTAGCTATTTAATACCGATTTAATACACATTAAATGTTGACACAGGCTGGTGCATCAATAAAAATTGGATATTGAACATCGTAAGTTCATGATGAACAATTCGGTCGTTCATTTAAACTAGCTAGGTTTAAAACTAGTAATGGAATATAACAAGTAACTGTTGTATTCCCAATTTCATGAAATTGGAGAAATTAAAATATGCATTCTATGCTTAAAAAATCTTTGTTAGCTATTACGGTTGCTGCAGCGGCTGTTGGTAGTGTACAAGCACAACAAATTGCTCGTACTGCGAACTTGATCAACCCGCCGACCTCTGGCGATCCTGGTGGTATCAGGATTTCATCTGAAGGTCTGACAGCGTTAGGTAATTCAAATACGATTGCTGTAACAGGCGTAACAGCTGTTGCTGGCTCTCCTGGTGTAGTCTCTGCTGGTTATGAAATAAATGCGGCTATTGCTTCAGGCGACGTAATTACTTTCACTTTAATCGGTGCAAGGTTGACTTCAGGTAGTACACCAAACCTAGGTAATGCTAACCTCCCACTATTGAGTGCTGTTAATAGCCCTGACGCAGAAGCACCTAGCGCTGAAATTACATTTCGTGCAACAGGAACTGTTACAGCGAGCATTGCATCTCCGGTAGTTTTACCTTTGAATGGGATTACTTTAGAAGATGTTGTGAACCCTGGTGTTGTTACTTTAGCAGCGCAAACGCAAATTTCTAACGGTTCTAATGTCTTCAACGTTGCTGCAACTAGAGCTATTGCTGATGTAAGAAGTCAGTTTGTATTAGGCGATGCTGTTCCTCCTGGAGAGCGTCAATTCAACTCTGTCATCGATGTTGAATTCATGCGTCAACAATTTGTTGCTGCCAGCGACGCGGGCGCTGTTACTAATGGTAGTAATAGAGCTCCAGAGAGCATAACTCGTGATGACTTTTTTGTAAGCATTAACTCAGCTCAGACGTTATTGAATAATGTTACTGTTACTAGTGCTCAAATAGAGCTGGCACTTCAGGATTCGGATTTTCTTCTAAATGAGGGTACAGCGACTACTGCACCGGCATTGGATCCTGCGCGATTTGACATAACGGCTCTTAATGGCGCTGTTACTGATGGTACTGGCAATGATGCACCATCACTTGTAAATAACGTTCTTACAGTAGCAACCGGTAATGATCCTGGTGGTTATGTTGGTATCGCGTTGTTACCAGAAGGTGCTGCTGGAACTAATCCTGCACAACTAAATGCTCAAAGCTTCTCCGCTGATCTAGAAGTGCGTTATGTTCTATCTGGTACAACTGGTAATGTTAGTCGTGAGGATATTAATGCTGGTGCGTGGACATTAAGTGGTGCTACAGTCAATATACCATTCATGCCATTCGGCCCTAACTTTGCACAAGTTATCCGTTTGTCTAATGACGGTAGTGTTGCTGGTGAGATTGAATTGACTGCATTTGATAATGAAGGCGATTCATTTGGTCCAGTTATTCTTGATGTTGCAGCAGCTGCAGGTACTGTAACTAATATCGTTCCAGCGGTAACTGCAGCGCTAGCAGCTGAAGGTTTTGATGGAAGTGGTGATCTTGATTTAACATTCATTATCAACTCGCCTGCAGATGATATCGAAGTTGAAGCTAACTACCGTGTATTAACTGCTAATGACCGTGTAGGCGTTACAGTAATCAATCCATAATCATTTATATGATTTAAATAAAACGGGCCTTTGAGCCCGTTTTTTATTTTGTCGATTTTGTACTTTTGAGTTTTAGTTTTAGTTATATGTTCTATCAACGTATTTTCTCTATACCTTCGTTAAGTCTGCTTGTTCTTTCTATTTGCTTTTTTTCTTATTATTCATCGGTGAATGTTCCGTTTTATTTGGATGACTCTGCTTCGATTGTTGACAATCCTGCTATTAAAACAATAGATATCTCTTTGCTTAAGGAGTACTTCCCACTTCGAGAGGTTGGTTATTTAACTTTCGCTATCAACTATGCTATTTCTGGAGCGGATTTAGCCCCGTTACACCTAACGAACGTATTATTACACCTGTTGATGGGGGGGGCTGTTTTTTTCTTAACGTTGTCGCTTATGAAAGTTGGTGTAGTTGAAGAAAGTAAAGCACATTACATAGCTCTTATGTCTATGACGTTGTTTTTACTAACACCGATAAATAGTCAGGCAGTTATCTATATCGTTCAGCGACTTGCTATAATTGTGGCGTTATTTTATGTCTTTGGGATTATTGCTTATATAAAGTTTAGGACAACTAAAGTCATTAGATACAGGGTGTTATGGGCAGTATTGGGTTTTATATCTTTTTTTCTTGGCTTGCACTCTAAACAAAATATTGTGACTTTGCCATTTGCTATTTTGGTTGTGGAGTTTTTTCTGATCAAGAGAGAATCTTTGTATAAGCTCCCTATATATATAGTCGTTTTATTTTTGTCGTTCTTATCAATATGGCTAGCCGACTTTATCTTGGAGTTGGAGGTAATACAAAGAATAGATGAATTCACCAAAGAAGCAGATCGTGTAGCTCGGTGGGAATATTTTACACATCAGCTTACTGCACTATGGGTTTATATGATTAAATTCTTTGTGCCGTTTCCCTTGCTTTTGGAGTATAGCTCAACCCCTTATACTTGGAGCGACGATATAACCTGGTATAGCTTAATAGGTCATATTATTATCTTAGGAGCTGCTGTTAAGTTCGGTCGAGAGCGATCAATAATTACGGTAATGATTTTTTGCTATTATATTGCTCATATAGTTGAATCTTCATTTATACCTATTTCAGATTTAATGTTCGAACATCGTGCTTACTTACCCAATACTTTTTTGGCAATCATCGCAGCTCTTGTATTAAATCAGTTAGCACAATATAGAAAGTGGCTGCCAGTTGTTACTATGCTAGGGGGAGTATCTGTATTTTCTTTTATGCTCATGGAGCGGGTCGAAAGATGGAAATATCCTATAGGGTTTTATAGGCATGAATTAACTTATACTGCAGATAATGCTCGGATTTATGGTGCCCTAGGTGCGTTATTTGCACAAAAAGGCGAATTTAGAAAAGCAGAAAATTGGTATAAAGGTGCGTTGCAAATAGGTTTGGAAACGGGGCATTTACAATCAACAACAGTTATCCATTATCTAAAGGTACTAATACAAAATAACCGAGTGCCACAAGCTAGCCGTGTTGGCGTACAATCGCTTAATATGTTGAGTAAACCTGCTGATAGGGCTGATGTATTATTGTTACTTGCTAACCTAAAAGCTGAACAAGGACTTTGTAAGTTTGCTAACGGGTTGGCAGCTAGAGCTGCTAGGATTTATCCCGATTCTGCTGATAGATCTGTAAATCAGTGTATTGAAAGAAAGTAACTTCGGATATTTAAAGGAACGATTTTGTAATGGATAGGTGTGCTATCGTTATTCCAGCGATGAATGAGGAATTGACAATATCGTCAGTATTGTCGGATATTCGTGCACTTTATGATTATGAAGTGATCGTTGTTAATGATGGAAGCTCTGATTACACTGTAGATGTTGCTGAACAACACGGAGCAATAGTATTAAACCACGTTGTCAACATGGGGGCTTGGAGGGCAACTCAGACAGGCATGCGTTATGCCTACAAAAACGGGTATGATCGTGTCGTCTGTATTGATGCTGATGGACAGCATGATGTTGAAGGTATTGAAACTTTGCTCTCTAGACTTGATGAAGGTTTTGATCTCGTTGTCGGTTCGTGCACCAGCCGCGGGAGTATGGCGAGGCATATCGCTTGGCGTACCTTCAAAACATTGACAGGTTCTTCAATAAGAGATATTACTTCTGGCTTTAGGGCTTACAGTCATAATGCTTTATCAATACTGGTGAGTCGACAAGCTACAATGTTGGAATATCAAGATGTTGGTGTGTTGTTGATGATGAAGCAGGCGAACTTATCAATGTCAGAAGTTCAAGTGTCAATGCAAGAAAGGCAAGATGGAATTTCTCGTATATTTAATTCGTGGAGTGCTGTGTTCACTTATCTTTTATACACATTAGTATTAAGCTTAACAAAATCACTTCAGATTGATAAAAAACAGTATCGTGATAAGTTAATAGAGGCTGGTAAAAATGACTAATATAAACATGATATCGGCTTTTATCGGTGCTTTGCTGAGCGTTACTATAGTTTTCTTAACAAGGCGAGACCATATATCTCCGCTGGTTGCAGCTAGGTGGTTCTTAATTGCTGTCTTAGTTCTCGTTGTGAGCTTCTTTCCTTCGTCTGTCGATTTAGTAGGTAGCTTCTTAGGTATAGGTTACCCTCCAGTCATACCAATCTTGGTTGCGCTTGGTGCGGCAATGATTAAGATCCTGATGATGGATATAGAACGTCAGAAGATGCAAGTGAAATTGGATAGGGTTATTCAACGGCTGGCAATAGTAGAGCAGTCTGTTGAAACAAACTCTGTTATAAAAGCTCGCTTCATAAAGAAACAGCAATAAGTAACTTTACTCCAAAATAGACAATAGGGATTGAGCAGCTCCCTTATAGAACTTGGATACATAGCTTGAAGGTAAGCTGTACTGATAATGATTCACAGGTTTTTGCTTTTCGCAGAAAAATAGACTGTTAATTTATGGTTTAGAGTTTGAAAGATATTTTTCGACATTTTAATGCTTTTCGATATACTCAGCGCCACTTTGAAATCCTGACGTGAAACTATATGACACAATCTAACTTACAGAATGACAACTTGCTACTCGTTTTATGGCAAAGGAAATTGTTGGTCATTGCTATTACAGCCATTGCCGCTGTCATAGCTGTTTATGTTGCGTTATCACTTCCTAATAAGTACCGAGCGGAGGTATTGTTGGCTCCGTCAGAGTCAGAAGGCGGCGGGCTCTCTGGCATTGCATCACAGTTTGGTGGTATTGCTAGTATTGCAGGGCTTTCTCTTCCGAGTGGTTCGGATAATAAAATGGGTAAGGCGTTAGCATTATTAAGATCGAGAGCGTTTATTCAACGTTTTATCGAAGAGAAAGAGCTATTGCCTGAGTTGCTAGCTTTGGAAGCTTGGGATGCCGAGAATGATAAGCTGGTTTTTAACCCGGACATCTATGATATTGAGAATAAAGTTTGGACTCGATCAGCTCCTCCCGGAAAAGCCGTAATTCCTACTGGTTGGGAAGGCTACAAAGTGTTTATTGATATGTTAAGGGTTGGAGAGGTAACAAACGACTCAACATTAATTATAGCCATGGAAACTTTGTCACCTCACTTATCTCAAACGTGGGTTACGTGGTTGGTTGATGAGCTTAATAAAACGATATCAGATAAAGAACTTAATGAAGCTCGTGTCAGCATAGATTACTTACAGCAACAAATAGCTAATACGCAAGTGAAAGAGCTGCAAAGTATTTTTTATAGCTTAATTGAAGAACAGACAAAGAAAATCTTGTTAGGCGAAGTGAAACAAGACTATGTTTTTGAAGTTCTTGCCGCCCCGGTATTCCCTGAGGAGAAAAGTTCTCCACACCGTTCATTAATCGTTTTAGCGTTGACTATGTTAGGCGGCGTCGTTTCGATATTTCTAGTACTACTAGTGCAAGTCTTTCGTCAGTAAAGCTGACATTGTTGATTTTTCTCTGCAATCCTATTTATGTTTTGTTTGACGTATATCGAGGCTCTTCATGAACCATTACCGCACTGATATCGATGGCCTTAGGGCTATTGCTGTTTTATCGATATTAGTTTTTCATTTAAACAAAGAATGGCTACCCGGAGGATTTACGGGTGTTGATGTATTTTTTGTTATATCAGGGTTCTTAATTACATCCATCATTTATCCTAAAGTAATGACTGGGCAATTCTCTTATAGAGATTTTTACATGAGGCGCGTTAAGCGCATTATACCTGCCGCTCTCTTTTATACTGTCTTTACGCTGATCATTACTGCTTTTATATATTTACCTAACGATTGGATTTTAGTATCGAAATCGGCTCTTTCATCTGTTGTTTTTTTATCAAATTTATACTTGATGAGAAGCGTGGATTACTTTTCAGCAAGAGCAGAAGAGAATCCTTTCCTACATACATGGTCGTTGTCTGTTGAGGAGCAGTTTTATGCTTTTTGGCCGTTTATTTTAGTCTTGATGGTGCGTTTTCTTAAAACTAGTTCGTATCGAGCTTTATTTATTGGCTTTATGTTCTTAACGTCATTTTTGTTAGCACATCTTCTTGTACAAAGCCCAAGAGGGGCAAGTATCGCTTTTTATATGATGCCGACCAGATTTGGTGAATTATTATTAGGCGCTATAGTAGCTATTTATGCACAGAGGATGAATGTACGAGAAACCTTTCAACAGCCGCTAGGCCTGATCGGAATTCTCCTACTCGTTGTTAGTTTTTGTTGGATTAATGAGGAAACAGTGTTTCCTGGCTTTGTTGCTCTACTACCTACTTTAGGGGCGTCTTTGATTATCTTATCGGGTTTTAATCAAGAACAAAGAGCGAAGCCCCATTTGCTCTATAGGTTACTATCTACTGCTATTTTCAGGCATGTCGGCCTTATTTCATTTTCTTTGTATCTAGTACATTGGCCACTTCTAGCAATAACTCGTTATATCACTCAGGAATACGTATTAACAACAATTCAACTTTTGTGTGTCGTGCCATTAATGTTTGTTTTAGCACACGCGAGCTGGCGTTATATTGAAATGCCTTTTAGGGCAACTAAGACAGGGTTTAGTAAAACCATTTCTTACTATTATCTGGTTCCTACTATCTCTGTAATGATGCTGACATTCTTTGTTATTGGAAATGATGGTGTCCCTGATAGGTTTGGGCTGAAAATAGACTCTTTTATATTAAACGAGGAGCATATCTGTGTAGATGATACAAGAGGGCCATGCTTAATAGGTGATAAGAGTAAAAAGCCTCGATATGCACTAATCGGCGATTCTCATGGTTCATTCTATTCTTCCATTTTTGACATTATCGGAGAACAATCTGAAGCTAGTATTGTGGCTAAAAGCGTCAATAACTGCTCAGGGGTGTTCTCAACGAAAATATATAATCCTAAAGCTAGAACAATAAAAGTTTGCCAAATAATGAAAGAAGATTTCAATAATAATAAGCTAAATTATGACGCTGTCATTATAGCTGAACGGTGGGAAACAAGACTTAAATTTGGTAAAGATTATTTTGACGAACTTGAAAAACTGATCGAAGAATATGCAGCATTGGATAAAAGAGTGGTATTAATGCGTCAAGTGCCTAAATATAACTGCAATATTCCTAGAACCTCTCTACTAAGAGAAAAATACAATCTTAGTATGAGTTGTCCTAAGCTTAATAGTGAAGAGAAAGTTATCACAGCAAATAAACGTATTGACGAGATTGCTAATCGGCATGGGAATGTGATGACCTTAGGAATGGAGCATTTGTTGTGTAAAGATGGCCACTGCAGTCCCTATATAAATGGGGCGTTTGTTTACAGTGACGATGACCACCTGAATTTGAGTGGTTCTAAAACACTAGCAACTATGCTTTTAAATAACTCTAACAGTGAGTGGGAAAAGTTCCTTAACGAATTGAGGATATCAAGATAGATTTTTTTGTTTAATTGTTGAATTCATGGCGATTAATAGGCCAATAAATGGGCCTACCATGCCTGATAGCCATATATGACCGCTTGTAAATGCTAATAGCTCCAATAGTACTAGGGAGACAATTCCTGCTGCTGCTACAGATTTTTTATCTGTTTTCCAAAATAGAAACGCCGTCGTGAGCAAGTAGAGCTGGATTGCTAGGGCTGTAACTAATCCGAATAGGCCAAATGTTACTAATACATCAATAGGATCTATTTCAGCGCTAGCTTTTAGAGGTAGCCAGAAGTTATCTAACGTCGCAGTACTTAGCCCAAATAGAAGTTCATACCAACTAGACTCACTATAGATTGTCAAAAGGTCTCGAGCGAAAATTTCACGCCCAGATAATATGACCCTTAATAGACCATGTTGCTTGTAAAACCACTCTATGCGATGCCAAAGGCCTGACTCTCTCAGTATATCTACAGATAAAATTGCCGCATAGACTATTGCTGAAAAAGCGATTGTTGTCAGGATAATTTTTAAAGGAGTAACTTTAAGTACACTTTTTCTATCCATTGCAAATGGAATTAAAATGCAGAGTAAAATGGATGATAAAATTGATGTTTTTGTGGAAATTAGAACCCCCATACCCATGGTGAATAGACAAAAAAGTAGATAGGTGGAGAGCGACTTTTGCATAGCCTTTACCAGGATATACGCCGAAAGAACGATAAATACAGCGCTTAGCTCATTTCCTGCACTGAAGAAGCCATTAACGCCAATGTTGCTTGCACCCCCCCCCCCAGAATATGTCGAATAGCCAAAGCCCATTAAACCTAAAATAATATTGATGACGATAACAATGTAGTTAAACAACATTATGCTTGGGCCATGCTTCATGAGTAAATGAGGCCTTTCTTTGGCAACCAGCATAAAATACTTCATATAGAGAAAAGGACTAAGCATCTTTAGAAACAATGTGATATCAAAGAAAAATGATTTTATATCTGCAAATTGAATCAGTTTAATTATTGGACCAATCAAGAAAGTTAATATAAAAGCTAAAATGACTAGAAAGAGCCGGAGATCCCTCAATGCAATAACGACAAGAATGAAGAGAAGAACAGGGGACTTGTATAAAAGAGATACTTTAAGGTGGATACCTAAATAGATTTCTATAAAGCCAACCAAACTGTCAACTAATAGGAAACCACCCATCAGCATAAAGACTAAACTATGTTCAGGGTAACTCTTTGAAGGAGGTGTTGTTGTAGTGAGCGTATTCATAAGTGCGCGGAGTATAATTCAAAATGAAGTCGTTAGCATCTTTGATACATAGATGATATATTGCGCGGCCTTTTTAGCGCTCAGTCATGTGAATACTTTGAGATCATAGAGCGATAAATTAATATAATGTTGTTGAAAGCGCCTACCGAATAAGTTTATAGACAGTGAAAAATCAAACAGTACTTCTGTGTAGTAATTTATACAAACCAAATATCGGAGGAATAGAGAATTCGCTATATCATTTAGGTCAATCTTATGTTGGTATGGGATACCACGTTATTATTGTAGCTAGTGATATCACTAGTGGTGACCATTCTTTTCCTCTGGTTAGTGAGGAAGATGGGATGACCATCTATCGTTATCAAGTTCAAAAAAGTAAGTCGATTATTCGCTTCTTAAATCACTGGTTTAAACCGTTAAGCCTATTCAGACAATTAAGAAAGAAGCATAACCCGGATATTGTTGTTTGCCGTTATCATCAAACCTGCTTGATATTACTATTGGCAGGCTTTAAGCACTTCACTTACCTGATTCCTGGTATCGTCAAAAACCAAAATGTTAAAGCGAACCTGTCTGAACTGCCGTCAAGCTATTCTCAACAGCTAAGAGCAAAATTCAAATTGAAGTGGAGCTCTGCTATCCAGAGAGTAGCTATTAACAACGTTCCATATGTCAGTATATTTAGTCAAAATATGTTGGAACAGTTAACGCCATTTAATATGACTAATCGTGAAGCTGTTCTGGTGACCAAACCAGGCGTTTCATTGGATCGCTTTGTTTTAGCTAGTGATGATAAAAAAAATCAGCTTAGAGTGCGTTTAGGTTTACCTGAAGATAGGAAAATATTTCTGTGTGTTGGGCGTTATGTTAGGGCTAAAGGTTTTGCTCTAGCGATAGAGGCTATGCGTAGCATCGATGAGGCTTTTCTTTGTATTGTTGGAGGGGGGCCTGAAGTGACCTTATATGAAAAGCTCATTGATCAATTCGATTTGAAAGACAGAGTGAAGATATACCCACCTAGTAATTCACCGGAACTTTTTTATGCGGCTGTTGACTATTTCCTTATGTCTTCAAGATATGAACCACTAGGACAAACGATACTAGAGGGACTTGCATCAGGTTTACCTATTGTCGCTTTCGATGGTGACGTTGTTGAAACAGCAACAGCCGAAATCATGGGTGATACACCTTATTTCAGTGCGAAATCACTAGATGATGTTAGTTTAAGTGAATCGATGCGTGAAGTTTTAGCGTTAGATAAAGAGGCCTATCAACTTATGGCTGAGAATAATCGGCAATTTGCCCTAGAAAAATTTAGTTGGACCTCGTTGGGACTGGCATTAGAAAAGCAATTGGAAAAATGAAAAAAGAGTTAATTATTGAAGTGCGTGGTATTGGTTTTCCTAATAAAGGCGCGGAGCTAATGCTAGTAGCCTTAATTGATCAACTAAAAAGTAGATATTCACATGTTAAGTTTACTATGGCTCCAAATGCTAGCTACGAACAACGCTCACCTCATGGACTCTTGCAACTAGCGAAAGTCACTAAATATGGCTTTGATTTTGGTATCCTATTTAGGCTATTACCCCGTAATTTGAGGCGAATCTTTGGCATTATATTGCCAAGTGAAGTTGATGTGATTATAGATGCCTCCGGTTTTGCTTATGGTGACCAATGGGGAGCTAAAAAAGCCAATGAGAGGCTAGCGTCTAATATTGAAGCATTTAAAGGTAAGCGGGATAATCGTCGCGTTATTATGCTGCCTCAAGCTTTTGGTCCATTTGAAGATAAAGCGTTGCAAGCTGCGATGCAAAAAATCACTCGAAATGCAGATTTGGTTTTTGCACGAGAAGCACGTTCGTTTCAGTTTTTGACCAATGTCAGTGATCTCTCCATCATCCAGCAAGCGCCAGATTTTACTAACGGGTATCATCCTAAAAAAACGCACCTTATAGATCAATCGAAATTTAAAGTGTGCTTTATTGTTAATCAAAAGATGATTGCAATGAAAAAAAATGACGACGGAAATGATTATAAACACTTCATGGTGAACTTACTTAAAAAAGCTGTTGAAAGCTCAATGGCCCCATTTTTATTGTTGCATGAAGGCGTTAAGGATAAAAAGTTGGCACAGGAAGTTATTGAAATGTGTGGCTCTGATGTACCTATGATTGTTGTTGAATCAGCAGATGAAGTGAAGTCGGTGATTGGTCAATGCGAATTGGTTATTAGCTCAAGGTTTCACGGGCTTGTCAGTGCTTTATCACAGGACGTTCCTGTCATGGCGACAGGTTGGAGTCATAAGTATCAAATGTTACTCGACGATTATGGTGTTAGTGACATGTTATATAATGAATCGACTGACATAGAGAGGGCCACAGTTGATATGATCAATTTGATCCAAGACTCTACTATTCGGAACCAAGTTATGAAGAGTATTTCCGAAAATAATAAGATCCAGAAAAATCGAACGGTAGATATGTGGTCACAAGTTTATGATGTGATTGACGGCATTGAGTAGTAGAAGCATTAAACATGCTCAACTTTAATAACATCTCTCAAAATACCAGACGCGCAATAAAGAACGTTAATTGGTTGTTGCTTGAGAAAGCTGTATCTATGCCTTTATCGTTAGTCATTAGTATTGTTATTGCGCGATATTTGGGACCTGCCAAGCTTGGTGAGTATAGTTACATTCTTGCTGTTGTTACATTAGTGACGCCACTGTCAGTGTTGGGATTAAGTGGCTTAATTAGTCGGGAACTTATTAATCATCCCACAGATGAAGCAAAAATCATGGGGACTGCATTAACAGGTCGCCTAGTTGGTGCAGTGCTCACTTCGTTAGTACTCGTTTTATTGGCTTTTGCCCTTGAGTTTCGTGAGCCTTATTGGATATTGATCATTGCACTGACCCAAGTTTTATCTTTTTGTACAGTTATTGATTTTTGGTTACAAGCAAGACTTCAAGCAAAAGTGTCGGCTGTTGTCAGGTTGTCGGTATTGTTCTTAATAAGTTTGGGGAAGCTATTCATTGTATGGAAAGACTTAGAGCTGCAAAGTTTGGTTTACTTGTATGCACTGGAGTTTGTTCTTTTAGCTTTTGCATATTGCTTTGCTTATCTAGTTAAAGGCGGGAGTACTAACTTACGTTGTGATAATCAATATTTTAAAGCGTTACTCTCTCAATCAAAGTGGCTTATTTTTTCAGGCATAGCGGCTGTTGTTTATTTGAAAATAGATGTTGTGATGCTGCGTCATTTAGCGAGTGAATCTGAAGCTGGAATATATTCTGTAGCGAGTCGGATATCTGAAATATGGTATTTTATTCCGACGATTGTTGTAACATCTTTTTTTCCTCTGTTGCTTAAAGCTAGAAAAGAATCGTTAGCGTCTTATCAGCAAAAGCTACAAAAGCTCAACGACTATTTGTTCTTTTTAGCATTGTCGGTTGTGATCATCGTTATTTTAGCGGCGCAAAGCATTATTAGTATATTTGGGCCTGAGTATTTAAAAGCCACCGAAATATTAAAAGTGCATATCTTTGCAGGGCTTTTCATCTTTATGCGAGCGTTACTCAGTAAATGGTTAATTATGGAAAGCTTGTTGAAATACTCACTAGTGACACAGGCGTCAGGTGCACTTATTAATATACTATTTAATGTGCTATTAATTCCAAAGTATCAAGGTGTCGGCGCTGCATATGCAACATTGATATCTTATGCAGCCGCTTCTTATTTTGCTTTATTTTTGTCAAAGGACACCAGACCAATGGCCGCAGTTATGACTCGCTCCATCTGCTTTCCATTGCGGTGGTTGCGTTGAAAAAATGAAAAACAATGAAAGCCAGAGCCATACCAGACAGGCTCCTCGTATACTTTTGTTGAGCAATATGTATCCAACGGATGAATCACCTTCGTATGGTATCTTCGTTAAAAATATATATACGCAGCTTGAGAGTGCTGGAATTGATATTAAGAAGTGTGTCATTGAAGGGCAAAGTAGAACCAAACTAGGAAAGCTATTGGATTACGCTTTTTATGTGGTAAAAGCAATATTCATAATCATGTTCACGCGTCGGATAGTCTATATTCACTTTATTGCGCATACATCCATCCCAGTCGTTATTATGAGCATCTTTCGACGATTTAATATCGTTGCTCACATACATGGTGGTGATGTGATGGCGCAACCAAACGTCAATAAAAAGTGGGCTAGTATGAAATCGATAGTAGCGAAGCGAACACTTATGTTGTCTAAAAGAGTTATTGTACCTTCTCAATATTTTTCTGATTTTGTTCAGACAACTTTTTCTGTTGATCCTAATTCTATTTTTGTTAGCCCCTCCGGTGGTGTCGATACTCAACGTTTTCAGCCTGTCGAGAGACAGCCTCAAAAAGTGATTAAGCTTGGGTATGTTGGTCGTCTTGACTCTGGAAAAGGTGTAGACATTCTGCTCAAGGCAATGAGGGTGTTGATGGAACAAGGCGTTCATATTCAATTGACTGTTGTTGGAGCTGGAAAAGAGCAGGAAAAGCTCGTTCAATATGCCATTGACAATAACCTGAGTGAAGCGTGCAGGTTTATCGGTGTTCTGACACAAAGCGAACTTGTGGCTTATTATCAAACATTCGACTATTTTGTCTTTCCTACAGAATTAAACGAGAGTTTAGGATTAGTTGGTCTGGAGGCGATGTCTTGTGGCGTACCAGTTATTACTTCAGGTCATGCTGGTATTGGTGATTATTTCGAGAATCGAGTTAACGGATTTAAGTTTGAATTTGGAAGTTATATTTCGTTGTGTGACGTGCTTTCTAATTTGCCCTTGGTCAGCTCAACTATTTATAGACAAATGGCCGAACAATGCAGGCTCACCGCATTGAAGTTTGACAGTGAAGTTGTGAAAGAGAAATTGGTAAAAGAATTATCAATGCTCTCTTTTGAGAGATAAAAGGTATTGGGTGGTTTCTACGATGCGTAAATTTATAAAGTCGATATTGCCTGAGAGCATAATTGCTCAAATCAGTCATATTAAGTTCAAATTTAAAATGCTTTGGCTGGAAGCCTTTGCAGCATCAAGCGTTATGAGCTCGGTGTATTATCTGTTCTTCTCCCGTGAATTTAGGCGGGAACATCAATCAGTCTTAAAAGGTCGGATATCATACGAAAAGATGCATAGGGCTTATGATCGAGAATCCAGCGCGCTGCTGAGAAGGAATGTCCATCGGCTTGAAAAAGGCTTAATAATGCAGCCTAGACGTGAATCTTTTGCCGATGGTTATATTTATCAAACGATAGTTGCTTTTGAAAGTATGTCGAAGCAAGCCGCTTTTTGTGACGATGAAAAAAAATGGGCGTCAGATGTACTGAGTCAATATTTTTCTATTGTCAGTGACACGCCTGATATTAAAAAGGCACGAGATAGATTTATTAACCTTGATGTTGAGTCGGATTTTGCCTATACACCTTATACGGATGGTGATCGTACTCGTACAACATGTAGTATTGAACAACTAGAAAATTTATTTAAACAGCGCCGCTCTACAAGATGGTTTCAAGAGAAACCTGTGAATGGGGAGGATCTTGATAAAGCCATTCAACTCGCTTCGTTAGCACCGAGTGCTTGCAATAGACAGCCTTTTAATTTTTGGGTTGCTAATGAACCAAGTACTGCGGTAGAAATTGCTAAAATGGCGGTAGGGACTGGGGGGTTTGCTCAGAACATACCTTGTTTGGTGGTTATTATTGGGGATCTGGCAGCCTACCCTTTTGAAAAAGATAGGCATTTAATTTACATTGATGCGTCACTGGCAGCGATGCAATTGATGCTTTCTTTGGAAACATTGGGGTTAAGTTCTTGTCCATTGAATTGGCCAGATGTTGATAAGAACGAAAATCAAATAAGTGAGAGGCTGAGCTTGCAGAAGCATCAGCGGGTCGTTATGTTAGTGGCGATAGGGTATGCCGATCCAGCAGGGTTGATTCCTTACTCACAGAAGAAAACGTCGGATCATTTGAGAGTTGATATCAATTAAAGCCTTTGTGTAAGTCACTAGGTATTCATTTAGAAACAAATTATGTGCTAGCAATAGTATCACGGAGAGATTAGGTTAAGTGAAAGTTACTGTTTTTGGTATAGGTTATGTAGGGTTAGTGCAAGCCGCTGTTTTGGCTGAAGTTGGACACGATGTTATTTGTGTTGATGTTGACTCATCCAAAGTTGAGAATTTAAAGAAAGGTGTAATCCCTATATACGAGCCGGGCCTAACCCCGCTAGTTACATCTAACTTTGAGGCTGGGCGAGTCAACTTTACCGTGGATGCTAAAGAAGGCGTTGAGCATGGCGATGTTATTTTTATTGCGGTAGGTACGCCACCTGACGAAGACGGCTCAGCTGATCTTAAATACGTACTCAGTGTCGCCTCTACTATTGCTGAACATATGCAGTCACACAAGATTGTTATTAACAAATCGACCGTTCCTGTCGGCACAGCTGACAAAGTAGAAGCCAAGGTTAATGAAAAGCTGAAGGCGTTGAATAAGTCATTAACCTTCAATGTCGTGTCGAATCCAGAGTTTTTGAAGGAAGGCTCTGCGGTAAATGATTGTATGCGACCTGACAGAATTATCCTAGGCACTGATAACCCCATAGCGGAAAAGAGGCTTAGAGAGTTATACGCCCCATTTAATCGCAATCATGACAAAGTCATTGTTATGGACGTGCGTAGCGCAGAACTGACTAAGTATGCAGCTAACTGCATGTTAGCCACAAAAATTAGTTTCATGAATGAAATGTCAAATTTGGCAGAGCTATTTGGCGCAGATATTGAAAATGTGAGAAAGGGGATTGGTTCAGATGCTCGTATTGGCTATCAATTTATTTACCCTGGCTGTGGTTATGGAGGGTCTTGCTTTCCTAAAGATGTCCAAGCATTGATTCGAAGTGCGAATGATGTGGGTTATAAAGCAAATATCTTAGAATCGGTTGAGTCGGTCAATTATAAGCAAAAAAGTAAGCTTTTTGAGTACCTGATGAAGCATTTTGATGGTTCATTGGTCGGCAAGAAGATTGCACTCTGGGGGTTATCGTTTAAACCTAATACAGATGATATGCGAGAAGCTTCAAGTCGAGTGCTGATGGAACATTTATGGGAAGAAGGTGCCATTGTACAGGCCTATGATCCTGAGGCTATGAATGAAACTCAGAGAATATATGGCAATAGAGACGATCTCGTCTTGATGGGAACTAAAGAGGCTGCTTTAAATGGTGCTGATGTATTGGTTATTTGTACAGAGTGGCAGGCATTTAGAGCACCCGACTTTGAGTTGATCCAGAACACCTTATCGTTTCCAGTTATTTTCGATGGCCGAAATTTATATGAACCAACTTTAATGAAAGATTACGGCATAGAATACTATGCTATTGGTCGTGGATTATCTGTAATGGAGCATTAAATCAAAATGAGTCAAGTTAAAAAAGCTGTTATTCCTGTTGCTGGATTAGGCACACGTATGCTCCCTGCAACAAAAGCAATTCCTAAAGAAATGTTGCCTGTCGTAGATAAACCGCTCATTCAGTATGTTGTTAAGGAGTGTGTTGATGCAGGTATTAAAGAAATTATTTTTGTCACTCACGCTAGTAAAAACAGTATAGAAAACCATTTTGATACAAGCTTTGAACTAGAAGCGACACTTGAACAGCGTGTAAAACGTCAGATTCTTGAAGAAATTAAGGAGATTTGTCCTAAAGACGTGACTATTATGCATGTTCGTCAGGGCGTGGCTAAAGGGCTAGGGCATGCAGTCCTTTGTGCTAAGCCGCTTGTTGGAGATGCGCCTTTTGCCGTTGTGTTACCCGATGTGATTATTGATGATGTGGCTAGCAATACGAAAAAAGATAATTTGGCTGAAATGGTTGCAAAGTTCAACACAAATCGTGTGAGTCAGATTATGGTTGAGCAGGTTCCTCAGGAAGACATTAGTAAGTTCGGTATTGTTGATTTAGATGGTGCAACTTTGTCACAAGGTGAATCGGCTAAAATCCATAAAATGGTTGAGAAACCTGACTTAGAAGAAGCTCCTTCTGATCTGGCCGTTGTTGGGCGTTATGTATTATCTCAGGAAGTTTGGGAGCTTCTCGAATATACACCACCGGGAGCGGGTGGAGAAGTGCAGTTAACGGATGCTATTGATTCACTGATGAAACTTGAACAAGTTGATGCATATTACATGAAGGGACAAAGTCATGACTGCGGTAGTAAGATTGGTTATATGAAAGCAAATGTGGAGTATGCGCTTCGTCATCCAGAGTTAGCCGAAGACTTTAAAGAGTTTTTAAAGGCGTTAGACCTAACTTAAAGTTTAGATTTAGACTATGAGGCATAACATTCTAACTAGGTAATATAGTCGTTAGAATGTTATGTATTTGCATTTCAGTATTAGCTTGCACTGACTTTTTGAGCTAGCTTACTGACCATTTTTTTACCAATCCCTTTGACATTAGTCAGTTCATTGATATTTAAGAATCGGCCATTTTCAGTTCGATAGTCGACAATAGCTTGTGCTTTTTTCTTACCTATACCTGGTAGGCTCTGTAACTGAATAGGTGTTGCAGTATTAATATCAATTAAACTTGATTGAGAGGTGGATAGGCTGCTCTCTGCTTTTTCTTCAGCACTATGCACTGAGGGAGTGAAAGCAAAGCCTAAGCTTGCTGCAACAATAAGTGTAGGTATGAGTTTCTTCATCCTTTTTTCCTTTTTTAAAATGTTAATCCATTGCTGATGTAAAACATCCAGGCAATATTAACGTGATGAAAAAGTAAAGGCTAAAGTTTAAAAGTCTAGTTTTATACCAATCATATCTAATGAAGTGCTCACTCAGAATTTCCCTGCGGGCGAATTTAAAAAGAGCTGATTCGTTGTTGCGATACCTTGATTTGTGACTAAATGGATTTAGGGAGAAGCATTAAGACACAGATGTATGACATTAGAACAACGCAAGGAGCATTTGCTGAGGAAGTTCGAACCGGACTTGCAATATCGTTGCTCAGATTCAACCCCTTTTAACTCTCGCTGAGCGATCACTTCATTAGATATAGTGGCATTATATCAGCCTAAGATTCATTTTCGTTGGTGTAATGTAGTGGAGAATATAGGGAACTGGTGGCCAGCTTTTTTACCTCTTGATAATTAGCGTCATTCAAGCCCAAGGAAAGCCTCGATTGATTCGCTAGACGTGTATCATCATCATCATAAGACAGCGTATGAAGTCGTGTCATAGCGAGACTCAGTTGAGTAATCGCAGACAGGGTTTTTACTTGTTTAGGTGCTCTAGTTTTTTCTGAGTGATTATTTATGTAGCTTAACGCTTTAATCGAAGTTGAATCTTGTTGCCATGCACTCGCCAGCTTTTTTGCATGTTCAAGGAACTGTGGGTTTTGGCTTGGCGTCAATAACGCTCTTAACTCAGAATTTGAGCCTCTTATTTTAAAAGCCATTCGTTTGAAACGGACATCGGTATAGAGGCTTGCACAGACAAAACTCATGAATGTACTTGCTTCTTCTGGCAGAAAAAGTGGTACATGGTCAGCTACTTGCTCCGAAAATGCTCTAGCTAAAGATACAAATTGGTTTAGCGTTGGCAACAATGAAAACTTGTTCTGGGTTAGCCTAAGCATTAACGCTTGTTGAGTAATGATACTTTGTGCTCTTCCTAAACCATGAATCATAATAGCGTGCTTAACACTATCTATAGGAAGTTGCTGTCGAGAGTTTTTACTCGCGGTAATTTGTAAATACAGAGCAAAAGTTTGTTCTTTAATAACAAGATCGCAAACGCGATCAATATCAACTTCAGGCTTATTGATTTGATCTTGAATAGCTAAAAGCAGAGAAGGCGGCTTGTCCACGCGATAATTTGCTGACACTAATGTGTTAGCTTGTGATGAATCAACGTAGTTCTCCTTCCAATGGTCATCCCACAATATGTCAATGATAGAAAAGTCGCTAATGGATTTAGGTGAGTAGCCTTTGCTGACGTTATTGGGATGTAATGTTTCGACATCGTCAGAGTAGCTTTCTGTCGTCCTATCGTAACCTTTAACCACAAGGTGATTATCAGACAATGAAAGTATGCGATACAGCAAACCATTAGTGGTTTGTATAATAGACCCTGGTGGCAGTATGTTTGGATATATTATGAGTGGGGATATAACGGAATAACAGCTCGCAGGTAATGTAAGCGCCAGCGCCTGAATTATTTGACTAAAATTTTGACGAGGAACTCGTTTGCTTGGCGTTATTTGTAGGCTTATCCATCTACTGAGGAATAAGATTTGTCGTTCTAGTGGAACTCGGTCAAGACACTTTATCTGTTTGATACCAGATGAACCATGTATCGTTTGTTCGTACTTTGAGCCACAATGCCAGATCTCCTGTTTGGCGAGCTCGGTTAGTTTAGTAAGCCTTATACTTCCTTGATTGAGTTTTTGATATGAAGGTGTATCGCTGCCTTGATAGCTTTTCTCAAGCAATGCTTGTTGATGTGCAAACGATGTAATGGATGAGCATAATAACTGAAGCAGGCTTGATTCGTTCCATTTATGCAGCTTTCCCAATAAGAGTGTTAAGCAAAGGCAATTGAATGTTAAGTTAACCCTAAATGGGTAGCTTTTTTTGGGGATATGGAGCTGCGAAAAAAAAATATCTGGATACTGTTTTACAAGAGATAAGGACTCTCTTGCAATTTTATCGACGGACTTAAGGTGCTGTATTGTGAGTTGGGATTGATGAAACCCTTTTATGCAAGAAGCCAAATCTTTGTATAATTGACTTAACTGAAGAGAAGGAGATGTTGACGTCTGCAACGTTTAAGACTTCTCGTACATTTCTATAGCTCCATCTCCCCAAGCTATCAGTTGATTATTTTTCAAAAGAAGCGGTGTGCATTCGCTTTTAGTCGTTATGCCATCAGATCTGACATGCTGAGTGCGATAATACATGACTTGATATTTATCTTGATCGCTCATTTTAGCTTCACTTATGTCAGGTGAACCCATTAATTCGATAATGGCTTGATGCTCCACACCTAATTCTAATTTCTTAACTTGAACACTGTTATATTCTTGTCTATCTTCCCAATCCATGTCTTCATGTTCATCAGGGTAGAATTTAATAACTGCCGCTGCGAAGACAATGTATAACGTAATACCTGCTGCTATTTTCTTGACCACGATATCACAACCTTTCTTTTACACTCTTGTTATTAGTTTACTGAAAACATGATCTCATTTCAGTCAGCTTAACTCAAATTTATGCGAATTTGACGAGCATTCAATCTCGTCAAATGCATGTTTACCTAATGACTCTATAGCACGGGTTGTAGGTAGAGCCAGGGAGTTTCATCCTTCCCTGTTGAACAAATGATTCCAAAAGCTCGTCCATTAGTGCCATAAGGTTGGGATCGCCATTAAGCTCAAAAGGTCCATTTTTCTTAATTAATTCTACGCCTTCTGCTTTTACATTTCCTGCCACAATACCAGAAAACGCACACCGTAAATTGGCGGCTAACGAAGCTATTGGTTGCTTGAGGTGCAAGTCTAAATGACTCATCGCCTCATGTGTCGGAATAAAAGGTTGCTGGAAGTCGGGATCAATCTTTAAAGACCAATTAAAATGATAGGAATCACCAGTAGCTTTTCTGTAAGCATAGACAGCGGACTGCTTTTCTTTGATTATTTGAGCAACTTTTATCGGATCATCAACCACTATTTCATAGAGCGCTTGTGCTTCTTTCCCTAAGGTTTTACCAATAAAGTGATCAATAGATTCAAAGTAGCTTTTGGCTTGTTTCGGGCCTGTTAAGATAATCGGTAGGACTTGATTCTTGTTGTCTGGATGCAGCATAACGCCAAGTAAATAAAGTAGTTCTTCTGCTGTACCAGCGCCTCCAGGAAAAATAACAATAGCATGCGAAGATCGAACAAATGCTTCAAGCCTTTTTTCAATATCAGGCATGATGATCAATTCACTTACTATGGGGTTGGGGGGTTCAGCCGCGATAATACTAGGTTCTGTAATACCTAAATATCGCCCTTTTTTATAGCGTTGTTTTGCGTGACCTATGGTTGCGCCCTTCATCGGACCTTTCATCGCTCCTGGCCCGCAACCTGTGCAAATATTCATTTCGCGTAAGCCAAGTTGATAACCAACATCCTTTGTATATTGGTACTCAACACTACCAATAGAGTGTCCTCCCCAACATACCACAAGGTTCGCGTCACCATCGGCATCAAGTGCTTCAGCATGTCTCAACATATCGAAAACGACATGTGTTAAATAGTTTGAATCGTCGTCACTCAGAGGGTCTATGTCCTTGTAGCGCGCACCCATATGGAGTAAGTCTCTTAAGACGGAGAAAAGTAACTCTTGAACTCCGCGTATCAATTTTCCATCGACAAATGTCCGCTCTGGTGGATTGATAAGCTCAATTTTGACACCTCGCTCTCTACGCAGGAGGTTTATTTCAAAGTCTTCATAGGGTAAAAAGATATTTTCAAAATTATCTTCCTCAGCACCGCTATTAAGAACAGCTAAAGAACAGTTTCTGAATAGCGTGTATAAATCCCTATTTGTCGAATTGTGAAGTTTATCTACTTCTAACTGAGATAACTGACTCATTGAGCCAGTAGGGTTTATTTGAATTCTTTGCATTTGGTTTCCTAAAAAATGACGCAGCGATTACGGCCCATATGTTTAGCTTCATATAATGCTGAGTCGGCTCTTTCAAAGGCACTTTCGACCGTGTCATCTGCACTAAACGAGGTAGCACCAATAGAGACCGTAATGGTGACATTCTTATTTTTAAACCGAAAAGGGAGTTTTTCAATTTTGCTGCGTATTTTCTCTAGTGGTTGGATTAAATCATCAGCATTAGATTTAGGTAAAATGACGACAAATTCTTCACCTCCCCACCGAGCCATAAAATCTGTCGCACGCAAACTTTTTTGGATGTGTTGCGCTATCACCTGAAGTGTTTTATCTCCAGCTGCATGCCCGTAATTATCATTAATTTTCTTAAAGTGATCGGCGTCGATAACAGCCATCGACAATGGTTGTTTGTCTCGTTTCCAGCGAGCAAACTCTTTTTCGATCTTCTCATTGTATGCGATTCTATTCGGCACTTGAGTGAGAGGATCATGTTGATTGCGATGTTTCTGCTCCATCAACCTGTTTTTATAGCTAGCTGCTTCGTTTTCCAGTTGTGTTAGTTGTGATTGCATTTCGGAAAGAAGTGAAATTAATAACTTTTGCTCCTGTTGATCAATGTTTTCTCGATCATCAACAGATTTGGCCATTCTTTTTAAGTACTCGTTTGCTTCGCTTTTAAGCCATGCGAGATCAGCCGCTTTTTCAACAGCTAGCTCAATCTCATTCATATGCTCACGAAGCTGACGATTGGATTCCATCTTTTCTTGAAACTGATGTTCAGAGCGGGCGATAGATTCATCAACAGATTTGTTGGCTGCAACAAGTGATTTGTGGAGCTCACCGACAAAGCTCTCAGCGTGTTTGCGCTCTTCTACCACATCTTTAAGTATGGCTTTAATAATAACTAAGCAGCATTCCAATAACTCCTGATGGCTAATGCCTGCTAAGAGTTTTTGGTTGACTTCTTTCAGAGCAATGTCACCTTTCCTTTTGTGACCAATTTGATTGATAAGCTCTCTAAGCTCGAACGTGATTTGGTCATGCAGTGCTGTTGTTGCTTCCTCAGCTACTGGTGCGGCAGGCACTGCCTTTTTAGGCTCTGCGTTTGACTCTGTACCACCTTCTAACGCTTTATTGTATAAATTCATAGCCTTTTCAAAATAAGGCAATGATGAAAAGATTGAGTCTGTCTTAGATTGCAATGTCGGCAATAATTGCAAGATATCCTGTTTTATGTCGGGAGCTATGTTTGATTTTGCTTGAAGCTTTTTGACAGAAGACTCCAACATAGTCATCGCTTTTTGCGTTTCAGTTTTAATCAAATCAGAATGTTGCATCATTAAGCCAGTTAATTTGCTGATGCTATTTTCTGCTAGGGCAAAGTTTGCTTTGCCTCCTAAATGACCGCGCAATACCTTTAATTCTGGATCTAGTGTGGTGTTAATACCTTCATAAAAGTTAGTCGTACGAACAATAAATTGTGACAACATATCTATCTGGTGTTTCAAACTCCGAACAAGCTTTTGCTGTTGCTTTTTCACGCTTTCAGCATCGCTGCTTTTGGAAGGTTTAGCCATCCTATTCATGGTACGTCAATCATCCTCAAAATGAGTAATTTGTTTTGCATTAAGGACGTTTGTCTCTTTAATGCGAAGTCTTAATTGTTGAGTATAAAAGCCTATCCGCATTCTGACTATCTTTGTTTCAGATCAATTCTATACACATCAAGCCAGATTATTGGCGGCTTAAGCGAATATTCCCCCAAAACGTTTCGTAGTTGCTCCGAAATGGATTTATGTCTAGCCCACCTCGCCTTGTGTATCGTGCGTATACAGTCAATTTTCTCGGGCAACAATAAGTCATAATATCCGAGTATATTCTCTCAACACATTGCTCATGAAACTCATTGTGTTGCCTAAATGAAATAAGATACCTTAGCAAGCCTTTATGGTCTATTTTTCTTCCCTCATAACGAATTGCAATGCTTGCCCAATCAGGTTGGCTCGTTATAAGGCAGTTAGATTTTAGTAAATGGCTATTAAGTGTTTCTTGAACGTCCTCTAACTCAACCTTTAACGAGGTGGCATCGATATCGTAGTTGTCAATATCGATATCCAAATCGTCAATGTTGTGTCCTGGTAATAGAGTAATTGCAAAGCGCTCATTATCAACACCGTGAAGCGATACCAATACGGATGCACCAGCGCATTCTGAAAGATCTTTGCGAAGCATAGATTCCAAAGTAGTAATGTTACTTAAACGGGTTTGATTAAAGCTGTTCAAATATAGCTTAAACGATTTAGATTCGATTAAGTTCGGAGAATTAATTGGAACCTCGCATGACATAATAGCGACTTGCGGTTTACCTTTTTCGTTTAACCAAGAGAGCTCATACGCCGTCCAAAAATCTTTTCCTGTAAAGGGAAGGTCATCATCTAACAGTCCAATTTGTTTCCGGCTTAAATTTCGAGGGACCGGTTTTAGTAGATCTGGCGCATACTGAGATATGTATTCAGTCGGTTTTCCTAGTGGGATATCGGCAAAGGAGTTTGATGTCATAATCGCTATTAAATAAAAAGTGTCCAAGTTATTATACTACAAATCTCTCAGGTATTAAGTTGTACATTTTATGTCACCGACCGAAAAATCCATTGATGATTTTGTTTTAGCTTATCAAAGTGCTTATGAAGAACTCGGTAGCCCACTTCGAACAGAGTATTCAAAAGAGTGGCCTTCAAAGTGTTGTATTGGGCAACCGTTCGATTTAGACGGGCAAATGATGATTGAGTGGCAGCCTGTGTTGCAAAGTGATCCATTGTCGTTTTCCAATGTTGAAGAATCGTTAAATCTAACCATTGATGATCAATTTAAGTGCCTTTTTTCGCGCTACTGGAGTGACAATCTGAATGCAAACTCATCCAGAGGCAGTCTACAAATCCTTCAAGTATGGAGTGAAGATGATGGAAAGCGTTTGCAGAGTAACCTCATCGCCCATGTATTAATGAAGCGAAGACTTAAACAGAGAGAAACGCTGTTTTTTGCGCTAACTGATGAAGAAGATTTCACATTATCCATTTTGAACGAGACCGGAGAGGTTGTATTGGAGCAGGTTGGTTGTGAACCCAAGGAAGTTATTTCTCCTAGTCTATCTGAGTTTTTGTCTGGTTTACGCCCCATTGTTCTTAGATAAAGTGCGTAATTGTTGTTTTAGCAGCACAACCTGTTCTTCTAAAATAGCCACACGATCTTCTAGTGTTACTGTGTTTCGTTTGTCGACTGATGTTTGATCTGAGTTACTTTCTTTGTTTGAGGTTGGATTGCTCTTCCAGTGCTTGAGAGTTTCTATCACCTCTCTTATCGGCAGCGGTCGAGTTGAACGACTTCTTAATATGCCTACAGTTGGGGTTCCACCTCTTTGTTGAATTTCTTCGCAGAGCTTTTCTATATATTGCCTGTTATCCGACATGTGTTAGTCCTAGTTAAATTAACCAAATTTTCGCGTTTTACGTGATTCTACACTTATTTCAAGACCTTAATAATATTTAAAGTTATTTAAAATCAACTGATTACGAATTGGCACCGTTTGTGCTTTTAAGCTCGTGATTTGTAATTTTATAAATGTGTTATTAAGGAAATAGAATGAAGAATAAATCATTAGCATTGGCAATCATGGTGTCACTCGGGTTTGCTATGACTGGCTGTGTTATCTCAGTTGATGGCGATGGCTATGATGGAGATAGGGATGACTGGGAAAATCGAGAGTATGAAAATCGTAGGAAGTTGTCGACACTTGAACTGGATATGGGGTTAGCTGAAATTACAAGTTACATGGGGACACCTGACTTTAATGAGTTATATAACAAAGGAGACGATAATTATCAGGTTCTATTTTATAGAACGAATCGTCAATCAGGTGATGGGTTTACAACAAAAGATGAATGTACCCCATTGGTTATTAAGAATGGAAAGCTAGCTGGTTGGGGTGAAACAGCTTATCGCAAGTTGCACTAAAAGCTCAGCGACTACACTATTGTCCGCAATGCTTGTAAACATAAAGGCTACGGATAATGGTGTAGTACCTCTTAATGATTAAGTTGCCCGACTTGGTCTTCCAAATTACGTATTGTTACACACTTAAGATTTACCTCATTACGGCTTAGATAACGCCTGCTTTAAAATCAAACAAACATTGTAATAACAAACTATTAACAATTGACTCGCTGTCAGGTAGAGTATCGAGCAATAGTTAAACACCGAAATATAAAGAAAGATATGCAAGCAGCCGTTACTGATACCTTGGAAGATGTTAAAGCCGTATATTTAGTGGCTGATGATTTAAAAGTTGCCGCATCTATTTTATACCAAGCCTATCATGATGACCCTCTTTTCTTAGATATCTTCCAAGGAGATAAAGAGGGATATGAAGAGCGACTCCGAGCGGCTATCAGAGAAGAACTCAATGCTTTTTGGCTAGCAAAACAGCCTATGGTTGGGTTATTCGATAATGAACGCTTGCTGGCGGTAGCTTGCCTTATAGATCCTGACAAAGGAATAGGGCCTAATAGGTTCTGGCATTGGCGGCTTAAAATGCTGCTTACAGCTGGTTTCTTTAGCACCAAGCAACTAGTCGATAAAGAAACTAAAGTTAAAGAGCATGTGCCAGCTAACAACTACCATATGCTGTCTTTCATTGGTGTGCACCCTGATCATCAACATCATGGCCTAGGACATATACTGATGAGAGCTATTGACAGTCTATTAATTGAAGACAGTAATAGCGAAGGTGTAGGTGTATTTGTTACTTTGCCTAAATGCTTAAGTTTCTTTGATGATGGTGATTATGACATGGTAAAACCACTCGAAGTTGGCCGTATAACAGGACATCTCATGTTTAGACCTCGGCCATTATCCTAAAGGAGTAAGTGTTTGGCTATGTTTGATGTACGATATATCGTACATTGATGTAGGTTTTACTAGTTCCTTCTTTACTTACGCTTCTTACAAGTATCCACACTACATTGTTTTATAACGAATTTATCACGCATTTGTCACTTCACTAATATTTGAGTGAGTTCTTTGTTTGTTTATTGAACAGATATTTTAAGTAACTCGCGTATCTTTGTACCTGTCACAGGGAGTTAACGAATCAGGAAGATTAACCAGAAGCATGATGGATCGCACGTTAAGAAATGATGGACAGCTTAAGGATAAGTTACTACAAAAAGGAAGTAGTTAGGGATAGATAAATGGAACACGCAAAGGGTTAGCGCCTTATCTAGGAAAGATGAGTTATAAGAGGATGTAAGGAAATAGGACAACTTCAGGATGAAGAATATCGTTAAAATGGAGACGATCTTAAGGAGGATGGAAGGGTATGTGCTCAGGGAGAGCAGCTTAGACGGGAAGTTTAAGAAACAATAGTTATGGATATTTAATGGAAGCGGGATGTTGCTGCAATGGAAGCAATATAAATGGATAAAGGATTGGACACGCATGAACTGCGTCTTATACAGGAAGTATAAGAAATAAGGATAGCAAAAAAGGAATTGTTAATTACTTATTTAAAGGCGCATTTTATGCGCCTTTAATTTATCTCAGAGCGACTTAATTAATTCGATAAGCTGGCATATCTGTTTTAGTGATATTTAACCCTTCCATAGTTAGTGTACCGACGTAAGCATCTTCTCCGTTTGACGAAAATTCAAAACGAAATATACACCGCCAGTCTAATTTTCCTTTGACCGTAGTTAACTGTGTTTTATGCCTAGCAACAGCAATGAATTGCAAATCATGTTCATCACAGTATTGATTAAGGTAGCTTTTCGCTTTTTCTGCAATCTCCCTTACTCGCCAGAACTGGAAAATAATGACTGTTACAACAAGCAAAACGATTATGTCGCTCAGTGTCACCTTACAAACTCCCCTCTAAGTTGGATTAAACATTCAGCCAGTGCCTTGTTTTTTGTCTCTCTATTTAAAACATTAAGCATGCGCTGTCGCATCAAAGGGATCATGACAAGATCCTTATACAAGCCCGCACACACTTCCATATTAATGGTAGCAGCACGTTCAAGTAATAAGGTTAATATGGGTTCATCAATAAGCAACTGCCAATGCCTTGCAACAATGACAGATAAAATGTTGATGTCTATTGCCACCTTATTTTTAATTACGTCCATAACATAGCTTTGCACGATAGAGTGGTGCTGAGATTGCGCTAATGCTCTCAGTGTTAAAGCCATCAGGTTGGCATCTTCTGGGTTAGACTTTGCATAGGCGACTAATGTTAGTGCAAGTGTTTCATCGAGTTGATAATTCTCTAAAGAAGACAATAAACTATTTTGTACCACAGGTGCTAACTGGGGGTAGGTTTGTATCAGTAATTGACCATTGCTAGCATCTTGAAGCCTTGAGCAAAAATCTGCCAGCCCCTGTGTTGATAGTTGTTGCCAGTTCATTACCGACGGCGCTTTTAAAAAACGTATTGTCTCTTGGTAATATGTCGATGGCGCTATACCCAACTCTACTTTGGTCAGCGCATTGAAGTCAGCCAGAGTTTGTTGACTTGGGACAAAGCTATAAGGGTTTTCGACTTTCGATAAAGTATCTGAGTTGTTATTAGTTTCTTTTTCGAGTGCCTCAACAACTAAGTGAAGGAAGTGATCCCGAGGGCCATTGATTAAGGTCGATGTTTCATCAAGGGCAAATTTTAAGAACCATAGATAGTGCTCGTTAGAGAGATTCTTATTCCAAAATACAATGCCTAACCAAGCATGAGCTTGTCTGGGAAAAGGGTATGGTCGCCTACCATGTTCGATATCAGCAAATACTTGCTCTGATAAATAGCGAATGCCTCGACCGATATCATATACTCGATATTCGGTTCCCGCCTGCTGCAGAAATTCGCTTAATGTACTAATAGAGGTCATGTTATTCTTCATGCTTTGAGCGCTTGCTCAATAATAGAAGCTGAGAATTATACTTGAGCAAACTCAAATTGCACGTGCTTAGGGTTAGTAGACCTTTGTACACAATTTATACACAAAGGTCTACAAACCCTAGGATTGAGGCCAACAAATGCGTTTATAATCGGCCTTCGGGAGTTTCTGCTTGAGTTTAGATATTTTATATCAGGATGAGCACATTGTTGCTATTGACAAACCACCCGGTCTTTTAGTGCATCGCAGTATGATTGACAGGCATGAGACACAATTTGCAATGCAAATGGTCAGAGATCAGATTGGGAAACATGTCTATACAGTTCATAGACTGGATAAACCGACTAGTGGTGTGCTCTTGTTCGCTTTATCAAGTGAGGTTGCGCGTGTTTTATCTCAGGATTTTGCTGAGAATAAAATCCAAAAGCAATACCTAGCGATATTGAGGGGGTACACCAACGAGCGTGATGTTATTGAGTATGCGTTAAAAGAGAAGCTAGATAAAATTGCCGATAAAAAAGCTTCGCAAAATAAAGAGCCACAGCCGGCAATGACGAACTATGTGACTATGGATTCGTTCGAACTTCCTCACGCTGTCGGTCGGTACAATAGTGCTCGAGTATCTCTCGTTAAATTGCAACCTAAAACAGGACGTAAGCATCAGCTCAGGCGTCATATGGCTCATATTAGACACCCTATTATGGGGGACACCACGCATGGTGACGGGAAACAAAATCAATTTATTAGGGATACCTATTCGTTTAAAGGGCTTGCATTGACCGCAGTTTCCCTTAGGCTAACACATCCAAAAAGTGCTTTAGTACTAGATATTCATGCGCCACTTGATCCGCGATTTCAGTCGACTTTGGAAAAGTGGGGGTGGTGTGATGAGCAATTTAAAGAATTACGGAGTAATGTCGAACGATGGCAAAGTTAAGTATTTTTGTTGGGTCTGTGTATGGTAATGCTCAACATGTGGCTGAAGAAGTTAAAAAACATGTAGATGCTTCGAATCACCAAGCAGATATTGTCGACGATCCAACAGTTGATGATTTTAAATCAGCTGAATTTCCACTGTTTATTACGTCGACGACGGGGCAGGGCGATTTACCGCCTAATATCGAGTTTTTTGTCATGGATCTGCGTGACGCATTCCCTTTGATGGGACAAAAGCCATTTGCTGTCGCAGCGCTAGGTGATAGTAGTTATGGTGATACTTATTGTGGCGCTGGAAAGCAAGTCTTTGAACTTCTTGAGGAGTTACAAGGTAAAGCTGCATCACCATTGCTTGAAGTTGATGCTATCGAGACACTTGAGCCTGAAAAAGATGTTGTAGATTGGGTTTCAGGGATTCTTAATACGCTTTAAAGGCATAGGGTTGATGCCCCTTAAGAATTGGAGGCATCAGCTCTAACTTAGAGAGATAGATTCTTTATCCAAAGCATTTTTTAACTCCGTTCTTAACAAGACCTGTTGATCTTGAGTAAGTGCTGATTGTTCTGAGTTTGTTAAAATAAATAAATCTTCTGCTCTTTCACCTATCGTACTAATCTTTGCCATATGTAAATCAAATTCAAGTTTAACGAATTGTTCACTAATACGAGCTAGTAGGCCAGGCGAGTCAAGTGCCTCAAGCTCAAGTAATGTCATGTCTGATTGATTGGTGAAAAACCGCATCTTAGTTGGGACTTTTAAATGACGCATACGTCTCGACATACGCCTTTGGTTTTTGTGCTGTTCACCGGGTTTATTCAATTGGCTATGAATAGCCTCTTTTAGGTTGGACATGCGGTTGCTTGAGTCAATGCGATCTCCGTTTTGTTCCAAGATAACGAAGGTATCAAAAACGTAGCCGTCTTGTGTGCTCATAATGTTAGCGTCATGGATAGAGCAATTCCGACTGTCGAGCACCGAAGCAACTTGTGCAAATAGGTTGGGCCTGTTCTTGCCGTATATAAGGACTTCGGTGCCTGCTTTTGATGTCTTTTCATTTAAGTCAACCACTAGACTATCATCGTCTACCATCTCTCGTTGTAAAATAACATCTGCATGCCATGAAAGTTGAGCTGATTTGAATCGAATGAAATAGCTGTCATCAAAGCGCTGCCATAACTCTTCAATAACCTCAGATGTATAGCCTCTTTCGGTAAGGGCCTGTATTGCAAGTTGCTTGTGTTCAACAATACGGTCTTGCAAATCGACTTTATTCTCCAAACCTTCTTCGAGAGCTTTACGCGTCATTAAATATAACTCTCGTAAAAGTGAAGACTTCCAATCATTCCATAGGTTTTGGTTCGTTGCTCTAATATCTGCAAGTGTGAGCATGTAAAGGTGATTGAGGTTGTTTTTATTACGTACCTTTGAGGCAAAGTCATTTATAACGTCTGGATCGTAGATATCTCTGCGTTGGGCGACTACTGACATGAGAAGGTGTTGCTCAACCAACCAACTAATTAACTTAGTGTCTTTTTCTGAGATACCATGTTCAAGGCAGAATGTGGTGACATCTGCAGCACCTAAAGTTGAGTGGTCACCGTTCCTACCTTTTGCAATGTCATGGAAAATACCCGCAATAAATAACAATTCTGGTTTGTCGACATTTAACATCATTCTACGACAGCGAGGGAAGGGGTGGTTGGGGATATCTTGAGAATATTGATAGATGTTCTTGATTAAACGATGAGTATGTTCGTCAACGGTATAAGCATGGAACAGGTCAAACTGCATCATACCAACGATGTGATCCCACTGAGACAAATAAGCTTGCATGATGCCGTGTTTATACATCAAATCCCAGCTTAGCCTAAAAAAGTCAGGGAGCTGGATTAAGTGCATAAACAATGAACGACATTCTTCTCTTTCAGAGAAGTAAGTTGTATTAAATTTTCTACGAGCCTGACGAAGCAAACGTAAGCTAGAAGAGTGAAGTCCAGTAATGGATGGTGATTGTGCTATGAGAGCAAAAAACTGCAAAATCTTTTCTGGACTATTGAAAACGTTTTCATGTTTTGCAGCGATCAACGTATCTAATATTTCATAGTCTTCATTTATTGTTGATCTCTCTTTGACGCTTAAGGCAAGTATGTCTTGTCTAAAGAGTTGCAAAAGCATGTTGTTAAGTTCAGATATACGCCTAACAATGCGAAAGAAGCTCTTCATCATTTTTTCAACTGATGATTTGCCTTCATCACCAAACCCTAATTTTTGGGCTACGGCAGACTGATAATCGAATAACAACCTATTTTCATTTCTGCCAACGTGCATATGTAAGGCAAATCTTATACGCCAGAGGTTTGAGCGACACTCCAAAAGTTCATCAAATTCATTTTTGGTAAAATAACCGTGCTCAATCAATTCTTGCCCATGAAATACTTTAAAGTGTTTCTTTGCTACCCAACCAATGTTTTGTATATCGCGCAAGCAGCCGGGATTCTCTTTTATATTTGGTTCAAGGTTGTACGACGTGTCATTGAACTTACTGTGGCGTTGGCGTTGTTCGTCGTATTTAGCAATGAAAAATGCCTTGCTGTCCCAAAACTGCCGACTATGGATTTGTTTTTGTAATTCATTAAACGTTAATTGACACCCGTTAAGTAGACGTGACTCCACGAGATTGGTAGCAATAGTAATATCTTTCTTAGCTTGCTTTATTGTCTCTTTAATCGTCCTAACAGATTGCCCTATATCAAGGCCAATATCCCAAAGAAAAGTGATCCAACTGCTTAGTTTTTCTTCGTAAGATTTAGTTAACGACTTTTCAGATAAGATAAGTAAATCTACGTCTGAATAAGGCATTAAATGTCCTCTACCATAACCTCCAACAGCAATAAGGCTTAGTTTCGGTGCATCGCCAAGACCACATAGATCCCAGCTTTTGTTAATCAGAGAATCTACAAAGGTCGCTCGACCAATGACTAAGTTAGTAATATCCTCTGTATCAAACGCTTCGTCGAGCCATTGGTAACTCTTTTTTACGCAAGCTTTAAAGCCGGCGATATCGTTTATAGACGTTAACTGCTCGATTTGGCTCTGCAAATCTACTAATGAAATTGACATCGCGTTATCGTTCTAGTGTGTGATTACACGAGGAAGCTCTTCGTCAGGCCTGAGAGTGAGTACTTCGCAACCATGACTAGTGACCAATAATGTGTGTTCCCATTGGGCACTTAAGCTTCTATCTTTAGTCACAACTGTCCAATTGTCTTTCATTAGCTTTGAGTATCGTTTACCTGCGTTTATCATTGGCTCGATGGTGAAACACATCCCTTCTTTGATAATCTCACCAGTATTGGGTTGCCCATAATGCAATATTTGAGGCTCTTCATGAAAAACAGCACCAATGCCGTGACCACAATATTCTCTTACAACAGAGTATTTGTATTGTTCAGCGTGTTTCTGTATTGCATGACCAATATCACCTAGCTGGACACCAGGCTTAACCATCTTAATACCTTTATAAAGACACTCTTGAGTTACTTTGATGAGTCGTTCTGTCAAAATAGAAGGTTTACCAACAACAAACATTTTAGATGTGTCGCCGTGATATCCATCCTTAATTACAGTCACATCGATATTAACACTGTCACCGTCTTTTAATATTTTATCGCTAGGTATTCCATGGCATATAACATGATTAACTGACGTACATACCGATTTAGGGAAAGGGGGAGAGCCGTAATTGAGAGGGGCAGGGATCGCACCTTGATGATTCACGATATAATCATGACACCTATCATTGAGTTCATTTGTTGTGGCACCTTTAACCACATATGGGCCGATCATCTCTAAAACATCAGCTGCTAATCGACCAGCTATTCTCATGAGTTCAATTTCTTCCGGTGTTTTAATCGTGATAGCCAAACTTGCTCTCCAAAATCTGAATGCTTTAGTTCCTCGTTTTCATAAAAATATGAATTTACGAGAGTTTTATTAACGTCAACACGTTATTTTATCCATATAGCGCCGCAGTGTATAGGTGTAATATAGGAAACATGATAGTAAGCTTCCCATTGTTGATTGGCATTTTTGCTGGTTTTCCTTGAGTTAAGGCATAGCCCATGATATAAAGCGCCGCTCAAATTTAAGGTTGTCTTAGATTTGTTTAAAAACTTGTTAATACACACATATATCGTCACGATTTTCGGGGTGTCTTTGTAGTCAAATAACTATTGGGATCGAAAACCGGGATATATGGAGGCTTAACCCCATTTATGAGGAATTAAATTATGGCAAATGTATCCATGCGCGATATGTTGCAAGCGGGTGTTCACTTCGGACACCAAACACGTTACTGGAACCCAAAAATGAAGCCTTTCATTTTTGGCGCTAGAAACAAAGTTCACATCATTAACCTAGAAAAAACGGTGCCTTTGTTTAACTCAGCACTTGACTTCCTTGGTGGCGTAGCTGCTAAAAAAGGTAAAGTTTTGTTCGTAGGTACAAAGCGTGCGGCAAGTGATCCTGTTAAAGAAGCCGCAATGAAATGTGACCAGTACTATGTTAACAAGCGTTGGTTAGGTGGTATGTTAACTAACTGGAAAACAGTACGTCAGTCGATTAAGCGTTTGAAAGATTTAGAACAGCAATCTCAAGATGGCACATTTGAAAAGCTAACGAAGAAAGAAGTACTTATGCTTCAGCGTGAAATGGCTAAGCTTGAAAGTAGCTTAGGTGGTATCAAAGATATGGGCGGTCTTCCTGATTGCTTGTTTGTTGTTGATGCTGACCATGAACATATTGCGATTAAAGAAGCTCGTAACTTAGGTATTCCGGTTGTTTCTGTTGTTGATACTAACTCAAACCCTGATGGTGTTGATTACATTATCCCTGGTAACGATGATGCAATTCGAGCTGTTCAATTATACTTGGACTCTGCTGCAGGCGCGATAAACAATGGCCGTGAGCAAAACCTTGAAGTTCAAGCAGAACAAGACGATTTCGTTGAAGCTGAGTAAGCGCTAAACGAGACCTGATTGTTTATCAGTTATTAAAATCAGGGGCGAAAACGCCCCTTTTTATATAGTCAAAATTCATTCATGAGGAAAAACAAATGGCTGTAACTGCTGCCCTTGTTAAAGAATTACGTGAGCGTACCGCTGCAGGTATGTTGGATTGTAAGAAAGCGCTTGTTGAAGCAAATGGTGATATTGAACTAGCCATCGAAAACATGCGTAAAAGCGGACAAGCTAAAGCGGCTAAAAAAGCCGGTAGAATTGCTGCTGAAGGTGTTGTCTTAACTAAAGTTACTGACGGCGTTGCAACAATGATGGAAGTCAATTGTGAAACTGATTTTGTTGCTAGAGATGAAGGTTTCTTGAACTTCGGTAACCAATTGGTGACACTTGCCGCCGCTAATGATGTGAGTGATGTTGAAGCGCTTAACAACTTAGAAATTGATGGTGTGTCAGTGAGTGATGCGCGTACTGCACTTGTTACCAAAATCGGTGAAAATATTAGCCCGCGCCGTGTTATCTCTGTAAAAGGTGATTCATTAGGTGCATATGTCCACGGTGGGCGTATAGGTGTTATCGCGATATTGACTGGTGGAGATGAAGAGCTAGCGAAAGATATTGCTATGCATGTCGCTGCATCTAGCCCTCAATATGTTAAGCCTGAAGATGTACCAGCAGATGTTGTTGAGAAAGAAAAAACCATTCAAATCGATATTGCCATTCAATCAGGTAAACCTGCTGAAATAGCTGAGAAAATGGTTGCTGGCCGCATGAAGAAATTCACCGGTGAAGTTAGCTTGACTGGTCAACCGTTCGTAAAAGATCCGTCAATGTCTGTTGGTGATTTGCTAAAATCAAAAAATGCAGATGTTGTTAACTTCGTTCGTTTCGAAGTAGGTGAAGGCATCGAAAAGAAAACTGAAGATTTTGCAGCAGAAGTAGCAGCACAAATGGAAGCGGCGAAAGGCAAATAAATCGTTAGTGCAAAGTGAAAATTAATAACCACTTAAAGCAAACTTTCGATTTTATTTAAGCCTATGGCTTTTGCCAAATAGCATTGTAATATACACTACGAGCACCTCTAAGTGAGGTGCTTTTTTGTATTTAGCCTACGATGGAAATTCTATTCAATGAGTATTAATCCCAAGTCAGCATATAGACGCATTCTTTTGAAACTCAGTGGCGAAGCACTGATGGGTGATGAGGGGTTTGGTATAGACCCTAAAGTTCTTGATCGGATGGCGCAAGAAATTAAGGAAGTTATCGAACTAGGTGTACAAGTTGGACTAGTGATTGGTGGCGGTAATTTATTTCGAGGCGAAGGTTTAGCAAACGCTGGTATGAACAGAGTTGTTGGCGACCATATGGGGATGTTAGCGACTGTTATGAATGGGCTGGCAATGAGAGATGCACTTCATAGAGCATTTGTTAACGCTAGGCTGATGTCGGCGATTCCATTGAACGGTGTATGCGACTCTTATAATTGGGCTGAAGCTATTAGCTTGCTTAAATCAGGTCGGGTCGTTATTTTCTCCGCAGGCACAGGTAATCCTTTTTTTACAACTGACTCTGCTGCATGTTTACGTGGTATAGAAATTGAAGCTGACGCCGTCCTTAAAGCAACAAAAGTTGACGGTGTTTATAGCGATGATCCTGTTTCTAACCCTGATGCTACCCTCTATAAGACCATGAGTTATCAAGAGGTACTGGAAAAGGAACTAAAGGTCATGGATTTAGCTGCTTTTACTCTTGCTAGAGATCATAGCTTACCAATACGCGTTTTTAATATGAACAAGCCAGGGTGCTTGCGCTCGGTGGTTATGGGTGAAGATGTCGGAACACTAATAGATCATCAAGAAAGTATACAGAAATAAATAGGAAACGATTGTGATTGAAGAAATTAAAGACGACGCCAAGCAACGTATGGAAAAAAGCGTAACGGCACTTAAAGGGCAATTTAGTAAAATTCGTACTGGCCGCGCTCATCCTAGTTTGCTGGATAGCATTATGGTGCCTTATTACGGAACGCCGACACCTTTAAAGCAAGTTGCTAACGTCATTGCTGAAGATTCTAGAACATTAGCTTTAACAGTATTTGATAAATCTGCAATTCAAGCCGTTGAGAAAGCTATTATGCAATCAGACTTGGGGCTTAATCCATCAAGCGCCGGTTCTACATTGCGCATCCCTATGCCACCATTGACTGAAGAGCGTCGTAAAGACCTTATTAAAGTCGTACGGGCAGAAGCTGAGCAAGGACGAGTTAGTATTCGAAGTGTTCGTAGAGACGCAAACGCCGATATTAAAGAGTTACTTAAAGAAAAAGAAATTGGCGAAGATGATAGCCACAAAGGTGAAGATGATATTCAGAAGCTCACTAATGAGTTTGTTAAAGTCGTTGATGAGATGTTAGCGACTAAAGAAAAAGAATTGATGGAAGTTTAAGCATTCTCTGATGACTGATGTTTCTGAAATGAATAACACCAAGCCTAAACACGTTGCTATCATCATGGATGGCAACGGTCGTTGGGCTAAGAAAAAAGGAAAAATCAGAACTTTTGGCCATAAAGCTGGCGTAGAGTCAGTTCGCAGTTCTGTGCAGTACGCGGCTACCTCAGGTGTAGAAGTATTAACCTTATTTGCATTTAGTAGCGAAAACTGGAATCGCCCTAAAGATGAAGTTAAAGTGCTTCTAGACTTATTTAATTTTGTTCTCAATAGTGAAGTGAAGAAACTTCATAAGAACAATATCAGGCTAAAGGTCGTCGGTGATCTGACGCGGTTTGATGACAAGTTAAAAGAACGTATTGCTAAAGCTGAAAAATTGACTGAAAACAATGATGCGTTAATGTTGAATATTGCAGCAAATTACGGCGGTCGCTGGGACATTGCGCAAGCTGCAAAGCAAATGGCAAAGCAAGTTGCAGATGGCAAGCTAGCTGTTGAAGATATTGATGAATCTATGTTTGATACTGGCACTGCTTTCTACGGGTTACCTGAACTCGACTTACTCATTCGAACAGGAGGCGACAGTAGGATCAGTAACTTTATGTTGTGGCAGTGTGCCTATGCAGAATTTTATTTTACTGAGACCTTATGGCCAGATTTTGATACTGAACAATTTCAAATGGCCCTTGACGATTTTTCCTCACGTCAAAGGCGGTTCGGTTTAACTGGTGAGCAAGTCGATGTTGCTTAAGAAAGAGCCGTTAATTTGTTAAAGCAACGTGTGATGACAGCCATTGTACTGGCACCGCTGGCTTTAGGTGCCATCCTGTTTCTACCTTTAGTTTGGTTTGAAATATGTATGGGGTTGATAGTGGCTTTGGCTGCTTGGGAATGGGCCAACATGTCTGGCTTTAAGTCTATTCCTGATAAAGCAGTTTACACACTGATTATTATCCTTTTTTGCGCTGTATTAGGGCTCGCTGTACCTCCTGAGCAGATATGGCATCAAGGTCAACTGAGCGGCTTGTTTCGCTGGGTTTTGGGGTTCTCAATGTTCTGGTGGGCAGCTTCACTATTTAATGTTATTGCCTACCCTAAGTTTTCGTCACCTTGGCGGTGTAGTAAACGTTACCGCGGTTTGTTCGGTGTATTTACACTTATTCCTACGTGGGTTGCTCTTGTTGCACTGAGAACTAATCTCTATGATATTACGCCATTTTACGGCGCTTCTCTTATTTTTTATGTGTTAGGTATTGTGTGGGCAGCAGATATCGGCGCTTTCTTTATTGGTATCAAGTTTGGTCGCCATAAATTACGACCAAATGTCTCTCCGGGTAAGACGCTAGAGGGCTTGTTTGGTGGTGTTATGGCTTCATTCGCCATTATTGGATTTGCAGCACTGCATTATCAATTCGATGCTTCTCGTATATCACTCCATATCGCTTTCGGTTGTTTAACTGTTGCCGTCTCGGCATTAGGTGATCTTAATGAAAGTATGTTCAAACGTTGCGAAGGAATCAAAGACAGCGGTAATTTACTGCCTGGACATGGCGGTATATTAGATCGTATTGATAGCCTCACAGCGGCATTCCCTGTATTTGCATTTTGTTACGTAACTTGGATGGTATAAATGCAAGTGGTAACAGTTCTAGGGTCGACGGGCTCAATAGGGAAAAGCACGCTGGATGTGTTGAGTCATCATAAAGATGAATATCAAGTATATGCACTTACGGCAAATTCAAATCTCGAACTCTTGATAGAACAAGCAAAAGCACATAATCCTCGTGTTCTTGTTGTTGCTCAACAGAAGAGCGAGGCTCGGCTTAGAGAGATGGTTGAAGGTGCTGGTTTAAGTTGTGATGTCATTGCTGGTTCGGAGGCTTTGGTGGCGGTTTCTCAAGCTAGTGAAGTGAATCAAGTGATGGCTGCGATAGTTGGTGCAGCCGGTTTGCTACCTACCTTAGCAGCAGCTAAAGCAGGAAAAAGAGTGCTATTGGCAAATAAAGAAGCATTAGTTATGTCTGGTCAATTACTGATCGACGAAGCTAATAAAAGTGGTGCGGAGCTTCTGCCAATCGACAGTGAACATAATGCTATCTTCCAGTGCCTACCGCAGCAATATACTTATGGTAATATAGAAGAATGCGGGATTGAGAAGATATTGTTAACGGGATCTGGTGGGCCATTTCTGTACTATGGTCTAAATAGGTTAGAAGAAGTTACTGTTGAACAAGCATGTAATCACCCTAATTGGTCTATGGGCCGGAAAATTTCTGTAGATTCGGCGACTATGATGAATAAAGGGTTGGAGTTTATTGAAGCGTGCCGATTATTTGGTGTTAATGCATCTCAGATTGATGTTGTTATCCATCCTCAAAGTGTTATTCATTCTATGGTCCAGTACATTGATGGTAGTGTTCTAGCGCAATTGGGAAATCCCGACATGCGTACACCAATAGCACATGGATTAGCTTACCCTAATAGAATAAAAGCCGGTGTGAAACCCCTAAACTTTAAAGAGGTTAAAGATTTCACGTTTCAAGAACCTGATTTCAAACGTTTTCCTAATTTAAAGATTGCTATAGACGCATGCGAAGCTGGGCAAGCAGCAACAACTTGTTTGAACGCTGCAAATGAAATTGCAGTAGAGGCGTTTTTAAATAAACAGATTAAATTTACAGATATTAAGTCAGTAAACGATCAGGTTTTACAAATAGCAAACTTACAATCTGTAGATGATTTGGAAATGATTTTAGCATGTGACAACGAAGCACGAGTCGCTGCGAGAAGCATTGTTAAGGTGTTAGCATCATGTTGAGTTTTTTATGGACATTGTTCTCATTTATTCTTGCTTTGGGCATATTAGTAGCCGTTCATGAGTGGGGACATTTTTGGGTTGCTCGTCGTTGCGGCGTGAAAGTTTTAAGGTTTTCTATTGGCTTTGGCAAACCCCTTTGGTCTCGTGTTGATAAACTAGGTACAGAATATGTGGTTGCTGCTATACCACTTGGTGGCTATGTCAGAATGTTAGATGAGCGCGTGGACGAAGTCGCACTTGAAGAACGTTCAGTTGCTTTTGACAATCAACATGTGCTGAAGAGAATAGCCATCATTGCTGCAGGTCCCCTGACGAATTTTGTTTTTGCTATCGCTGCGTTAATGCTGATGTATATGCTAGGAGTTCAATCTATTCGTCCAGAAATTGGTCAAGTAACCCCTCAAGGAATTGCTGAACAAGCTAACCTAGAAAGCGGCATGAAAGTGACACATGTTGGTGGAAGGGAGACGTTAGATTGGCAAGCAGTTAATTTGGAATTAGTATCGCATATTGGTAATGATACGATCCCTGTAACAGTGACTTTGCCGGAAAGTAGTGTAAGTGTAGAGCGTGAACTAAACATTAAGCAATGGAAATTTGACCCGGATAAAGCATCAGCCTTAGAGAGTTTGGGCATTGTTCCTTTCAGGCCTCAAGCGACGACAGAATTGGGGTTGATAGCCGAAGATTCGCCTGCATTTCATGCTGATTTGCATAAAAATGATAAAATTGTCGCTTTTGATGGAACCAAAATGGACAATTGGGAACAAATAGTGAGTTATGTTTCTGAAAGGCCAAATACTGAGACAAGTATATTGGTTAATCGAGGCGGACAAGGAAAGACTATTTCCATGACAATCGGAGAAAGGCTAGTTGATGGGAAGCCATCTGGTTTCATAGGTGTTGTGCCTTTGGCTGAGCCTTGGCCTGAAGATGCTGTTTTTCTGAGAAAACATGGCCCTATTCAGGCCGTGTTAAGTGGTGCCGATGAAACATGGCGACTCATGACCTTAAGTTTACAGATGATAGGAAAGTTATTTACGGGCGATATATCCGTTAAGAACTTAAGTGGCCCTATCTCTATTGCTCAAGGAGCTGGAGCTAGCGCAAGTTATGGTTTGGTAGCGTTTTTGAGTTTTTTAGCCTTAATTAGTGTGAATTTAGGCATAATTAACTTACTACCTTTGCCTGTGCTTGATGGTGGGCACTTGCTCTATTTTGTTGTTGAGTTAGTTACTGGGAAACCGGTCTCTGAATCAACGCAAGAAATAGGGTTTAAAATTGGAAGTGCTTTTTTACTCATACTAATGAGTGTTGCTATTTTTAACGATATTGTTCGTTTGTAACGCGACAAAAATGACAAATGTGACTTTGCAGTAGGAAGATAATAATTAAATGAAGTTAAGACAGTTTGTACTAGCCTTATGGCTTTTGTCCCTTATTAGTTTCTCGAGTGTAGCTCAGCAGAATGAGTTTATTGTAGAAGATATTCAAGTGGAAGGATTGCAGCGCGTTGCTTTAGGTGCTGCTTTAACTTTTATTCCGGTCCAGGTTGGCGACCGGATGAATCAGTTTCGAATTTCGCAATTAATAAAGTCACTCTACTCTTCAAGTCATTTTGAAGATATCCAAGTCTTAAGAGATGGCCAAACGTTGCTTATTCGGGTGCGAGAGCGTCCTACAATCAGTAATATTGTTTTTGAGGGCAATGACGATATTGAAGATGAGCAACTGCAACAGAGCCTTAATGATAACAATATCCGTCTTGGTGAACCTCTTAATAAGACAATCCTTACCTCTATAGAAAATGGCCTTAAAGATTTCTTTTACAGTATAGGTAAGTATGAAGCGGAAGTAGACGCCGTTATTACACCGCTTCCGCGTAACCGAGTCGATCTAAAACTTGTGTTCGAAGAAGGTGACTCCGCTGAGATTAAACAAATCAATATTGTCGGTAACGAAATATTCAATGATGAAGAGTTATTAGAACTTTTTGAGCTGAAATTCGACACACCTTGGTGGAATTTTACAGCTGAAAAGCGCTATCAAAAACAAAAGCTAGGCGGCGATATAGAAACTTTGACAAGTTACTATAAGGATCGCGGCTATTTGCAATTCCAAGTTGATTCAACTCAAGTATCGCTAACACCCGAGCAAGACGGATTATACATTGCTCTAAACCTCACTGAAGGCGAGACCTATACAATATCTGATGTTGAGCTAGCTGGTGATTTACTGGGTTATGAATTTACTATTGAGCAGATTTTGCCGTTAAAAGCTGGCAGCTTGTATAGTTTGGCTCAAGTGACTTTTACAGAAGAATTTATTAGTCGATACTTAGCGCGTTTTGGTTATGCATTTCCTACAGTAACGACGATTCCAGAAATTAACGAAGAAGATAGAACGGTTAAACTGACATTGTCTGTTGACCCAGGTAAACGTATTTACGTTCGCCGTATAAACTTTAAAGGTAATAATGTTACCGCTGATGAAGTATTACGTCGAAATACAGTTCAAATGGAAGGTGCATGGCTATCGAATACAGCCTTAGAAACAACGAAAGCAAGACTTTCTCGACAAACATATCTTGAAGAAGTTGACTTTGAAACAATCCGTTTGACAGAGGAAGACGATAAAGTTGATATAGATTTCAATGTTAAAGAGCAAGCTTCTGGCTCATTCAATGCAGGTGTAGGGTTTGGTGACAGGACAGGACTTAGTCTTCAAGCTGGTATACAGCAGGATAACTTCTTAGGTTCTGGTAATCAGCTCGCATTTAATATTAATACCATTAGATTCCAGCAAAGTGTTCAAGTCTCTTATACTGATCCGTTCTTTACTGTTGACGGCATTAGTTTGGGCGGTTCAATAGGCTTCTCAAAATTTGATGGTGGTAGTGCGAACCTGGTTCAATTTAACCAAGAAACTATTTCAGTAGGGGTTAATGCAGGTTATCCAATTAATGAGTTCAATCGGATCAACTTCGGCTTGAGTTATCTTTCACGCTCGTTGAACCAAACACAATCTATTGTCCAAACGGAAAGATTTTTCGAGTCGCTTATTGATGAGTTTAATCCTGACGATGGCATTAGTTATGATACCTTTTTAGCAAGAATCGGTTGGAGTCGAGTGACACTTAACCGTGGTGTTTTTCCGACAGATGGGTCGTCTCAAAACGCCTCTTTTAGTATTGCAACCCCGAACTCTGACGTAAATTATTTTACACTGCGTTATGAGTCGCGTTTCTATTTCCCTCTATCGAGAAGTCAAAAGTGGGCATTCTTAACACGATTTGAAGCAGGGTACGGTAATGGCTACGGTTCCAGTAATGGTGTTGACCAAATCCTTCCGTTTACTGATAACTTCAGATTAGGTGGCAATGATTCTATTCGAGGTTTTGAAGTTAATGCTATAGGACCAAGAGCAATAAGGCGTCAACGGACAACGGCTATTGGGCCTGACGGCAGACCTGTTGTGCTAGGCCCTGAGTCAGATACTATTAGCGTCGATCGCCGTACGTTAGGTGGTAATGCCATGGCTTTAGCTAGCTTAGAGTTTATTGTACCTACACCTTTCTTGCCGGAAGGGCTAACTAACTCTGTGAGGACTAGCTTTTTTGTTGACGCGGGTAATGTATGGGATACGGAATTTAATATTGAAGAGTTTGAAAACTTGGAAGTAATTAATCCTGATTTTGCACAGTTGGCAGACTTTAGTGACCCTTCACGTTTTAGAGCATCGGCAGGGCTTTCTATTCAATGGTTAGCACCTTTAGGGCCTTTGACATTTAGCTTCTCTCGGGCAATAAAAGAGCAAGATGGCGATGAAATCGATTTCTTCTCTTTTAACATCGGAAATACTTTCTAATAACCCCTAACAAGCCAGATAAAGCTGTAGTAATCTATAGCTTTATTTTTTTCATTGATGAGCTAAAAAAGCTCAGTCAATATAGAATCAATTATATAAAGAATTAAGGAGTATGTTTTGAACAAACTAACCAAATTAATCAGCTCAACGATTGTAATGAGCAGTGTCTTAATGACTACACAAGCGAATGCTGAGCAAAAAATTGGTGTTGTTAATGTACAAGGCATTTTTCAATCAGTTCCTCAAGCAGCTGTTATTCAACAGACAATTGCAGCAGAATTTAAAGATAGAATTGAAGACGTCAATCGCCTCGAAAAAGATATTAAATATTACCTAGAGAAGCAGCAACGTGACGCAGCTACGATGAGCGCGACTGAAAAAGGTGATCTGGACAAGCAGATTTTAGATTTACGTACGGAGTACCAATCTAAAGCACAACCTTTGCAACAAGAAGTACAGAGACGCCAAGGTGAAGAGCGCAATAAAGTATTGGAGCTTATTAAAGTTGCTATAGACGATGTTGCGGCAAAAGGTGATTACGATTTAGTTATCGATGGTAATGCAGTGACATACCTAAAAGATGAATCTATTGATTTATCCAGAGAAGTGATTGATCAGGTTAGCAAAATTAAATAAAACTGTATGATCTCATATAGCTTAAAACAATTAGCCGAACAAGTCGGTGCAGAAGTTGCTGGTGATGAAAATACACTAGTCACTTCTATCGGGACATTAGCAGCTTCTGTTGAAGGACAGATATCGTTTCTTTCCAATAGCAAATATCGTAGCCAACTATCTGATACAAAAGCATCTGCAGTGATTATATCGCCAGATGATGTACCTCATTGTCCGTGTGCTGCCTTAGTGATGGCAAATCCTTATGTTGGTTTTGCTCGGGTAGCACAAATACTGGATACAACTCCTGACGCTGCTAGCGATATCTCACCACAAGCTAGTATTGATAATACAGCGACGTTGGGTACTAATGTTAAAGTAGGGCCATTTGTTGTTATTGAAGCGGGTGCTGATATTGGCGACGACGTTCAGATTGGTGCGGGGTGCTTCATCGGTAAAGATACCGTTATTGGCCAAGGGACTAAAATTTGGGCAAATACAACGCTTTATCATAATGTCATCGTTGGTGAGGAATGCTTAATTCAATCGAATACGGTTATTGGAGCTGACGGTTTCGGTTACGCCAATGATAATGGGCAATGGATTAAAATACCTCAAATTGGGCGGGTCATTATTGGTAATAATGTCGAAATTGGTGCGTCTACAACAGTTGATAGAGGTGCTCTGGAAGATACTGTTATCCGTGATGGTGTTATCATAGATAACCAATGTCAAATTGCGCATAATGCTACAATTAAGGAAAACGCTGCTATAGCTGGCTGTACGGTTGTTGCTGGGAGTACTACAATAGGTAAATATTGTACTATTGGTGGCATGTCTGCGATTACAGGGCACGTCGAAATAGCTGACAACGTGCATTTCACTGGTATGGCTATGGTGACGAAAGGTGTTTCCGAGCCGGGTTTGTACTCTTCTGGTATTCCAGCAATGCCTAGTAAAGAGTGGCGTAAAACTGCTATCGGGATCAGAAACTTAACGTCACTTAATCAGCGAGTTAAAAAATTAGAAAAACAAGCTCAGGAAAAGTCGTGAGCAAACGGGAGATATAGGGTTGTCCAATAGCATGAATACAGTCGATATTGAAGGGATTATGGAGTTGCTTCCGCATCGTTATCCGATGTTGCTCCTTGATAGAGTGACTGATTACACGTTAGGCGAGAAATTGTCGGCTTATAAAAACATATCAATGAATGAGCCTTGTTTTACTGGTCATTTTCCTGGTAAACCTATTTTCCCGGGAGTCCTTATATTGGAAGCTTTAGCACAAGCGGCTGGTATTTTAGGATTTAAAACTGCAGGCAATAGTGATGATCTATATTTGTATGCAGGCATTGATAATGCTCGATTTAAAAAACCTGTTGTACCGGGTGATCGGTTAGATTTGGACATCGTATTGTTGAAAGAGCGTCGAGGCATTTGGAAGTTTTCAGGTGTTGCTAGTGTAGATGGCGTTGAATGTTGTGTAGCAAATTTCATGTGCGCAATGCGCAAGGTATAAAGGTTTGATTCACAATACAGCTATTATTGACGCAAGTGCAGAAATAGGAACGAATGTTTCTATTGGGCCATATTGTCTTGTGGGAGCCAATGTCACCATTGGAGAGAACTCTATACTTGAATCTCACGTTGTCATCAAACGTGACACAGATGTTGGTAAAGACAATCATTTTTATCAATTTTGCTCTATAGGTGAAGATTGCCAAGACAAAAAGTATGCGGGAGAATCTACTAAGCTTGTTATAGGTGATGGAAACGTTTTCCGAGAGTGCGTTACTGTTCATCGAGGAACAACGCAAGATCAAGGATTGACATCCATCGGTAATGACAATTTGTTTATGGCTTATGTGCATATTGCGCATGACTGTATGATCGGAAATCATACCATTCTAGCTAATAATGCTAGCTGCGCTGGGCACGCTCATATTAACGATTGGGCTATTCTTGGTGGTATGTCAGGTGTTCATCAGTTTTGCCATATAGGTGCTCATAGTTTTCTGGCTGCTGGTGCTATTATGTTGCGGGACTTACCTCCTTTTGTCATGGCTGGTGGTACAGTGGTCAAGCCCTACGGCATTAACACTGAAGGGATTAAACGCAGGGGCTTCGATAAAGACGAAGTGATGAGTATTCGCAGAGCATACAAAACTATCTATCGGAAGGGGTTGACTGTAGAGGAGGCTATTGCAGAACTTCAGCAAAGTGCACCAACGAGCCTGTCCGTTAAGAGCATGATAGACTTCATTGCTAGTTCTTCAAGAGGCATTATTCGTTAACCTATGCCTGACCCAATCCTTCGTGTCGGTATAGTTGCTGGGGAAGCGTCTGGAGACATTCTAGGCGCTGGCCTAATTAAGTCCATTAAGGAAAAGTATCCAAACGCTCATATTGAGGGTATTGGCGGTGCACAGATGATTGCACAAGGGTGCCATTCTCATTTTGAGCTAGAAGAGCTTTCTGTTATGGGCTTGGTTGAAGTTCTCTCTCGAATTAAACGCCTTCTTGCCATACGCAAACATCTCGTTGAACATTTTATTAGTAACCCTCCTGATGTCTTTATTGGTGTTGATGCCCCAGATTTTAATCTTGGGTTGGAAATGAAGCTTAAAAAAGTAGGTATTAAAACAGTACATTATGTGAGTCCGTCTGTGTGGGCTTGGCGAGAGAAACGTATATTCAAAATCGCAAAAGCTACTGATTTGGTTTTAAGCTTATTGCCTTTCGAGAAAGATTTTTATGACAAAAAGAATGTACCTTGTACATTTGTTGGTCACACATTAGCTGATCAAGTTGAGCTAGCTCCAGATAAAGAAGCTTCGAGAGTTATGCTTGGCCTTAAAAGTGATGATGAAGTATTGGCACTGTTGCCTGGTAGTCGTGCAGGTGAAGTTAATATGCTTCTCGGGCGGTTTATTGAAACTGCGCATGTCTTAATAGGGAAGTTTGATAATTTACAAGTCCTTATTCCTGTTGTTAATCAGCAACGTAAGAAACAGATTGAACAATACCTTAAGGAAAATAAGGCGTCAGAAAATATACGCATTATTATTGGGCATTCACGAGACGTTATGCAGGCTGCAGATGCTGTTTTGCTCGCTTCAGGTACAGCTACACTAGAGGCTTTGCTTTGCAAGTGCCCTATGGTTGTTGCTTACCGCCTCAAAAAGATAACTGAAATGATCATGAGGCGGATGTACAAACCCAAATACTTTTCATTACCGAATTTACTCTCGAATCAAGAATTAGTCCCTGAACTCATTCAAGAAGATGTAAATGCAAGCAAAATGGCTGAATTACTCGAACCTATGATTAGACACCCAGATCTTAGTTTGCAGAAAAAGTTTGTAGACATTCATAAGAAACTGAAATGCAATGCTGATCAAGTAGCGGCACAAGCCGTGCTGGAGTTGATCGGGAAATGACTAAAAAAGCTATAGACGATTCTTTAATTGCAGGTGTAGATGAAGTAGGGCGAGGCCCCTTGGTCGGTGATGTTGTCACTGCTGCAGTAATTCTTGATGCTGATAAACCGATAGAAGGTTTGGCTGACTCAAAAAAGTTGTCGGAAAAAAAACGCTATTTATTATTTGATGAGATTACGCGAAAGGCTCTTTCTTGGAGTATTGGCCGAGCGAGTCCAGCGGAAATTGATGAGCTAAATATCTTACATGCAACCATGTTAGCAATGGAAAGGGCCGTCGACGGCTTATCAATTAAGCCCAGTTTTGTGAAAGTTGATGGTAATCGTTGCCCAAATTGGTCTTACCATAGCGAGTCTATCGTTAAAGGTGACTCGTTAATTGCTGAAATATCCGCAGCCTCAATTATCGCCAAGGTAACGCGCGATGAAGAAATGAAAGAGTTGCACAAAAATTATCCAGATTATGGTTTTAACAAACATAAGGGCTATCCAACAAAAGAACATATGGCTATGTTGGAGAAGCATGGGCCATTACATGTGCATCGCTTCAGTTTTAAACCAGTTAGTATGGCGCTTGAACGTCATCAAGGCGTTATTCGATAAAAGTAGATATGATGACTGAAGATAATCGAAGTATTACAGAACCTCAGTTTGTTCACTTACGTGTGCATAGTGATTTCTCTATGCGTGATGGTTTGAATAAAATTAAACCTATATTAGAGCAGATTAAATCTTTAGGGATGCCAGCGGTTGCTATTACTGACCAAATGAATCTTTGTGGTCTAGTTAAATACTACTCTGGTGCTCAAGCAAGCGGTATTAAACCTATTGTAGGTGCTGATCTTTGGGTTAATCATGCTGAACTTACAGATTTAAATTGTCGGCTAACTGTTTTAGCCATGAATAACGAAGGCTACAAGAATCTCACTTTATTAATATCTAAAGCATACCAACGTGGCTACCGACATGATCGTGTCATGATCGACGTTGAGTGGTTAGTTGAGCACGCCTCCGGGTTAATTTTGTTGTCAGGTGGTAGTCAGGGCGATTTAGGCATAGCTATTCAGAAAGGTAACAGAGGTTTAGCGCAAGAGATTACTCAATTCTACAAACAGCATTTCAATAATCGTTACTACATTGAATTGATACGAACAGACCGAAAGGGTGAAGAAGATTACAATCATGCAGCAGTCCAATGGGCTGAACAACATGATCTTCCTGTTGTTGCAACCAATGAAGTTTGCTTTTTAAAACAAGAAGATTTCGCTGCGCATGACATTCGGGTCAGTATTCACGATGGGTATACTCTAGACGATTCACGTCGTCCAAAGCTCTACAGTGAAAAGCAATATTTGCGTTCTGAAAAAGAAATGCTGGCGTTATTCAGTGATATCCCAGAAGCCTTAGCCAATACGGTAGAAATTGCTAAACGTTGCAACGTTACGGTTAAGTTGGGCGAGTACTTTTTGCCTAAGTTTCCGACTGGTGGGATGTCTGATGAAGAATACTTAGTCGTTAAATCAAAGGAAGGACTGGAGCGTCGACTGGCTTTCTTATTCCCTGATGAACAAGTTCGGCTTGAAAAGCGTCCCGAGTATGATGAGCGGCTTGATATTGAGCTGAACGTGGTTAATCAGATGGGCTTTCCTGGTTACTTCTTGATTGTCATGGAGTTTATTCAATGGAGTAAAGACCATGGTATCCCTGTGGGGCCAGGCAGGGGGTCAGGTGCAGGTTCGCTCGTTGCTTACGCCTTAGATATTACCGATCTTGATCCACTTGAATTCGATTTGCTCTTCGAGCGCTTCTTGAACCCAGAACGAGTATCAATGCCTGACTTTGATATTGATTTCTGCATGGATCGCCGAGATGAAGTGATAGATCACGTCGCAGAGCTATACGGTCGTGACGCAGTTTCTCAGATCATCACTTTTGGAACTATGGCGGCGAAAGCTGTTATTCGAGACGTAGGACGTGTGTTAGGTCATCCTTATGGTTTTGTCGATCGTATCTCAAAGCTTATTCCACCTGAGCCAGGGATGACATTGAAGAAAGCTTTTGATGTAGAGCCAAGACTGCCTGAAATGTATGGGCAAGATGAAGATGTCAAAGACTTGGTCGACATGGCTCGTATTCTTGAAGGGGTCACGAGAAATGCCGGTAAACATGCTGGTGGTGTTGTTATTGCCCCAACTAAAATCACAGACTTTTCTCCCTTATACTGTGATGATCAGGGGCAGAATCCAGTAACGCAATTTGATAAGAATGATGTAGAAACTGCTGGCCTTGTGAAGTTTGACTTTTTGGGGTTACGTACGCTGACTATTATTCAGTGGGCGGTTGATATGATCAAAGACGTGAAGAATAAGGATATTGATATTACGTCAATACCGCTGGATGATCAGCGAAGCTTTAATTTGCTCAAAAATGCTGAAACAACAGCCGTCTTTCAGCTTGAATCCAGAGGGATGAAGGATCTTATCAAGCGACTGCAGCCGGATACTTTTGAAGATATCATCGCATTGGTTGCATTGTTTAGGCCAGGGCCGCTGCAGTCGGGCATGGTTGATAATTTTATTGACCGTAAGCACGGCCGTGAAGAAATCTCGTACCCTGACGCGCAGTACCAACATGAATCTCTAAGTGAAATCTTGGAGCCGACCTATGGCATTATTTTGTATCAAGAGCAAGTTATGCAAATTGCACAAGTTTTGTCAGGTTATAGTCTGGGCGGGGCTGATATGTTGCGTCGGGCTATGGGGAAAAAGAAGCCAGAAGAAATGGCTAAACAACGGGAAGTGTTCGCCAAAGGTGCTGCGGAGAACAATATCGATCCCGAATTGGCGATGAAAATTTTTGACTTGGTAGAAAAGTTTGCAGGGTACGGATTCAATAAGTCTCACTCTGCAGCTTATGCTCTTGTGTCATATCAAACACTTTGGCTTAAAACACACTTTCCAGCTGAGTTTATGGCAGCTGTTATGTCAGCTGATATGGACAACACGGATAAAATCGTGACCTTAGTTGATGAGTGTCGGCGAATGGGGTTAGCCATATTGCCACCAGACTTGAATAGTGGCCAGTTTAAGTTTACTGCGAATCAGCAAGGGGAAATTGTTTACGGGATAGGCGCAATAAAAGGCGTAGGTGAAGGCCCTGTCGAGGCAATAATTGAAGCTAGGGATGCTGAAGGTCAATTTAGTGATTTGTTTGATTTTTGTGTAAAGGTCGACTTAAAACGAATTAATAAAAGGGTCTTAGAGAAGTTAGTCTATGCTGGAGCACTGGATAATTTAGGGCCCAATCGTGCTGTACTCATGGCAACCTTACCTCAAGCCATGGCAGCCGCTGAGCAATATGCTAAGGCAGAGTCATTCGGTCAATCAGATATGTTTGGCCTTGTTTCATCAGAACCGCTGGAAACGAAGCAGCAATTTGTTGAAGTTAATGAATGGACGGAAAAAGTTTTACTTGAAGGGGAAAAGGAAACTTTAGGGCTCTATTTGAGTGGACACCCTATCAATCATTATCGGCATGAATTGAAGCATTATATTCACTGTAAGCTGGTTGATATAAAGCCTACTCGTAAAGACGAGAATGTGAGTGTTGCTGGTTTAGTGCTTTCTGTTCGAGTCATGATCAATAAGCGAGGGCAACGATGGGCAATTGCAACGATTGATGACAATAGTGCTCGTGTCGATGTTCGCTTTTTCCCCGATGCTTATGAGCGAAGCGAAGCTGTTCTAAAAGCCGATAACATCTTAGTGGTGAGCGGACAGGTCAGCTTTGATGATTTTTCTGGTGGGAATACAATAGGCGCCCGCGAAGTCATCGATGTCGTTCAAGCTCGAGAAAAATATTTACGCTCAATATTTCTCAAAACTGACCAACAGTGGTGTAATGACGAGCAAATGACTAAACTAGAGTCTATATTGCTTCAATATCAAGGTGGTAGTTGCCCGATTCGTGTACATTATACGCATGAGCATATGGAAACTACTTTGGCTTTGGGAGCTAGGTGGTATGTTACGCCAGAAGACGAATTAATTAATGACTTGCAAGATTTGCTTGGCAAAGAGCAGGTTGCGTTAGAGTTTCACTAGTGTTGATCAGCGTGATCGATGCAAAGTACATTAGGTAGAGGAATAGGTTTGAATTGCTTAGATTTTGAGCAGCCAATTGCTGATTTGGAAGCGAAGATTGAAGAGTTAAGGCTCGTTAATCAAGGGGGAGAGTTTGATGTCAGCATTGAAGAGAAAATCACCAAACTTCGAGAGAAAAGCGTCGAGTTAACAAATAAGATTTTTTCTGGTTTGGATGCGTGGCAAGTGTCGCAGATCGCTAGACACCCGATGCGTCCATACACATTGGATTATATTCCTCGTATCTTCACTGACTTTGAAGAATTAGCTGGTGATCGTGCATATGCTGATGACAAAGCTATTATTGGTGGTATTGCCCGTTTAGATGGGCAGCCCATTATGATTATCGGACACCAAAAGGGACGAGATACACCAGAAAAGATTAAACGTAATTTTGGTATGCCAAAACCCGAAGGCTACCGAAAAGCACTTCGTTTAATGGAAATGGCGGAACGCTTTAGTATGCCGCTAATTACGTTAATAGACACCCCTGGAGCCTACCCCGGCGTTGGAGCAGAAGAACGGGGACAAAGTGAGGCTATTGCTAAGAATCTGAAAGTGATGGCGGGTCTAAAAATACCGGTAATTTGTACTGTTATAGGTGAAGGTGGTTCTGGTGGTGCACTAGCGATTGGTGTTGGTGATAGGGTTAATATGCTTCAGTACAGCACATACTCTGTTATATCGCCGGAAGGTTGTGCTTCTATTTTATGGAAGAGTGCGGAGAAAGCCCCTTTAGCCGCTGAGGCTATGGGTGTAGGCGCGAAGCAGATTAAAGAGCTAGGGCTGATTAACCATATTGTTGATGAGCCTTTAGGTGGTGGCCATCGTGATCACGATGGCATGGCCTCTAATCTTAAAGCAACGATAAAGCAGCAGCTAGCGCAACTACAGTCATTGAGTCTGGACGATTTACTAGAACAGCGTTATCAGCGTCTAATGTCTTTTGGTTATTGCTAAAAGCTTTATTTGCACGAAGTAATTGTTGTGTTGTTGAAACCGCCCTACAGGCGGTTTTGTTTTTTTTGGTTATGATCTATAAGGTGCTGTTTCGTTGTTGAATGGTTTGAAGCATTTTCTATCTGAGCTTGCTCCTGATAAGAAGCTTACATTGGGATACAGTGGCGGTTTGGATTCCAGTGTTCTATTGCATATGCTTGTTCAATTGAACAAGCAAGGGGTTTATAAATCAGTAAGAGCTGTTCATATTCATCATGGATTAAGTGTTAATGCAGATAGTTGGGTTGAGCATTGTAGACAGACCTGTTTAAGCTTAGATGTTAAGTTTGATGTTGCCTATGCAGAGATTAAGCAATCCAACCGGAAGAGTTTAGAACAGTTAGCTAGAGACGCACGTTATGCTTTGTTAGATCAACTCAGTGATGAAGGTGCTTTTCTGGTAACAGCGCAGCACCAAGATGATCAAGCCGAAACATTACTTTTACAGCTTCTACGAGGGGCTGGACCTAAAGGTCTCTCTGCTATGTCTGATTTAACGACACTCGCCAATGGCAGACAGGTTTTGAGACCCCTTTTGTCTGTTAGTAGAGCAGAGCTTGAGGACTATGCTAGTGAGCATCAAGTGAATTGGATCGAAGATGAATCCAATGGAGACTACAGATTTGATCGTAATTTTTTACGTCATCAACTGATGCCTGTTTTAAAGTCACGTTGGCCTAATGCAACTAAAACAATCACTAGAAGTGCTTCTCTTTGTGGTGAGCAGCAGTTGCTTATTGAATCAGAAGCCTACGACAAGCTACAGGAAGTTAAGGGAGAGACAGGAAAAAGTAAAGTTCTTCACCTAGAAGCTATTCAACGCCTGTCACCTGAATGGTTTAGCCAGGTAATCAGGCTTTGGCTCAGAGAATGGCAGATAGAGCTCCCGAGTGTCAGTGTTATACAGCAAATCTATCAACAGACGCTCTTTGCCAGAGAAGACGCGCAGGTGAAAATTCAATTGTCTGGGTTTCAGCTAAGGCGATATAGTTACAACTTGTACTTGATTAAAGATGAGGATATTTATAGCACTTCAACAAAAAATGAGCGCATTGTTTGGGATGGCAATGGTTATCTATCACTTCCTCATTGCAAAGGAACGTATTACCTTGAGAAGTCAGAAAATGGCTTCTCTATAGACTCGAACGAATCGATTGTCATTGAGTTTGGGCATTTATCTGAAAAGTGTAAGTTTCAAGTAAACCGCCCTAGTAAATTAATGAAACAGTGGTTTAAAGAGTGGAAAGTGCCTCCTTGGGAGCGTGCAACTGTACCTTTTTTCTACAGCGGCTCTAGATTGGTTCAAATTGGAGACAGGGTTAATTTGCTTCATAAATCTACGCAAAAAGTTGATTCTTATGTTATTAAGCGTAAATGTGTCTAAGTTCTGTTGTGGATAAGGTAAAAAAGCGTCGCAATATACTGACAGGGGCGGCAGCTTTTTGCCACTTATTAAGTAAGCGGCAAATATACAGCGTCAAAGTGTTGTTACTACAGTGGATACATTACGATAACACTATGCTTTTTTGTGGCTGTATAGGTCAACATCTGCACGAGCGAACAATGTATCGACCGTATCTAGCTTGTCAAAAGTAGCGTAGCCGATACTGCAACTTACGTTGTATTCTTTGAGCAGCTCATTTTCTTCAACAGCCTTGTGAATACGCTCAATAACAAGCTGACTTTCTTCTTCCTCGATATCAACTAGTAGGCAACAAAACTCATCGCCACCCAATCTAAATGCATGATCTATATCGCGCAAACATTCCTGTATGGTTTGAGAGAATATGCTGAGGACTTTATCACCTGCTTGATGACCATAGGTATCATTGACTGCTTTAAACTTGTTAAGGTCGATTGCGAGTAACGAAAAACAGTCTCCTTTTCGGTACGCACGACTCATTAACTTGTTTAGTGTTTCTTCGTAAGAGACCCGATTACCAAGTGATGTCAGGTGATCTTTTGTTGCCAAACGTTTGACAGCCAGATGTTCGAGTGCGTTTTTTAACGGATTAGTAAAGCATTTATGCAAAGCTTGAAGGTACTTCCAATCACGAATACCTGCTAGTTTCGCATCATAGTAAGTAACACTAACATGGGCATTACTTGTTTGTTGATAATCTAACTTATGTGATTGCATGTCGGGAGCTACATTGCCTCGAGTCATGCGCTCATCATCAAACTGTAAACAGATGCCTTTGACACAGGTGAACTTTTGGAGTTGCTTAAAGTAGACACTAAGCAACTGCTTTATATCAATGCTGCTGGTTAGTTCCAATACCACAGAGCTCAATGCCGCGTCGTTCAAGCCGTTATCTTGTCGGCTAAAATCATAGAATCCATCGTTAGCTGTGCTATCGTAGATAGGATTATATTGTTCCAACGGTACCTCCTGCCAAATATTTGGCGACAACTTAGTTCAGGTAATGATTGAATAACTTAAAGCAAGCATCGTGCCTAAACTGTTTTTTATTTTTCATGACGAGGTTTGATTGTATGAAACGGACATTGACATTGAATGCAGGATAATTTCTTACATATATTGTTGTTGATGACGGTAGCCATTTTTAATGTATGGCTTTTCAGGCGTATAAATTTGCCGCCTATTCTTGCTTACCTAAATTGTGGCGTTTTAGCTGGACCTGCACTATTGGGGATATATGAAACTCCCGAAGAGTTCCATTTTATTGCAGAGCTAGGTGTGGTGTTTTTGCTTTTTTCTTTAGGGTTGGAGTTTTCTCTTCCACGTATGTTTGCAATGCGTCATTTAGTATTTGGCGTGGGCTTGGCTCAAACCGTTATTACACTCATTACTTTTTATCTCATATCGAGGTTACTCGGAGCTAACAACGGTGTTTCCTTTGTTGTAGGTTGTATGGTGGCCTTATCCTCTACGGCTATCGTTATCAAACAAGTGACGGAACTTGGTATCCTGCATACGGCAAGATCGCAAATGTCGGTGAGTATTCTCTTGTTTCAGGATCTTGCTGTTGTTCCTATGCTAATCATTATTCCTTTGTTAGCTGCTGATAGTGACCAGAGTTTGTCTAGTGCGATAGCGATGTCGTTAGTTAAAGGTATCGTAGTGTTCATCGTTCTTTTGTCTGCCGGTAAGTGGATATTGCCTAAGTTATTTGCAGAAGTTGCGAGAACACGAACTGATGAAATGTTTGTACTCACTACTTTGCTGGTTATTTTGCTCGCGGGTGGTTTTACTGCTTGGTTTGGTTTGTCTATGGCTTTAGGTGCGTTTTTGGCTGGGATGATGTTAGGTGAGAGTCAATACAAACATCAGCTTGAAGCCGATATTAGACCATTCAGAGATATCTTGATGGGTTTGTTCTTTATCACTGTTGGTATGCGTCTAGACTTGGGTAGTTTAGCTCAACAATGGTATTGGGCGATACTTAGTTTATGCTTGCTGATGTTGGGTAAGTTGCTGCTAATCCGGCTCGCTGCCTTTATTGGACGAGCTCCGGGAAAAGATGGATGGGGGGCTGCACTTAAATTATGCCAAATGGGAGAATTTAGCTTTGTTATCGCAGCGCTAGCGGCGGATGAAGGAATACTATCAACTGCACAATCGTCTTTTCTTATGAGTGTAGGGATTATCAGTATGGCATTAACCCCTTGGCTAGTGGCTCATAGCAAAGAGTTAGTCCGGTTTTTCGTGCGAGACGACTCGATGATAGATAAGGATTTCGATAAAAAACTAGAACTAGGGAGTGAACCGGCAATAATTTTGGGTTTTGGGCGGGTTGGGCAATCTGTGAGCCGTTTATTAAAACTTGAGTCAGTCCCTTATGTTGTTATTGATATGGATCCTTCTCGTGTTCAGGAAGCTCGTGTTGCTGGTGAGCCGATATTGTTTGGAGATGTTAGACAAAAAGACATACTGATCAGTGCTGGGTTAAATGCTGCCAAACTGGTTATTGTGACCTTCGATGATCACAAGAAAGCAATGCAAATTATTAACGTTATTAAGCAATTAGCTCCCAAAACTCCGGTTGTTGTAAGGACGCGTCAAGACCAACATTTGGAAGAACTATACGATGCTGGTGCATCGCAAGTGGTTCCAGAGATTCTAGAGGGTAGCTTGATGTTAGTCTCGCAAGTTTTGCATTTATGTCATGTACCTATGTCAAGAATCTTAAAGCGAGTTAGAACCGAGAGAAAAGAACACTATGGCCATATGCATGGCTTTTTTCCTGGTGAAACAACAGAGGTCAATTACGAAAAGAAGGGCACTCAAGAGTTTATGCACGCCATCGTATTGACACATGATGCTTATGTGAATAATAAAACGGTCGAGCAAGTCGATTTTGGAGGCATGCGAGTGGAGCTTAGGTCTATTCGACGGGGTGATGAAGAGTACATCAGCCCAATAACGCAATTCACTTTACAAGATGGCGATGTGTTAGTTATTTCAGGTAAGCCACGCAGAGTAGAGAAAGCTGAAAAGATTATCCTAGAAGGCCTCTAGGGCTTATTGACCTTTATTCGTTGACTATATTTCTAGAAACTGTCGAATATCATCTTGACGCGCTAGGCCATCTTGAAACCCAATCTCTATCAGTTGCTGACAAAACTCTTTTTCAAACAAAAGATAGCTTAGCAAGCTTGACTCTGAGTCGGGTTTTACACCGATGATTTTTAATAGCCCCCTGATCCCAGCAGGTAGCAAACGATAGTGATCATTGGCGAGCTCGGTAAAGTTACGACTAGGGTTAATGACTAAGCACTCAACAGGTTTTAAATGTGTTTTGGCTTGCTGTTTTGGTGTTAACAAACTCAAGGTTTCATTCACTCTTTGCATACGTTCGATATCAGAACTGAGCGTATCTGAGAAAATTGTATCTAATAAGTGTCCAGCAACGGCTGCAGTGCTTGGGTAACGATCTGAATTGGCAAATTGATTAAACTTATGCGGCTGTTCGACACCAATAACGAAGATCTTTTCTGCACCTAGGTGTATAGGAGCACTTAAAGGTGACAGCTGATGAACAGAACCATCACCATAGAATTCACTATCAATCTTAACGGTAGGAAAGACAATAGGGATAGCAGAAGAAGCCATTAGGTGTTCAATGTCAATCGCTGTGGGTATACCACGCCTTTTTTGTCTAACCCAAGGTTGAATATCCGTAGAACTTTGATAAAAACTGATACTTTCATGGGTGCTGTAGTTAGAGCCCATAATGCTAATCGCACGTAGGTGACCATTTAGTATATTTTGATCAATACGGCGTAATTTTAGTGTTTTACGTAGTAAGTGTCTTAAGGGTTGATTGTTTAGTAGGCTGCTGGGTGAACTGTGTGCTTGCTCCGATTGTAGTCTGCGTAACCCATGCTTAAGTATGTATGATAAAACATGATTGAATTGTGTTTGGTAGACTTGATCCGTACGAAAGTTACGCCAAATCCACTCTAGTTTCCTAACCCCTAAGTGATAGCAAGAAGCGTAACACGCTAAGCTGGTTGCATTAATCGCACCTGCTGAATTACCGCAAATAACAGGGAATGGGATACTTTGGTTTCTGGGTAAAAAGGTTGATATGGCTTTTAATACACCAACTTGATAAGACGCTCTAGCGCCACCACCAGAAAGTAATAGTGCATATTGATTACGGTCCATGAATTCCCTTGTTTAAAGCTCGACGGTTAGACCTTCTCTTGAGGCAAAAAGCTCCAAGTCGGATTCCACTGCTTCAATAACCGAGTGGCAATGTGCTACTACTTGTTCAATCTCAACGTCCGTGCGGGTATGATCATGACTATATAAGGCTAAACGCTTAGCTCTTGACGCCATACCTAATTTAACTGTTTCTTCAGCGACGGAGTGTCCCCAGCCAGATTTTGCTGGCATGTCACTCAACATATATTGTGCATCATGAATAATAAGGTCTGCCTGACTTGCGAACTTTACCCACTCAAGAAAGTCACTCTCTTTTTTGTAGGGAGGGTATAGCTCATTGTCTGTTATATAAGCTAATTTGGTACCATCTGCTTCAATCACAAAAGAGCTGCCACCTCCAGGATGGTTCATTGGGTGGCGAGTGATACACGCGGAGCCTATAGTCCATTGGTTTATGTTCGCAGGAATTTTATTTAAACGAATATCCGATGCTAGTGATTGATAATTGACAGGGAACACACTACCAGACATCTGTGTTAACACTGCATTAGGTTCATCTAAGGTCGTTTTGCCTGGCGTGATATGAATAACTCTACCTGCCTGATAGATAGGAGTAAAAAAGGGAAAGCCTTGTATATGATCCCAGTGATTGTGGGTTAACAATAGATGAATATCGGATGTTTTATCAGCGAGTTTCGTCCCTAGGTTTTTTATACCAGTCCCCGCATCCAAGATAATATCTGTACCGTCATTGAGCTCCACATGAACGCATGCAGTGTTACCGCCATATTTTGCGTATTCTTTACCCGGAGTAGGTATCGAACCACGTACACCATAAAATGTGAGTTTCATAGAGAAAAAGGCTTGTGAAAAGTTAAAATCATCTTGTGCCTAAGATTAGCATCTTTCTCAGCACATAATAATCTTAATTCGTTTAAAACAAAGCTTTGTAAGCTGGCTAACTTATGTACTGAGTCATTGGAAAAGGCGCGTTTAGCGCCTCTAGACGGGTAGGTTAAATTGTTTTGATGAACTCATCGATGTTGTCAATGTTCACCAACTGCTTTTCGCCTGTTGCACGGTTCTTATACTCGATATTATTTTCATCTAGGTTACGTTCACCAATAATCAATGTATGTGGAACGCCGATTAACTCCATGTCGTTAAACATGACACCTGGACGCTCCTTTCTATCATCGAACAACACTTCGATATTGGCACCCTTTAATTTGGTATAAATATTCTCTGCTACATCTTTAATACGGTGAGACTTATGCATGTTCATCGGAATAATAACAATTTTAAAAGGAGCAATGGCCTCCGGCCAGATAATGCCATGTTTATCGTGGTTTTGTTCTATAGCAGCTGCAGCAATTCTTGTTATACCTATGCCATAACATCCCATGGTTAGTAGTTGGTGCTTTCCATTTTCATTCAGAACACCGCAATTCATGGCTTGAGAGTATTTATCGCCAAGCTGGAATATATGACCGACTTCTATACCTCGCTTGATATCTATCTCTCCCTGACCACAAGGGGATGGATCACCTGCCTGAATATTGCGGATGTCGGCTACTGTATAATCTTGTATATCTCGATCCCAATTAACACCTGATAGATGCTTACCGTTCTCATTAGCTCCACAAGTGAAATCACTCAAGTGAGCGGCTGAACGGTCTACTATAATTGGCATTGATAAGCCACAAGGGCCAATTGAACCGGCTTGGCAATTCAGTACTGTTTCTATTTGAGTATCTGATGCCATGGTTAATGGACTGAAAACACCCGCTAGTTTCTCCGCTTTAAGCTCATTGAGGTGATGATCTCCTCTTACAACTAATGCAACAAGGCCAGCTTGTTCCCCGTCTTCATCTGAGCCAACAACAATCAGTGTTTTTACGATTCCATTTGCTTCAATAGACAGCGTTTTGCAAACCTCATCGATAGATTTTGCGTTGGGAGTATCAACCGTACTTTTTTCCTGTGAGGCTTCTGGCTTATTGCTGGTTGGTGTTAATGCTTCTGCCATTTCAACATTGGCTGCATAGTCCGAACCTGTGCTAAAGGCAATTGCATCTTCTCCTGAATCGGCGAGTACATGGAACTCATGAGATGCGCTGCCACCAATAGAGCCGTTGTCTGCGATGACAGGTCGGTAGGTAAGTCCAATACGATCAAATACATTGCAATAAGCTTGATACATATCTTGGTATGTCTTATCAAGGCTTTCATCATCTGTATGGAAAGAGTATGCATCTTTCATGATAAATTCTCGGCTACGCATGACGCCAAAACGTGGGCGGACTTCATCACGGAACTTAGTCTGAATCTGGAAAAGGTTAAGTGGTAATTGTTTGTAGCTGCTGATTTCTTTGTCGACTAGTTCTGTGACGACTTCTTCATGCGTTGGGCCTAAGACAAAGTCACGCATATGTCGGTCTTTTACTCTGAGTAATTCAGGACCATACATGTCCCAACGACCAGACTCTTGCCAAATATCAGCTGGCTGTACAACAGGCATTAAGATTTCGACACTACCTGCGTTTGTCATCTCTTCTCTGACAATCTGGCTGATTTTATTCAGTACGCGTAAGCCTGTCGGTAGCCAGGTGTAAAGCCCAGAAGCAAGTTTACGAACCAAACCGGCTCTCAACATGAGTTGGTGGCTGATAATTTCGGCACCGGCTGGTGTTTCTTTCTGAGTGGACAATAAATACTGACTTGTGCGCATGATATCTCGGGATTGCTCGTGTAAAAAAGGGGCTATTCTACCAGCGAGGTAGCATGTCTGACAGTCACAATTAATAAGAAATGCAATAATTCATGAGATTTTACGTATTTTTATTTTTTCAGCCAAGATCAACAATACTTTGGACGATATTGGTTTCATTTTGGCAAACCCATACCACATCATAATGATAGAGCTGCATCCGATATTCTGTATTGTCGTCCACCTTTTTGTAAGCAGGGCGAGGGTCATGTGACAGCAATTGACTGATGAGTTCAGCTAACTTGGGGTATATATTTGATATCGATACCAGTTGTTTGGTTGCTGTTTGACTGAAAACAGTTTGATAGTGGCTATAAGGCGCAGTGTTCGCATAACCTGCTGATGCGCCTTTAATACTGTCTGAATATGGGATGTATGGCTTAATGTCTAAGATAGGTGTTTCATCAAGTAAGTCGATACCTGAGACTGTTAAAGTGATATTGCCTTCTGAGTTTTTTATGTTTTCAAGCCTGACAACAGATTGCCCTAAACCGTTTGGACGAAATGTACTGCGACTAGCAAAAACACCGACTTTTTCATTGCCACCTAATCTTGGAGGGCGAATCAGTGGCGACCACGGCCTGTCAGCGTGTTTGTGAAAGTGAAAAATCAACCAAATGTGGCTAAATTGCTCCAATCCTCGGAATGCATTGATGTCATTGTAAGGTTCACTGATATGGATAGTCCCATTAGCTTCTTGGACTAAACCGGATTGCCTAGGGATACCAAACTTTTGTTTAAAAGGCGTCGATATCACCCCTATAGGTTTAATGTTGAAAGAGGGCATGTTGGTTTCAGTCATAATTGAATGGGTTGGTCTTCTATTAGTTGGATGTAAATATTTAAATTATACATGTGCAGCAGATGCTTATTGTCTCATGCAGTTAGCGACAAATATTGTCGTGAAGATGCATATTCATCTCTTGAAATTTTTCTGTTCGTTATTATTTATTTTTGGCTTATTCTAGCGCACTTGCTTTTCAGAGTATGCATGCGCTTGTTTTAAAAATAATACCAATATGGGTTGGTATAGTAGCTACCTTTTCAACAGTGTAGCCAGAGTTAAGTAAACAATTGGTTCATGATGAGGACATTATGATTTCGGTAAAGAATTTGACAAAGTCGTTTGGTGATTTTATTGCAGTTGATGACTTGTCATTTGACGTAAAAGCGGGTGAGGTTTTAGGCTTTTTAGGGCCTAACGGGGCTGGTAAGTCCACCACTATGAAAATGTTAACGGGTTTTTTACAACCTACAAGTGGTGATATCAATGTTGCAGGACTAGATATAAGTAGGTCACGACAAAAAATTCAATCCATGATTGGTTATCTGCCTGAAGGGGCGCCATCATACGGTGATATGACACCGCTACAATTCTTGCGTTTTATTGCAGAGATTAGAGGGCTAGGAGGAGCTGAAAAGCGTGATCGTGTAGATAGTGTGATTGAACAAGTTGATCTTAAGTCAGTACTAAACAAGTCTATTGACAATTTGTCTAAGGGTTTTAAAAGACGAGTTGGTTTGGCGCAAGCTATAATTCATGATCCTGAGATTCTTATTTTGGATGAACCGACAGATGGCCTTGACCCTAATCAGAAGCATCAGGTCAGGGAGCTCATAGATAATTTATCCAAAGAAAAAATCGTCATCATTTCTACCCATATCTTGGAAGAAGTCGCTGCAGTCTGCAATCGAGCTATGATTATTTCTGGCGGTCGCAAATTATTTGATGGTACGCCTCTAGAGTTGCAAAAGAAGTCACGTTATTACAAAGCAGTTAGCTTGCATATGAGTTACGCATCGGATATTTCTGGATTGGCTGAATTAGCCGGTGTTGCTGACATGGAAGTTGATCCTAAAAGTGGCACAGTGACCTTATTTCCTGAAGGTGATGCGAGTATTTTACCTGCAATAACCGACCTTATTCATCGTAACCAACTACCTATCGATGACTTTTTTGTGGAACAAGGGCGCTTGGATGACGTATTCCGAGAGATCACGGAAGAAGGAGTAACATCATGAGTCATATAGGAACAATCGTAAAACGTGAGTTTAGTAGTTTTTTTGCTACACCAGTTGCTTATGTTTTTATCGTTATTTTTTTAATGATGGCTGGCGTTTTTACCTTTTATATCGGCGGGCTTTTTGAACGTGGACAAGCTGATTTACTTCCTTTCTTTAACTTTCACCCGTGGCTCTATCTCTTTTTAGTGCCGGCTATGGCTATGCGCACTTGGTCCGAGGAACGTAAGAGTGGCACAATCGAACTCATTATGACTCTACCGGTTACTGTTTTTGAAGTGATGTTAGGTAAGTTTTTAGCCGCATGGTTAGTGCTTGGTGTGTCATTACTGCTTACTTTCCCTTTGTGGTTGACAGTGAACTACTTGGGTCATCCTGACAATGGCGTTATTTTAGCAGCCTATATCGGCAGTTGGCTTATGGCAGGTGCTTTTTTGGCGATAGGTATCTGCATGTCAGCCTTGAGCAAAAGCCAAGTTGTTGCCTTCATTCTAGCTGTCGTTGTGTGTTTCCTATTTGTTCTTAGCGGTAGCAACATTGTATTGGATGCCTTCGAAGGATGGGTGCCCGCAATTGTCACCGATACGATCGCTTCTTTTAGTTTCTTGACACACTTCGAATCAATTTCGAAAGGGGTTATTGCACTGAATGATGTGGGTTACTTTCTAATCGTTATTAGTGTTTGGCTCTATGCTGGACTTGTTATTATTGAAAACAAGAAGGCGGATTAAAATGGCGAATAAATTCTCTTCTACATTATTATTTTTATTAACAGCAATTTTGTTTTTTGCATTGGTTTTAGTCAACAACCTGTCACTTAACGCTTTTCGCTTAGACTTAACAGAAAACAAGGTTTACAGCTTGTCAGAAGGCAGTAAAGAAATATTGAAAACACTGGACGAGCCTGTGCATTTGTATTTCTTCTTTTCGGATAAAGCATCCAGTGGTATTACGCAACTGCGTAATTACGCTAATCGTGTTCAGAGCCTGCTTGAAGAATATCAAAATGCAGCGGATGGAAACATTGTGTTGCATGTTATAGATCCTGAGCCATTCTCCGAAGAGGAAGATCAAGCAGCGGAGTTCAACCTTACGGCAGTGTCGATTGGTAACGCAGGAGATTCCGTATACTTTGGGCTAGCAGCGAGAAATGCATTAGATGACGAAAAAACAATACCTTTCTTTGATCCTACTCAGGAAAGTTTTTTAGAGTACGAACTTTCAAAGCTGATTCATCAATTGAGTGAACCCAAGAAAACGAAAGTCACTATAGTGACCGATTTGAGGATAGAAGGTGGGCAGAACCCCATCAATGGGCAGTTTGAACCCGCTTGGAGCTTTTACACGCAATTGCAGCAACTGTATGAGGTTGAGAAAGTCGCTAACTCGGCTACAGAGATTCCGTTGGATACCGATGTGCTAATGCTTATTCACCCTAAAGGTTTGTCTGAATCATTGGCTTACGCCATTGATCAATATGTGATGCAAGGTCATAAAATGGTGGCTTATTTGGATCCGCATCATGAATCTGACCCCGCCTCTGCTGTAGGGGGATTTGGACAAGCGAATGCCTCTGAGTTTAATCAATGGCTTAGTGCGTGGGGGGTCGAGTTTGATCAAGTTAACGTTGTTTTAGATGCTGAGTCTGGTCTAGAAGTTCGGACCCAAAATGGCGGTGTTGCAAGGCATATGGGTTTTGTTGGTTGGCAGCAAGAGCAATTAGATCGTGAAGACGTTATTACTGCAAATCTAGAAATTATTAACGGTGCGTCTTTTGGTTATTTCGATAAAGATAAGGATAGCCAATTAAATTGGAAGCCACTTATTCAGTCAACCAAAAACAGCGGTTTGTTGGTGAATAGCCTTTATGCAATATCACGAGACCCTGTCCAGTTGAGTAATCAGTTTTCGAGTGACAATCAAAGCCGTGTGATGGCAGTCAGAGTATCGGGTAAGGCAAATTCGGCATTTGATGTCGCACTGACCGATGAACTGACATCAAGCTTTTTAGCTGAAACAGATCAACTTAATGTTATTTTGGTCGGTGATACAGACATGTTGACGGATAGGTTTTGGGTTAGCCAGAGTAACTTTTTTGGTCAAACTATTTTTTCTCCCTTTGCTAATAATGGTGATTTTATCGCCAATGTTGTCGAAAACCTTGGTGGCAGTAACGATCTTATCAGTATTCGAAGTAGAGGCACATTTGCTCGGCCGTTTGTCGTGGTTGACGAGTTAACGGTTGTTGCAGAAAATAAATTTAGAGAACAAGAAAAGATATTACAGCAACAGCTTGAAGAAACGGATGCGCAGTTGGCACAGTTACAATCGCAACAAGGTGAAGCAGGAGCACTATTAATTTCTGAAGAGCAACAAGATGCAGTGAATGAGTTTCTGGAGAAACGCACAGAAATAAGGAAGGCACTGCGAGATGTACAGCATCAATTAGACAAAGATATAGAACAACTAGGTAGTTGGCTTAAATTTTTAAATATAGCGGCTGCGCCCATTGTATTAGTCATTCTGCTTATGCTGATAGTCCGGTTGACTAGGAGAGTATCCAGCCCTGATGTTATAAATAAACAGGCAAGGGGGTAAGGATGAGTAAGCAAATTTTTGTTGTTCTTATACTCGCATTGCTGGCGTCTGTGGGCGGATGGCTTTTACTTAATAATCAGGTTCGTGATCAGCAGACTACGGGTGTTTTATTTGATGATATCGGAAATTATGCGACTGACATTGACGAGGTTCTTGTTGAGAACAACGAAGGGGTTGTGATGAAGGCGAAACGTATGGCATCCATCAGCAACGGTCGTTCAGGCCAAACCTTCCCAATTGATGCGTCAGAAATGGAGTCGCAACGATGGTTTATCGATAGTGCGGCAGGCACTGAAAAGGAGTTCGCTGCCGATCAAAGGAAATTAGCAGAGTTAGTGAGTGCTTTAGTTAAGACTAAATTGGTTGAGCCTAAAACGTCACAACCTGCTAAGTACGAACGTTTAGGCTTACAGTCACTTGATGCGACTAATAGTCAGGCTATTAAAGTTTCGATAAAGTCAGCTAACAAGGTATGGCAGGTGCTTGTCGGTAGAGAAGCTACGGCAGGTAGTGGCTTTTATATTAGAAAGCCTAATGAACAGCAGACTTGGCTTTCTGATCAAAAATTTGATACTGACGAGACTCAGGATGCTTGGCTAAACCGTACTTTATTTGATTTCTCGGTGGACAATATTCGCGCCGTAAGGCGTTCAGATGAGGAACAGTGGACGATAGAGAAGACCAGTGATAACACTAATAATGAATTCAAGCTGGTGGATAGAGAAGATAGCACTCTTAAGTATGACAGTGTACTAACTACCTATGCTGAGAGTATAGCTACGCTTAGTTTTCAGCGGCTAAGTGCAATGGACGAGGTATTCTGGGAGTCACTACAAACGACAGTGGCTATTGAGGTTGAGACGTTTGCAGGGGATAAGTATCAATTGTTTTTAGCCGAGAACGATGATGGCCAGTACTTAAAAATCACATCGACTATTGATACAACTTTTTGGCAGCAATGGCTCTTTCAAGTATCTAATTACACAAAGACACAGCTCAATAAATTCCATGACGACTTTCTAGCTGATAATGTTTCAGCTGAAAATGAGTTGAACGAATAGACACATCACTTTAGGTTAAGCCTCTCTAACACATTGATATTGAGGCTTGTCGGATACAAATCTACTTCGATAAGCCTCTAAGTGATCATTTCTGTTCAGGGAACTTGGGACAATCTCCCTAATGTTTTAAAGTCAGTTTTATCATTAAAGCTTACACTTATCTCTACTAACATGTCTTACTCTTGCTTCACTCTATGTCATACTACTTGGCTTAGTTGTCTCAAGAATTCCTCAGTCATTTTATCAACGAGCTTGTAGGCTTTGGAAGAATCGTATTAAACATTCAAGCGAGGTTACATAACCTAATGAAAAAGTTAACTCGTTCACTAAGCGTTGCGAGTGTTATCGCAGTTTTAGTCAGTTGTTCAACGTATAAATCAGAGGCTCCAGAACCCATTATATCTGGTGACTCTACAGCGACAAAGGAAACTCGTGAGACTCAAGAGCTGGTTTCATTTAATGAGTTTCAATTGGAGAATGGGTTAAAGGTTATATTCCATATTGACCGCTCTGATCCCGTAGTCTCTGTTGCATTAACAAGTCATGTCGGCAGTGCTAGAGAAAAAGTTGGTCGTACAGGTTTTGCACATTTGTTTGAACACCTTTTATTCCTTGAATCAGAGAATTTAGGTAAAGGTGGTTTAGATAAGCTAAGTGCCCGTATCGGAGGTTCAGGCGCTAATGGTTCGACCAGCAGAGATAGGACGAATTACTTTCAAACAGTTCCCAAAGATGCATTAGAAAAAATGATTTGGGCTGAAGCTGATAAACTCGGCTTTTTCATTAATACTGTTACCGAACCTGTATTGGCGAAAGAAAAGCAAGTTGTTAAAAATGAAAAGCGCCAAGGGGTTGATAATCAACCCTACGGTCATACGCAATATGTTATTGATAGGCATCTATACCCTGAAGGCCATCCTTATAGTTGGCAAGTTATTGGTTCGTTAGAAGATTTACAAAGTGCAACTTTGGATGATGTGAAGGAGTTCTTTAATCAATGGTATGTTCCTAATAACGTGACGCTAACCATAGCTGGAGATTTCGAAGAAGAGCAAGCTAAAGCTTGGGTTAAGAAGTATTTTGATGAAATCCCTCGTGGTCAAGATATCGCAACACTGAAAAAGCAGCCTTCGACATTAAAACAAACTAAGCATTTATACTATGAAGATAACTTTGCTAGGCTACCCGAGTTATCGCTAACGTGGCCGACCGTTCCTCAATATTCTGCCGACAGTTACGCATTGAATGTGCTTGCAGATCTTCTAACAGTCGGCAAAGCTGCACCAATGAATCACGTGCTAGTTGATGATAAAAAAATCACTTCTCAATTATTTATGGGGGCATATAACTCAGAGCTTGCTGGGCAAATGAACTTAGTTGTCAGGGCATTTGAAAACGTTGATCTTGATGATGCTAAAAGTGCTATTAAATTAGCATTCGATAAGTTTGAGCAGGAAGGGATTGCGCAAAAAGATTTGGATCGCGTTAAAACGGCACAGGAAGTTGATTTTTATAGCGGTATTCAAAGTGTGCTGGGTAAAGCATTTCAATTAGCGCAGTACGATATCTTTGCTGGCGACGCCACTTTTATCAATCAAGATATAAAAAATATTCAAGCCGTTACAATTGAAGACGTAAAGAAGGTGTATGAGAAATACATCAAAGGACAACCATATATTGCTACTAGTTTTGTACCTAAAGGGATGACGGATTTAGCATTGTCAGGTTCAACTTTGGCCAATGTGCCCGAAGAAGTTATTTTGGCGGGGGCAGAGGAAGAGTTTGATGCTAGTATTGAAGCGGACTATGAGCGGACAGCCAGTCGATTCGACCGGACAATCGAGCCTCCTTATGGCGATACACCCAAACTAACGGTGCCCGACTTGTGGGACAAAACATCAAACAATGGATTACGTATTCTAGGTATCGAAGATAATGAGTTACCTTTGGTTCGATTTGAGATGGCAATCGAAGGTGGTCATTTATTAGATACTCTGGATAAGTCAGGTGTTGCCAATTTGGTAGCGGTCATGCTGACCAAAGGAACACAATCTAAAACGACTGCTGAGTTTGAAGAGGCAGTGACATCTTTAGGCGCTTCGATTGAGGTGGATGCGGGTAACGAAGAAATTATTATCTCAGGAAGCACATTAGCGAGGAATTTTGAAGAAACAATTAGCTTGCTGCAAGACCTACTGTTGAATCCTCGATGGGATGAGCAAGAATTTGCGTTAGCTAAAGCAAGTGTTGCAAGCCAAATTAATGGGTTGGCGGCAAACCCTAATGCTATTGCGGATAATGCATATTCGTGGGTGACATATGGAGATGGGCATATTTTATCGACGAGTATTTTGGGTACTTCTGCGTCGGTAGATAGAATTCAGATGGCTGATCTCAAGTCCTATTATGCTCGCTATTTTTCTCCTAGTGTTAGTACGTTCAGAGTTGTTGGTGCAGTTGATTCAAAACGCACAAACCAAGCCCTTAATGGCTTGGTGAGCGGATGGGCAAAGAAGGATGTTGTTGTACCCCAGTCTATCGACTCCAAATCACCTCAAGTGTCTAAGATCTATTTCTATGATGTGCCAGGCGCTAAGCAATCTGTACTACGATTTGGGTACCCAGGGCCTAAGCGCTCAGATAGTGATTTTTATGCCACTCGAGTAATGAACTACATTCTTGGTGGCGGAGGTTTTGCCTCTCGATTGACTCAGGAGTTGCGCGAAGGCAAAGGTTATACCTATGGCATAGGTTCTGGTTTCAATGGTACTGCAAAGGCTGGGAACTTTAGGATAGGTAGTGGTGTTCGCAGTAATGTTACCTACGAAGCGACTAAGTTGATAGTCGATATATTGAGAGAATATGGTAATACTTATACAGATAGGGATCTTAAAGTCACTAAGAGTTTTCTTATTAAGAGTAAGGCGCGCTCTTTTGAAACACTCGCTGCTAAATTGACCATGTTAGAGAATATCAGTCGTTTTGGGTTTTCGGAGAATTATGTCGTCGAGCAAGATAAAATTGTCAATGATATGGATGTTCAAAAAATAAAGAGTTTGACGGAAGCGTATATTAGGCCAAATCAGATGAATTACGTCATAGTCGGTGACGCGGAAACTCAATTGGATGAGCTTAAAGCACTTGGATTCGGAGAGCCTATCCTACTTAATGACAAGTTAAAAAAATAAGCTGATGTGGATTGCTAGCGGCAATAGCCTGCTAGCAGTTTCGCGAAGTTGCTAGAGAAAGAAGCCTTTACGACGAATCCTTTGGACAGCGTTTGTTATTGATACTGCATCAGAGGCCATTCGCTTATACCAAAAAAACATACACTCTCTTATTTGTCTAAATAATAAACAATTCGTTGCAAAACTGTACAGTAAAGATCAACAGGCTCTAGTGTTGCTTAAGCCTGCTAATGTATTGCTTAAAGTAATTGACCCCTAAACTTCTGGCTTTTTCAATATTTTGGTTGGGTATGTTCTCGGGCTCTGGGTATTGTTCGAGTACTTTTTCGATACTTGCTTCTCTTAACAAGTGCAACATGGGGTAAGGTGATCTGTTTGTATAATGAGAAGCGTCGTTAGGTGTTTCACCTTCAAATAAATAATTGGGGTGAAAAGTCGCCAATTGATAAGTACCCAGATATCCCGACTCTTCTATCAATTGATTGGCTACATCTATTAGATCAAGAAAATGTTCAAAATCATCAAAATGACTATCGAAAATGAGTAATGTTGTTTCGATTTCTGCTTGATTATCTAAGTAATCAATTTCACGCATGAGCAACGTAATAGCTTGTTCAATGACTTTTTCAGTCTTCGACAGGGCTTTTTTCTTAACGCTTACATGAGAAAAACGAGAACTATGCTTAGCGATTTCTACGTCGACGTATTCAAACCGTCTGAATCGAATACTTTCTTTCACAAACTCCTTTTTCGCGAATGGGCAGAAATTATGGCCAATAATTATATCTTCTAGCCATCGTTGCGTTTGCTCAATCACTAAATGAGTCATTTTAAGAATGATACTTAACGTAAGCTTCTAGCGTATTTTCAATAAGGCTCGCTACTGTCATTGGCCCAACACCACCTGGGACGGGGGTTATCCATCCTGCGCGCTCTACAGCGTCTTCAAAAGCAACATCGCCTGTCAATTGGCCTGAGTCCAACTTATTGATACCGACATCAATGACAATAGCTCCTTCTTTTATCCAGCTACCCGGAATAAAGTTAGGCTTCCCAACGGCGACCACCAATAAATCTGCTCTTTCAACGTGACTTTGCAAGTCTTTCGTGAATTTATGGCAGGTTGTAGTTGTACATCCTGCGAGCAATAGCTCCAATCCCATTGGGCGTCCGACATGATTAGACGCACCAACGATAACGGCATCCAAACCTTTTATAGGCCGCTTTGTGGACTCAATCAGAGTGACTATACCTTTTGGTGTACAGGGACGTAATGCAGGAAACCTCTCAGCTAAGCGGCCTATATTGTATGGATGGAAACCGTCGACATCTTTGTAGGGATCAATTCTTTCCAAAATCAGTTTCGGATCTAAACCAGCAGGGAGAGGGAGTTGAACAAGAATACCATCAACTTCATTATCTATATTTAGCTCGTCTACAAGCTGCATTAACTCTTCTTGTTTAGTTGATGCTGGCAAGTCATACGATTTCGATACAAACCCAACGTCATCACAAGCCATACGTTTATTTTTAACATAAACTTGTGAGGCTGCATCGCTACCTACAAGTATAACGGCTAACCCTGGAGGTCTTTTGCCTGAGGACACAATCGCTTCAACTTGGGTTGAAACAGTTTGTCTGACCTGAAGGGCGATCTTTTTTCCATCAATTATTTGTGCGGGCATCATGAAATAAAAAATAAATTCGAATGAGATATATTGTCACATGAAGCTAGAACATCTAGCAATCAATGAAAGCAATATGTTCTTCGAATACATGTCAATCGGTCAAAAAAGCCCTTGTTTTGGACGTTTGTTAAGCAGTTGCGAAATTACTCCAAAAAATTGTTTGACGAGGTAGGGGAGAGTGAGTAATATGCGCCTCCCGTAACGAGATGCAAATAACGTTACGGTAAGTCGGTGAGTAGCGCAGCTTGGTAGCGCACTTGGTTTGGGTCCAAGGGGTCGCAGGTTCGAATCCTGTCTCACCGACCACTTTCTTATGATAGTTTGATTCGTCGAGCGCCCGTAGCTCAGCTGGATAGAGCAACGGCCTTCTAAGCCGTGGGTCACAGGTTCGAATCCTGTCGAGCGCGCCATTATAAGCATTAAATTAAGAACGTCAGTGGTGGGCGTAGCTCAGTTGGTAGAGCTCCGGATTGTGATTCCGGCGGTCGTGGGTTCGAACCCCATCGTCCACCCCACTCGCGGGAGTGGTGGAATTGGTAGACACGCTGGATTTAGGTTCCAGTGCTTAATCGCGTGAGAGTTCAAGTCTCTCCTTCCGCACCATTA
>CAZXIN010000012.1:0-124146 GCA_964640795.1 uncultured Pseudoalteromonadaceae bacterium | reverse complement strand
GTTTTGGCGACACCACTTTAATTAAAGTAAGGTGGTGGAGTCCATACATCGAGTTCAGGTTAAATAGTAAGTATTCCACATTAACAGCATGGGTATTATTCAACCGTGAAGGACATATTCATGTCTTTTTTAGGTCTGTTCTATTTGCACGCTTATCCAACTGTAGGTTGGAGCAATGTCATTAGGTGCGCTCCCTTACATCTCTAACACTCCGTCATTGTCATATTGGTATGTTAAATTGGTATAAATATAAAGTGTTTTGTTATGTTGTTAACTTTTTGTTGATTATTTTTTAACATTAGTGGTAATGTATTTTCTCATTGCGGTTTTGTATTGGTATTATTTATTTGCATACCAATTATGGTGGCTTTTTTATCCTCACTATACACTTGCCGCTTATTCGTTCCAGCGAGTGATTCTGTTTTCAAGTCACTCATTAAATTGGAGAGAGAAGTATGAACGCATCCATTAAGGACTATTTACATATTGCACTTTTCTTCGCTGTGTTTTTTGTTGGTTTTATCTCGTCGGCTGCTGCGCAGAGTTTTGCAAATGTTCAATGGAATATAGATACCAGTAATTCGCCAAGGCAGGATAAAAGTGGCAGTGGTCGTACACCAAGCACAAGTGGGGCCACTAACAACCAAGGTAATTTCAGGTTTGAGATATCGACAACGAACACATCGTCGACACAGAGACAGGAGTTTCTTTACGAACGTCGAAGTGGTTATCACCGCTTTAGTGGCGAGTTTCGAATGGACTCAAGACAGCCTAATTTCAATCGAGTATCTATCGCCCAAACACATGATGATCAGAGGGGATCTGCAGGGGTATTTTCAATTTACCAAGTGCGCCGTAGTGGCAATAGTTATGTGTTTGGTGTTCAAGGTGATACTACCGAAGCACGTAATGGTTATAGCGTATTCGATACCGTAACTATTGAGTTGGATCGTTGGTACCGATTAGAAACGCGCACTTTTAGTAGTACAAGGGATGGCAGTTTTGAAGTTGGGCAGCTCTTTGATAGCAATGGCCGCTTAATCTGGGAAGAGACGATCTTCGGTGGTGGAGAAGATCGACAATATAAAAAGGTTGGCGCTTATCGATTAACGAACGGTTCTGGCCGAGTTATCGTCGATTGGCGACAAATGACCTTCTATAACGGTCAATAGGTTTAATTTTATTATCCATTTTGTGTATACCAATTTTCTATTTTGGTCTTTTCTTTATTGCCTGTGTTAAGTGGCATGTCGGTTGTTGTTTAGACCTTAAAATTGGTTTCGCAAACAATATCAGTGTTTGTTTTTTAATCAGGTGATTGACATGAAAATAGTAAAAAGTAGCTACATAAAAATTTTGAGTGCGTCTGTTTTGCTGGGGCTTTCGAGTCTTACGCAGGCTGCGACTTTCGTTATTGAAAAGCAGAATACCAATTTCTCCATTGACGGCAATGGTGGCGCCAGAGTGGGGCAGGTTATCTATCTTTGGCAAACTAACTTAGACAATGCGAATCAGAACTGGGATCAACTCACCAGAGATGGCGGCTTTTTTGCTTATAGAAAGCAAAACACTAATTTATGCTGGGACGGCGGGAACGGCGGTGCTCGTTTACAACCAGTGACATTGCAAGTTTGTGATGTTAGCAATCAAAACCAGCATTGGCGTAAAGTGAAGGTATTTAATGGCACGGAGATACATCGATTGGAAAAGCGCAATGCGCCGGGGTTTTCTATTGATGGAAATGGAGGTGCTGACTTTCGGCAAGAGCTTTACCTGTGGAACTCCAATGACAACAATGTCAATCAACAATGGAATTTTATGAGGACGGACACCAACAATACCGGAGGCAGCAGTGGTGGCAACAACGGCAGTACGCAGTTTATCTTAGCCAGTGACGTTGCAGTTGATCAGGATGGTAATATTGATTTCAACGGTTCGGGCGTCTCTGATGACAGACCTATTTGCACCAATACTCCGCCTAGCGATCGTTTTGATATGACAGTGTGGGCTTTGGACACACCAAGAGAAGACCCAGACCGTCCAGGCAGAGGTCATAGGTTAGATGAAGATGAGTTGGTCGGTTTTATCGACAACGAATATTTCTGTATTGGTCGAGATAATGGTTTAGTGTTTCGCTCTACGGTTGATGGCTTCAGGACATCGAGTGGTACGTCATTTACGAGAAGTGAGCTAAGAGAAATGCTACGTAGAGGCGATAGAAGCATCAGGACTCGAGACGCTGGAAATAATTGGGTTTTCTCGTCACAGCCGTCAAGCAGTTTCACTAATGCTGCGGCAGGTGTTGATGGTACATTAAGAGTGACTATGGCTGTCAATCGAGTCACCACAACGGGTGATGGCTTGCATCCTGGCCGCGTTATTATCGGGCAGATTCATGCTTCGGATGATGAGCCAGCTAGGCTGTATTATCATAAGCTTCCTGGTAATACTAATGGCTCCATATACTTAGCTTCTGAGGAACGGAATGGCAGGGATGATCTGATCAATATCATTGGTAGCGAAAGCCGAAGCCAATCCAACCCAGCTCGAGGTATTCCGCTGAATGAACCGTTTAGCTACGAGATAAGAACCGTTGGCGACCGACTTTTTGTGACTATTACAAAAGCTGATGGCACGGAATACTCGTTGGGTGATGATATAGATTCGGCGCGTAGCTCAGAGCGAAACGTCTCCAATGACGGAAGCATAAGAGCTTTGGGGTACAACCTAAGCGACGAATATATGTACTTTAAAGTGGGAGCATATACCCAGAACAACACCGGGAATAGCAACGATTATGATCAGGTCACTGTCTATTCGATTGATAATACACACAATTAGGAGAAGTTAGTTCTAGAGAGAGCTTGTTCTCTTACCTTTCGCTGGGTGCATGTTCACCCAGCGTATTATAGCTAAATCAACTTAATCTGGGACATTCAGAGTTTCACAGGCTGCTCAATATAAGGTGTGTCTCTCTAGGAATGCTGACTGTCTTCTTACCACAGCCAAGCTTATACACCGTTTGAATATGGCTCAATGAAACACAGATCGCACCACCCTCGTCGATAACAACGTTATTCAAAGTGATGTTTGCATCAGGAGCTGAATATTCAGGCTCAATAATCTCGTTATTTTCTATTGTCCAGAGGTGTTCAAGTGAGGGCCTTTTTTTGTGCTTCATTCTCAGTCATAAAGGCAAGTGAAAGGTTAGAGCGTGCTGCTCTTTATTACGTACTTTTAACTTATCTTTACAGACCTACAAGTACGCGCCGCAATTAAAAAACTTTTATTTAGAACAAAACCTATACAGCAAAGAACAACACGTTTTAGTGAGTCGAAGAGAAAATAAGCCAGCTTAGTGCCTCGCTTTATCATTAAGGCGTATGAACGAAGCAACCAAAGATTGTAGAAAAAACCAATACACCGGCGTTTGCGAAATTGAAGTGGCTGTATTATAGTGATATCAAATTGATATCACTATGTGTTTTTTTGGAGGTTCTATGATCAGTGAAAAGCAAGGCTTTTCTATCAATGGATATATGGCTATTGTGAGCCTAATTGCCGCTTTAATAGCTGCTTTTGCTATTGTCGGTTCAGTGGAATTGCCTTTAAATATCCTAGATTTATCAAAGATATTCTTACTGCTTCTTGTTGTATCATGCTTCGGTGGGTTCTTTATGGTTCAGCCTAATCAAGGCAAAGTACTTACCTTGTTTGGGAGCTATGTTGGTACAGAAAAAAGAGGGGGGTTACGTTGGACCATCCCATTTTTTATACGTAAATCTATTTCACTAAGAGTGCGTAATTTCGAAAGTGGTAAGATTAAGGTTAATGATAACTTGGGTAATCCCATTGAAATCGCAACGATTGTTGTCTGGTCAGTCACTGATACAGCGGAAGCTATGTTTGAAGTGGACGATTACGAAAGTTATGTGACTATCCAAAGCGAGTCAGCCCTGCGGATTTTAGCAAGCTCGTACGCTTATGATCCTCAAGAAGAGCACAGTGTCTCTTTGAGAAGTCACCCTGTTGATGTCTCTGAGAAACTAAAAACAGAAATCCAAGAAAGATTGGGTAAAGCGGGTGTTACTGTTCATGAAGCTCGAATTAGTCACTTGGCATATGCGCAAGAAATTGCCAGTGCCATGCTACAGCGCCAACAAGCGACCGCTATTATCTCTGCTCGCAATAAGATTGTTGAGGGTGCCGTAGGCATGGTTGAAATGGCTTTAGAGCGTTTAAAAGAAAAGAATGTCGTTGAGCTGGATGAAGAAAGAAAAGCCGCGATGGTGAGTAACCTACTTGTTGTTTTGTGTGCGGATAAGAGCACACAACCTATCGTGAACACAGGCACTATTTACTAAGGCAAACATATGTTTTTAAGATACTGTGAGGTTCTTTTATGCAATGGGAATATAAAATTAAGACGTTTAAAGCTTCGGCTAAAAGTTTCTTCAACTCGACAAGAGATGTACAGCCAGTGGAAGTGCAAATGAATGAGCTAGGTCGGATGGGGTGGGAGCTAGTGTCGTTGGAACTTGGGAATCAACAATTGATGGGAAGTTCTATAGCTACAGCTGTCTTCAAGAGACCGAAATAACAGATTGTTAGAGAGTAATTATTACTGTGGCAAAAAAAGCCTACCCACTGAGAATTAATGAAGATGTCCTCGCTGCCATGCAGCGTTGGTCTGACGATGAGTTGCGGAGTCTCAATGCACAGATCGAATATGTATTACGAGACGCACTGGTAAGAAATGGGCGTGTGAAATTGACACAAAAAGTTGTAACTCAAATCGTTGAGGAAAAAGTTCACTCACAAGATGAGGAAATCTAACAAGTCATGTCGGCTACTAAATCGCTCGCTCTCGTCTGTAAGGGGGTGAGTAAATCTTACTCAAATCAATCTGTATTTAGGCAGTTAAACTTGGATATCCCATCGAGGCATCTCGTTATTACAGGAGCCAATGGTTGCGGAAAAACCACACTGCTGCGACTGATAGCGGGTATTGAAGAAATAGATCAAGGGAATATTAGTTGGCATGGGCATGATGTTATGTCTGTTGAGACTAAGAAACGGGTGGGGATGAGTGCTAATTGTATCGTCTTTCCGGAGTTTTTGACTGTGAGGCAGTTAGTTGAATTTCATTGCAGTCAGTATGCGTGTACCTTTCCTCAAAACCTTATTGATCAGATTGCATTGTCTCCCTTTTTAGGACAAAAAGTTGGGGCTTTGTCTTTAGGGACCGCCAAAAAGCTAAGTTTAGTGATGGCGTTTGCTCATTCTCCAGACTTGTTGATATTGGATGAACCTGGCAATGGCCTTGATGAGCAAGCCGTTGCCACTTTAGCGTCATGGTTGGATACTTTCGACGGAAATATCATTTTAGCAACGCATGATCACGTATTTTGTCAAAACCTTGATGCGCAATATGTTGATTTAACTAACATTCAATCTTCTCAGTCATAGTGAATAGTTATAGCTATTGGCGATTCCGCCTAACGTTTTATCGTGAGACGATTCGAGAAATGTGGGAAACCATTCAGCAGTTGGGTACTGCTATTGTCTTTCTCTTCCAAGTAGCTCTCCCTGCCGTCGCTCTTTTCTTTTTGATGGGTTTAGGACAACTCGCTGAACCAGAGTTACCAACTAAAACATATGTTGCTTGGTTAGGAGGCTATGGTGTCTTTGTATACGGGTTAATGAGATTTCAACGGCAAGCGATTTTAGCGCTGCCTGTGGCGTTTTGGGACAACAGCTTACCCGTTGAGAACCAACAGCGCGTGATGACAGTGATTGGACTTTGTTTGCTTGCTGGAAATGTTTTCTTGTTATTGCCTCTTGGCCTTTTACTTTACCTGTTGATGACTCATTTGCCAGAGAGCCTTACGGCTGATGGTTTTAAACAGCTCTGGCCATTGATGTTAAGTTGCCTTTGGGCGGTGCAAGCAGTCATTCTGGCATTGTATCGTCACCGTTTTCCAGTACTGATTTTAGTTTTGTTGCCTAGTTTTGTTTGGTTACTGAGTGACTACACATCTCAATCGGTATGGATGCTGATGTTGGGACCGATTTTGAATTTAAAGCGTGACGAAAAACCTCAGGGGCGCAGAATGAAATTGCAGTTTTTTTGGCAATTGCTTCTGGCTTATCAACTCAAAAACTGGCAGAGCATCTTACTTAAAGGGGCTGCGCTGGTACTGGCTTGTTTATTCTTTGCAGCCATGAAAACACAAGCCTCTATCGAAGCGAAAAGTTGGGTGGTTTTATGTTGTATTTTTATGTCGTCGTCGTTAGCGGCAACTGTTCAATTCAGTTTGATGGAATTTAGACAGCAATATCATTACTTTTTGTCATCTCTCCCTATGAAAACAGTGAATTACCGAGGCCAATTTTTAATGTTTGTTGGCGTTTTCGGCTTGATATTCTTACTGGTAACCTGTTTTTTCATTGGCTTTTCAATTTATACAGTGCTGGCTTGGCCTGTGTTTTATGCTCTGGGTTTGTGGTCAGTAAATCAATATCGTCAGCGGTTTTTTATACCACTAATTATTCTCTTTAGCTTACTTGGTATATTGACAACTACCTTTGAAGCTTATTACCTAGCACTTTGAAGTGGTTTGGGGATAAACCTTTGAAATTAATACTCTAAACTGAAACGATAGATGTATAGTATTAAAAACTCGACCGGTGATAGAAAGGAAATAGTGTATGGCAGGTTCTAGCTTACTCGCGTTGTTTGATGATATTGCAACCCTACTTGATGATGTAGCTGTGATGTCAAAAGTTGCGGCAAAAAACACGGTTGGTGTGATTGGTGACGACCTAGCACTGAATGCTGAACAGGTCTCTGGTGTCAAAGCTGATCGGGAGCTTGCCGTTGTTTGGGCTGTCGCCAAGGGGTCGTTGAAGAACAAAGTGGTACTCGTACCTGCGGCATTGTTAATCAGTGCGTTTGTGCCTTGGCTAGTGACCATTCTTCTGATGATTGGTGGACTTTTCTTGTGTTTTGAAGGCGCTGAGAAAATACTCCATAAGCACTTTCATGATCATGAAGAAATGGAAGTAGAACATCAGGCCAAGCTAGCCGCGGTGCAGGATCTTTCCGTTGATTTGGTTGAGTTTGAACGAGAAAAAATCAAGGGAGCTATTCGTACTGATTTTATTTTGTCAGCAGAGATAGTGATTATTATTTTAGGCTCTGTTGCGACGGCACCTTTTGCAACACAAGTTGCTATTGTGTCTGGTTTAGCATTGCTTATCACGGTTGGCGTTTATGGGGTTGTTGCAGGTATCGTAAAGCTTGACGATGCTGGCCTTTATTTGTTGCGTTCATCCATAGACAGTTCCGCCAGAAGTATCAAGAGAACACTTGGGCGAGCGTTGTTAATACTAGCACCTGCATTAATGAAGCTATTGTCGGTTGTTGGCACTATTGCGATGTTTTTAGTTGGTGGTGGTATTTTGCTGCACAATACGCCAGCGGCTCACCATTGGGTTCATGAAGGGTTAGAGCAGATAGAAACGACATCAGTGGTTGGTGACGTTATACATGTTGTAGGGCCTATACTAGCAGAAGGGATAACAGGTTTGATTGCCGGGCTAGTTTGTCTTCTATTTGTGACTGGTTGGAATAAGGTTAAAAAGTAGCGATATGTCGCTTTTTATAGGTAGTGGTTATCTAAAGCTGAGGTTGTTTAGGTTGATATGATAGAGAATAAAAGCCCACTGAGTCGCCTGCTTGCTAACTTACCTCAGAAGGGGCGGCTGGAATGGATCGGTATTCGCCCTGCGCGGCTGGCGATGGTTAACTCTGTTGAGGCTTGTCTTGTGAGTACAGAGGCTGGGCTGCATGGTGATCATTTTTCTGGTTCTGTTGGTAGTAAGAGGCAAGTCACTTTAATTCAGTATGAGCATCTACCAGTGATAGCCGGCTGTTTAGGGGTGGAAAGAGTCGAACCTGAACAGCTAAGAAGGAACCTCGTCGTATCGGGGATTAACTTACTGGCATTTAAGCAAAAACAATTTCGAGTGGGTGACGTTACTCTAGAGATGACAGGTCTTTGCCATCCATGTTCTCGAATGGAGAAGGTGTTTGGAGACGGAGGATATAATGCTGTGCGTGGTCACGGTGGTATTACCGCGAAAGTGATACAAGGTGGCGAGCTGTCCATCGGTGATTCAGTATCGCTGAGTTAGTCAGCGATACATTGACTACATATACTTAAATCAAAATATAGCCCAACACGCTCAAATATAAATATTTTATATTCTTACCTTTACCTCATCGGATATTTATAAAATACTTAATTTTTCACGTTAAGGTATTAGAACTCACTATGCATTCAGCATTTAATCAGAATTCGCCAGTTGTTAGTTTTATCGCCCGTTGGATTGTTGGGCTGCTTTTCTTGTTGGCGGGCTATTGGAAGGTATTCATTTTTACGGCTACCACCCATGCAGAAAATTTCTTTGTTAAAGATTTTGCTGAGCATTGGATCCCTGAATGGCTGTTGTGGGGACTGGGTTTAGGCATACCTTACCTTGAATTGGTGATTGGGCTGTTTGTCTGTATAGGTTTTAAGTTACGAGAAAGTCTTATAGCCATGGGCCTTTTGCTCATTGTAACGACCTACGGGCACGCATTGCATACTGCATTATTCGACATCGACGGTCATACCTTTACGCGCCTTATTTTGATCTTTATCGTGCTCCTGTTGGGTTGGGATAGAGACAAGTTCACTGTTGATTTCTGGTTAAAGCGTAGACTAGAAAGATAGGATATCTAAACCCCTATGGAATACTTACCAGCGATTATGGACATAGAAGCAAGTGGCTTTGGCCCACTCAGCTATCCGATTGAAATAGGTTACATTACTGAAACAGGCGAGCGATTCTGTTGTTTGATTAGACCACACCATGAATGGGTTTATTGGGATAAAAAAGCTGAGGACGTTCATGGTATTAGCAGGCGTGCATTGATTGAGAACGGTAAAGATATCCGATGGGTCGCTACACAGCTTAACCAACAGTTAGCAGAAAAAACGTTATATAGCGACGGTTGGGTCGTGGATAGCACTTGGCTAAATGAATTGTTCTTTCGTGCTGCGGTTAAGCCTACGTTTCGACTTAGTGCCCTAGATATGATTTTGTCTGAGCTACAAATGGAGCGCTGGCACGAGATGAAGGAACGATTACATGCAGAAAACACCGAGGTCCGACACCGGGCTAGCTCAGATGCAAAAGTGATACAGTTGACTTATCAGCAAACGCGCTAGAGCAGTACGATCTGATAAGGACATGAATAGATATGAGGGTGAGGAGAGGGCTTTGAAGAAAATCATACTCTGGAGTCTTGCCATCATTGTGGGGCTTGTCGTTGCTGTGATATTGGGGGGCGAAAAGGCTGTTTTTGCTTACTTGTCTCCACCCAAAGAGTTTTTACAAAACCAAACCCCAAGCCCACCCGATTACACTAGTTACGATTTTTGGGTTTCACTTCCCGAAAAGCAAGATACCGCAGACTTGGTACCACCTAATATCGATCAAGCGAGTGACTTAGCCGATTATCCAGTAGATGTGTTTTTTGTTCACTCGACAGGGTATTTCGGTCCAGGTGGCTGGAATTCAACGATGTCGATCGACAATTCAGAAGCCCAGTCTATTGAGTATATGCTGTCCAGTATGGCCAGTGCTTTTAATGGATGTTGCCTTATTTATGCTCCACATTACAGAGAGGCACACATTGCCTCTTTTTTCCCTGACGAAAACGACGAAAAGTTTCAAGCATTTGATCTGGCGTACCAAGACGTTGAAGCATCCTTTGATTACTTTCTGACACATTATAATAAAGAGCGACCTTTTATCATCGTAAGTCACAGCCAAGGTACACTTCATGCTCAAAGGCTAATGTCGACGAGAATAGATGGCACTGCGCTGCAAAAAAGAATGGTAGCTGCTTATACGCTCGGTTACTGGTTTCCTATGGATATGTTCGATAGGAATTTTGAGCATATTATGCCTTGTACTGATGCGTCAGATACCCAATGTATTATTAGCTATGACACTTATGCCGATGGTTCGGAGCAAGAAGGCATCAGGCCGCACTGGTATCGCTCTGGATGGGAAATGTCGCAAGGTAAGCCGACATTATGCGTCAATCCATTGAGTTGGCAGAGGGTTACGGAGCAAGCTGATAAAAATATGCATTTAGGCGGATTACCTGTAGAGTTTAAAAGGCAGCCGATTGATATCCTATTGTCTCGAAATCCCGGTTTCATATATAAAGAACTCGATCCGGTTAAGCCAATGAATAGTGGTGCAAAGTGCACCGAAGAAGGTTTACTCATTGTAAACCCGCAGCAAGACAATGCTTTTTCTAATCATGGTGATAATGAGAATGGTAGTTATCACGTGTTCGACTTTAGCCTCTTCTATGCGAATATTCGAGCTAATGCTATCCATCGCGTTAATGCATACTTTCAAAATCAGGAATAATGTTATGAATAAAAAACTCGTCATGCTTCTTTTTTGTTGCTTGATACCGGTGTCTTATGCGGCTGAAGATCTTTATGATGCTCCATCTCCTGTCGATCCAGCTTTGTCGGTGTATGGTCAATATAAAGTGGGGGTCAAAACTATCGATGTAACCCATCAAGACCAGCTTAATACTGCTGACTTTCAATCTAAAGTCGATCGTAAGTTGACGCTGGAGGTTTGGTATCCAGCAGAAGCTGAATCAGCAATAAATAAAACCACTTATCAGCATGTGACGCGTTTAGGTAAAGGCTTTGAAATTAATGCTAAGGCCTATCGTGATGTGCCGTCAGTTAAAGACGGAAAGTTTCCTTTAGTTGTTTTGTCTCATGGCTATACAGGGTATCGAACCATTATGTATTACATGGGTGAACACCTCGCTAGCCATGGTTATGTGGTTGTTGGTATTGATCATACAGATTCGACTACGGCTGAAGTTGATTTTAAGAACAGCCCATACTCAGGTTTTGTTAGCACACTGATTAATCGCTCGCGTGATCAACAGTTTGTGCTGGATTACTTTACTGAACAGAAGACTTGGCTTTCTGGAAGTGTTGACACGGACCGTGCTGCGGTGATTGGGTACTCTATGGGAGGATATGGTGCAATTAATACCATTGGCGGGTGCTATGATTTCAATGCAGAGGGGCTGCAGCGTCTGAACTTTCCAGCTGAAGCTGCAGCTAGCCTCGCCCCTGTTTTCAGTTTTTGTAGTGCGGGTAGGGAAGAGACAGACCCTCGATGGAAAAGTATGATTGCTTATGCACCTTGGGGACAAGAACGTAACTTACATCAGGTAGAAGCGTTGTCCAATATTAAGGTGCCTAGCCTCTATGTGGTTGGCAATCACGATGATGTGTCGGGGTTTGATAGTGGCGTTAAAAAACTCTACCAACAAAGTGGAGCAAAGCACACTAATATGCTGGTCTACCAGCAAGTCAGGCACAATGTAGCGCCACACCCTGCACCAAAAATTGCTTATGAAGATGCCGATGACTATGGTCATTACTATGAGCCGGTATGGCGTAACCAAACACTCAATTTAACTAATCAGCATTTTAATTTGGCATTCTTGGATTGCCATGTGAAGAGCAAGAAAGCGAGATGCGATATGTTACCTAAAGAGAGCAGTGCTACTCAGATTAAAGGAGATGACGGTAATTTTAATACGGCATGGCCTGGATTCTATGCGCGCTTTGGTATGGGGATGGAGTATTATCGTAAAGATTGATACAAGCCTGCGGCTAGCTACCTAGCCGCATGTTAAGTTACTGCTTGGTTAAATGGAATATAAGCGATGATTGTGGTGTCAGCAGGGGCATCTCTATACCGAATTCGCACAATACTTGCCCTGAGAAAATTTTCCCATCGATGCTATCAAGTAACGTTGGGAAGTTAAACACGGCGATATTCTTCCATCTATCCTCAGAATCTACCGGCCAGACAATGTCCAGTTTGTAGTTTGATTCTTGGTCGAGCCCATGCAGCTTGAACCGCCCTGGTAAGCTCGTATTGTGTACCTTCAATAAGTGATATGCGAATAGAGCTTCTTGTTTATCGTCTGCAATGACCCCAACCCCTGTCATATGCTCTTGAGTTTGAAGGCGTTGAATAAACCCGCTATGAATAAGGGCTCTGTGTTTCTTGTAAAGAGAGACCGTGGCGTTTAATTTGTTTTGCTCAAGTTCCGTCAGCTCACGAAGATCCATCTCCATACCCATATGACCGAACAGAGTTACAGCTGCTCGGGTGTCCATAGCAATATGGCGATGCGTGATATGACAATCGCGAGGGCCGACGTGTGACCCCATAAGCTCTGGAGGGAAGAAGTAGGAGAACCCTTTTTGGATAGTCAGGCGCTCAAGCGCGTCGTTACTGTCAGAGGTCCAGACACGATCTGTCTGCTGTAAAACACCATAATCTGCTCTTGCACCGCCACTGGCACAACTTTCAATTTCAACATTAGGGTGTTTGTCTTTTAGTCTGGCGATCAAAGAATAAACTGCATGAGTTTGCTGATTTACCGCAGGTTTTGATTCGTGATTACCAGGGTGATTCAAATCTCGATTCATATCCCATTTAATGTAGGCGATATTGTATCTTACTAGTAACTCATCAATGCATTTAAACAGGTAATCCTGCACGGCTTGAAGGGTCAGGTCGAGAACCAGTTGATGCCTGAAAGGCAGTTGAGCATTATCAGGGAGAGACAAAGCCCAATCGGGATGTGTTCGGTAGAGTTCACTATCTGGGTTGACCATTTCTGGTTCGAACCATAAGCCAAACTCCATACCTAGGCTATTCACCTTCTCTATAAGCGGGGATAAGCCGTTGGGGTATTTTGCTTCATCTATAAACCAGTCACCTAAACCTGCTTTGTCATTGTTGCGGCCAATAAACCAACCGTCATCTAACACAAAGCGCTCAACACCTAGGTTGCTTGCTCTATCAGCAAGGTCTAATAGTGTTTCCATATCATGGTCGAAATACAAACCTTCCCATGTGTTGTAGTGAACAGGTCGAGGTTTGTTCTTGACCTGCTCAGTTATAAGGTGACTTCTCACATAGCGATGAAACTGATTAGATAAGGTAGACAACCCTTCATTGGTATAACTCGCGTACAAAGTAGGAGATTGGTAATCTTCTCCTTGATTGAGCGCGACTTCTCCGGGTAGCAATAATTCACCAAGTTGTGCATACCGACGGCCATCGCCAAGTTGATTCACCAAACTTCTTGTATTACCACTCCAACCTAAATGAAAGCCGTATGCTTCACCTTGGTATTCGTTGGTTGCATGACTGTGTACGATAAAACCAGGGAAATTGTCGTGCGATGTGCGACCTTTACGGTTCTCACGCATGTAGATACCAGATTGCAATTGGTGATGCTGTAGTTGGAATTCTTTGGCCCATGCTCCTTCAAATGCGATAAGTTGGTCGCACTGATTCGGCAATAGCAAAGTAGCGGAGGCGCACCATTCAAGGTTGATTGCCTTCTCCCCTAGATTTTTAACTTGAGTCTTAAGGCATATGACGTCATTACTTGGATCGATGCAGATGTCGTTAACAATTTGTACTTTTCTGCGTTCATCAATACAAGTTAATACGGCACTATGATCGTTGCTTGATTCTACATTGGTTAAAGTTGGTGACACTCCCCATTCATCTCCAGAGCCAGAAAGCGATATGCCAGGGTGCCCAGCAAAACCTTGACCTTGAGTCGGTGTTATAGAAATAGACACTTCCGCTGTTGGTGATGACGGTGCTTCTTGTCGATGGGATAGCGTGAGTAAGGTATCCAAATTAACGGCACTATGGAGTCTATTTCCCCAATACAAAATTCTGGGTAGAGACTGGCTGCAATCTATAATTAGGCTGCTTTTTTGTCCGGTAAGATGTATGAATTTAACGTTGTTCTTCACAGTTTTAACTCTATAAGTGCTAATACTTTGTCATATGGGCGTATTGTAATTAAAAAATATTAGCATATAAATACTATAATAAGATTATGCTGCAATTTTCTTGTTTGTTTCCGTAATGCCCTATTTTTATTAGCTTTTATTTTAGTACCTTCCCTAGAATAGCTTAATGTAAGAGATTAGATAGCATGATTTATTAACAATTTGAGGCAATAATTGCCTGAGAATTGTGACAGAAATGTTGACATATTATATTGATACTATTTAACATATATTTAACTTTTGGGAGTGATTAAAACGCAAAACACGAATTAAAACAGGTGTTTTCGCTCCTAAATCGAGGTTTGTTTTTGCGTAAACGACACGATTCGACAAAATGGGGAACGGTAATGAAGAAAAGTTATTTATGGATGGCGGTGAAAACTGCTTTGATTGCTCCGCTGGCCGCGGGCGCCACTATGGGGTCTGCAATGGCTCAAGAAGCCAACAGTGCAGATGACGCAGCAAACGTTGAGGTCATTCAGGTCCGTGGTATACGAGGCAGTCTTGAACAGTCGCTGTCTATTAAACGTGCGTCTTCACAAGTTGTCGATGCCATTTCGTCTGAAGATGTTGGTAAATTCCCTGATGCGAACGTGGCGGAGTCACTTCAACGTATTACTGGTGTTGCCATTGACCGAAATGGTGGTGAAGGCCAATTCATTACTGTTCGTGGTTTAGGGCCCGAATTCAACACGGTACTGTTAAATGGCCGTACATTAGCGACTGACAATGATGGTCGTGAATTTTCGTTTGATGTTTTGTCATCGGATATTATCCAACGTGCTGAAGTTTTTAAAAGTGCGATACCAGAGCTACAGTCAGGTGGTATCGGCGCAACAGTTAACATTGTAACGGCTCGTCCATTAGAAAACCCAGTTAATAGTTTTAACTTCTCTGCTTCAGGTATATACGAAGATCAGCGCGGTGATGTAACGCCAGAGTTTTCTGTACTTGGAAATTGGGTAAATGAAGATCAGACTTACGGTTTCTCTGGCGGTATTTCATATTCTGATCGTGCTACGCAGCTTGATACGGTTAATACGAACGGGTTTGCCGATAGAGCGGGTGCCCCCGTTATATTTGCACCTGAAAATAGTGTTGGTTTGACTAATGATGATGTTGGTGTGCTTCCTGCTGGAGCTCGTGTGCAACAACAAGTAGTCGTTAGTAGAGACTTGCAGGATCGTGAACGACTGACCTTAAATGGTGCTTTCCAAGCTAGACCTAATGATAAATTGGAAGTGACCGTTGACGCACTATATACAACGTTTGAGATAGATTCTTTTGCAACACAGTTCTCAGGTTTTTTTGATATCCCTTTCCTTGCTCCTCAGATTGATGAGAATGGGACAGTTGTGTCGTTTAACCGCCCTAGCTTAGATTTCCAAGCGCGTAACCCAGACGCGACAGCTATTGGTTTATCTCAGAATGATAATGTTTTAACGTCTAACAATCGTGAAGCTGATAGCTACTTAGTTGGCTTGAATTTACAATATGATGTTAACGATTCACTCTCGTTGAATTTTGACGTGTCAGCTTCCAATGCGACAAGAGATCAAACTAACCCATTTGTTGTACTAGGTGCCTTAGCGCAAGAGTCACCTCTTATTCAATTACCTGACGATGCAGAAATATCAACACTGACTAATATTGTGGGTGCTCAAGATACGTCGATACAACGTCTGCATTTCGTTAATGTTAATAGACAAGAAGTTGAAGATGATATCGTCGAAGTTAAAGGTGGCGGTGAGTATGTCTTTGAGTCTGGCTCGCTAAGTAAAATTACTTTCGGTGCGTCATATTCTGATAGAAGTAAAGAGCGTGTTCAGTTTGATAACTTCTCTGCTTCTCAGGGAGCTGGTATTTTCTGTGCTTTCTGTGGTTATACCGTAGATTTTGACGATAATATCTTGTCGCAGGTTAACTTGGATGATTTCTTAAGCGGCGTTAGTGGGTCTGACAGAATTCCCCTTAACTTCTTAACGGCGTCTTTTGAAGATGCTTTTGCACAGCTAAACTCTGACGCAGCAATCAATGATCCTGCTCGCACAGGCGTGATACCAGCTGCAGAACTTATCGCCCGTAGAGATGCTGCTGGTGATTCAATCTTTGGCTTCTTCGAGCCGGATAGAAATGACGCTGCTAGCTTCCGTGTTGATGAAGAAGTGACTTCTGGTTTTATTAATACCTTCTGGGAAGGTGGCGATACGATTCCATGGTCAGCAAACATTGGTTTTAGAATCGACCGCACAGAAACGACATCTTTTGGTGTTGATCAGCCAGTTGTTCAATTTAGAGAATCTGTTGGTGATACGCAGCTAGAACCTATATTTGGGGATGCAACACAAATTTCAGTCAGCAATTCTTATACGAATTTCTTGCCGTCAGCGAATATCAAGTTTGATTTAACTGATGATATCGTCCTAAGAGCTGCTTATTCTGAAACAGTAACTCGCCCTACGTTGACATCTTTGGGGGTTAACAATACTTTCGGTGGCCGTTCAAACGCACCAACCAGTGGCGGTGGTAACCCTAACCTTGAAGCATTTGAATCAGCTAACTATGACATCGCGTTCGAGTGGTATGTCGATGAAATCAGCTTTGTCGGCTTGTCTGTATTCTACAAGGACTTTTCTAACTTCTTGGAAGCGGCTACTTTGCCTGTTCCGGGTGAGCTTGTTATTCCGGCTGGTAATGTTGCAAACCCAAGTGATGAAGATATTACCGTACCGATAACATTCCAAGATACTCGTACGCGTAATGGTGAAGAAGGAAATCTAACCGGGTTAGAAGTCGCACTACAGAAAGGTTGGGAGAACGGCTTTGGTGCTTCACTGAATTATACTTATGTAGATAGTGATATAGACCGCGCGTTAGATTCTGGCGCTTCTGATTGTGACTACAATGGCCTTTCACCTAATACGGTGAACTTGAGCGGTTTCTTTGAAAACGACAAATGGTCTGCGCGAGTTTCTTATAACTACCGTGATGAGTTCCTCGTCCAGTGTTTTGCTGAATTTAGTGAACCACGTGAACGTGAGGAATTTGGCCAAGTTGATCTATCAGCGTCATATAGCATTAATGACACCTACCAAGTTTTCTTCGAAGGTATTAACGTACTTGATGAAGAGCGTCGTGACTTTTCTCGTTTTGAGAATCGTTTCCTAACACTTGAAGATACTGGTCCTAGATACACCTTTGGTATTCGAGGCTCTTTCTAAAGTGCTAGTTTGGTAAAATGAAAGGCAATACAGTTTACTGTGTTGCCTTTTGTATTTTTATATCAGCTGTGTTGGCTATCACACGTTTTTAATCGCCGGCTAAACAGACTCTGTTTCGGGTTTAATGGGGTATGAAAATGCAGTTTAAAGTCGTCAAACAAGATAGACTTCCAATTAAAAAGCAGGACTACTCCGTATTGGCACAGTCAGTGGAAGTTTGGTCAGCATAGAGGTAAATTAGGTGTCATCACAAACAATTCAAATTACTATTTTCGTATTTGTCACTGCCTTGATTGGGCTGTTAACTTACTTGAAGTGTCGTGGGCATGGTGATCGAAATGCTAATCAGAATCGTGAGTATTTTCTGGCTGGTGGTGGACTTTCTTGGATTTTCGTTGCTGGCTCAATAACATTGACCAACCTGAGTACCGACCAATTGGTCGGTATGAATGGCAATCAAATGGCGTTACTAGCGTTATGGGAAATTGCTGCTGTGGTTGGGTTAATTGTCATGGCCAAAGTGTTTCTTCCCGTCTATTACAAAAACAAATGTACAACGACCACTGAGCTGCTTGAGCAGCGCTATCAAAGTAAACACATTCGTGCTGTGATTGGCTTTTTGTTCTTTCTGGCTAGTGCTTTGATTTATATGCCGGCGCAATTGTACGGCGGCGCATTGTTTATGAAGTCCATGTTTAATATCGATATTCCTTTAATGTATATCGCGACATCCTTTGCTATTGCTGGTGCAATCTACGCCATATTTGGTGGGCTTAGAGCTGTAGCAGTATCTGACACTTATTCAGGCGTGCTGTTGTTGGGAATGGCGATCTTGATCGTTGTTATGGCGCTTGTCGCTATTGATTTTGATTTTTCAGGTATACCAGAGGAACGATTAACGCTTATTGGCAGCAATGATTCTCCTATTCCTTGGCACACCCTCTTGACCGGTATGATTTTTATTCAAATGTTCTATTGGGGAACTAATCAGGTTATTACGCAGCGGGCGATGGCTGCACCTGACTTAAAAGAAGCTCAAAAAGGCGTATTTGCTGCTGCAGGTATTCGCTTTATCATTGTCCCTTCGATCATTGTCATCCCAGGTATTGTGGCATTCAAACTGTATGGCGATATTGGTGATGCTACATACGGTCGTATCGTGGGTGACTTGTTGCCTGCTTGGTTGTCAGGCATTTTTGCAGCGGCTATGGCTGCTGGTGTATTAACAACCTTTAATAGTCACTTGAATTCTGCAACAGCACTTTATGTTTGCGACATCCATGAACCTTATTTTAAAAAGGATATTAATGTCCCTGTTTTAAGTGGATGGGTAACTGTGATTTTGACAGCATTGTCGTTGTCCTTAGTGCCGATTTTTGCACAAGCAGAGAGTTTGATTAATTTATTACAACAGCTCTATGGCTTAACAAGTATGCCGATACTTTCAATATTCATTGTCGGTCTGTTATTTAAAAATGTTGATGCCAAAGCAGGTATTGCAGCCGTTGTTTTTGGTGTTTTATTGTACGGCGCACTAACTTTTGAGTTCTCGCCTATTCATCATCCATTTGGTTTGCATTACATCCATTTAATGTTTGTAACATTGATCTGTTGTGTTGGTTTAGCACTAGCGATTAATCGATTCGTGTTTGGTAAAAAGGCGTCTCTGATTTCAAGAGGGTCCGATGCAGATGCTATTGAGGCAGCGACACCTTAGCCTGTTTTATCATGGTAATGTTAGCGTTTAGGATGCAATAGAGCATTTCTTGTTTAAAGCTTTTTAGACAAGAAATGCTAGGGTTGAAGATTTCTGCTGCAATGATGGAAGGTAGCCATGGACGAGCTAAAACAAACTAAGGCAGCCGTCAATTTTTCATGTTTTTACAAAGAGACCATTCTTAGCCGATGAGGTTGCGAATGTGAACGGTAAAGGCTTTTTAGTTGCTATGTCTACCTTACTGCCCCTCCATTTATCCAATGAGTTATCTAGTTTGTGGTAGATACCGTGATAGCGTTATCTAGAGCAGCGACTTAAGCTGGAGTCGCCGCTTTAGTTGGTAACATTCATGGTTTATCTCATATATAAAATATTGGCTTAGTAAGCTATTGAAGGAGAGTACGAGTGTCGTCACAACAAATTCAAGTGATTGTCTTTATTGTTATAACAGCTTTGATAGGGTTGTTGACGTATTTACAATGTCGTGGTCAGAATCGTCAAGGGGCCAGAACAAATAAAGAGTACTTTCTTGCTGGTGGTGGGTTAGCTTGGTATTTCGTTGCTGGCTCGATAACACTGACTAACCTAAGTACCGACCAACTAGTGGGTATGAACGGCAGTCAGATGGCCTTGTTAACTTTGTGGGAGTTCTCTGCCGTTGTTGGCCTCATCATATTAGCAAAAGTGTTCCTACCTGTTTATTACAAAGCCAAATGCACTACCACGACAGAATTGCTTGAGCTGAGGTACAACAACAAGCATATTCGCGCCCTAATTGGTTTGATGTTTTTCTTGAGTAGCGCCTTCATTTGGATGCCTTCGGCTATTTATTCGGGCTCGTTATTCATGAAGAACATGTTCGATGTCAGTATTCCGCTTATGTATATCGCCATGGCATTTGCTGGTTTAGGGGCTGTGTATGCTATTTTTGGTGGATTGAGAGCAGTCGCTGTCTCAGATACTTATTCTGGCGTGCTGCTCCTTCTGATGGCTGTTGTCGTGGTCTTCCTCGCATTGAATGCTATAGATTATGATTTTTCTGGTATACCTAACGAACGTTTAACGTTAATTGGAGATGATGATTCGCCCCTACCTTGGCATACATTGTTAACAGGTATGATATTCATCCAAGCGTTTTACTGGGGAACTAATCAGGTTGTTACACAAAGAGCGATGGCTGCACCCACACTGAAAGAGGCACAAAAAGGTGTTTATGCCGCCGCTGTGATCAGGTTCTTTATTATACCCTCCATCATTGTTGTACCGGGTATTGTTGCCTTTAAATTATACGGTGATATTGGTGATGCCACCTATGGCAGAATTGTGGGTGATTTGTTGCCAGCGTGGATGTCAGGCGTTTTTGCCGCGGCTATGGCAGCAGCAGTGTTAACAACTTTCAACAGTAACTTGAATTCAGCTGTTGCGCTTTATGTGTGTGATATTCATGAAAGTTATTTTAGTCGAGGGAAAGAAACTAATGTGCCAAGGCTGGGAGCTGTCGTGTCGATTACTTTAGTGATTGTTTCTATTTTTATGGTACCTGTCTATCAACAAGCTGACAGTATCATTCAATTGTTGCAAGAGCTTTGGGGCTTATTGAGTATGCCTATATTGTCTATATTTATCGTTGGCCTACTGTTTAAAAATGTAGATGCGATAGCAGGGATGTCTGCTGTTATTTTTGGTGTCGCGCTATATGCTTATTTTACCTTTGTAAATGCACCTTTTGATTTGCATTACATACACCTCATGTTTGTGACTCTTATCTCTAGTATTAGTGTTGCTTTAGCCGTGAACAAATTTGTGTTCAAAAACAACATCGAATTTGTTGGGAAAGGAGAAACATAAGGGCTAAAGATATGGCGAATTTGGTTTTATACGTAGCTCTATTGTGCTCTTTTGACGGGAACCAGCCTTCCTTCATGAGCAAGCTTTGTTAAGATAGATTGGCATTATTCTGCAGTAAATCGAAAGTAGTGATTCTTTTTTCCTGCAATAGACGTAAACTGTTGTTCAACTGTATTTGAATACATGTATAACAGTTTGCGTTATTGTAAGCCGTCTTGATTTTTGTATGAAATTTTATGTTTAGGGTTAAATCTTTTTATGAGCCAATTTGTAGTACTTACCAGTGACAAACACAGCCAATTAAAACTTAAAAAAAATGCGTCTATGAACTATGCTGCGGCGCAACAAGCTTTACCCATCGAAGCTGTTGAAGTAACTAAGGCTGCCATTAACTTTCCTGTCTTTTTTACTAAAAACCAGCACGATGAAATGGTGCTGTCAGCTGTTGTTGGGCTTAACGCTGGTACTAGCCTTTTTGTTAAAGAAGGGCGATGGGATGCGTCATACATGCCTTCTTGTTTACAAACCTATCCTTTTTATTTAATCAGTACACCGGAAGATCAAAACCAATTAGCTGTTGGCATACAAGAAGACAATCCTGTTTTTTCAAAGACAGAGGGAGATGCGCTTTTTGACGGAGAAGGTAAGTTGACTCAGAGTTTGGAACGTGTGAGTCGTATGTTAAACGATCATGTGAATAATATTCGAGCGACGGGCAATATGGTTGAGACGTTAAAACGGTTAGACTTATATAAGCCTCTGGAAATTCTCCTGCAATATCAAGATAATACGGCGAGAAAGTTGAATGGCTTATATACTATTGATGAGGAAAAGCTGAGCCAGCTGCCTGCAGAAGAATTAGCAAGCTTAAATAAAGATGGCTTTTTAGTTGTTATACATGCTTTGCTTATCTCCGTTTATCAAATTAATAATTTAGTGCGTCGGCATAACCAAAGTGATGCTAAAGATAAAGTCGTCAATATAACTCTGGAATTGCCTGAAGAAAAAGCGAGCTAATAATGTTTGCAGAACAAGTGAGCATTGATCGTGACTATTATGGTTCTTGATTTGGAATAATTAGAATTTAAGCATTAAGCCCACTACATTAGGCGCCACAGGCATTATTCAATTAACGTGATGATAAAATTGCCCGTGGCGTTTCTATTTTTTTACATACTGTACACTTCATTAACAAAATCTATTATTCATTCCCTACAAAGGTGATTTTTTCTGATAATATCGACTTTTTTAGTGACGAGAATATTTAATGAAGACCCCATCTTTTGTCCCTTTGGATAAAAATAAACATAAAAACCTTAAAGTTACCATGGACACTAGCTTTTCTAGCTGTAAGTCTGCGCACTTAGCTGCAGTTGCACTTAAAGAAGCTCCTTTTGCAGCATCTGCAATGCCGCTAGTCATTGTTAAGACAACGCAAAATGATACCTACCATATCGCTGGTATGATGGGGATAGAGCCTAACACCAATCTGTTTTGTCAAGATAACAAATGGCAAGGCCACCATGTTCCTTGGAACGTGCAACGTTATCCTTTTGATCTGCGTGGCGATAGAGAAAAAGTTGTTATTTTCATTGATGAAAATAGCGATTTAGTGAGTGAAGATAAAGGTGAAGCTCTGTTTGATGCAGAAGGAAATGCAACCCCTCACTTAGAGAATGTCAGAGGGCTAGTTGGGCAGATTGCTGAAAGTGAAATGAAGTCATCGGCGTTTTTCAAGCAATTGGAAGATTATGACTTGTTAGATCCAATTAGCATTCGCGTCATATTTGCAGATGGTGAGAAAAAGAATCTTGTTGGTATGTATGGCATCAGTGAAGAACGCCTGCTTAAGTTATCTGATGAAGCTGTTCTTGACTTAATGCGTTCTGGTTCTCTTGGTATGTTATACGCAATGCTGACATCAATTGGTCAGCTGAATACGCTAGTCCGTTTGTCTCAAACGACTTCTAAGCCTGTCGTTAACATTCAATTTGGTATTGATGAAGCTGCTCAAAAAACTGACGAGACGAAAGCCCCAGAAGCTGCACCTGAAGCTAAAAAGCCTGCTGCGAAAGCTAAAAAGCCAGCGAAGAAAACTGCAAAAAAAGCTGACTAATTCGCTGACTACTTGTTCAAACTTTTATATTGATTGCGTATTACCTGATATTAATGCGCAATCACTTTATAAACAGTTTGACTGGTAAACATTTCACCATGAAGTAGCACTGAACTTGGAAATGTTTTGTGATTGGGAGAGTCTGGGTAAAACTGTGACTCTAAGCACACTGCTTTGTGTGGCTGACAAGGTGCTCCATTTTTACCTAAATTATGTGTTGGTAAAAAGTTGCCAGTATAAACCTGCAGCCCTGGCATCGTTGTCGTTACTTGAAGCTCAAGATCTCGCCGAGCATTGATTAAAGATGCATTAAATGGTTGGATGGGCTTGTCATTTAAACACCAATTGTGATCTAGACCTTGTGCTTGCTTGATTAACGGATTGCTTGCTCTAAGTGATTGGCTTATTTTTTTAGGTTGATTGAAGTCAAAAGCACTGTCTTTTACGGGCAATAGCTTGCCATTGGGTATACCACTCTCATTAATATCCAGAATATGGTCAGCCATGACAGTTAAATCATGTTCCTCTATACCACCTTCTCGGCCGCCATCTAAATTAAAGTAGCTATGTTGTGTAGGGTTAAAGGGTGTTGTTTTATCACTGGTAGCTTGGTACTTAATGGTTAATGTATCGTCTTCCAACAATGCATATGTGAGAGTTAATGTTAAGTTCCCAGGGAACCCTTGATCACCGTCTGGGCTGACAAGAGACAAACAGAGTTCATGGCTACTTTCACTAACAATCTGCCACACTCGCCGGTTAAAACCATCACCACCACCGTGCAAGCAGTTACCTGCTTGATTGATATCTGATTGATACATTTTACCATCGAGCATGAATTGCCCTTTGTGAATGCGATTAGCATAGCGGCCTACAACGCAACCTAAGTAGTGTTCGTCACTCAGGTAACTATCAAGGTTGTCAAAACCTAAAACAATATCTCTCTTTTCGCCGTTGCTTGTACAAACGTAAAAACTGCGAATAATAGCACCTAGCGTGATGATATTAATTGAGGTGCCACGCTCATTAGACAAGGTTACTTGTTTAACCGACTCGCCTGAAGGCGTTTTTCCAAAAAACGTTGCCATACTAGTTCACTTAATTAAGGACGTTTTCTATTTGTGCTGTTTGGTCGCATTGACTGCGGAGTGCCATCCAGATAACAGCTCTTTTTTAATTGCTTTTGGCATGGAAGGAGTAAATTGAGCACTGATAGCCACTTTTTCTTCTAAATCTGCCAGAGATTGATAGACACCTGCTTGCAAACCAGCAAGAAAAGCGGCGCCTAAAGCTGTTGTTTCCATTATTGTTGGTCGCTCAACTGTCTGACCTAACATGTCAGCTAAAAACTGACACAGCCAGTTATTAGCGACCATACCGCCATCGACTCTAAGTGTTTCTGGAGAAACGCCTTCTTGTGCCATGGCATCTAATAAATCTGCTGTTTGGTAACATACTGCTTCTAGTGTCGCTCGTGCTAAGTGCGCATTAGTTGTACCACGTGTAAGGCCAAATATCGCACCGCGGCAATCTGGATCCCAATGAGGAGCACCTAAGCCTGCGAACGCAGGTACTAAATAAACACCATGATCATCATTAACCGAGCGTGCCAATGCCTCTGTTTCTCGGGCATCACTGATAACATGTAGACCATCTCTTAGCCATTGCACGCCAGCGCCTGCTATAAAAATAGAGCCTTCGAGCGCATAATGTGTTTGTCCTTTAATTTGATAAGCTACTGTACTGAGTAAATTGTGCTGGGATCTAACGACTTGATTACCTGTATTCAACAAGACAAAGCAACCTGTGCCGTAGGTACTTTTGATACTACCAGTCCTAAAACAGCATTGACCAATGGCTGCTGCTTGTTGATCGCCGGCTACACCACATATAGGAATAGCTTGCTCGAAAATGCCATTAGCTGTCGTACCAAAATCATCAGCACATTGTTTTACTTCTGGTAATACAGTGTCCGGTACATTGAAAATAGACAGTAAATCGTTGTCCCAACTCATTGTATTGATATTGAACAGGTTGGTGCGACTTGCATTGGTGACATCCGTTGCATGGACTTTCCCACCTGTGAGTCGCCAGATTAGAAAACTGTCTACTGTGCCAAATGCTAGTTCATTCCGTTGGGCTTTATCTCTTGCTCCTTCTACATGATCTAAAATCCAACTGACTTTGGTTGCTGAAAAGTAAGGATCTAAGAGTAAGCCTGTTTTTTCTTGAACAGTCGAAGTTAAACCCTGCTGCTGTAATTGCTGGCATGTTGATGCGGTTCTGCGATCTTGCCAAACAATCGCATTGTAGATTGGCTGGCCGGTTGTTTTGTCCCAGACGAGAGTTGTTTCACGTTGATTGGTTACACCAATAGCAATAACTTGTGCATTAAGTGCTTTTGCTTTATCCAGAGCTTCTCTACAGACGGAGAGAGTTGATTGCCAAATTTCTTCAGGGGCATGCTCTACCCAACCATCGTCTGGATATATTTGTGCAAATTCTACTTGTGAAGAAGTGACTATGTTGCCGTCTTCAGAAAAGACAATGGCTCGGCTGCTTGTAGTTCCTTGGTCTATTGATAGTAAACAATTTCGTAATGCGTTCATTCTTGCTCTTAATGTTTGGCATCACTCACATAGGTGCGTGATTATTATTATCGTTTTGAGTTCTCTTCATCCATGGCTTGGTTGAGTAAGGTTTTGGCTTCTAAAATAAGTCTTTTCATTTCGCTTTCAGCCGCTTTATCATCACCACTCAATATGAGTTGTAGTATGCGGTCATGCTCTTCAACACTGGCTCGCTCGACGCCTTTGAATCGGTTAGTAATACGAATACTGAATCTCAATGCGACTTCGATCGTATGTCTCATATTCCAAAAAAAGCGATTATTACTAGCTTCTAGTACGCCAACATGGAAAGCAATGTCGGCATCAAGTGGGTCGTCTTGACCTACGTCGGCAGCACGCATTCTTTCAATCGCCGCTTCTAGCATATGACGTTGTTCTTCAGTGATTTTTCTGGCCGCTAATCCGGCTGCGGCGGGTTCTATAGCTAAACGCATTTCAGCAAACTCTGAAATGATCGGTAGTGAACCTTTACGATCAAGTAGCCAATTGAGGATGTCTGGATCAGACAGGTTCCACTGTGATTCGGGCAGTACCATAGTGCCTCGCCGAGGACGAGCATCTAACATGCCTTTTGCGGTTAGCATTTTGACGGCCTCGCGCAAAACTGTGCGACTTGCATCAAACGACTCACAAAGCTCGGCTTCAGGTTTTAATGGCGTACCCGCTGGAAACTCGCCAAGGGCGATAGATTTCCCCAGCGACTGGACAATGTGGCGAGTGAAATTCCCACTAAACATTCTTGCTGCCATCTGCTTTCCTCACTTATATCATTCTATTTTTATTATAATATATATTATCTACAATCATGATGGTTATGTACTTAATGTACAAATTACCTGTTCATGCCCCTTAGTGGGGGTTTTATAGACTAAAACTTTACCATTGTGGCCTGACGCCACATCTTGTTTTGATAGTCCCACTTGCGCGCTTGTTACAAAGAGATGCGTCATACTATGACCACCGAAGCAAACAGACGTTGGCTGCTTAGCTGGAACCGGTAATATCAAATCTATTTCACCGTTAGGCTTGTAACGAGTTACTTCAGACCCATTCCAATGGGCACTCCAAACATAGTCTTTACTATCAACACAAGCGCCATCTGGATGAACATCGACAGATGTGGTTGCGAATTTTGCTGGATTACTAGGTGTTCCTGAGTGCAAATCGAAATTATATCGCTCAATCTCTTCTGTTGGGGAGTCAGTAAAATACATAAAATCCCCATTGAGACTCCAACACAAGCCATTACTTATTTGAATGTCGTTTAATACTTCACTGTATTGCGTTGAGCTATCAAGTCGGTAGAGCTTACCACGTTTCTTACAAGTTGCATTACCTTGAACCATACTGCCTGCCCAAAACCGTCCTGTTGGATCTACACGTCCATCGTTCATTCGCACATCGTGACCACAATCAGATACTGGCAAGTGCCATAGGTTTTTATTGCGTTCTGGAGAATATAAAGAGAACCCTTCTGAAAATGCGCAAATCAGAAGATTAGGGTCTTCGGTTAAGCCAAATGAGCAAAGAGGCGTACTGACATGAAAAGTGTCGAGTTTATCTTGTTGGAACCACCACCTGAAGAGCTTTAGCCCAAGGATATCGGTCCACCAGAAACAATCTTCACGGTGATCCCAAAGTGCGTTCTCTCCAAGCTCACAACGCACATCGATAGTATGCTCTAGCTGATAAGTGTCACGCATATTCAAGTGCCTGTTGTCTGGCGAGTACCAGATCCTTTGCGATATTATAAATGTCATTTAAGCTCATATCAGGCTTAAACAAACATGATCCCAGACCTACGCCGTCACTGCCGGCCTTAAACCATTGATGGATGTTTGACGTTTGAACGCCTCCGACAGCTATAATGCGTGTGTTTGGCGGTAATATAGCTTTCAGTGCATTAATATGATTGAAACCATAAGTATCCGCAGGGAACAGTTTTAAATGATTTGCACCGTAAGTTGTTGCTTGCAATGCTTCTGTCGCTGTTGCCACGCCTGGGATGGAGCACAAATCTCTTGAGACCGTTTGTTTTATCACGTCAATATCTGTGTTTGGCGAAATAATAAGTTTAGCTCCAGCATTTTCGCAAGCGACAACTTGTTTTGGTGTTAGTACTGTTCCAGCCCCTAAGAGACATTCAGAAGGAAGGTTGTTGGATAGTTTTTCTATGCTGATGAGTGCATTAGGTGAGTTGAGCGGTACTTCCATGATATGGATGCCTGCATCGATAAGTGTTTGGCTAACGTCAATTGCATGCTCAGGTGTTAAGCCTCGTAATATTGCTATGAGTGGGAATTTATCCAGACATTCTAACATGATGTTCTGGTGCTCCTCCTACACTGCTCACGAAAGCTTTCAATCCAGCCAGTGAAGCATCTTGCCCCTTCATACTGTCGGCATTGATGCCGCATTCTCGCAAAGCCTGAATATACAATGGCATGACGTCGTCATTGCCGATGACGGTAATTTTATTAAAGTGGCGAAAGTGACCAATGGCATCCCTGACATCAGAACCAATCAACAAGCCCGATAAATAGGATGCAGAAGAGCTTTCTGGTTTGCCTTTGAGCAGCAATCGGGCTCGACATGAAAATATGCTGTGGAGTATGTTTTGAGAATTATCCAATGCAACGGCTAAACCTTCATCGAAGCTTGCCTGATCCCACTGCTTTTTATTCTCAGGTGTCGAAATAACAGAATGATTGTTAATGATGTCGTAAAGCTCACCCACTGGACTGGTTAAAAAGGAATTAACTTGTCCGAAATCTATGTGTGCCCATTTAGTATGCGTACCTGGCAAACACAATAGTTGTCCTTTTTGAGTAGGGTTTTTTACTATCCAACCAATGATTTGTGTTTCTTCACCTCTTAATGTGTCTGGTAAGTTCAAAGGGTTGGTGCATGATAACCCGGGAACGATATGTATTTGACACCCTTTTGCAACAAAAGAGAGGCTATTATTAAATATCGTGTCGATGACTGTAGGGCAAGGTATGTAGCCTGCTCTTTGCCAGCCGGCATCTGAACCGACAACACCAATAAGATAAACAGGCATCTGTCCATATCGAGACAACCAAGACTGACAGAGTTTAAAAAAGTATTCTTGGGGGTTCGTTAGATGTTTAATGCCTTGACCTATGGCTTCATCGATGATTTGAAAGGTGCCAATAGAATCATCACCTTTGCATAAATAAAGGCGACACTGGCTCGTCCCCCAATCACCTAATATATATGTTTCCGTACCATACATATTACGTTCTACCTGCGTCTATGATCATCTCTTGCCCCGTGATCATCTTACTATCGTCTGACGCCAAGAATAACGTCAAATTGGCAACATCATCCGGTAATAAACGGCCTTTAATGGCCACCCGGCTCTGCCATTCTTCTTCGTTTTCAGGCGTAAGCCATAAAGAAAGTTGTCTCTCAGTGACAACCCAACCAGGTAGGATACTGTTTACTCGAATATTGTCACTGCCATATTGATTAGCGAGTGCCTTTGTTAAACCATTAATGCCAGCTTTGGCCGCAACGTAGCTAGGCATATTATAAGGGCCGATCAAGACATTGATTGAGCTCATATTAATAATGTTGCCCCCACCTTGAGATTGCATCAATGGAATGATGTGCTGGCAGCAGAAGAAAGAAGCATCAAGATTCACTCGCATCAACTTTGCCCATTCTTCTTGTGTTACTTCGAGTGGTTTATGCCGCGCATCGTTAGAGACATTGTTGATCAAGATATCTATTCGGCCATGATCTAAATGTGCTTTATCGATACTGGCTTTGATTTGATCAATCTCTGTCACATCAGCTAAATGAAACTCGGGCCTTTGGCCTGTGCTTTCATTGATGCGCTTACATAGTTCTCTGGCTTCAACGTCGAGAATATCGTTAAAAATAACATGACACCCTTGCTGACTCAGTCTCTCAACTAAGCAAGCACCTATACCTGTAGCTCCACCGGTAAGATAGATCACTTTACCTTTTAAACTGGGGTATTGAGCATGTCCTGTTATCATTAAAAGTCACCTAATTGGCTTCGTTCGTATCTTTAAATTGAGGGTGATAGCCCTCTGATAAATAGGTTTATTGATATTATTATATTACTAAAATAGCCAGCTATTTCAAGCTCAGCGAATCGCGTTGCGATTTTGCTGACTGTTCGATCATGGAATTTTTACTTCCCCTCATTTTTTGCTTATTACAACTCTCTGCCGTAAAGGAATAAAAACCTAACTTAATAGACTAAAGAAGCACACGTTTTGCCTTGACAGGGGCATCCGCAGATACCTAAACTGTACAAAGTGGGAGAAAGTGGCATAAAGTGGATCTCGATTGCAGTTTTGAAGCAATTTTACGCGAAAATGTCAGATTCTAAATAATAACGACATAACTCAGGGTTTCGGAATGTTTCGCGGCGCCAGTGCAATTAATCTAGATTCTAAGGGGCGATTAACCATTCCTACGCGTTTTCGTGCCTCTTTAATAGATGACTGCAATGGCCAGCTTGTTTGTACTATTGATACACAACAATCTTGTCTCCTGTTATATCCGCTGCCTGAATGGGAAGAAATTGAACTTAAGCTCAGTCGGCTATCCAGTATGAATCCACATGAGCGTCGATTGCAAAGACTTTTGCTTGGTTACGCTATGGAAGGTGAAATGGATGGTAACGGACGGTTACTTATTGCGCCCCCTTTACGCCAGCATGCCAAATTAGACAAACAAATTATGCTGGTTGGTCAACTTAATAAGTTCGAAATATGGGATGCGGATATCTGGCAACAACAAATTCAGCAAGATATCGAAATCGAGTCAATAGGCGATTTTGAAACGCCAGAACGCTTACAAGACTTCTCACTCTAATGACTACGCATAAAAAAGCTCACGAATCCGTTTTACTCGCGGAGTCTATTGCAGCACTGGATATAAAACCGGATGGCGTTTATTTGGATGCGACTTTTGGCCGTGGAGGACATTCTACTCAGGTTTTGGCGCAACTCTCAGAGCGAGGTCGTTTAATTGCTCTAGACAGAGACTTAACGGCTATTGAGGCTGCGAGTTCATTGTCAGGCGATAAGCGCTTTTCTATACACCATTGTCAATTTACACAAATGGCTGAGGTGCTGGACACTTTAGGGTTATGTAGAGAGCTTGACGGTATCCTGATGGATCTTGGTGTTTCTTCGCCACAACTTGATGAATCGGAACGCGGCTTTAGTTTTTTACGTGATGGCCCGCTTGATATGCGTATGGATACAAGTCAGGGAATGAGCGCAGCTGAGTGGTTATCTTATGCTGAACTAGAAGATATTGTCTCTGTGATAAAAGACTATGGCGAAGAGAAGTTTGGCCGTCGAATAGCACATGGAATATTAGAAGCTAGGGAAATTCAACCGATAGCAACCACAAAACAGTTGGCCGATATTGTGGTTTCTAGTGTACCCAAAATAGATCAACACAAGCACCCAGCAACTCGTACCTTTCAGGCAATTCGTATTCATATCAATGGTGAGTTAGAAGAAATAAAAAGCGGTTTGAGTACTGCCGTCGAGCAACTTAAGCCTAGTGGTCGGCTTGCAGTCATCAGTTTTCACTCACTTGAAGATCGCATTGTTAAGCGATTCATGAAAGAGCAAAGCCAAGGCTTAAAAGTTCCAGCAGGTATGCCGTTGACCAATGAGCAGATTGACTCTCATAAAGTACTGCGCTTGATTGGCAAAGCGACTAAACCGTCTGCGAATGAAGTGGAATATAACCCTCGTTCGAGAAGTTCGGTATTGCGTGTGGCGGAAAAATTATGACTCAGACCACTAAAAGCTTCAATCTAGTCAAAATCATTTTGTCTGATCTGATAAGGCATCCCTTACAGTTGTTTTTATTTTTTCTTGTTATCGCGAGCGCAGCAACTGTTGTGTTGAGTAGTCACGAGAACAGGCAGCGCAGCATTGTGCTTGAACAATTGATGCAGGAGCGTGATCGTCTGGATATTGAGTGGCGGCATTTAGTTTTGGAACAAAGTGCTTTGACCGAACACAACAGAATTGAGACTTTAGTTAAAAAACAGCTGAATATGCATCGGCCCAGTCCCGACGAAGAAGTCGTCGTAAGGATTCGGTGATGGTAACCAGACAAGTGAAGTCCAATAAAAAGAATACCCCCTCAAATAAGCCACAATTTAGACAGTGGCGTTTTTGGTTAGTAGTAGGTGTGGTTATTTCCGTGTTTACAGGGTTAGCTGCGCGAGCAGCTTACATCCAAGTGATTGACCCTGACCAGCTAGTTAAACAAGGCGACAATCGGACATTACGTGTGCGCCATTCCGCGGCACATCGCGGTATGATTTTAGATCGCAATGGTGTTGAGTTAGCCGTCAGCATTCCCGTGCAAGCTATTTATGCTGATCCTAAGATAGTTCATAACAAGAATGGGCTCCAGCAAACAAAGCGCTGGCAAGCACTAGCAGATGTGCTAGGTCAAGACTACGAAAAGCTCATTGCCAAAGTGGGCAACCCTAAAAAGCGTTTTGTATACATCCAACGTCAAGTCTCTACGGCGATGGCCGACTATGTTAAACAACTTAAGATCCCTGGTTTATATCTAAGGGAAGAATCTAGACGCTATTACCCTACAGGCGAGGTGTCAGCGCATTTAGTTGGCTTCACTGGTGTAGATGATGATGGTTTAGAAGGGATTGAGAAGCTGTATAACGAACGTTTAACTTCGACACCAGATAAACGTGTCATAAGGCGTGACAGAGTTGGACGGCAAGTTGAATTGCTTGATGAAGAAAAAGGGAAGCAAGCAAAAGATGTCTCGTTGACAATAGATCAGCGGGTGCAAGCGATGGTTTATCGAGAGCTCAAAGAAGCTGTTCAGTATTACAAGGCAACTTCTGGGTCTATTGTCGTAACAGATGTTCATACTGGCGAAATCCTCGCTATGGTCAACAGCCCGTCGTTTAATCCAAATAATCCGAATAGCCGGTCTAGTCACCGAGTGCGTAATCGTGCGGCAACGGATGCATTTGAACCCGGCTCGTCGGTTAAGCCACTTGCACTGCTTAGCGCATTGGAGTTTGGGGTAGCTGAATTAAACAGTGTGGTTGATACATCACCCGGTTGGATGCGTGTTGGTGGGAGCATGGTCCAAGATGGACGTAATTATGGTGAGTTAGATCTCACCGGCATTATTCAGCATTCGAGTAATGTCGGGACATCTAAGTTAGCACTGCAGGTGCCTAAAGAGCACTTGCTTGATACTTTCTATTCGATGGGGTTAGTTGGGAATACAGGGACTCAATTGTTAGGTGAAAGCGAAGGTTTGTTCAATGAAGCTCGTCGCTGGTCAGAGTTTGAATTAGCAACACTTTCATTTGGCTATGGTTTGTCTGTAACGAGCTTACAGCTAGCTCGCATGTATAACATCTTGGGTAATGGTGGGATTAAGATGCCATTAAGTATCGTTCGAGACGATGTCCCTTTAGATGGTGATCGTGTTATCTCCCAACATCATGCAAAAGCTATTGTTCAGATGATGGAAAGTGTAACTCAAGAAGGTGGTACGGCCTTAAAAGCTGCCGTGCCAGGTTATCGTGTCGCTGGTAAAACAGGTACGAGTAAGAAAGCTATTCCAGGTGGTTATGGGGAAGAGTACGTCAATATATTTGCTGGCGTTGCGCCAGTGACTGATCCTCAAATAGCGGTTGTTGTGCTTATTAATGAACCCGCAGGTGATCTTTATTACGCGGGCGATACGGCAGCGCCGTTATTCAGTAAGGTCATGGCCAGTTCTTTACAAATGCTTAATATTGCACCTGATGCCAGAGGTGTTTCTTCTTTGGCTCGCACTGGCGGCGTGAATGGAGGTGCGGGGCAATGATGAACAAAACCGCACACATGGAAAGTTTCGTCAGTATAAAAGCGGTACTTGAGCCGTTTGATATTGATGCGCCTGATATCGGCGTGAATGCTTTGGTTTTGGATAGCAGAGATGTTGCGATTCATAGCGCATTTGTTGCGATTAAAGGGCACGATAAAGATGGGCGTGATTTTATACCACAAGCAATTAGCTTGGGCGCCCCTATTATTATTGCTGATGCTGAAATGAAAGAAGGCCATGGCAAAGTGGAAATGCGCGACCATAGTGTGATCGTCCATTTTTATGATTTAGCTCGTTTTCTGTCACGAATCGCCGGATATTTTTACCGTCATCCATCGAATAAACTTAACGTTGTGTCTGTTACTGGAACGAATGGCAAGACATCGACAGTTCAATTGATTACCCAATTGTCGACACTGAGTGGTGCAATATCTGCTTCCATCGGAACATTAGGAGCATACTGCCAAAGCCGCTCCATCCCAACGATTAATACAACGCCTGATGCGATCACCATGCAAAAATTGTTGAATGATTTTGGGGAGCAAGGAGCGAAACTGGTTGCACTTGAGGCCTCTTCTCATGCATTGGTACAAAGGCGTTTGGATGATATCAATACGCAAGTGGCCGTTTTTACTAATTTGACACGTGATCATCTTGATTATCATGGTACGTTTGAAGAGTACGCAAAAGCTAAGCGGTTACTATTGAAGCAGCCCGGCTTACGATGGGTGATCTTAAATCAAAAAGACGTTGAACATAAAAATTGGCTAGCTGAACTTTCTGATGAACAAACAGCGGTGATTGTTGGGACAGATAAGCCAAACGATCATGAATTCAAGTATTGTGTCGCGCAAGACATTCAATACTCAGAACAAAGTATCACCTTTAAGTTGGTGTCCAGTTGGGGATCATGTGACATCAATACGTCTCTCCTCGGAGAGTTCAATGTATTGAATTTACTGAGTGCGATAGCAACACACCTTTGTTTAGGCATTAGCTTGAAGCAAATAGAAACACTTGTACCAAAGATCACAGGGGTTTCAGGCCGTATGGAAGTCATCAAAGGTGATAACAAAGTTAACTTTATTGTTGATTACGCGCATACGCCAGATGCTCTTGAAAACTCTTTGCATACAGCTCGATTGCATTATAAGCAACGCTTATGGTGTGTTTTTGGCTGTGGCGGTGAGCGTGATAAAGGTAAGCGTCCAATGATGGGAGCACTAGCCGAGCGTTTAGCTGACCAAGTTGTACTCACCAATGACAATAGTCGAAGTGAAGACCCAATGAACATTGTTCATGACATTCTTACTGGTTGTCATGAACCAGAGCACATATATGTAGAGCTTGATCGTAAAAAGGCGATTCGGTACGCGAAGATACATGCCAACCCTAATGATGTTGTGTTAGTAGCCGGTAAAGGCCATGAAGACTACCAAATCATCAACAATCAACGATTAGATTATAACGAAAGACAATTTATTCAGCAGTTAGTGAAGGAGAATACACAATGATAGCCATGACTTTGCAAGAGGTTGCTGAATGTACAAATGGACAATTGGTTAGCCAGAGTGCTGACTCAAAACAGGTTACAATTCGCAGTGTCAGCACTGACACAAGAGCTATTGATGCGGGGGCATTATTCATCGCCCTTGTTGGACCTCAGTATAATGCACATCACTTCGTTGATGCCGCGAAAGACAAAGGTGCGATTGCTTTAATAGTCAGTGAAGAAATCGAAACATCATTACCTTACATATTGGTCGAGGATACCAAAATTGCACTGGGCGACTTAGGAGCTGCTGTAAAACAGAGAGTGATGCCAAAGACGGTTGGTGTGACGGGTAGTAGTGGCAAAACGACAGTGAAGGAGATGGCTGCTAGCATTCTTGCTAGGCGAGGAAAAGTGTTAGCGACTAAAGGCAATTTTAATAATGATATTGGTGTGCCACTGACGCTGCTTAGATTAGAAGAGCATCACGAATTTGCAGTGATTGAAATGGGTGCGAACCATCTGGGAGAGATTGCTTACACCACTAATTTGGTCAAGCCGGATGTCGCTACCATTGTCAATGCTGCGGCTGCCCATTTGGAAGGTTTCGGCAGCTTACTTGGTGTTGCGAGAGCGAAAAGCGAAATTTACCGTGGACTAAGCGACGATGGCGTTGCTCTTGTGAATGCGGACAGTCAATTCGCCGAATTTTGGAAAGGTAAACTGAAGTACAACAAGGTTAAAACTTTCGGCGAACATGATGCAGATTTCTTTGCATCAGATGTTGAGCTAGATATGGACGGTTGCCCTCAATTTATGTTGAGCACGCCGCAAGGTAGAGCTTTTGTCACGTTGACAATCCCTGGTGGCCACAACGTGAGTAATGCCTTGTGTGCAGCTGCGCTGTGTATGAACGTGGGTGCAACACTGGAAGACATTCAGCTAGGTTTGAGTTCAATGCCTATTGTGGCGGGCCGCCTAAATATTAAGCATATCTCTTCTCAGGTACGCCTACTTGATGATACATACAATGCCAATGTCGGCTCAGTAAAAGCTGCCACTGATCTGCTAGCAACTTATCCTGGTCGTCGTATTTTGGTGTTAGGGGATATGGGAGAGTTGGGTGAAAAAGCGCGTTTTTATCATCAACAGGCTGGAGAATACGCACTACAACAAGGAGTAGACAACCTACTAACATTAGGTGTGCTAAGCCAATCAGCCAGTGATTGTTTTAGTGAGAGAGGGGGCCACTTTCATGATATCGACGCGCTCGTCTGCTATTTGGAAGACACTCTAAGAGGTGAGAATCGCGATATCAGTATTTTGGTTAAAGGTTCTAGAAGTGCTCGAATGGAAAGAGTCGTTGAAGCTATAGAGGTATCTCCTGTGGGAAAGTTTGAAAGGTTTAGGGGGCCCATAGCGTGCTAATTTGGCTAGCTCAATGGTTAGAGCAGTTTGAGCCAGGATTTAATGTTTTTGGTTATCTGACTATGCGCGCAATTTTAAGCGTGCTAACAGCTTTGCTCATTTCCGTATTGATGGGACCAAAACTTATTCGCTATTTGCAGCGTATGCAAATTGGCCAAACAGTCAGGGACGATGGACCTCAATCGCATTTATCTAAGTCTGGTACACCTACTATGGGTGGATTACTCATTTTAGGAGCTATTTTTGTTAGCTCTTTATTGTGGGCTGATTTAAGCAATAAGTATGTTCTGGTTACCTTATTCGTCATATTTTGCTACGGCGTAGTCGGGTTTGTTGATGATTATCGAAAAGTGATCAGGAAAGACTCTAAAGGTTTAATTGCACGCTGGAAGTACTTCTGGCAATCAGCTGTGGCATTGGGCGTAGCGATATACCTCTTTAGTACAAGTGGTGACGCACATGAGACACAGTTGTTGGTGCCATTCTTCAAGGAAATTATGCCTCAGCTTGGCTTATTTTATATCGCTTTCGTTTACTTTGCAGTGGTTGGAACCAGTAATGCTGTGAACTTAACTGATGGCCTTGATGGTTTGGCAATAGTGCCAACGATATTGGTTGCAGGTGCACTCGCTATTTTTGCTTATGTCACAGGCAACGTTAACTTCTCTGATTATCTCAATATTCCCTATATCCCTTTAACAAGTGAGTTAGTGATTGTATGTACGGCTATTGTCGGGTCTGGATTAGGTTTTCTTTGGTTTAATACGTATCCAGCACAAGTATTTATGGGCGATGTCGGCTCTCTCGCGCTTGGTGGAGCTCTGGGTATTCTTGCTGTGTTGGTAAGACAAGAATTGGTTTTGTTTATTATGGGTGGGGTGTTCGTTATCGAAACGCTCTCTGTCATTTTACAGGTTGGTTCATTCAAATTAAGAGGTCAGCGAATATTCAGAATGGCACCTATTCATCATCACTATGAATTGAAAGGGTGGCCGGAGCCTAGAGTGATCGTGCGCTTTTGGATTATTTCACTCATTTTAGTGCTAGTAGGACTAGCCACGTTGAAACTGAGATAAAAGGTAGTTATTGGTATGCCATTGGTATTGATGCATAAACAAGTTGTGGTGGTAGGCTTAGGGCTTACAGGCTTGTCATGCGTTAAATATCTGCTGAAGCAAGGCGCTAAGGTTATTGGTTTTGATCAAAAAGACATCTCGCAGCGTGATTTACCAGAAGGTGCCAGATACTCATTCGGTGAGCTGAATAGTGGCGTATTGCAAAGGGCTGATTTGATCGTTTTAAGTCCAGGTGTTCCTTTGTCTCTCCCTGCAATCCAACAGGCTCAAAAGCAAGGCATTAAGATTGTTGGGGACATCGAATTATTTGCGTTAGTCAATAAAACTCCTGTTATTGCCATTACTGGCTCTAATGGTAAGTCGACGGTCACATCCTTGATTTCAATGATGATTAAAGCGGATAACAAGAAAGTCATTACTGCTGGGAATATCGGTCAGCCAATATTGGAGCTGGTTGACCAAGAAGCTGATTATGTTGTGCTGGAATTATCGAGCTTTCAATTAGAATCCACCTTCAGCTTGACGCCTGAAGCTGCCGTTGTATTGAATGTTACTGAAGATCATCTCGATCGTTATGATAGCTTTGCACATTATCGTCAGACTAAATTGAGAATATATGCAGGAGCTAAGCACTGTATTGCCAATTTTGATGATTGTCATACTTATCCTAACGGTAGCAAGTTTGTAGGTTTTGGCTATGAAAATAAGCAAGGAATATACTTTGATGGCCGTTGGATAACCGACGGAAATCAACGTCTGTTAGATTTTTCGCAAGGGCAGTTAGTTGGTGAGCACAATGTCCTGAATGCCGGTGCAGCGGTTGCATTAGCTCAAACGATTGGATTATCTAATGACGCAATGCAAGAGGGGTTTAATCAGTTTGCTGGTTTACCTCATCGTTGCCAATTGGTTGCTGTAAGGAATGGTGTATCCTGGGTCAATGATTCCAAAGCGACTAACATAGCTGCAACTATTGCAGCCATTAGTGGTTTGAAACCGAGCTTGAGTGGTCAGCTACATCTCATTGCTGGTGGAGATGGTAAAGGCGCTGATTTTCGCGAGCTAGCTCCTGTATTGAAGCAAAACATTTCGACTCTTATCGTTATTGGTCAAGATGGCCAACGCTTAGCCGCTCAATTTCCGTGTTCAATAGCTGTTCATTCAATGAGTGATGCAGTGAACGAAATGTCAGTGAGAGCAGATAATGGTGATATGGTGCTACTGTCTCCCGCTTGCGCCAGTATTGACATGTTTGACAACTATCAACAGCGTGGTGATTGTTTTACTCGAGCTGTAAAGGGACTTTCGGCATGAGTGTTAGCACAATGAATGAATCACTCCTTCAACGATTGTTCAGTCAACGACATGATGGTATGCCTGCTCGTTACTACGACATTTCTTTAATACTGATTACGATTAGCCTTCTGTCTATTGGGCTGGTGATTGTGACTTCGGCTTCTATGCCTGTGGCAACAAGATTGTTCGACAATCCTTTCCATTTTGCTATTCGTCACATTGTTTATATGGGGATTGCGTGCACGGCAGCGCTGGTGACACTGCAAATTCCTATGTACTGGTGGCGTGCTAGCAATGGCTGGTTATTGCTATCGGTTATTGCCATTTTAATTGCGATATTACTTGTCGGGCGAACCGTGAACGGTAGTACACGTTGGTTAGCTCTTGGCCCTATTTCTATTCAAGCGGCTGAGCCTGCCAAGCTTTTCTTGTTTTGCTACCTTGCGGGTTATTTAGTGCGTCGCTATGAAGAAGTGACCGAGAATTTGAAAGGGTTTATTAAGCCTTTAGCTGTATTTTTTGTGATGGCCTTATTATTGCTTAAACAGCCGGACTTCGGGACAGTCATAGTGATGTTTACTACGACCTTAGGCCTTTTGTTTTTGGCTGGAGCTAAGTTGTGGCAGTTTTTTGGATTGGTGCTTACTGGTTTATGTGCTGTTATTGCTTTAGTTATGTCAGAGCCTTACCGAATGAAACGAGTGACAGCCTTTCTTGACCCTTGGGCAGATCCTTTTGGTAGCGGTTATCAATTGACTCAGTCACTTATGGCCTATGGCCGAGGAAACATATTTGGACAAGGTTTAGGTAATAGTTTGCAAAAGTTAGAGTTTTTGCCCGAAGCACATACCGATTTTATCGCTGCTGTCTTAGCGGAAGAACTAGGCTTTGCCGGTGTTATTTTAGTATTAGGTTTGCTGTTGGCTCTTGTCTTAAAAGCACTTCGATTGGGTAATAAAGCAATTCAAAACGACAGACCATTTGAAGGCTACTTTGCTTATGGCATTGGTATTTGGTTTTGTTTTCAAACCATGGTGAACATAGGTGCCAGTGCGGGCATGCTGCCAACTAAAGGGTTGACGTTACCGTTGGTCAGTTATGGGGGGAATAGCTTGATCATTATGATTATGGCTGTTGCCATATTAATCCGAATTGACTTCGAGTTAAAAGTGGATGGTTTGCAAGCGATGAGAGGCGGTAAACAGCCAAAATCAGCAGCTAAAAAGAAAGCCAGTAAAGTTGCCACTAAGAAGCATAAGAAAGTGCTGTCGGAGGAAAAATCCGATGACTAAAACGGCGTTGATTATGGCGGGTGGTACTGGAGGGCATATCTTTCCGGGCCTAGCGTTGGCAGACGAACTAACGTCTCGTGGTTGGACTATTCATTGGTTAGGCACATCAGAGAAAATGGAAGCTGAGTTAGTGCCAAAAGCAGGTTATGAGATTTCTTTTATTAAAGTACAAGGGCTTAGAGGTAAAGGGATTGTAAGTTTGCTGAAAGCTCCATTTAAAGTCTTGGCGGCAATAAAACAAGCATTGACAATTTTGTCTGATGTGAACCCTCATATCGTCGTAGGTATGGGAGGATACGCTAGTGGTCCAGGCGGGATAGCTGCAAAACTTAAGCACATTCCTTTGATTCTGCACGAGCAGAATGCTTTGCCGGGTTTGACTAATCGAATTTTATCTAAAGTGGCGAATAAGGTTTTGACTGGGTTTGAAAAAGCATTCGACGTTCAAATGGCCGATGATGGTGTGAAGTATCAATGGGTAGGTAATCCGTTGCGCTCACAAATGCAAGCAAAAGACGTTGATTCGATAGCTGCTCGACCGATTCGACTACTTGTCGTGGGCGGGAGTTTAGGCGCTCAAGTTTTAAATGAAGAAGTGCCTAACGTCATGCAAGCAGTGGATAGCGCAAAATGGCAAATAGTTCATCAGACAGGGCGAGGTCAATTGGATGCTGTTTGTAGAGCTTACGAAAAGGTGGGCGGTATCGATAGTGAAGTCATAGAGTTTATTGATGATATGTCAGAGCGATATCAATGGGCGGATCTTGTTATCTGTCGTTCTGGTGCTTTGACGGTATCAGAACTTGCCTTGGTTGGCGTTCCATCTATCTTAGTGCCTTTCCCTTACGCTGTTGATGATCATCAGACATTGAATGCTCATGCTCTTGTAGATAAAGGTGGTGCGGTTTTATTACCTCAAAGCGACTTAGAAAGCGGGAAACTGGTTGGCCTGTTAGAAGGTTTTGCTCGTCGTCCTGAGCAATTGGTATCGATGTCAGCATTAGCTAAGCAAGCTGCTAAACCTAATGCAACGACTGATGTTGCTGATATTTGCCAACAAATTATAGGAGGGACGGTATGAATCAAGACGTCACTCAAGATTATAAAGTACCTGAAATGAGGCGAGTTAAAAGCATCCATTTCATAGGTATTGGTGGTGCCGGAATGAGTGGTATTGCTGAAGTGTTGTTGAATGAAGGATATCGAGTTAGCGGTTCGGACCAGCAATCGAGTGTTGTAACACAACGGTTGGTTAAAAATGGCGCTGCTGTGTTCTTAGGACATGAGAAACATCATATCGGTGAAGCCAATGTCGTTGTGGTTTCAAGTGCTATTGATGAAGCAAATCCAGAGGTACAGGCTGCTAGAGAAAGGCGCATACCGGTTATTCCACGAGCGGAAATGTTGGCAGAACTTATGCGATTTCGACATGGTATCGCAATTGCTGGTACGCATGGGAAAACAACGACAACCAGTTTAATTTCGACGATTTTTGCGCAAGCCAAGTTAGATCCTACCTTCGTTATTGGTGGACGATTAAACAGTGCGGGTGCGAATGCACGTCTGGGTAGCAGCCAATATCTGATTGCAGAAGCTGATGAGAGTGATGCTTCTTTCGTACATCTACAGCCTATGGTGTCTGTGGTAACGAATATCGAACCTGATCATATGGATACCTATGACGGTGATTTCCAAAAAATGCAGGACACTTTTGTCGACTTTCTGCATAACCTACCGTTTTATGGTTTGGCTGTTTTATGCATAGATGACGATACCATTAGGGAATTGATACCTAGCATCGGGCGTCAATATATTACTTATGGCTTTGCTGATGATTCAGATGTAAAAGCGTGTGATTTGGTGTTCGGATTTAACCAATGTCAGTTTAATGTTGAACGTAAAGATAAGCCAGCTCTGGCAATTACATTGAACTTGCCAGGTAAGCATAACGTGCTAAATGCATTGGCAGCGATAGCGGTAGCAACAGATGAAGGTGTGAGTGATGAAGCTATCGTAGAAGCTTTGGCAAGCTTTGAAGGTATTGGTCGTCGGTTTGAGATTTTGGGTGATTTTGACACAGGTCGAGGTACCGTTACTCTCGTTGACGATTATGGGCATCACCCAACAGAAGTAGAAGCGACGATATCGGTTGCTCGGCAGAATTGGCCGGATCGCCGTTTAGTCATGGCCTATCAACCCCATCGTTATACAAGAACCCGTGACTTGTATGAAGACTTTGTCAGAGTGTTGTCACAGGTTGATGTATTGCTGTTATTAGAGGTTTATTCAGCAGGAGAGGAGCCCATTGACGGAGCGGACAGTAAAGCATTGTGTCGTTCGATTCGTCAGAGAGGGCAAATGGAGCCCGTTTATGTTGCGGATAAAGCTGAACTGGCCCCTTTACTCGCTGAGATGATGAGAGATGGTGATATTGTTTTGACTCAGGGGGCTGGGAATATTGGTCAGTTATCAAAGTCTTTACAAAGCTCAGGACTCGATATCAAGGCGCTTAAAGCTGAGGTTGAAGTATGACATTGCATGAGCTTGACAATAGAGATATGAAAAATTTTGGCAAAGTAGCTGTGTTACTCGGAGGCGATTCCGCAGAACGTGAAGTTTCGTTGCGTTCTGGCGAAGCTGTTTGCTCGGCCCTTGTTGCATCCGGTGTGGATGCTCATTCGTTTGATACTGCTGATAGAGGCTTGAACGAGCTTGTCTCTGAGGGTTTCGATCGGGTAGTGATCATGTTACACGGACGTGGTGGTGAAGACGGAACCATGCAAGGGGCACTGCAATTGATGTCGCTACCCTATACAGGCAGTGGTGTTTTGGGTTCAGCATTGGCTATGGACAAAATCAGGACCAAGCAAATATGGGCGAACCTTGGTTTACCGACAGCTGATTATGTTGAGTTGGATAAAAGTCGCTTTGTTCCGGGATCAGGTGAAGATATAATGGCGGCACTTGGCGAAATTGTTATGGTCAAGCCTGCTAGAGAAGGATCTAGTATTGGCATGGCTAAGGTATCGTCAGCCGATGAATTAGAGCGAGCTATTCAGCATGCCTTTGAATACGACAAGGCGGTCTTAGTTGAGCGCTTTGTTGTCGGTTCTGAATACACGGTTTCTATAATAGACGGGGTTGCAATGCCTTCTATTAGTATGTCTACACCGCGTGTTTTTTATGATTATCAGGCTAAGTATGAGTCAACCACTACTCAATATAATTGCCCCAGTGGCTTATCTGAGCAAGATGAGAAAGAGCTGGCATCTATTGCCGTGAAAGCGTTTGAAGCTGTTGGTGCTTCTGGCTGGGGACGTGTCGATTTTATGCGAGATGAGCAAGGGCAATTCTACCTTCTAGAAGCAAATACAGTACCAGGAATGACTAGTACTAGTTTAGTTCCTATGGCAGCTAAACAAGCTGGATTGTCTTTCGAACAATTGTGTTTGCGTATTTTGCTGACGAGTGATGAAAAAAGATAAATGAATGAATTAGTCCCGCAGAACAACGAACCAACAGAGAAAAGCTCTATTTCAGGAGTGGTTTTTTTTGTTTTGTTATTGGCGGTGTTGATTTATTTAGGGTTTAAGTCTTACCAATGGCTTAAAGATGAGCAGGAACTACCAATTCAACATATTGTCATTTCAGGGGACAGGCAATTTGTTGATGATGGGAAATTGAAAGCAGCGGTACATAAGGCGCTACCTGGTAGTTTTTTTGAACTCGACGTAGACGTTGCACATCAAGTGATTGAAGCGAGGCCATGGGTTTATCAAGCTTCTGTGCGAAAGGAGTGGCCTAATACGTTACGTGTATTTGTTACTGAACAGAAAGCTGTCGCGCGTTGGAATGATGATCTGCTGCTTAATACGCACGGTGGTAGTTTTCAGGCACTTTTGCCGGAGTCTGAAGATAATTTGCCTCTGCTTTATGGGCCGGGAGGTAGTGAACAAACAGCGCTACAAGGTTATAGAGCAATGCAGACTTTGCTAGGTCAACAAGGGTTATTGATCGAGCAAATGTCATTAAGTGAAAGGTTTGCTTGGCGCTTAACGCTAGTAGGAGGCTTAACGCTAGACTTAGGGCGGACAGAATTTATTGATAGGGTTCAACGGTTTGTTGATCTCTATCCTTTGCTTATTAATAACGAACGATACCTTGAATATGTTGATTTAAGGTATGACACAGGAATGGCAGTGGGTTGGAAGTCTGACACACTATTAAAAAGGTCAAAAGAAAATCGCGATGTCTAAAGTAGTTGAACGCAATCTTATCGTGGGATTGGATATTGGTACTTGTAATGTTAAGGCTGTTGTTGGGGAAATACTCGACGACGGTGATATCAGCATTGTAGGTGTTGGCAATCATATTTCACGTGGAATGGATAAAGGGGGAGTGAACGACCTCAATCTTGTTGTTCAGTCAGTACAACGCGCGATTCAAGAGATGGAGTTGATGGCTGATTGTCAGGTCGCTTCTGTATTGATGTCTATCTCTGGACGCCATGTTCAGTGTCAGAATGAAAGTGGCATGGTGCCTATCAATAATCAGGAAGTGACACAAGAAGATGTTGATAACGTTATTCATGCAGCGCGCTCAGTGCCAATAGCCGCAGAGCGTAGGTTGCTCCATGTACTGCCACAAGAATATACCATTGATGTGCAAGAAGGGATTAAAAATCCTATTGGCATGTCTGGTGTTAGGATGGAAGCGAAAGCGCATATCATCACTTGCGCAGATGATATGGCTAAAAACCTCCTTAAATGTGTTGAACGTTGTGATTTAAAAGTAGAGCAAGTTGCTTTTTCAAGTTTAGCATCAAGCTTTGCTGTATTGACGGATGATGAGCGTGAATTAGGTGTTTGTGTTGTGGATATTGGTGGTGGCACCATCGATATGGTTGTGTTTAGTGACGGCGCTATCCGCCATACAGCGGTTATACCTGTTGCAGGTAATCAGATCACTAACGATATTGCCAAGATTTTCCGTACTCCTATTAGTCATGCAGAAGAAATTAAAATTAATTACGCCTGTGCTTTAAAAGAAATGGTAAGCATGGAGGAAAATATTGAAGTGCCTAGCGTTGGCGGAAGGGCTGCGAGAAGTATGTCTAGGCATACGTTGTCAGAAGTCATTGAGCCAAGGTATCAAGAGTTATTTGAGCTGGTGCATGAAGAAATACGCAACAGTGGTTTGGAAGAACATATTGCTGCCGGAATTGTGTTAACCGGTGGGTCGGCAAAAATGGAAGGTGCAGTAGAATTTGCTGAAGAATTGTTTCATGTACCTGTAAGAGTTGGTGCACCATTGAACGTTAAGGGGTTGGCTGAGTATGTCGAAGACCCTACTTTCGCAACGGTGGTCGGCTTACTACAGTATGGTAAAGAGGAATTAGCTGCGAAACAGTCTAATGATGCGAAAAATAACGAAAGTTATTGGCAACGTATACAAAGCTGGTTCAAGGGCGAGTTTTAAAAGTGTAATATTGCCCGGTGTGCACGGGCAAAATAATAAGAAGTTAAACCGGAGAGTATCATGTTTGAATTAATGGACAGTCACAGTGAAGAAGCTGTAATCAAAGTGATCGGTGTTGGTGGCGGTGGTGGTAATGCCGTGGAACACATGGTCAAAGAAGAAATTGAAGGTGTTGAGTTTATAGCAATCAACACTGACGCTCAGGTACTACGTAGTTCCTCAGCTAACGTAACGTTGCAAATTGGTGCTAATGTAACCAAAGGATTAGGAGCAGGTGCTAACCCTAATCGAGGCCGTGAAGCAGCAGAAGAAGATCGTGAGACCATTCGCCAAAGCCTTGAAGGTGCGGATATGATTTTTATCACCGCAGGCATGGGTGGTGGTACAGGAACTGGTGCAGCTCCAGAAGTTGCTAAGATAGCTAAAGAATTAGGGATTTTGACAGTTGCAGTTGTGACTAAGCCATTCCCATTTGAAGGACGTAAGCGTCTTGAGTTTGCTGATTTAGGTATTACGGAACTTTCTAAGCATGTGGACTCTCTAATCACGATACCGAATGAGAAGTTACTTAAAGTGATGGGTAAAGGAACACCTTTACTACAAGCGTTTAGTGCTGCTAACGATGTATTGAGAGGCTCGGTGCAAGGTATTGCTGAATTAATCACGCGCCCTGGTTTAATTAATGTCGACTTTGCGGATGTGCGCACAGTGATGTCAGAAATGGGTACTGCTATGATGGGTAATGGCTCTGCCAGCGGTGAGGATCGCGCTGAAGAAGCGTCAGAGGCGGCAATTGCGTGCCCACTTCTGGAAGATATCGATTTATCTGGTGCTCGCGGTATTTTGGTGAATATTACTGCAGGTCCTGACTTTGCTATTGATGAGTTTGAAACTGTCGGTAATGCTGTGAAAGCTTTTGCTTCTGAAAATGCGACTGTAGTTGTCGGAACGGTAATTGACATGAATATGTCTGATGAACTCAGAGTGACTGTTGTCGCTACAGGTATTGGTGCTGAGGCAAAGCCTGATATATCGCTTGTTAGCAATAGGACATCTCGTGTTTCGGCTGATGCAAATGAATTCCGCTTACAAGCGAACAGCACAGAAAATTTTGCCAATACGAATAGTGCTAGTGCTGCTGGTACAGCGAATAATGGTAATAGTGCAAGAGCAGTTGCACCAGAAGAAAAAGCAGAAACCTCAAGCGACTTGGAGTATTTAGATATACCGGCGTTTTTACGTAAACAAGCTGATTAAAAATTCAGCGGCTTTAGTTCAAATATGATTAACAGGGACGTTGGATAAATAAGCGGCTCAGTGCTCAAATATGACAGTTTTTTGACAAATGCACACAAAGTCAGTAATATGCTGGCCGCTTCAGATTTTGATTAGATGTTACGCTGATTTAAATTAAGGTAATAAATGATTAAACAACGCACCATAAAACAGCCGGTACAGGCAACAGGAATAGGTCTACATAAAGGTGACAAAGTCACCATGACGCTTCGTCCTGCCCCAGCGAATACAGGTATTGTGTTTCGGCGTATCGATATAGAACCCTACGCAGACATACCTGCTCTGGCTAATGCTGTTGGGGACACAATGCTTTGCACTTGTGTGACTAATGCTGATGGTGTGAGTATTTCAACGGTCGAACATTTAAGCTCTGCATTAGCTGGCCTAGGTGTCGATAACATTGTCGTTGAAGTTGATAGTAATGAATTACCCATAATGGATGGCAGTGCTAGTCCATTTATTTTCTTACTACAGTCCGCAGGCATTGAAGAGTTAAATGCTCCTAAGCGTTTTATCCGTATTAAGAAGTACATTCGCGTAGAAGAAGAAGACAAATGGGCTGAGTTTCATCCCCATGAAGGCTTCAGAATGGACTTTAAAATCGATTTTGATCACCCCGCTATACGTCAAACAAAGCAACATGTTGTTGTTGATTTTAATAGCGACTCATATATTGATGAGATCAGCCGTGCTCGTACTTTTGGCTTTATGAAAGACTTGGAGTTTATGCATGCGCATGACTTAGCTTTAGGAGCTAGCATGGAAAACGCAGTTGCTCTTGATGACTACCGCGTCCTTAATCAAGAAGGTTTGCGTTATGCAGACGAGTTTGTAAAACACAAGATCCTTGATGCTGTAGGTGATTTATATCTTTGTGGGCATAGTATTTTAGGTGAGTTGAAGAGTTATAAGTCAGGACATGGCTTAAATAATAAACTGCTATGTGCGGTTTTATCTGATTCAGAAGCTTGGGAGTACACTAGCTTCGAAGATGAAGAAGCAATGCCTATTAATTTCGGAGAGCTTGTTTTAGCTTAGGCTATAATGTCTCTAACCTAATTTAATAAAGTGCCGCTTGATTGCGGCATTTTTATACCTAGACCACTAAACTTTGGCGCATTAAATGCTTAGTTTAATTGTGTGACAGATATTTATCGCACACAGGCTATATGCCTTCTGTATATAAAACAATCACGGTGATTGAGACTAGATAACCTAAAACCTTTTTTTTGTAAGTAATGCAGTTTAGAATCTGGTCTCTGACTTATTAGGAGTATAATACCGCCATCATGAGTTTTACTTTGCTATTAAGAAGCAAAAAGTTGCGTTTTGTATATAACGTACAAAAGCGTGATCTCTTGTTTTTGGCTGTTATTGCTATTTTACTGACCTTATGGGGAAGTCAAATAAGTGTATCCAAATCAGATACAGATGCTGCCATAGTGCGAGCAACGCAGACAGGTTTGACGCAGCAGAAGCACGAATTAGTTCAAATAAAAACAGAAACCGAAGAAAAGCTGACTGGCATGGTGCTTAAGCTAGCTGAAATACAAAGCCAAATGCAGCGTTTAAATGCATTGGGCAGTCGCTTGGTTGATCAAGCAAACTTAGCGCCTGAGGAATTTCAGTTTGACGAATTGCCAGCTTTAGGTGGGCCAACTCACGAAGTGACTATCGATTTGCCTAGCAGTGATTACATTCTAGATGATATTGGTTCGATGTTGGCAAATATAGAAGATAAACAACAACAGCTGCAAGCCCTTGAATCCATCATGATGAATCACCATATAGATGAACAGAGCTACTTGACTGGCCGACCAATCAGTAAAGGATGGTTATCATCTTATTATGGTATTCGTAAAGATCCTTTCTCTGGATTACCGGCTATGCATAAGGGGTTGGACTTTGCAGGTAAGGAAGGCTCCGATGTTGTTGCGACAGGCGCAGGTTTGGTTGTTTGGTCTGGACAACGGTATGGCTATGGTCAATTGATAGAGATTGATCACGGCGATGGTCTTACGACACGTTATGGTCATAATAAGTTGCTTAAAGTAAAAGTCGGTGATGTTGTCACTAAAGGTGATGTTATTGGCGAAATGGGTAGAACTGGTCGAGCGACTGGTGCACATGTACACTATGAAGTACTGAAAAATGGTAAACAATTAGATCCTTTACCTTATGTGTCTCGAAAAAAGAACAACAGTTAGATTGAACTCAAACTTACTTTAAGTAGGTTGTAAATTAATTAGCGATAATCGGCTCACTTGAGCCGATTATTTTATTTTCTGATGTAGTTTAAGTTGAAATTCAACTTTACTTCACCACTAACAAATTTAGATTGGAAGCTGTGTATCCATGTTTTCTAGTATCCTAACCAAGGTATTTGGTAGTCGTAACGACCGTGAAATTAAACGACTAAATAAAATTGTTGCGCAAATTAATGCATTAGAAAGTGAATACGAAACATTAAGTGATGATGAGTTAAAAGGCAAAACAGCTGAGTTTCGTGAGCGTATCAAAAAAGGTGAATCGTTAGATGATTTATTAGTTGAAGCCTTTGCTGTTGTTAGAGAAACCAGTAAGCGTGTTTTTGAGATGCGCCATTTTGACGTACAAATGCTAGGTGGTATTGTGCTTCATCAAGGTAAAATATCTGAAATGCGTACAGGTGAAGGTAAAACGTTAACCGGCACCTTACCAGCTTACCTCAATGCTTTAAGTGGTAACGGTGTTCACGTCATTACAGTGAATGATTACCTAGCGACACGTGATGCCGATTGGAGTAGACCTTTCTATGACTTTTTGGGCATGACGGTTGGCTGTAACGTCCCAGGCATGACTCACCCTCAAAAGAAAGAAGCTTACGCTGCCGATATTCTATACGGTACCAATAACGAGTTTGGTTTTGATTACCTTCGGGACAACATGGCGTTTAGTCCAGAAGAGCGCGTACAACGTGGATTGAATTACGCGGTAATCGATGAAGTAGATTCTATCCTAATTGATGAAGCAAGAACTCCCCTCATTATTTCTGGTCCGGCGGAAGATAGTTCAGAGTTGTATAAAAAAATCAATGTAGTGATTCCGTTATTGGAACAACAAGAAAAAGAGGATGAAGAAGGCGAACATGGTGACGGTGATTTCACTGTTGATGAAAAAGGCAAACAAATTCATTTGACCGAACGTGGACAAATACGGGTTGAAGAGATTCTTATTGAGCAAGGTGTGTTGCCAGAAGATGAGTCACTTTTTGCTGCCGCTAATATTTCCCTACTACATCATGTTAATGCTGCATTACGAGCACATAAGTTGTTCGCCAAAGACGTTGATTATATTGTTAAAGATGATCAAATCGTGATCGTGGATGAGCATACTGGTCGAACAATGGAAGGGCGTCGTTGGTCTGAAGGTTTACATCAAGCTATTGAAGCAAAAGAAAACGTCAATATTCAAAATGAAAACCAGACATTAGCTTCAATTACTTTCCAAAATTATTTCCGCCTGTATAACAAGCTAGCGGGTATGACGGGTACTGCAGACACAGAAGCGTTCGAGTTTAATCATATCTATGGTTTGGAAACGATCGTTGTTCCGACTAACAAACCAATGATTCGTGATGATAAAGCGGATTTAATCTACTTAACCACTGAAGAGAAGTATCATGCCATTGTTGATGATATTAAATCTTGTGTTGAGCGTGGGCAGCCTACCTTGGTTGGTACTGTATCGATAGAAAACTCAGAGCTATTGTCTAATTTCCTTAAGAAACAAAAAGTACCTCACAAAGTACTTAATGCTAAATTCCACGAGCAAGAAGCTGAGATAGTGGCTCAAGCTGGTCGCGCGGGCGCCGTCACTATTGCGACTAATATGGCTGGTCGAGGGACTGACATTGTACTTGGCGGTAGCTGGCAAGCTGAAGTGGAAGCTTTAAAAGCTCCTTCAGAAGATCAGGTTGCTAATATTAAGAAAGAGTGGCAGGTACGCCATGATGCTGTGTTAGACGCAGGTGGGCTACATATTATAGGTACAGAACGCCATGAATCTCGTCGTATTGATAATCAATTAAGAGGTCGTTCGGGCAGGCAAGGTGATGCTGGGTCTTCGCGTTTTTATTTGTCATTAGAAGATTCTTTGATGCGTATTTTTGCTTCAGAAAAAATGGCCGGTATGATGAAGCGCCTAGGAATGGAACATGGTGAGGCGATAGAACACCCTTGGGTGACTAAGGCTATTGAAAATGCTCAGCGTAAAGTCGAAACACGTAACTTCGATATTCGTAAGCAGTTATTGGAATATGATGATGTTGCCAATGATCAACGTAAGGTCATTTACGAGCAGCGTAATGAGTTGTTGGATGATGGTGATATTAGTGAAACCATCACTGCCGTTCGTGAAGATATACTCACGCAGACTATTAGTGAATATATACCGCCTGAATCGTTGGAAGAAATGTGGGATGTACCTGCATTGGAAGATCGGCTTAAAGCAGACTTCGATGTTGGTCTGCCTTTGCAACAGTGGTTAGATGAAGACGACAAGTTGTATGAAGAGAAGCTAAGAGAGCGTATAGCGGATGCTGTGAATGAAAATTATGCAGCTAAAGAACAAGCGGTCGGCGCTTCTGTTTTAAGGCAATTTGAAAAAGCTGTGATGCTACAAAATTTGGATGGTCACTGGAAAGAGCATTTGGCTGCGATGGATCATTTACGACAAGGCATCCATTTGCGTGGCTACGCTCAAAAGAATCCAAAGCAGGAATACAAGAAAGAGTCTTTTGAGTTGTTCTCAGAAATGCTAGAAAGCTTGAAGGTTGAAGTTGTTAAATTGCTGAGTAAAGTTCAAGTTAGAACTGAATCAGACGTTGAAGCTGTTGAAGAGCAGCGCAGACAAGCCGACGATGTGCCTAAGAATTATGAACATGAATCTGAAAACGAACCGCAAAACGTTGCAAAAACGGCCGTCAGGGATGAGCCTAAAGTAGGTCGTAATGATCCTTGCCCTTGTGGATCAGGCAAAAAGTACAAACAATGTCATGGTAAGTTAACTTAATTTCAAAGTTTTGAGTTAATGCTAGAACATGTTGAATTTTCGTATTCAACATGTTCTATTTGAGAGGTCGGGGGTTCCCGGCTTTTTTGTATTTACAAGGGGCTGTTAATCTTCGCTGAAAAAATAGACAACAAAGATCAGCAGACCCAAATAGGGCGGTTAAGTATTGTGAAAAGAGTTGAAGTTGCCGTTGGTGTTATCGTTAGAGATAACCAAGTTTACATTACAAAGCGAGCAGACGATCTACATCAAGGAGGCAAGTGGGAATTCCCTGGTGGTAAGAAGGAAGCCAATGAAACAATGCCTGAAGCCTTGGCCAGAGAGTTATTGGAAGAAGTGGGTATTGAAGTAACAGAACAGTCAAATTTGATGGTGATAGAACATGACTACGGTGACAAATTGGTGTCACTCGACGTTCGGTTAGTCGATGGCTTTAATAACGAGCCTAAGGGCGCTGAGGGGCAGTTAGGCCAATGGGTATCTATGCATGAACTGTCAAACTTTAACTTTCCTGATGCGAATACCCTTATTATTCCTGCTTTAGAAAAACGGTATCTCAATTAAGGCTCTTTAAAAAAGCTATCGGGTGTTTGTGATAGCAGAGCTTCAATATCTTCTGGGTCGATAGCCAAATCTGACTGTTGTCCTTGCTTCACTGGGATACTATGTGACTCAGTTGCCCATTCGCCTAAGTCAATTAGCTGGCATTTTTTACAGCAAAACGGTCGGAACTCATTTTGAGCTATCCATTCAACTTGCTTTTTGCATGTTGGGCAACTTACGAGTGTCATCTATCTACCATAACTTTTGATTACCTAATACGAACAATGATACCAAATCTCGTTGTTATTAAAATGGATATTGTTTTCAATATAGTTGACCAAGTGGCTGAGTTAACTTAGTTTATTTGTTAAATGGGTATTAGCTGGCGAGAGCGAAAAGTAAAATGTCTACAGTCATAGAAGTTCTACGAGCTTCCCTTTTTTCGGGGATCCCTATTTTTTTAGTGACTTATTTATTAATAAGCCGTGCGATAGTCTCTAACCGCCTTGATGATTTTTCTGATACTAAAGAGCTTAATTTAGCGATGAAAAATATGTCTAAGCAATACAAAGAGAGCAAAAAGGCCAACAAAAGGAAATCGAGTAGAAACCGAGTACTTGATAAGTGGCTATATTTTGGTGGTGGTTTCTATGGATTGATGGCATTAGTTACCTATGCCTATATTGAAATTGGTGAAATTGTTGAGTTTTTGGGAAAGCTATTGACGTTGAAAGCTTCTGAATTAGTCAGTCAGATCGGCTTTAATTTGTTAATTGATCTATTCGTCGAAGCTATTAGAAATATTATTGACGCTTTCGTGTGGTTTAGCTATTGGGGTGATGAGGTCACGATGAAAAATGGCTGGTACTGGTTGATTGCAGCCTATTTAGGCTATACCTTAGGAGCGCAATTAGCACAACGAGAGCCCTTCGCATTGAGGTTTAGAGATATCATTAAGGGAAATATCCGTAAAACTAAATCCATTAAGTAGTTGGCCAGTTCGGGACTAACTATATGGCGAACATGGTTAAAGGAAGTACAGCATTAGAGTAGTGAAGGGGGGCGTTTTCAGGAATGAAGTATAAATCCGAATTGAAAGCTTTTGATAAATTTAACAGCTGGCTAGCTTGAAGTTGATGTTCTCAGGAACAGCTGAAGTATTGTTGTCCTGATCTAACTCAAAGCTCATAAACCGAATAGCGTAACGATACTTATTACCGCTGAGTGTCGGATAGTAGCCATCTTCAGTTGAGCAATGGATTCGAATCAGTTCAATTTTTTCATCAGCGACACCTTGATAGAAGCCTTTAGCCGCAATGGCATCAACAAACTTACCTCGTTCCCTTAAAAAAGATAGAGCAATGTCGAGTGAATCATGGACTATCATGTATTCATTTAGCCACTCGTTGATATCGCTTTGTACCTGCTCCTGAGGCTGTTTGAGCCAGTAATGAAGATTAGGTAAGTCGAAACTACAAGTGCCTCCTGGTATAGAGAATCTTTGCTTAATTGAGCTTAAGAATTTATCTTCCTTAAGCGTGTTGCCTATTTTTCTAGCATTCTTTAGCTGCTCTTTTAAATCAACAACTTTATCGAGGGCTTGTTGTAGTGCCGTCAAATCAATCTTAGGGTGTTTGGACCAAAGCCTAAGGTTTTTCTCATGCATTTCAATGTCCTTAAGCATGTCATTACGAACGTCAAGGCGATCTAATAGATCAAGCAAGGTAAATAGTGATTCAAAGAAAGTGATGAAAGACCAATTGGAGCCAAATGTTTTTGTCTGTTCAAGTTGTTTAAACAATTGTTCCAGTCTCATATAAGATCTGACTTTTTCATTTAATGGAAATTCGTACAGGGTGTGAGACATTGAATATGAGCCAAAACAAAAGATGTGTTATTGAAACTCAATTGTTGCTTTTATTTCAAGCTTTTGCCTTACTTTTTGCAAGCTTTGTGTAAATCTTGTGCAATTTATCGACTTGGAGAGCAATATCGTCACTCGTACCATTATTATTTATGATTTGAGTGGCATGTTTTAAACGCTCTTCCCGAGATACTTGACTCGCCATTATCTTTTTTATTTCTTCGCGTTTGGCGTTATCCCTTGTTGCTGCGCGTTCTAGTTGTAGTGTTTCATCAATATCAACAACCAATACTTGATCAACGAGAGAAAATAATCGGTTTTCAACTAAAAGAGGAATAGCAAGAAGGCAATATATAGAAGTGGCTTGTTGGCATTGATGAATCATTTCTTCGCGAATAATGGGGTGTAATAGATTGTTTAACCAAGCTTTCTTTTCGTTGTCGTCGAATACAAGCTGCCGTAGTTTTGTTCGATCAAGTTGCTGAGTATCACTAACAATAGTGGAACCGAAGTAATCCACTATTGCTTTGTAGGCTGGTAAGCCTGGAGCGACAACGTCTCTTGCAATGACATCAGCATCAATGACATCGACATCTAATGCTATAAATTGATTAGCGATAGTTGTTTTACCGCTACCTATGCCACCTGTAAGTCCAACAACGAAATGACTCATCTTAACAAGTACTGTAAATATTGATCAGCTATCCAGTCACCATAAAGCATAGTGATAAAGCCAGCAGCAGCTAAATAAGGACCAAATGGTATAGCCAAACTTTTGCCACTGTTTTTGTAGAACATGATGAATAAGCCAACGATGGCACCTACCACTGAAGATAAGAGAATGACAATAGGTAAATATTGCCAACCAAACCAAGCGCCTAGTGCAGCTAGCAGTTTAAAGTCACCATAACCCATACCTTCTTTTCCTGTGAGTAACTTAAAGGCCCAGTATATGCTCCACAGTATGAGATAACCCGCGCAGGCACCAATGATAGCGTCAACTGGAGCTACAAAAGTTGAAGAGGTGTTGATGAGTAATCCAATCCAGATTAAAGGTAAAGTGAGTTCATCAGGCAACAGCATTTTATCCAGGTCGATAAAAGTCATAGTAATGAGTAGCCAACACAGGATAATGCCCATGAGTGCCTGTATCCCATAGCCAAAATGCCAAGCAACCCAAGCCGACATTAATGCTGTCATTAGCTCAACAGCGGGGTAACGTAACGATACCGGATGTTTGCAATTACTACATTTTGCCTTTAACCAAATCCAACTGAAAACAGGAATGTTCTCCCACCAACGTATGAGGTGATTACAGTTAGGGCAAGTCGAATCAGGCTTTACCAAATTATAGGTTGGTTGCTCTGCTTGTTCTTCTTCAGGATTAAAATATGCTTGGTATTCTGCTTGAAACGAGCGTTCCATCATAATGGGGAGTCGATGGATAACTACATTGAGAAAGCTGCCCACAATGAGGCTGAAAACAAAAGCGAAGCTGACAAACGCAATAGGTGAGTCCGCCAATAAAATAACTATCTCGGGCATGTTTTTTCTTATTGTGAGGTTGTTGGTACAGTGAGTAGTATGCCAGTTTGTATAAGAATATGCCTAACGGTATTAGAGCGCGTTGATCTTTCGTGTTCAATTTTACAGCAGTTTGTTTGTGTTTTAAACAAGGTAAAGGCTGTGACGTGCAGTATTCTCGGTAATTACTCTCGGCCTGCATCTCTTCAATTCACTACGAATAGTCTCTAACGCAGTGCAAAGGGCATCATGCGTTTATTGGGAACACAGTTTGAACACGAAAGTTCAGCACGCTCTAAACAACGTTACCCATTTCAAATATAGGTAAATACATGGCAATGATTAAGCCACCTATGACAACGCCTAACACAGCCATAATAATTGGCTCCAATAAACTAGTTAGGCCGTCAACCATGTCATCTACTTCTCTTTCATAAATGTCCGCTATTTTTTCAAGCATATCATCAACTGCACCAGACTCTTCGCCAATGGCAATCATTTGAGTAACCATGTCAGGAAATACATTGGTTACACGCATTGCCATATTCATTTGTTGTCCGCCTGCAACATCTTTTTTGATTTGTAACGTAGCATCTCGGTAAACTGCGTTTCCCGCTGCCCCTGCAGCTGATTCTAATGCGCTGATAAGAGGAACACCGGCGGAGAATGTGGTTGATAAGGTTCGGGCGAAACGAGCAATAGCCGCTTTGGTTAAAATATCTCCAAGAATGGGCAACTTGAGAGCTCTGGCATCCAACCTATCTCTTAGGCTTTTGGATTTCTTATAGGCTCTTGCAAACAAGTAGCCTCCAGCGACCATGCCTGCACCAATGAATATGCCATAGTCTTGCACAAATCTTGATATGCCTAAGACTATTTGAGTAAACGCGGGTAACTCTGCTCCAAAACTACTGAATATTTCTTCAAACTGTGGAACCACAAAAACGAGAAGAATAGTGGTAACGATAAAAGCGACAACCACGACAGCGATAGGGTAAAACATCGCCTTTTTGATTTTTGACTTTAATGCTTCGGCTTTTTCTTTATAAAGTGCTATACGATCAAAGATGGTTTCTAATGCACCCGACTGCTCTCCAGTAGAAACCAAGTCGCAATAGAGGTCATCAAATTGTTCAGGGTGCTTCCGTAAAGAATTTGATAAAGGATTCCCTGATTTAACTTCATTACCGATGTCGGTCAACATTTTGCGCATGCTAGCCTTTGCGTGGCCTGTAGCAATCATGTCGATAGTTTGTATTAGTGAAACGCCAGCTCCTAGCATGGTGGCAATTTGTCGAGTTGTTAGACTAATATCCGCTGCATTAATTTTTTCAGCGCCTTTGCCAAAAAGCGGCTTACTGAACTTCTTAACTTTAGTCGCTGAGACACCTTGCCTTCTTAATAGGTTTTTTGCTTCAACAACCGATGAAGCATTTAACTCACCTTTAACATTTTGCCCCTTTCTATTGGTTCCACTCCAAATAAAGGTATCGATGGATTTTGCTTGGGCCATATCGCTTGATCCTAGATAGTTAAGAAGGACTCATAGAAAAAGGCCCAGCGTTAACTGGGCCCAAAGGTGGAAACTATTTTAGCAAAGAGTTGCTGGGTTACAGACACCGTCCCATGTCAATGCATTGTTATTGACAGCTGGTGTTAGTGTGTAAGTTGCAGCTGTGCCGTTGTTAATATTAGGACTAGTAACAGTTGCTGTAATAACACCCGCAGCTGTCGTTACACCGACAATAGCATCAACAGTTGCAGTACCTACAACGGCAGTCACAGTTGCTGGAATACCATTAGTGTTTTGGTCACAGTTGGTAAGGGCGCCTTGAGTTTGGAAACAAATTTCTACCGCGGTCTTAGCAGCAGCTGTTGCATTTGTAACCTCAGTAAATCGAGCTTTTTGAGTATAACTTTGGTAAGCAGGTAAAGCGATTGCTGCGAGTATGCCGATGATGGCGACAACAATCATCAATTCGATAAGTGTGAAACCTTTGTTTTTGTTTGCGTTTAATGTAGTCATTTCTTTATCTCCGGTTGCATATTTTGGAATGCAGTTAAGTTGTTGACATCTAAAGTGTTGCGCCAATTTTACTTCTCTGCAAACCGGTCGCCTTGCTTGATTCCTGTCTAGTATAGATCGAACATACTTTGATACAAGTATGCAGATTAATACGTAAGTCTTTGCTTTTGATCGTTACATTCGCTCCGATGCTAACCAATGAAGGCATCAATCAAAAAGCATCGATAAGTCAATGGCTTGAATATTTTTCGTTAGGGCGCCCGAAGAAATGAAATCGACACCCAATGTCGATAATTCGTTGAGCCTGTCTATAGTAATATTGCCTGAGACTTCGAGTTTGGCGATGCCTTGAGTGATATCAACAGCAGTTCTAACATCATCAAGAGTGAAGTTATCTAGCATAATAATATCAGCCCCTGCATTAAGTGCCTGATGCAGTTCATCAAGCGACTCAACCTCAACTTCTACTTGTTTATTGGGTTGCAGCTGACGCGCCTTTTTTATCGCTTCCTCTATGCCGCCACAAGATAAAATATGATTCTCTTTAATCAAATAGGCGTCATTTAGTCCTATGCGGTGATTGACTCCACCGCCGCAGAGCACGGCATATTTTTGTGCATAACGTAGACCTGGTATTGTTTTTCGCGTATCTAGCAGTTTTGTCGATGTTTCTTTTAGGAGATTAACGGCTTTGGAAACTTGTGTTGCTGTTGCAGAGAGTGTTTGTAAGAAGTTAAGGACGGTCCGTTCACCGGTTAATATGATTCGGGCATTTCCTTGGATCGCACAAATCTTTTGGCCTTGTGAAAGGGAGTCGCCATCCTCTGCTAACCACTTTATGTTTGTTTCTGGGTTTAGTTGTCTGAAAACTTCGTTAGCCCATGCTGTCCCCGATAAAATACAGTCTTCTCTCGTGATGATGGTTGCGTTAGCATGTTGAGCTTCAGGGATTAAATTAGCTGTGATATCGCCCGTTTCTTTGTCAGTAAAGCCTAAATCCTCCTCAATAGCTTGTGACACATTACGGACAATCTCTTTGTCCAACTCTTTTTGAAACGGTATAAACATAATGGCTCTCGACCCGGGGCAGCTATAGTGATTGGTGAATCAACGCAACGTACTATAGACAAATAAAGCCATGCATTACTTGGGACTAATATTGACGTAATGTGAGTCGATCACCTCTTTGTGTAAATTCTAACTGTTTTAAGGCGCTCATTCCTAACAGAATTTCGTCCCCATCCATACCTGGATTAATATTGGCTGCCACATTAAACAAATGAATGTCGCCTATGCTGAGTTCGTTCAATCGTGTGGCGTACACTGTTATTTGACCATTAGCCGTTGACACTCTGTGTGATGTTCCCGATTTTAAACCTAATTTGTCAGCCAAATTGGCTGGTATGGAAACATTAGTTGCTCCTGTATCTAGGAGGAAAGTGACCTTCTCTGAGTTAATAGTGCCTGCTGAGACATAATGGCCGTGACGGTTACGTTGTAGCTTTACTTCTGCTCCATCGCCAATATTTTTTGATATCGGTGAAGAGTTCGGATTGTATTGTTGCTCTAATTCTTGATTGAAAAAGAGCGTCAACAGTAGCAACGCACATAACCAAGCTGCAATGAGCATGCCTTTACCCATTCTTTTTTGTGTATGATCATACGGCTCTGGTGACTGCATAGTTAACTGACCTTAATTTATTTAAGAGGTACAATGTTGATATCATTTTACCTTTTATCGATACAGCAAAGATTAACACGCTCTGATCCTTTTCATCTATTGCGTAACAGGAGATTAATGAGAGACATCAATATAAGCCAACATGTTTGGCCAGAGTTTGAGTACTTGCCGTCACCATACTGTGATAACAGACCTGAAAATGTCCCTGTGAGTTTATTGGTTATCCACAATATCTCCTTGCCTGCGGGATGTTTCGGGACACCGTACGTTACAAAACTATTCACGGGCCAATTAGATATAGAGGCAGATGCATCTTTTACTGATCTTGACGGGTTAAAAGTTTCGTCACACCTATTTATAAGAAGAGATGGTAAGGTTATGCAATATGTCGCCTTTGACAAAAGGGCATGGCATGCTGGAATATCTGTTTTTCAGGGACAGGCTCGCTGTAATGATTTTTCAATTGGGATTGAAATGGAAGGAACAGATACTGATATCTATACTGATGAGCAGTATTCAAAACTCGTGTGCGTATCACAAAAACTCATGCGACAATTCCCTGAAATTACATTGGGTCGAATTGTAGGGCACAATGATATTGCCTTTGGCCGTAAAACTGATCCAGGCTCTTCCTTTGATTGGTGTCGGTATAGGTCAATGCTTGAACAGGAAAATATATGACATTAATTAGTTTACTTATTGCCTTAGCTGTTGAGCGTGTAACAGTGAAGTCACCCTACTGGCATTATGATTTCTACTTTTCTCGTTATTTGGAACTTATCGAGAAACGGGGTTGGGGTAAAGACGATGCTTCAATGGTGAGTGTGGTGGCTCTGTCACTCATACCCGCTATCATTGTTGCGTTTATGAGTAACATGGTTTTTGGGCTATTTTTAAGTGCTTTGTTTAATTTAGCTTTGTTATTGATTTGCTTGGGGTGCCCAATGCAGCGCGCTAGCTACAAAGGTTTTTTAAGGGCTGCACAACAAGGGGATATGGTCGCATGCGACCTTTATTCTGGACAAATGGGGCATGATGAATCGCAAACAGAGTTTAGCTTTGGTCAGAACCTTGTTTGGACTAACTACAGTCATTATGCTGCTGTGATAGTTGCTTTTGTCTTTTTTGGTGGCGCCGGCGCTGTTTTTTATGTTCTAGCCAGAAACATAGCAGGAATTTATCTCAATAGAGAGAGTGATGCGGCAAAGCACGCTGAACAAGTACTTTATTTTATAGATTGGTTTCCTGTGCGTATAACTGCATTAGGTTTCTTATTGGTCGGGCACTTTTCGAGAGCTATGCCTGTGTGGTTGGCTGAGCTATTTAATAAAGAGGTGTCGGCCAAATCTTTATTAGCTAAAGTCTCTAAGGCAGCAGAAGAAATTGATCCAAACCCCGATGATTGTACAGAGGAGCCTTGCACTATGGTTCGACTGGCTAAGCGGAACGTCATCTTTATGTTGATGATGCTTTCTTTGTTAACACTTGCAGGTGTTGTCGGATAGGAGAGTACAGTTAGCAGATTGAGTTTGTAATAGTCTGATAGGCCTGAGGTACATTACGCCTGAGAATGTATTTACTCAGCTTAAGGGGTGTTTGAGTAATTAATTAATCATCAATTAGGTTTTTCTAATATTAAACTGAAGTCTAGCTTAACAATCGTTGGTATTAGGCAAATATAAGTGCACAATCTAAGTCATTCTCTGAAGCGAATGCAGTTAAATCGGTGAGTGAATTTTGATGATGTTATTTAAGCGGCTTATAGTGTTTTGGCTGGTTGTTGCCTTGCAGCCAGTATTCCATTTATTCGCCGCTCACAACGAAAACACTCACACGCTCGTTAGATTTTGTGCTCCCCAACATAATGTGTACCCATTTTTTATGACTGAAGATGGTGAGCTGACTGGTATTAATCATGACATGATGCTGCAGGTATTTAATAACGCCACATTGCCAGATGCGACACTTAGGTATGTGCAGCGCCCTTGGAAGCGTTGTAACGCTGATTTAGAAAGTGGTGTCGTTGACATGATGATTGGAGGCTATGATCCTAAGCGCGACAATGTTGCCTACCCTTTAAAGTTGGGCTTTGATTTAGCCGACACTATTCTATCAACAGCGGATGTTTGCTTTTTTAGTATCGCTGGCCCGCAATTCGAGAGAACACGAAGAGGTATGGAAGGCCAAGGAGAATTTATTGTGGGTATTCAAGCTGGCTTCTCAAAACAACACAATAATAAAATAAAACCACAATGGGTAGAGCTTTTTAATCCAACAGAAAAGTATCGGATGCTTGAGAAAGGTCGCCTAGATGCCATTATTCAAGTGTGCGCAATGGACGGCACCTACCTCATAGAACCTAGAGTAGAGGCTGTGGGGCTCAAAAAATTAGAAGCTCTACATCCCGCTTACTTATCTAATCCTGCTTATGTTGTATTTAGTGATAAATTTGCGAATGAACATAGAGAGTTAGCTAAGCGTATTGTTATGCTATCTCTCAATATCGATAAAGCTAAAGTATATAGTCGTTATCGGCCTAGACACTAGCGTGTGTTAATCAGTGCAATGTGTTGGTGAATTCAGTTTGAATACGATATCACTCATATAAAGCGTACTTGATGCTTTTATAGGAACTTCAATTCAGGCAAATTGACAATAACTCATGCCGAATATCTCACATAGCTCACTGTTTATGTTTAACTAAAGTGATTGTTTTGCCTTGTTTTACTCAAGGCTATGCCTTAGTATTCGGTCCAATTAATCTTTTGGTAAATTGGTCTTACCAATTTTAGGTGGCTATGCGTCGAGTAAAAACCAAAAAATTGTCTGATGTTATAGCAGAACAGTTAGAAGGTATGATCCTTGACGGCACCTTTTTAAGTGGACAAAAGTTACCATCAGAAAGAGTGTTAGCAGAGCAGTTTGATGTTTCCAGACCTTCTTTAAGGGAGGCAATTCAGAAGTTGGAAGCTCGTGATTTATTAGATCGCAAACAGGGCGGCGGTACTTTTGTAAAACGTAGGCTCTCTTCTATTGTGAATGATCCATTAATAGAGATGATAGCGTCACGCCCTGAAACACAGTTTGATTTGCTTGAATTTAGGCATGGGCTAGAAGGTATGTCAGCTTATTACGCGACACTAAGAGCTGAACCTGATGAATTAGAAAAGCTGAAAGTTGCCTACAAAGCTGTACAAGAAACACAGCAATTGAATTCTGAAGAATCTCAGGGTTTTATGCGACAAGCAGAAGCATTGACTCAATTCTATTTAGCTATGACCGAAGCGTCTCACAATGTCGTATTATTGCATGTGATACGAGGCCTTTTACCAATTCTCAAAGAGAATATTCAAGCCAACTTACAGGCTTTGTCAGTGAAGCCAGATGCCGTCATAGAAATCCATAGGTTGCGCCACAGTATTATGACAGCCATCACTGAAAGCGATCCAGTGACTGCCAGAATGGCAAGTAATGCTTTATTAGAATTTATTGAAAAAACACTACTAGATATAAATCGTCAAGATGCTCGAATGCAGCGAGCATTAAGACGAATTGAAGTGAGAACGGACTAGTACTGACAAAGTACCAATTGTTAAGGAATAACACCGCTGCAATTATTGTTCAGTGAAGATGATACAAAGGCCATAAAATAGGCTATGTTAATTATCTCCATTGATTGACTATAAACCAGTAAAGGAACGCACCATGTCAGAAATGATGCATCCCGATGTGGATCCACAAGAAACTCAAGAATGGCTTGACGCCTTAGAAGCCGTATTGGCTGAAGAAGGCTCAGAACGTGCACACTATTTATTAGAAAGCATGATAGAGAAAGCGCGCCGCTCCGGTGCTCACTTGCCTTATACCGCAACGACAGCTTACATTAATACCATTCCTCCAGGTCAAGAGCCAACCATGCCTGGCGACCAAACTATAGAAGCGAAGATTCGTGCAGCCATTCGTTGGAATGCGATGATGATGGTCGTTCGTGGTTCTAAGAAAGACTTAGAGTTAGGTGGACACATATCGAGTTTTGCTTCTTCTGCAATGCTTTATGATGTGGGTTTTAACCATTTCTTTAGAGCGCCTAATGAAAAAGATGGTGGCGATTACTTGTTTATCCAAGGTCACGTATCTCCAGGTATTTATTCGCGTGCTTATATTGAAGGGCGTTTGTCAGAAGGGCAACTGGATAACTTCCGTCAAGAAGCTGAGGCGGATGGCCTTTCTTCATACCCTCATCCTAAGTTAATGCCTGATTTCTGGCAATTCCCGACGGTTTCAATGGGCTTAGGCCCGATGCAAGCTATCTATTTAGCGAGATTCCTTAAGTATTTGACTGATCGCGGCTTGAAAGATTGTAGTGAACAACGTGTTTGGTGTTTCTTGGGAGATGGTGAAGTTGACGAACCAGAAAGTCTAGGTGCTATTGGGTTAGCTTCAAGAGAAGGATTGGATAACCTGACCTTTGTAGTTAACTGTAACTTGCAACGCTTAGATGGCCCTGTTCGCGGTAACGGTAAGATTATTCAAGAGCTGGAAGGTACTTTCCGTGGTGCTGGTTGGGAAGTATTAAAGGTTATTTGGGGGCGTTACTGGGATCCTTTGCTTGCAAGAGATACGTCAGGCAAGTTATTAGATTTGATGAATGAAACGGTTGATGGAGAGTACCAAAACTTTAAAGCTAAAGGTGGTGCTTTCACTCGTGAGAATTTCTTTGGAAAATACCCTGAGTTAAAAGAAATGGTGTCGAATATGTCTGATGAAGACATTTGGCGCTTAAATCGTGGTGGTCATGATCCAGTAAAAGTTTACGCTGCCTACGACAAAGCTGTTAAAACCAAAGGCCGCCCTCAAGTTATCTTGGCTAAAACGGTCAAAGGTTATGGGATGGGGTCTGCTGGTGAAGGTAAGAACATCGCTCATAATGTTAAGAAAATGGAGTTGGATGCGGTTAAGCATTATCGTGATCGTTTCAATATTCCAATTTCTGATGAAGAGTTACCTAATTTCCCTTATTTCAGGTTTGAAGATGGCTCACCTGAGTTTGAGTATTTAAAAGCGCGTCGTGATGCATTACATGGCTATATGCCTGTGCGCCTCAACAATAGTTCAGAAGATTTACCTGCACCTCCCTTAAAAGCATTTGAGGCGATTACTAAAGGGTCAGGAGAGCGCGAAATATCAACAACTATGGCTTTTGTTAGAGTGTTGACTGTGATGTTGAAAGACAAGAAAGTTGGCTCGCGAGTGGTACCTATTATTCCTGATGAAGCACGTACCTTCGGTATGGAAGGCTTATTCCGCCAAGTGGGTATTTATTCGAATGTTGGGCAGAAGTACGTTCCGCAGGATGCTGATCAAGTGGCTTACTATCGTGAAGACAAAAAAGGTCAGGTACTGCAAGAGGGTATCAATGAGTTGGGTGCCATGGCATCTTGGGTTGCCGCGGGAACATCATACTCGACCAACAACCTGCCTATGATCCCTGTTTATATTTACTATTCGATGTTTGGCTTCCAACGTGTGGGTGATATGGCATGGGCAGCAGGAGACAGCCAAGCTAGAGGGTTCCTTGTAGGTGGTACGGCTGGTAGAACAACACTAAACGGTGAAGGTTTACAGCATCAAGATGGTCATAGTCATGTGCAAGCTGGGCTAATTCCCAATTGTATTAGTTACGACCCGACTTATGGTTATGAAGTAGCAACTATCGTTCAAGATGGCATGCGTCGTATGTTTGAAGAGCAAGAGAATGTCTTCTATTACTTGACTGTCATGAACGAAAACTACGTTCAGCCTGAAATGCCTAAAGATAGTGAAGAGGGCATTGTTAGGGGGATATATCTACTTGATAAAGTAGGTGCTAATAACAGCAAGAAGAAAGTGAAGTTGCTAGGCTCAGGTACTATTTTGTTGCAAGTTAGAGAAGCAGCTAAAATCTTGAAAGAAAAATTCAGTGTCGCTTCAGAGGTCTACAGTGTGACTTCGTTCAATGAGCTAGGACGAGATGGGTTAGATTGTGAGCGCTACAATATGCTTAACCCAACGAAAAAAGCAAAGACACCTTATATTACGAGTGTGTTAAGTGATGGCAATGATGGTCCTACTATTGCTGCTACCGACTATATTAAGAGTTACGTTGATCAAGTTAGAGCTTTTATTCCTGGACAGTACCGAGTGTTAGGTACAGATGGCTTTGGTCGTTCGGATAGTCGGGCGAATTTGCGTCATCATTTTGAAGTCGATGCGAAGTTTATCGTCGTAGCTGCATTAACTGAGTTACTCAAAGCTGGAGACGTGGATAAGAAAGTAGTTAGCCAAGCAATCAAAGAGTTTGGTATCGATGCTGCTAAAATCAATCCACTTTATGCATAGCCGATTAGGGAGATAACATAATGTCAGATTTACAAGATGTATTGGTACCCGATGTCGGTGGCGAAGAAGTTGAGATAATCGAAGTTTGTGTCGGTGTTGGCGATAGCGTGGAAGCCGAAGATTCGCTTATTACAGTTGAAAGTGATAAAGCGAGTATGGATATTCCAGCTCCGTTTGATGGTGAGATAAAGGAAATTTTGGTCAAAGTCGGAGACAAGATCAGTCAAGATAGTTTGATCATGAAAATGTCATCTTTGGGTGGTTCGGCTCCGGCAGCAGAAGCACCACCTACAGCAGCTGAAGAGCCCCAAACTACTGAAGAGCCTGTTCCCCAGCCTGTTGCTGACGCGGCTCCAGTATCGGAGGCTGAGGTAACATCCGCGATAATTGAAGTTCATGTTCCTGATATTGGTGGTGACGAGAACGTCGATATTATCGAGGTTCTCGTGGAAGTTGGCGAGACTATTGAAAAAGAAACAGGCTTAATCACACTTGAGACAGACAAAGCGACTATGGATGTACCTGCGCCTGAAGGTGGTGTTGTTAAGTCTATTAGTGTGAATGTCGGTGATAAAGTCTCAGAAGGGTCGTTGGTCTTGATGTTAGAGACAACATCTTCAACTGCTACGCCTGTTACTGAAAGCCAACCAGCAAAAGTAGCGAAAGAAGAAACTAAACCTGCGCCCTCTGTCGAAAAAGTACCTGAAGTGAAGAGAGCGCCTGTACCACATCACCCTTCTGCGGGTGAGGTTAAAGGAAGCGGTAATGTATATGCATCGCCAGCTGTCAGGCGCCTTGCGAGAGAGTTTGGCGTCGACCTGAGTCAAGTGAAAGGTAGTGGCCGAAAAGCACGTATATTAAAAGAAGATGTTCAGTCTTATGTTAAGTATGAGCTTTCACGCCCTAAAATGACTCCAGGTTCATCTGTAGCAAGCGGTAGTGGTGGGTTACAAGTCCTAGCGCCGCCTAAAGTAGATTTTACTAAATTTGGTGAAGTGGAAGAGATACCGCTAACGCGTATTCAGAAGATATCCGGGCCAAACTTACATCGTAATTGGGTGACAATCCCGCATGTAACGCAGTTTGATGAAGCTGATATTACTGAACTTGAAGCATTCAGGAAGTCACAAAATGTTATCTCTGAGAAGAAAAAACTGGGTATTAAGATTACACCACTTGTTTTTATGATGAAGGCTGTTGCTGACGCACTAAGAACCTATCCTGTTTTCAACTCATCGCTATCAGAGTCGGGCGAAAGTCTGATACAGAAGAAGTATTTCCACATCGGTATTGCTGTCGAAACGCCAGGTGGTTTGGTTGTTCCGGTAGTCAAGGACGTCGATAAAAAAGGCATATACGAGTTATCTAAAGAGCTGATGGAAATCAGTAAGAAAGCTCGTGATGGCAAACTTAAGGCAGCTGATATGCAAGGGAGTTGTTTCACCATATCGAGCTTGGGTGGTATAGGCGGAACCGCATTTACACCTATCGTCAATGCCCCTGATGTTGCTATTTTAGGTGTTTCTAAAAGTGATATGAAACCTAAATGGAACGGAACAGAGTTTGAACCAAGGTTGATGTTGCCACTCTCTCTTTCGTACGATCATCGTGTGATCGATGGTGCAGTGGCTGCCCGCTTTACAACGCATTTAAGTAAAGTATTGACGGACATTAGAGAGATGCTTTTATAGATTGTGGCAAATAAGTTAGGCCATTACGGAACCTCGCTAACAATATGCGGGGTTTCATTTGAAAGCTTACTTGAGCCTAGGTAGAATCTAGCCGTTTTTTGAAAAGATAATTTTGCCCATAATGGGCACACGAAATTTTGAGGTCAGTAATGAGTGAAATTAAGACTCAGTTAGTTGTTTTAGGTGCAGGTCCTGGTGGTTATTCAGCAGCATTCCGAGCAGCTGATTTAGGAATAGAAACAGTAATCGTTGATGCTCGAGAAACACTAGGTGGTGTTTGCTTGAATGTTGGCTGTATTCCCTCAAAGGCCTTATTACATGTCGCTAAAGTCATTGATGATGCACGAGATATGGCATCACATGGTGTCAGTTTTGGTGAACCAAAAATTGATTTGGACAAAGTACGCGGATGGAAAGACAACGTTGTTAGTCAGCTGACTAAAGGTTTGTCTGGTATGTCAAAGATGCGCAAAGTGAAACATGTTCAAGGGTACGGTAAGTTTACTGGATCTAATACCTTAGCTGTTGAAGGTAAAGATGGTACAACAACGATCACTTTTGATAATGCTATTATCGCCGCAGGGTCAGAGCCTGTAACGTTGCCATTTATCCCTCATGACGATCCACGTGTTATCGATTCAACTGGTGCTCTAGAGATGGCTGACATCCCAGAGAAAATGCTTGTATTAGGTGGCGGTATTATTGGCCTTGAGATGGGCACGGTATACAAAGCTCTGGGATCACAAATTGATGTTGTTGAGTTTCTTGATCAATTAGTCCCTGCAGCTGATAAAGATATTGTCAAAGTTTATCAGAAGTACGTTAAGAATAAGTTTAACGTTATGCTTGAAACTAAAGTAATTGCAGTAGAAGCAAAAGGTGATGGCTTGTATGTTTCTTTCGAAGGCAAACAAGCGCCATCAGAGTCCGTGCGTTATGACAAAGTGTTAGTAGCCGTCGGACGCCGCCCTAATGGTTCCCTAGTTGATGCTGAGAAAGCCGGTGTTACCGTTACTGACCGCGGTTTTATTGATGTCGATAAGCAGATGCGCACTAACGTGAACAATATTTATGCGATTGGTGATTTAGTGGGACAACCTATGCTTGCTCACAAAGCTGTGCATGAAGGTCATGTTGCTGCAGAAGTTATTGCTGGTAAGAAACATTATTTCGATCCACGAGGTATACCTTCGGTTGCTTATACTGACCCTGAAATGGCTTGGGTAGGCTTAACAGAGAAAGAAGCAAAAGAGCAGAAAGTCAACTATGAAGCAGCGACATTCCCATGGGCAGCTTCAGGCAGGGCTATTGCATCAGCGCGTACAGAAGGTATGACTAAGCTAATCTTTGATAAAGATTCTGGTCGAGTTATTGGTGGTGCCATCGTAGGTATTAATGCGGGTGAAATGCTCGGTGAAATCGGCTTAGCTATTGAAATGGGAGCTGATGCAGAAGACATTGCATTAACCATTCATGCTCACCCAACGCTGAATGAGTCTATTGGTCTAGCTGCTGAAATCTATGAAGGCAGTATTACAGACTTACCAAACCCAAAAGCTAAGAAAAAGTAAGTTATTCATTTTAGAAATGATAAAAAAAGCAGCGAATATCGCTGCTTTTTTGTATTTTACTCAATGTGTTATGGGTAAGTTAATCCAAGTTCTGGATAAGCTAAGTTATTGACCAAGTGCTTTAGCCGCTTTTTTCGCGTCTTTATCTCTGATGTTACTCAACCTACCGTAAACCCTCTCGTGATTTTTATGCAATGCTTCTTTTGATTTATTGAAGCGAATGACAGCAGCCAAAAATTGTGGGTTCTCCCGAGCTAGTTGGGTCATAGCTAATTGCTGTTCCTGCCTTTTCCTATCTATTTCGCCTGTCCCTGCGCGCGCAAACAAATCAGCTTGACTTAAAGCATTGAAATCAGCGCCTCCTCTAGCACCTAATGATTCGCCTCGTAGTTGTTCTCGGATTCGTTTTTCAAACCCCGATTCACAGACTTCTTTTGTTCGTCTAGAGCCAGGAAGCTGTTTCTTTTCGCAAATAAATCTTAAGTCAGGATCATCAATATAAGCATTGAATACGTTTGCTAGTGTCAGTGCATTTTCTTCGACTTCTAGCCGCAGTCTATTTAATGATTTCCTACCGATTACTTCGATAGTCTCAATATCATCTCTTTTCCCACTTGTTTGTTGGTCGCTATCTTCTTTTTGCTGTGCGTAGGCACCACAGTTGAAGCCTATAAGCGCAATAAATGCAGCTAGGCTTATTAGCTTTTTCTTCATACCGTCTCAGTAAATAATAGTTATGCGATGGTGTGTAAGATAAAGATGAGCGGCGGTGGTGTCAATGTGACGCGGTGAATTCAGCATGTAATAGAGGTTAACACTCGCTTTTGAGCGATAAACTACATTTATAAATAGGTGCAGTACATTCATTGGTGACTACTTTTAGCCCACTTTGTTATTAACTAGCTTTGTTGTTTAATTTGTCATCCCGTTCACGTTCAGCATTTTTTCTGATCCTACTAGCCTTTCCGTAAACTCTTTCATGATTTTTATGTAATGCTTCTTTTGATTTATTAAAGCGTACAATGGCTTCAAGAAATTTAGGATTGGTTTGAGATAACTCTGTCATCAATGCTTGTTGTTCTTGTCGTTTTTCATCTAACTCTTTCGTGCCTGCCTTAGCAAATAATGAAGCTTGGCTAAGGGCATTGAAATCTCCTGAACCATTTGCACCGATAGATTCAGCTCGTAATTCTTCTCTTATTCTTTTTTCAAAGTTTGACTCACACACTTTAGTTCTTCTAATTGAACCGGGTAACTTTTTCTTCTTGCAGGTAAACCTTAAGTCCTCATCTTTAATGAACTGATTGAATAGATCTGCGACTTCAAACGCATTTTCAGCGAGTTCTATGCGTAGCCTTGATATTGTTTTTCTGCCAACAATTTGTATGGTTTCGACATTCTCCTTTTTGCGGCTGGTAGAACTCTCTTTATCAGCCTCTTGTGCTAGAAGGGCTTGACTTAATCCCAGTAAGAACAGTATTTGTGCGAATGCCCTAAATGCTTTCATTTGGTTTCCTTTCGTAAGCAACGATCACAGCTAACAATCATAGAGAGTAGACGTGAAGTAATCAATTGTGCAGGAGTACAGTTTATACGAGGTGAATAACAAGCCTATTGGGATGGCGGGTTGACTTCTATAAACAAATCCACACCCCATTAATAACAATGAGTGAGTATGCTTATTGAATCGCTCATTATATGATGGAAATTGCCAAACTAAGGAGAATGCAATGACGTTAGCTATTCAAGAACTGTGGGTTGATAAAGAGCAAATTGAGAAAACGCGCATAGTGGATAAAACACTTTCAACTGAATCACTTGAGCAAAGCCAAGTTATGTTAAAAGTGGAGTCATTTGGCTTCTCCGCAAACAATATCACATACGCGAGTATGGGCGAACAAATGAAGTATTGGGGCTTTTTCCCGGCAGACGATGGTTGGGGTAAAGTGCCTGTTTGGGGATATGGTGTCGTCGTCGCGTCAAATCACCCAGAAGTCCCCTTAGGAGAAAAGTATTTTGGCTATTTTCCTATGGCGACGCATTTATTGATAACCGCAGACAAAGTTAATCGATATGGTTTGCGAGATAATTCTCCTTGGCGTGTGAGTAATTCTCCGGTTTATGACAATTACAGTCGGTGCGCGACAGACATTAGTTATAAAGCGGATCAAGAAGCATGGGATTTAAATTTTAGGCCACTCTATATTACTTCTTTTATTCTGGATGATTATCTAAATCAAATCGTTACCTCTGAAGTGAGTGATATAGTGTTTACTAGTGCCTCAAGTAAAACGGCTTATGGAGCTGCTTTCTTGATGAAAACACTTAAGGAAAAACGGGGGCTTAAATCAAATATCGTTGGTTTAACTTCAAAGAGTAACGTTGAGTTTGTCGAATCTTTAGAGTGTTTCGATACTGTCTGTGCGTATGATGATTTATCATCTTTGCCAAAGCAGAAAATGTCTTGGTTGGTTGATTTTGCAGGTAATGCCGAGTTAGTGAATGCGTTTTCTGAACAGTCTGGATGTTTGGCTCGTGTTATTCAGGTTGGCGCAACAGATTGGCAAAATCAAACCTTGAACCAAGGATTGTCAGATGACTTAATAGAGCGGGAGTTTTTCTTTGCGCCAAGTCATGTTGCAAAGCGTCGAGAAGAATGGGGAGCTGAAGTATTTAACCAGACTTATGCTGCCGCTTGGCTGAGTTTTGCTAGGCATATCAAACCTTTACTTAAAGTGAATGATATTGATGGTGTTGAAGACGTTGAAGCACTTTATCAAACCTTTTTAAAAGGGAAGGTAGATGTATCAGCTGTTAATCATTTGCGTATGGGGTGAGGGCTGGCGTTAAGAAAACAAGATGATTGAATGGAGTGTATAAGCTTCATTCGCCTGAACCTCTTCTATTATGGCGCTTTCCATAGCGCTCTTCTCGTGCTATCTCGTAGGCTGCTTTTACATTTATAAAACGAATGACAGCTTTTTTGAAATCTAGGTTTATTTCGGTTAGGCGCAACATCATGACATGACGCTCATTGCGCTTTTGTTCTAATTCAGCAGAGTGGAAATTGATTCTAGCGCTTGCTTCAATCAGAACCGTAAAACACTCGTTATGCTTTCGTTAATTAATTCATATTGACGTTTTCTTATGACTCGCCTCTCGAATACCACTCATAGTAAGAACTCGAAACATTCTGAGGTTTAGCCAGAATGTCCCGGAGAGTACGATTATCCTAACTCATCTGTTGCAACATGATAACGTGGGTCTTCATTCACATTCATCTCAACATACTTGTCAGCCTTGGTCATAAGCGTTCTACATTCCTCACTAATATGTCGTATATGCAGTGTTTTTCCCTGTTCTTGATATTTATCAGCAAGGTTATCCAATGCATCTAAGCCAGATGAATCCCATATACGTGATTCATTGAAATCAATAACGACGTCCTGCGGATCCTCTTTAGGCTTGAACAGGTCTTTAAAGTGAAGGACAGAGCCGAAAAATAAAGGGCCTTCTATTTCATAAACTTTCCAACCGTCATCGTCAGTATGGGTTTTTGCGTGAATGTGGGTTGCATGCTTCCACGCAAAAACTAACGCCGACATGATAACACCGACAACTACAGCAATCGCTAAATCGGCAATAACCGTGATTCCTGTAACCGAAATCAGTACGACAGCATCTTCTTTATTAACGCCACGGAGTATTTTGAACGATGCCCACTCGAATGTACCTATTACTACAATAAACATGACGCCAACCAAAGCGGCTAGAGGAATTTTTTCAATTAACGGCGCAGCAAATAGGATAAAGGCTAATAAAACAAGAGCCGCAGTAATACCTGAGAGGCGTCCACGTCCACCAGAGTTAATATTGATCATACTTTGGCCAATCATGGCACAACCACCCATACCACCAAAAAAACCGTTAACGGTATTGGCAACGCCTTGCCCAAAACACTCTTTGTTACCGTGCCCGCGCGTATCTGTCATATCATCAATAAGTGATAAGGTAAGTAATGATTCAATTAAACCAACCAAAGCAAGAATGATGGACGTTGGTAAAACGATATATAAAGTTTCAAGGCTTAATGGGACAACAGGTAAAGCAAAAGAAGGCAACTCGCCTGCAAGCGTGGCTGTTTCTTTTTGATCAGCAGGTAGCATGTCTCGAACGAAGTCGATAACAGTCCTCGCTTCCAAATCTAACCCATGCACTAGTAATGTCACACTGACAATAGCGACGAGAGAAGCAGGAACGGCCTTTGTTAGCTTTGGTAAGAAGAAAATAATGGCCATTGTCAGTAGTGTTAAGCCCAGCATCATGTAGAGCATACTACCTTGCATCCATACTGAATTGCCCAATGCATCCATGATTTTAAATTGGCCCAATTGAGCGAGGAAAATGACGATAGCTAGCCCGTTAACAAAGCCGAGCATAACCGGATAGGGAACCAAACGGATGAATTTACCAAGTTTTAATGTTCCAGCTAATATTTGTAGTAATCCGGCTAAGATAACTGCTGCGAATAAATACTGCACCCCATGTTGCGCTACTAGAGCCACCATGACAACAGCCATGGCACCCGTCGCACCTGATATCATGCCTGGGCGGCCACCAATAGCAGATGTAATAAGCCCCATCATAAATGCCGCATAAAGCCCAACCATTGGCTCGACGCCTGCAACAAAAGCAAAAGCAACTGCTTCAGGCACTAGTGCAAGCGCTACAGTGATGCCAGAGAGAACATCGTTTTTGACGTTGCTGTCTCGGCTAGTGATCAAATCAAACATACGCTTTCATGCCTTTTTGAGTTTTGTGCGAAAAATTTAGGGGCAGTATTATAGCAGATGTAATACCAATCTTCATGAATAACTAGCTTGCTGATTTTCTCCCAATGAGCGAGAAATCAAGGCATAAGCCAATTTCAGTAAGTTTCAAATTCCTTTCAATACTCAGTTGTTAGAACCGATCATGACAGGCTTTTGAATCCGAGCAACAAAACGTTAATGAAACACCTCTTTGCTAAAAGGTTGAATAGAGTTGGAATAGGGCTGATGATCATCGGGTCTTCTAGAGTATAATTCAGTTTATCAACGCATAGCGTGCGATGCCTTTGATAATCTCCATTGCATAAAGAGCGTTTAAATCTAACTGAATTATGTCAATTTATACTTATTCAGCTATAAAGGTAAGCATGAAGCAACTTGAATTTTATGAAATCCCTAGCCCTTGTATTGGCGTTTGCCAATCAGGACCTAAGGGGTTTTGTTTAGGGTGTTTCCGTTCTAGAGAAGAAAGGCTTTACTGGCATCAATTAGATGACAGTGCAAAACGTATTGTTATTAAAGCCAGTTGGCGTAGGAAAAAGCGAACCCAAGAAAAAGGCAAAAGTAACGCTCAAGTCAATGAACCAATGGAGCAGCAAGGATGGGATTTTTAGTTGTAAATAGCTCGATATAACTGACGAAATTACATTTGAGCGAGTGCTTCTATACGACCAATAATACGCGGCCAAGTTTGTGGTGGTAAGTTATGCCCCATTCCTTCAATCACATCTAACTCGGCATGGCTAATCGCCATAGCTGTCGCATAACCGGCTTCTAAAGGCACTAAAGGATCAATTTCTCCATGAATGACTAAGGTAGGAGCTGTTATTCTGGTTAAATCCATTGTTCTGTCTTTTGCACAAATGATAGCATGCAATTGGCGCGAGATGCCTTGAGGGAAAAACTGTCGGTCATAGCTTTTACTGACAATACTCAAGGTCCTTTCTTGGCTAAAGGGTAGAATGTCACCATGCAATATCTTCCATAGATGAATGGCATTTTTAAGGTATTGCTCTTTTGTTTTAGGTATTGGCTTAAGCAATGCTCTAGTCATCTTCGCTTTTGGTTTTGATAATTTGCGATTGCCCGTTGTTGACATAATAGAAGTTAAGCTTTGCACTCTATCAGGATGTTGGATAGCGATGAGTTGCGCTATCATGCCACCCATCGAAGCACCAACTATATGTGCCTTTTTGATATCCAATGAATCGAGCAGATTAATAGTATCCATTGCCATATCTTCAAGTGTGTATTCGGGGCAGCTTCTCTTTGGGCTGATTTGGGCGAAGAGTAAATCAAATACGCCCACTTTCTTTGTGAATTTACTGCTATTGCCTGCATCTCGATTGTCGAATCGGATAACCCAAAAGCCTCGGTTAGCTAATTCGGCACAAAAAATATCATCCCAATTAATGAGCTGCATACCTAATCCCATGATCAGTAGCAGTGGCGGATTAGATTTATCCCCAAAACTGTCAAACGCCAGTTGTACATCGCTGACATTAACGATTTGCTCTCTATGATAAAGTGATGAGTTTCTATTATTCATTGTCATATAGCGTAAGAGTTAGGTACATGAAAAAGTATATTGTGTTGTATTTATATACGCTTCGCTACGTTTTCTTCGTGACTAAATAGATGCTAAGCCTTTATTATGAGCAGAATATTACGTTAGCCTTAATTATATGGGATAAAATTGCGTATGGATTTAAATGTTTATGCGACCAATGTGACGGATTCACTTGCACTACCGGATTCTTGTTTGAAGATAAAGGAGTTAAATGAAGACGAGCGTTCAACGGCTGATGATTTAGCTGCGGTGATTAGCTTAGACCCTTCTTTAAGCTCAAAGCTTTTGAAGCTGGCCAATAGTGCATTATTTAGATTTCCCTCTCAAATTAGCACAATAAAGAAAGCGGTTAATGTCATCGGCGGTGAGGCAATATATAACCTCGCTATGATGGAAGCTGCGCGATCGGCTTTCTCTACATTAGAGAGTGACGCAATTAACTTACGTTACTTTTGGATGCACAGCGTCTACAGCGGCCTAATTGCAAAAAACCTTGCGAAATCGATGAAAGTTAGAGGAAGTGAGCGCTTTTTCTTAGTTGGACTGTTGCATAATTTGGGGCAGTTAGCGGTTGCGACTTTATCACCCGATAAGGCGAAGGCGTGTGAGGCATTGAGTGAAGACCAATTGCCATGGGAACGCCAAGTGGAAGTGTTGGGGTTTAGCTATTCTCAATGTACTGCGCAGATATTGAAAGGCTGGCACTTACCTGTTCAGGTATATTTGCCCATAGAGCAATATCAGGATATTCAATATTGCCTTGATGAAGATGATGCCGCTTTGCTCCGAGTTGCGAGTTTAACGTCCCACTATCATCTGACTGAAAAAGAAAGAAATGTGCCAGATTATTTTGATGTTGAGCTTATTCGCTCTATTGGTGCTGAGTATGAAGATATTATCGACTGTGTGAAATTTGCTGAAATGGAGAGCAACAGTATTTTGGGTTTGATGAATCCAAAATTGTTCTAGGTATTGTTAATCAAAAGTTAATACTGTTAATCTCGTTAACAGTATTGGCTTTCTTGAACATGACAGAACACAATATCAGTCGATTACTCAAAATAAATGCCGCATATTGTTTAATATTTCTTGTGAACCTCTATAATTGTTCGGTTAACTGCACATTGTCGAAATGAGCCTTATATTTCGCATTAACCAAGAGGACCACGTTGTGTTAGAAGCTTATCGTAAACACGTTGAAGAGCGCGCCGCTGAAGGTATTCCACCAAAGCCATTGAATGCTGAGCAAGTTGCTAGCTTAGTTGAGTTATTGAAAGCGCCACCAACCGGTGAAGAAGACTTCGTATTGGAGTTGTTGTCAGAGCGAGTTCCTCCAGGTGTTGATGAAGCTGCTTATGTTAAAGCAGGCTTTTTAAGTGCCATCGTTAGTGGTGAAGCAACTTCTCCCCTCATTTCTAAAGATGCTGCGATCCAGCTTCTTGGCAATATGCATGGCGGTTATAATATCGTAACGCTAGTTGAAGCTTTGGATTCAGGTGATTTAGCGGAACTTGCTGCTGAAGAATTAAAGCATACATTGCTTATGTTTGATGCTTTCCATGATGTTGAAGAGAAAGCTAATGCCGGTAACAAGTATGCTAAAGAAGTACTTGAGTCATGGGCTGAAGCTGAGTGGTTTACCTCTCGACCAGATATGCCTGAAAAAATCACCGCCACAGTCTTTAAGGTGACTGGTGAAACAAACACTGATGATCTTTCTCCAGCACCAGATGCATGGTCACGTCCAGATATTCCATTACATGCTCGTGCTGCTTACAAAATGACACGTGACGGATTAACACCTGAAAAACATGGTGAAGTAGGTCCATTGGCACAAATTGAAGAAATCAAAGCTAAAGGTAATCAAGTTGCTTTCGTTGGTGATGTTGTAGGTACAGGTTCGTCGCGTAAATCAGCAACCAACTCTGTTTTATGGTTCTTTGGTGAAGATTTACCTGGCGTACCAAATAAACGTGGCGGTGGTATCTGTATTGGCAGTAAAGTCGCGCCAATTTTCTTCAATACTATGGAAGATGCCGGTGCTTTAGTTTTTGAAGCCGATGTTGAAAAAATGAATATGGGCGATGTGATAGATATCTTTCCACTAGAAGGAAAAATCACAAACGCTGAAACAGGTGAAACAGTTGCCGAGTATGCTTATAAATCTGACGTATTGTTAGATGAAGTGCGTGCTGGTGGCCGTATCAACTTAATCATCGGTCGTGGTTTAACTGAGAAGGCACGTGAGTCTCTTGGTCTAGGGGCTTCTGATATTTTCCGTAAGCCAGAACAGCCAGTGGATACAGGCAAAGGTTATACGCTTGCTCAAAAAATGGTTGGCCGAGCCTGTGGTGTTGACGGTATTCGCCCTGGTACATACTGTGAGCCGAAAATGACAACCGTTGGATCGCAAGATACAACAGGTCCTATGACGCGTGATGAATTGAAAGATTTAGCCTGTTTAGGTTTCTCAGCAGACTTAACGATGCAGTCGTTCTGTCACACAGCTGCTTATCCGAAGCCAGTTGATATTGAAACACAACACACATTGCCAGATTTCATTATGAATCGTGGTGGTGTGTCACTTCGTGCAGGTGACGGTATTATCCACTCATGGCTAAACCGCATGCTGTTGCCCGATACCGTAGGTACAGGTGGTGACTCTCATACTCGTTTCCCCTTAGGCATTTCATTCCCTGCGGGTTCAGGTCTAGTCGCTTTCGCTGCAGCAACGGGTGTTATGCCATTGGATATGCCTGAATCTGTGCTAGTTCGCTTTAAAGGTGAAATGCAACCTGGTATTACATTGCGTGATCTTGTTCATGCAATACCATTGTACGGCATCAAGCAAGGTTTATTGACTGTTGCTAAGAAAGGTAAGGTTAATGCATTCTCTGGCCGTGTATTAGAAATTGAAGGACTAGATAATTTAACGGTAGAGCAAGCGTTTGAGTTGTCTGATGCATCAGCAGAGCGTTCTGCTGCAGGCTGTACAATTAAACTTTCTGAAGAATCGATTGCAGAATACTTGAACTCTAACATTACAATGCTTCGTTGGATGATTAATGAAGGCTACGGCGATCCGCGTACGTTAGAGCGACGCGCACGTAAGATGGAAGAGTGGTTAGCTAACCCTGAATTAATGCAAGCAGATGCTGACGCGGAATACGCAGAAGTCATTGAAATTGATTTGGCTGATATCAAAGAACCTATTCTATGTTGCCCTAATGACCCTGATGACGCGAAAACATTGTCAGACGTTGCTGGCGATAAAGTTGATGAAGTCTTTATCGGATCTTGTATGACTAATATTGGTCATTTCCGTGCGGCGGGTAAGTTGCTAGAGCAATATAACCAAGTTTTGCCTACGCGTTTGTGGATGTCTCCACCTACTAAGATGGATAAAGCCGTCTTAATGGAAGAAGGTTACTACAATATCTATGGTCGTGCCGGGGTACGTACTGAAATGCCGGGTTGCTCATTGTGTATGGGTAATCAGGCGCGTGTACTTGCAGGTGCAACGGTGTTGTCTACCTCTACACGTAATTTTCCTAACCGTTTAGGTGATGGTGCTAACGTTTACTTATGTTCTGCTGAAATGGCAGCTGTAGGTGCTATTGTTGGTAAAATTCCAACAACAGAAGAATACATGGAATACGCCAACAAAATTGAGTCTATGTCAGGCGAAGTATTCAAGTATTTGAATTTCGATCGTATGGATGACTTTAAAAAGGCTGAGGAAGAAGCGCAAGCTAAGATTATTCCTGCACTAAATATTGCCTAAATAATCAACTTAAGTTGTTGACTTAAAGCCGAGCCAATCGCTCGGCTTTTTTGTGCCTGTTGTTCCACTTGGAAGTGTGTTTACATCATTGGCGTTTTATCGGAGTGCTATGCTTGCGGAGACTAACCCAAGTCTTTATGCTCTATGAGGTAACAATAATAAATTCAACCGGTTAACTTCTTATGCCTGATTCTGATTTTTCTCTCATACCCGCCGACCAGCCTTTCGCTGTTTTGGCTGCACTTTTTGCTATTGCACTGTTTGGCTTTTGGGCTGAACAAAAATCATGGGGGAAATTGGTTACTGGAACGGTATGGGCTATTTTAGGAGCAATTATTGCTTCGAACTTAGGCCTTATCCCTAAGGATGCTCCCGCCTACGGCTTTGTATTTTCGTATTGTGTGCCTGCTATTATTCCGCTGTTTTTAATGCAGGCTAATGTACGCCGCATTATTGCCGAGAGTGGGCGCGTAGGGATTGCGTTTATACTTGCCTGTATTGGTACGGCTGCAGGAGCAATAGTTGCGGCTGGATTGTTGGATGTTGGTGCACAAGAGGCTGCGCTAGCAGGGATTTTTACAGCGACCTATACCGGTGGTTCAGTCAATTATGCGGCGGTTATACAGTCGACCGGGTTTGATGATGCTAATATCATATCAGCGGCGACAGCTGTAGATAACCTAATGAGCGCTGTTTTTCTGGCTGTTATTGCAATCATGCCAGCGTCTAAATGGTTGATGGAACGGTTTGCACAGCGCAACCATATATTGGAATTCAAAGACGAGTCAGAAACAGGGGAGTCTAATGTAACGGGGCTCAGTTTGGCTGCGGCACTGACATTTACACTCATTGTTGTTGCACTGTCTGATGGTCTTGTTGCTTGGCTTAATACGTCCTCTGACTTCGATTATGGTCGCCTGCGTTATGTGTTTATTACCTTATTTTCCGTTCTACCAGCGACTTTATTCCCCGCACAAATGAAGAAAATGAATGGTGGGCAAACCGTAGGGCTTGTTTTGGCTTTTGTCTTTTTCGCTGCAATTGCGGCGGGTGCAGATGTTGCTAAGCTATTGAGTGTCGCTCCAATACTTTTAGGTTTTGTGGTGATTTTATTGCTGATTCATTTCGCTGTGGTTTTTGTTGGTGGCGCATTAATCTCAAACCTAGCTCGTAAGTTGTCAGGTAAAGATGAAGAACCTGCCTTGGCGTTGTCATTACCCGAGATTATTATTGCTTCTAATGCCGCTATTTTAGGAGCAACAACAGCGCCTGCGCTAGCTGTGGCTCGTGGATGGACAGGGCTTGCTACACCTGGTGTATTGGCTGGTGTAGCTGGCTATATTGTCGGTACTCCACTTGGTCTCGCTGTTGCTGCATTGTTAGCATAGCCATTGCGTATCTATGAAATATTTGGTTATTTTTTCAATGTTATTGATAGGTTTGAAGATTAGCTCAAATCAGGCATTCGCACATTCTTCAAAAGACTTTTCGCAAATCGCTGTTTCAATAGGTGGTAAAGCGCTCATGTTAGATTATGCCAACACGCCCGAATTGCGTGAGCATGGGTTGCAGCATAAGCGAGTTTTGTGTGATGACTGTGGTATGTTGTTTGATTATGAGCAAAACCAAGTTGCTGCTCTTTGGACAAAAGACACTTTTCTGCCTATCGATATTGCTTTTGTTGAAGACAATGGAGAAATTATTCGAATTGTGCAAATGATGCCCTTTGATGAAGATAAACAGTCTTCTGAAAAGCCGGTTAGGTACGCCATAGAGATGAGGCGAGGCTGGTTCTCTCAACACAAAGTTAAGGTTGGGGCTAAGGTTGTTATCAGCCTGCCTGAAGAATAGAGTGACAACGATGACCGATTTTTACCCAGAAATAGTACCCTTTGACCACTTTTTGTTAGAGGTGGGACAATCGCATCAAGTTTATGTTGAGCAATGTGGTAACCCTCAGGGTAAGCCTGTTTTGTTTGTTCATGGTGGTCCTGGCGGTGGATGTTCTGAGAATGATCGTCGATTTTTTGACCCAGATGAATATCGTATTATTTTGTTTGATCAAAGAGGATGCGGACGCTCTTTACCTCATGGACTGTTGGAAAACAATACAACCCAAGAACTGGTAGCAGACATGGAGTTGATTCGCGAGCACTTAGAGATTGAGCAATGGCATTTATTTGGTGGTTCTTGGGGTTCAACGCTTGCGTTAGCTTACGCTCAAACAAATGCTGATGTTGTCATTAGTCTCGTATTGAGAGGGATTTTTTTGGCAAGGCCGCAGGATATTCAATGGACATTCAACGGTGGTGGTGCTTCAAGGATCTTCCCTGACCATTGGAATGAGTTTGTTAATGCTTTCCCTGATCCGTCGATTGTTGACTTTGTTGAAGAAGGTTATCAATTAATGATCGGTGATGACAAAGCGCTTGCACAGAGAATAGCAAAAGCTTGGACTCGTTGGGAGCTGAGTTGTTGCACACTAATCCCTAATGAAGAATTCCTTAACGCGGGTTTGAGTGATGAACACTGTTGGACTTTAGCTCGTCACGAAGCGCATTATATGAAGAATCAATGCTTCCTAGCACCTAATCAATTACTAAAAGATTGCATTAGAATTAAAGACATTCCTACGACTATAGTTCATGGACGATACGATATTGTATGCCCGTTTGATAATGCGCTCGCTTTACATAATGTGTTAACAAACTCCAGATTGGACATTGCTGAAGATTCAGGTCATGCATCGGCTGAAGCAGGCACACGATCGCTGCTTATACAAGCAACACAACGTATGCTCACTATTTGAACCGTGGTACAAATAACATGGCATAAATGCTTAATAACGTTGTATGTACCCTTGTCAAATAGCTGTTCTGCTGCACTTCTTGATTGAACATCACTTTTAAAGGAAGAAGCCTTGACTCTTTGATAGATGGAAAAGGAGTTAGCATGGCAAGTTTAGCGGTACAGGTAGGCTTCTGGCTTCTTTTAATGTACTAATTTTTTTCTCATGACTAACTTATTCGGAGGCATGAGGTTGATGAGAATCGCTATTCAGTCGTTATTGTTGATGATCTTAGGGGCACTTTCACACCGTTCGAACAGAAACGAATGCAAAACCCTTCTTTATAGAGAAATGACATTCCGCATCGGAACTTGCTCGTTTAGCATGAATTAAAATTAGTGGGATTGTGTGACTCGATTTTTCTATTACCTTGCAATCCACCTGTATGAATAGTGAGTATTTTTGACCCTAAAGGAAAATATTGTTTTTCAATGAGTTGCTTAACAGCATAAAGCATCTTGCCACTGTAGATAGGTTCGATAGGTATTGTTGTTTGAGTGGTGAAGGCGTCACAGAAATTGCTTAGTGCAAGTGTTTTCTTTGCATAACCACCGCAATGGAAGTCATGGTGAATTGTCCAATTGGAGGCATTGATTGCATCAGGGAAAAGCCTCTGCGTTTCGTTCTCCAAATAACCTTGTCCTTTCAACATGGCTATTCCGTGTAGAGCCATTTTATCTGGACAGCTCCTTATTAATCCGGCAAAAGTTCCTGCACTAGCGACAGGGCATACAATAACATCATAACTGTTGCTAAATTCACTGACCAATTCGTTAATACCACACAACGCCATCTCGTGAGAACCTCCCTCTGGAATAATGGCGGCTTTTGGAAATTGTTGCTTGAGAGTATGTAAGTAGTCACTATCATTTCGTTGGCTGTACTGTTTCTTAGTCACGAACTTGATATCACAACCTAGGTGCTTAATGTCAGTGAGCATAGGCGTTAAAGAATGACTATAGTCTCCACGAATGATGGCAGTGAGTTTGATGCCCAATTTATAACAACAGTAAGCTAACGCGTGAATGTGATTTGAATACCCCCCTCCAAAGCTGATGATATGTCGATCACTGGTGTTCTTATTCTCAGACAGAATTGCAAGAAGCTGATACTTAAGCTTGCGCCATTTGTTCCCTGATATTTGCGGGTGTATTTGATCATCTCTTTTTATGAATAACTGATAACTGTCTATATGCAACCACTCTGGCTTGATTTGCTGCTCGTCCGACGGTGTACCAATAGCCAGCTTTTTTTCCAATTTACTAATCATTCGCTTATCTGATAGGTTCATAAGCTAAAGCTCTCTGTACGCAGAGTGCTTTTATGTTTAGCATACGAGCTCCTCTGATCTCATTAGGAATTTTTGTGGTTACGTTACTCATTTGTCTATCGATTGCTATTGTATTGCCTTTTATTGTCAAAATCCCTCTGGCAATTGAGATGAATAAACAGGGAGGGTACGATAACCATAATCCTCGCCAGCAACAATCCCAACTAACCGGTTTGGGTGCAAGAGCAAAAGCAGGGCATGAGAATGCGTTTGAAGCTATCATTATATTTGCGCCTTGCGTGTTGTCCGTTATTGCTGTTGGTGCAGTAAGCTTCGTTGCTGAATATACAGCGATTACTTTTGTTGTAGCTCGTGTGGTTTACCATGTTGCTTATTTAGCAGATAAAGCGAGCCTTCGCTCATTATTTTGGGTCATTGGCCTTTTCTCGTCGTTAGCTTTAATCGTTATGGCAATTAATCACATTGGCACTTAACTGGCCTAACTTAGTTGGTTCGAGCTTTTTATGTATCAAAATTTACAACTTTTTTAGGCGAAACGTTCACTAATAGGTCATAATTGTTATTTAGAGTTTATTTATCTCTGGCGTTTACTCTTTCACTGAGTCTTTTTGATGTTCACCCCTAAGAGTAACAGTTCCTAGTATTTTCGAGTTTTTTATGCAAAACGTTTTCTTAATATTAATGGGTGCAGCAATAGGTTCCCATGTTCTGATAATATCGAAGCTCCTTATTGATTATCGGCATATCATTAGTGCGCGTATCTTAAGTTTACAGATCGTTGGAGCTGCATGTTATATGTTGCAGCCTTATGTAACCGATGCAACCAATTTTCTGCTGTTGTTACAGTTAGGCACAATGGTTACTCCAGCGTTATTTTGGATGTTCGCATCTACATTGTTAGCTGCAGAGCCTCGTTTACATTTGGGGCACTATGCTGGGCTATGTGCTTGTCTGGTAGTTGGTTTGATCAGCTGTACAGGGGTTCTACCGTCTAGTCCTGGTACATTTATGCATGCGCTTGGGCTAGCATGTACTAGCTCTATGGTTATTTTAGGGTTGTTCGATATTTTCAGGAATTGGAGCTCTGATCTGGTTGAGTGTCGGCGTCTATTGCGCGTTGGTTTAGCCGTTTCTTCAGGCATCTTTTTATTATCGATAGTTGTTAGTGAGTCTATTTATGGGTATGGGCAGTTTCCTCAGGCGTTGAACAATGTGAACATTGCTATAATCACGTTCCTTTCTCTTGGTCTTGCTTACGTTGTTTTAATCTCTAAATCTAATTTACTGAGCGAAACCATAGAAACGCTTGAACCTGAACCTGTTTTGAAAGAAAAGGTAGAGCCGTCCTTAGGTGATAGTCAGTGGCTTAAAAGCTTAACTTATGCCATGGAAGTAGAATATTGTTATAGGCAAGTGGATATGACTATTAGAAAGTTGTCGGAGTATTTGAACATCCCTGAGCATCATTTACGCAGAATGATTAATCAACATTTAGGGTATCGAAACTTTAATGACTACTTAAATCGATACCGTATTAATGATGCTGCTGAGCGCTTGGCGGATCCGCAATTGGTGAAAACGCCGATCCTAACTATTGCTATTGAGTCGGGCTACGCTTCTTTGACGACATTTAACAAAGCATTCAAAGCTCTGAAGGAGATGACACCTAGTGAGTTTAGGCGCAGTAATGAGTTGATAGGCGGGCAAGAGCTGACCGATTTATAGTTTTCAATCACCGATTTCAAAAACAACTACGTTTTTTGGTAATCGGTAAGACATTTATTCCTTTTTTCTCTTCAATGACGTTAGCAAACCACTAAATTCATATGGAGAAAGAACATGAGGAAAATTACTCGATATACAGCTGCATCAATAGCCTTATTGACTGTTGGTTTATCCAACGCTAATGCAGAAGATATGAGCAAAGAGGAAGTTAAGAGTAAAGCTGTTGAAATGTGTCAACAAGCTGCACAAAGCCGTTATGGTGAAAACTCCGTGCTTTCAATTAGTAAAAAAGCTAAGTGGGATAACAGCCTAAAAGGCGCTTCTGTTAGGTTGAAAATTAAGCCCGAGTCAAAGCGTAAATCCAACTACTCTTGCATCGTATATGTAGACAAGAAAGTGACTTTTTCTAAGTCTTAACTTCTATTTCACCTTTAACTATTCGTGTTGGGATAGAGGAAGCAGACTCGTTTTGTTCAAAAAAGTCCATTTGACGTCTTGACGTATAGACGTCTATATGTCAAATTGAACACATGAAAACAGTTCTTCGCATTAGCGCATCTACGATTATGACCATGACAACCACCCTTAGGGATGTGGTCACTGGCTAGTGCGTAAGCAAAAAAATACAAAGCCCGTGACCTCTCAAGGAAACGGGCTTTTTTTTTGCGTGAAAGAATTAATAAATATTGGGATTCTAGGAGCAAAAAGTGAAAGTATTAAAGTTTGGTGGTTCCTCATTAGCTGATGCAAAAAGGTATTTGTCGGTTAAAGATATTTGTCTGGACACGCAAGTCAATCAATCAACCGCTGTTGTTCTCTCAGCTCCCAAAGGTGTAACTAACGCTTTATCTTTACTTTGTGAGCAAGCGGCGCGTGGAGAAAGTTACGACGAGTTGTTGAATAAATTACAAGACTTGCTTAGCAGTATCATCAGCGAACTTAATACCACACTTACCGGTTTCAGAGCTGAAATACTTGAATCTTATATTGATGAACGTATTGGTGAGTTAAAGGATGCATTGTCAGGTATTTCGCTACTAAAAACTGCACCAGACTCCATCTCAGCCAAGCTATTGAGTATTGGTGAGTATGTTAGCGTTAAAATCTTCAGCGAAATACTGACAGCCAGTGGCCAAGCTAATCAAGTGGTCGACCCTGCTAAATATATTTTGGCCGAAGGTGATTGGTTGGATAGTGTGGCAGATGTTGGACTTAGTAAGGCCAAATTTGCTAAATTGGATAGAAATGACAATGAAGTTATTGTTGTACCTGGTTTTGTTGCCGCGAATTTGGAAGGTGAAAAAGTCACATTAGGACGAAATGGTTCTGACTATTCTGCTGCCATTGTTGCTGCCTGTTTGGACGCTGATGCCTGTGAAATATGGACAGATGTTGACGGTGTATACAACGCAGACCCCAATCAAGTCGAAAATGCCATATTGCTCGATAAACTCAGCTATCAGGAAGCGATGGAGTTGTCATACTTTGGTGCAAAAGTACTTCATCCGAAAACGATAGGCCCTATTGCACAGCATCATATACCTTGCTTAATCAGGAATACGCTTAACCCCAAAGCACCAGGCACATTGATTAGTAATGAAACAAGCACCAAATGGACTAGCGTTAAAGGAATATCTCAATTAGACAATGTCGCTATGTTTAATGTTGCTGGGCCGGGGTTGAAAGGTATGGTTGGTATGGCCAGTCGCGTTTTTGAGGCGATGTCGAATGCGAACATTTCTATTGTGCTTATTACGCAGTCATCGTCGGAGTACAGCATTAGCTTCTGTGTTCACGACAAGGATGCTGACAATGCATTAAACCTACTTGATGATACTTTTCAATTGGAATTGAGTAATCAATTGCTTGAACCCATTGAACTGAAGAGAGAGCTCGCCATTGTCACTCTTGTAGGGGATGGCATGAAGAAGATCCGAGGCTTAGCCGCCAAGTTCTTTGCATCATTGTCGCAAGCAAGGATCAATCATATAGCCATTGCACAAGGTTCGTCTGAACGTTCTATATCAACTGTCATCGAGGCTAGTAAAGCCAAAAAGGCTGTCAAAGTGGTACATCAAAAATTCTTTTCAAATCAACATACTATTGATGTATTTGTACTTGGTTGTGGCACAGTCGGCAAAGAACTGTTAAAGCAGATTAATCGTCAACAGGACATATTGTTCGAAAGAAATATTAAAATCAGCGTTTATGGTATAGCGAATAGTAAGCAACTTTTGCTAAAGGATAGCGGCATAAACTTGGATAACGGATGGCCCCAAGAGCTTACTAAGATGGGAGACGGATTTTCTATCGAAAAGCTGAAATCTTTTGTGAACACCAATAGTTTGGTTAATCCAGTGATAGTTGATTGTACCAGTAGTGATTCCGTTGCTGCCCAATATGTAGATTTCTTATTGGCGGGTTTTCATGTCGTTACGCCGAATAAAAAAGCAAATACACAAAGTGTTGAATACTATAAGAAGTTGCGCAGTGTGGCGCAAGAAACGAATCGTCAATTCTTATATGAAACCAATGTTGGTGCAGGGCTGCCAGTCATCGAAAACCTCCAGAAATTAATATACGCTGGCGACCAGTTGAAAAAGTTCGAAGGGATTTTAAGTGGTTCGCTGTCTTTTGTTTTTGGTAAGTTAGAAGAAGGGTTTAGCCTTTCAGAAGCAACAAAAGTAGCTAAAGACAATGGTTTCACAGAGCCAGATCCACGTGATGATCTGAGCGGAACTGATGTGGCGAGAAAGCTACTTATTATGGCAAGGGAAGCAAATATTTTCTTGGAGCTGGACGATATTGAGGTCGAGTCAGTGCTACCTGAAGACTTTGATGCAAGTGGCAGTACAGACGACTTCATGAGTAATTTACCCAAACTCGACGCCTTATACGCAGATAAAGTGGAAAAGGCTAAAGCCAAAGGCCATGTTTTGCGCTATGTTGGCAATATTGATGATAATAAGTGCACAGTTTCTATTCAATCTGTAAGCCAAGATAACCCATTGCATGCGGTTAAGAATGGTGAGAATGCTTTAGCAATATACAGCGAGTACTATCAGCCTATCCCTTTTGTTATTAGAGGGTATGGGGCTGGAGCTGCAGTGACTGCAGCCGGTGTGTTTGCAGATGTTTTAAGAACAATGCCTTGGAAACAGGATTTATAAATGGCAACAATACGAGCCTATGCTCCAGCGTCAATAGGTAATGTAGGTTTGGGGTTTGACCTGCTTGGTGCAGCTCTTAAACCAATTGATGGCAGTTTGTTTGGAGACGAAGTTGAAATTACACCAGCAGAGGAATTCTGTCTGACCGTTGATGGTCCATTTGCACATAAATTACCTAGTGATGCTAGTGAGAATATAGTGACACGCTGCTATCAAGAGTTCTGTCGCCAGTTATCACTACAAGGTAAACATGTGTCGCCTGTCGCCATGACGTTGACTAAATCACTACCCATTGGCAGCGGTTTGGGCAGCAGTGCGAGCTCTATTGTCGCTGCTTTGCATGGTCTTAATGCGTTTTATGACAACCCTTTTAGTCGTCATGAGTTGCTCAGCATAATGGGGGAGCTAGAAGGACAAATTAGTGGTAGTGTGCATTATGACAATGTTGCACCTAGTTTTTTGGGTGGATTGACCTTAATTACTGAGAGTACCGAGTCGGTAGCTTCAAACTTACCAGTGCCAAAAGAATGGTATTGGGTTGTTTGTTATTCAGGTTTGAGCGTATCGACTTCGGCTGCTCGCAAGATATTGCCAACGAACTTGTCATTGGAAGATACATTGTCATTTGGACGACAGTTGGCTGTATTTACCGATGCCTTGCATCGAAATGATAGAGTCTTAGCTGCTAAGATGATGGTTGATGTTATTGCTGAACCAAAGCGTAAGTCTTTGCTTCCTAAGTTTGAAGAAGCGAAGCAATTTGCTTTGAACCATGATGCGGATGCATTCGGTATTTCTGGTTCGGGACCAACAGTGTTCTGTGTCGGTGAAGATTTGAAAAAAATGCAAGAAATACAGCTGTGGTTGAACGAGAATTATGTTCAAAACAATACGGGGTTTAGCCGCCTATGTTCACTCGATATTGACGGTGCTCAAGCAATGTCTCAATCGCATGATAAGAATTAATTAAAGCTGTAGGTCAAACCTATGGGTGAAGTAAACAAGGTATTTGTTAGTGGAATTGTTTAATTTAAAAGATACGAGCGAAACAGTCAGCTTTAGCCAGGCTGTTAAGCAAGGGCTAGGAAGAGAGCAAGGGTTATTTTTTCCAGCCGAGTTAAAGCCGATGGACGATATTGATGGCTTATTAAATTTGTCTCTAGTCGAACGCTCTCAAAGGATTATCAAGCATCTTGTTGGAGATGAAATACCGAGTGAACAGATTGATACTATTGTACAAACTGCTTTTTCATTTGAAGCGCCTCTGGTTAATGTTCATGATAATTTGTATTGCTTAGAGTTGTTTCATGGACCAACGCTTGCTTTTAAGGACTTTGGCGGTCGCTTTATGGCACAGTGCCTTTCTACCATCGCAAGTGGTGAGTCTGTGACCATTTTAACGGCAACATCTGGTGATACTGGTGCAGCTGTTGCTCATGCTTTCTATAACATTCCTGGCATTAACGTTGTTATCCTTTACCCAAAAGGAAAGATTAGCCAATTACAAGAAAAGTTATTTACGACTTTAGGCAATAATATTCACACTGTTGCTATTAAAGGCGATTTTGACGACTGTCAAAAGTTAGTGAAACAATCCTTTGACGATAAGGCCTTGAAAGAAGGCTTACATTTGAATTCAGCGAACTCCATTAATATTAGCCGGCTATTAGCGCAAGTATGCTATTACTTTGAAGCAGTAGCGCAAATTGGCACCGAAAGTCGCCAGAAATTAGTGTTTTCTATTCCAAGCGGCAACTTTGGTAATCTGACTGCAGCTATGATTGCCAAAGTTCTTGGGCTTCCCATTAAGCGTTTTATAGCTGCCACTAACCTAAATGACACGGTACCTCGATACTTAAAAACGGGTGAATGGTCTCCAAACCCTACTCGGGAGACCATGTCGAATGCTATGGATGTGAGTCAACCAAATAATTGGCCGAGAATAGAAGCGCTTGTTGAATATGGATATTTGTCTAAAGATATTCTTACTGGTGAGTCTATTGATGAAGAGTACACGCAAGTCGCTATGCGTCAATTAGCTCAATTGGGTTATGTTAGCGAGCCTCACGCAGCTATCGCTTATAAGGCGATGAAAAGGGACTTGATTGATGATGAGATAGGGGTGTTTTTAGGAACTGCGCATCCTGCGAAATTTCGGGAAACTGTTGAAAATGTGTTGGGGCAACCTATTAGCCTTCCAGCAGAGCTCGCAGAATGTGCGGGCAAAGAAGGGCTTTCAGTGACTCTAGATAATGATTTCAATGCATTGAAGGCCCATATGCTCTCGGTATTGGATAATAAAGGCTAGGCTACATGACTGGTTGGACAGATGTTATTGGTGAAGAAAAGGAAAAGCCTTACTTCAAACAGGTATTGGAATATGTTGAACGAAGAAGGCAAGATGGCGTTACTGTCTATCCTTCAGCACCAGATGTCTTCAATGCATTTAAGTTGACATCATTCGAACAAACAAAGGTCGTTATTTTGGGGCAGGATCCTTATCATGGACCCAACCAAGCGCACGGCCTGTGTTTTTCTGTCTTGGGTCAAGTAAAACAACCTCCGTCTCTGGTGAACATCTTTAAAGAGCTCGAATCTGATGTTAGTGGGTTTAGGATGCCAAACCATGGCAATTTAACGGCTTGGGCTGAGCAAGGGGTGCTATTACTAAATACTGTATTGACGGTTGAGCAAGGGCAAGCTCATTCACATGCGAATATTGGCTGGGAAACCTTTACCGATAAAGTGATTGAGCAAGTAAACCACTATAAAGAAGGTGTTATCTTTATGTTGTGGGGGAGTCACGCACAGAAGAAAGGTGCCCGGATCGACCAGAGTCGTCATAAGATCTTACGTACAGTACATCCATCACCTCTATCTGCTTATCGAGGATTCTTTGGCTGCAAGCACTTTAGTCAAGCTAATCAAATGCTTGAGGCTAGTGGGCATCAACCTATTAATTGGCAGATATAATCAGTGCCTATCTAATCAAAGTATTGAAGAACCCCCCCTTGTTTAAAGGCGTTATGATGTCCAGGTCCTAAAATAGATGTATTGGATGGTTCGGCTTATACAAACCTGAGGATATCTAACTGCAGACTGCGCCTATTGCGGGCTTGAAGTTATTTACGCAGTAATATAAAAAAAGCCCCGACATAGTCGATGTCGGGGCTTGGTGCTTTTCTTTATTATCGTTCTAAGCCTAGGAAATCTGAATCGTCTGCAAATGCAAAGTCTTCCAGTTCTTTTTCAAGTCGGTGGCGATCTTGTATTTCTTCAATTTCTCGCCACCTGAGCTTTTTACTCTTACTTTTTGTTGTTTTACTCTTTATGTCTATTGAGGACATTAAATCTGACTTATCCACGTAGATATCTCCTATCTAGTTTATTGCCAATATGAATTACAATAGCAAGGTGTCCTGTTTAAGCGCATGTAAACAAATTGTTAACACCTTGGTAACGTTATAATCAATGTTGGATTAACTGTACAGTCTTTTTGTTACAAATATTTAAATTAACTTTGATATGACAGAAAGGAATAGTAGTTTAACCAGTTTTAGTTTGTTTTTTGTACAAGTTGCTGCGTTTTCTTAATTTCCTTATGTATTTGGAAAATTGACTGACTTGCGTTCCATTAAGGAGGTGTCTAGGGTATTCCATTTCTCGGTAACTGCTCCCGCGTTACTCTCATTACGTACATCCTGTACTCGTTCGTTACGTCAATTCCGGAGGTGACAGACATTCGGCTACTGACGTGCTTTGAATTGAAATACCCCAGTCGTTCTGAAACGAGTACTTTGACGTGGTTTGGTTATATACATTCACTGCAAAGATCAACACGCTCTAGTTATTAGTGGCGTTTTTGCATATAATCCGCGAAATTTTTTAAACCCTTACTTTGGAGATTCGGAAAATGGCTCTTGAACGCACTTTTTCTATCGTAAAACCTGACGCTGTTGCAAAGAATGTTATCGGCGCAATATACAATCGTTTTGAAACAGCTGGCTTACGTATCGTTGCAGCTAAAATGGTACATTTGAGCAAAGAGCAAGCCGAAGGCTTTTACGCTGAACACAGTGAGCGCCCATTCTTCGATGCCCTTGTTGCTTTTATGACTTCTGGCCCTGTAATGGTTCAAGTGCTTGAAGGCGAGAATGCGATATTAAAGAACAGAGAAATTATGGGAGCGACTAATCCAGCAGAAGCTTTGGCTGGTACATTGAGAGCTGATTATGCAGCCTCTATTGATGAGAATGCTTGTCATGGTTCTGACGCTCCAGAGTCAGCTTCTCGTGAAATCGCGTATTTCTTTACTGATGAAGAGCTTTGCCCTCGCACAAGATAATGCTGGGATGAATCACTAAATAAAAAGGGGAGCTTTTGCTCCCTTTTTAGTGCTCGATACCAATTACTCATGCAGGTTGGTATAATAGTCTACAGCATAGATGGATGATGTATAAATGGAACCATTATCCATGTTGATTGCCCCAGTTCGGTGTAAGAGATGTCGATGACTTCTTTTATTTTTATAAAAAAATCAAAGATTTACACATTCGAATATATATTTGATTAGTATAAAGATTTGTTAGGCTTTGCATTAAGGTGCATATAACAAGTCTTAAAGACATGTGCATATGAGGTTGTCCGTCCATGACTCATCAGGTTGATATCCAGCGAAGCAATGCATCATCAAGCATTTCAAAGGTTAACTTGCTTAATTTTAATCGTAAAGGTTTGAGGGAGTATTTTGCTTCCATTGGCGAAAAGCCTTTTCGTGCAGATCAAGTGATGAAGTGGCTTTATCACCATGGTGTAGATGATATTGATGCCATGACCAATCTCAACAAAGCTCTACGTGAGAAACTTAAAGCCAATTGTATTGTTAGTGCGCCAGAAATTGCTTTTCAGCAACAGGCGACGGATGGCACGATTAAATTCGTTATTCGATTAGATGGTGGACAGGAAGTTGAAACAGTTTGGATACCCGAAGCTGATAGAGCAACTTTATGCGTTTCTTCGCAAGTTGGTTGTGCTTTGGAATGTACTTTTTGTTCGACAGCTCAACAAGGCTTTAATCGTAACCTAACTGTATCTGAAATTATTGGGCAAGTATGGCGCGTGGCTACCACATTAGGGTTGTCTAGTGATACAGCCAAACGACCAGTTACCAATGTTGTGATGATGGGGATGGGAGAACCTCTGCTCAACCTAAAGAATGTTGTTCCAGCGATGGACATTATGATGGATGACTACGGCTTTGGTTTGTCAAAACGCCGCGTAACCCTGAGTACTTCTGGTGTTGTACCAGCTTTAGATATGTTAGGAGATCAAATTGACGTTGCTCTTGCAATCTCTTTGCATGCACCTACAGATGATCTGCGAGATGTCATTGTACCGGTTAATAAAAAGTACAATATAGAAGCATTTTTAGCCGGTGTTAGGCGATATTTAGCAAAGTCTAATGCTAATCAAGGTCGCGTGACGGTTGAATATGTCATGTTGAAAGGAATTAATGATAGTCATGAACAAGCACATCAGCTTGCTCAAGTCATGAAAGAGACGCCCTGTAAAATTAACCTTATCCCATTTAACCCTTATCCCGGCTCACCTTATACCTGTACCAGTAATTCGCAGATAGACAGGTTTGCAAAAATCTTAATGAGCTATGATCTCACTGTGATTGTAAGAAAAACGCGTGGAGATGATATTGATGCTGCTTGTGGGCAATTAGTGGGTGATGTAGTCGACAGAACGAAACGTATGTTAAAAAAACAGGTGAAGGGTGAGCAAATTTCAGTAAAAATGGCTAAATAACTCGAATGCCGACATACGCTATGAATCAAGCACGAACTTTCTTTTTACTAATAATGGTACTTTGGCTGACAGCCTGTACGAGCAGTAACAATGTTGACGGTGTTGGACCTGGTGAGTTTGATGAACAAAAGGCGGCGAAAACGAGAGTGTCGCTGGGATTAAATTATCTTAAAAATGGCAATTACAGTCAGGCAAAGTTTAATTTAGATAAAGCGCTACAGTTTGCCCCTTATTTAGCAGAAGCACATTATGGCATTGCTTATTATTATCAAGTCGTTGGGGAAAATGAACTAGCTGATGATGCATACAAGGAAGCGATAAGTCGTGACCGCAATAATGCTGATATTGCCAATAGTTATGGTGCTTTCCTTTGTCAAAGGGGAGACTATGATAAAGCCAAGCGTTATTTCTTGTCAGCTGTTAAAAATACAGCCTATAACAATGTAGCCGAGACTTATGAAAATCTAGCTATCTGCAGCCAAACACAAGAAAACTATCGTGACGCGGTTGTGTATTTGAGCAGTGCCATCAATCATCAACCACGCCGTGCAAAGAGCTTGAGATTGATGACCGAGTTGTTGATAGAAACTGAGCAATGGCAACAAGCAAAAGACTATTTATCGCGCTATGATCGTGTTAGTCAGGTATCTCCTCAAAGCCTATGGTTATGGGTTCAAATAGAAAATGGCCTGCAAAATATTGAAGGAGCGAAAGGTTACGGCAATATTATGCTGCAGATGTTTCCAGCACATGAATTTACCGAAGCCTTTTTAGCATTGGATTTTGACGCCAACTCAAGAAAGGCTGAGCAAGTACAACCTTCTTCATTAAAGGTTGTGAGTAAGGCAACAGCTGCATCGGAAAGCGAAAAGAAAAAAGCTGTTGAAACAGTGAAGATTAAAGAAAGTGATACTAGTGATATTGTCTATCATACGGTGGCAGAAGGCGAAAACTTGTACCGTATTTCCATCAAATATAATGTGAGAATGCAGCGCTTGATTGAATGGAACGATTTAAAGAGTGCATCGTCAATTTATACAGGCAAAAAATTACGTGTTACACCACTTCCCCAAATTACTGAAGGACAATGAGTAGAAGATGAGCGAACAAGAATCAGTGGTTCAGGAGTCGAGTCTCCCAACACCCGGTCAGTTGTTGAGAGAAGCAAGGCAAGCTAAAGGGCTTAGCCTTGAGCAAGTGGCAAATAAAATTAATCTTCGTGCCCATAACATCGAGGCCATTGAAAATGATGAAGATGACAGTAATTTGTCAGCAACCTTCACCAAAGGCTACCTAAAAGTCTACGCAAAATTTGTTGATGTAAGCGAACCAGACATTCTTGAAGCGTACGAGCGCATTAACTCAGTTGATAAAGAGCCCGCGAAGTTACAAAGTTTCTCGAGGCGGGTTGCTAAACAGACAAACGATGCACGGCTGATGATGTTGACTTACTTTATTATAGCAATTGTTATTGCACTATCTGTTTTGTGGTGGTTCCAACAATCCGAAGAAGCGCCTGTCGTGCAATCACCTATAAGTACTCCACCTGTTGAGCAAAGCACTACTGACACAGTTAACGACACTCCTTTGCCGAGCAATCAAACTGTATTGGTTGAAGAAAGTACGATCAACGTTGATGAGGTTGTTGATTCAAACCTGACAAGCACTACTGTTGAATCATTAAGTGATGAAGCCGACACGATCAATAATGTTGAGGCTTTAGTTGGAGAAGCTATTGATGGGCTAACAACTGAACAACCGTCAGTACCCGATATTGCAGAGGCTGATCAGGAACTAGTTGACGGTGAGGTTGGAGACGCTGCGCTATTGGCAGAAGTGCAAGATACTCGAGATAGTCAGGTAGATAATGAATTTGATAGTTTTGCTGCGCCTGTAGAGCTTGTCTTTGAATTTTCTGATGATTGCTGGATGAATCTCGTTGATGCGACAGGAGAGGCTATTGCTTATGGAGTAAAAGCATCTGGTAGAGTAATGACAGTATCTGGTGTTCCGCCTTTTGAAGTGACCTTAGGTGCTCCACAAGTTGTTCAAATCAGTATGGCTGGTGACGCCGTAGATATGAGTCAATTCCCAGCAGGGCGTACGGCTAAGTTTGAGCTGCCATTACAGGAATAACTATGTTCTCAGAATCCCCTATTAACCGTCGGCGTTCAACACGCATCTATGTTGGCAATGTCCCCATAGGTGATGGTGCGCCTATTGCTGTGCAGTCTATGACTAATACAGAAACAACTGATGTAGAAGCCACAGTTGCTCAAATTAAGAGGATACAGGCTGTTGGTGGCGAGTTAGTCAGAGTGTCTGTTCCTACAATGGATGCAGCTGAAGCCTTTAAGCAAATAAAGCAACAAGTGGATGTGCCTCTTATTGCTGATATTCACTTTGACTATCGAATAGCACTCAAAGTCGCAGAATATGGTGTTGATTGTTTAAGAATTAATCCCGGCAACATAGGTAACGAAGAACGTGTTCGCTCTGTCGTTGATTGTGCAAAAGATAAAAACATCCCTATCAGAATTGGAGTCAATGGCGGTTCGTTAGAAAGAGATATTCAAGAAAAGTATGGTGAACCCACACCAGAGGCTCTCTTAGAGTCAGCTATGCGACATATCGATATTTTAGACAGACTGAACTTTGATCAGTTTAAGGTTAGTGTTAAAGCGTCAGATGTGTTTCTTGCTGTTGGTGCCTATCGATTACTTGCTAAGCAGATAGAGCAACCTCTTCATCTTGGGATAACTGAAGCCGGCGGTTTTAGAGCTGGCGCAGTAAAAAGCTCTGTTGGCTTGGGGATGTTACTCGCTGAAGGCATTGGTGATACTTTACGCATTTCGTTGGCTGCGAACCCGGAAGAGGAAATCAAGGTTGGGTTTGATATTCTTAAATCGCTACGCATACGCTCCAGAGGAATAAACTTGATTGCTTGTCCTAGCTGCTCTCGGCAAGAGTTCGATGTTATAGGTACTGTCAATGCCCTTGAAGAAAAGCTGGAAGATATATTAACACCTATGGATGTGTCTATTATTGGCTGTGTTGTGAATGGCCCAGGGGAAGCTGAGGTATCTGATCTTGGCTTAACCGGTGCGCGTAATATGAGTGGTTTCTATCTTGATGGTAAGCGACAAAAAGAACGTTTGAGTAATGATGATTTAGTTGATCAGCTCGAAAAGAGAATCAGAGCGAAAGCCTCTTTGTTGGATGAAAAGAACCGTATTGCGGTTAATCAAATTGAATCAGGATAAAGGTTAATACTGGCCTTTACATGGATTGATTTGCTAACTCAGCTAAGGTTAATAAATAAGTAAGATAATGGAGTGAATGGATGTTTGCTGTATTATTTTACGTTTGTCAATAATGCCCCTATAATGCGGGGCTTTTTCTTATTAATGACAAGATTAAATTGAAAAGATTGATCAATAGGATACGTTGTGAGTAAAAATATTCAGGCCATTCGCGGGATGAATGATTGTTTGCCTGAGCAATCGGTGCAATGGCAATTTGTTGAAGAGACAATTCGCCAGTTGGTGTCTAGTTACGGCTATCAAGAAATTAGAACCCCAATTGTTGAAAGTACAGATCTGTTCAAACGTTCAATTGGTGAAGTCACTGATATTGTTGAAAAAGAAATGTACACTTTTGATGATCGAAATGGTGATAGCTTAACACTTAGGCCGGAAGGTACGGCTAGTGCTGTACGTGCAGGTATTCAAAACGGACTGCTCTATAATCAACAGCAGAGGCTTTGGTATATGGGGCCTATGTTTCGCCACGAACGTCCACAAAAGGGGCGTTACCGTCAGTTTCATCAATTTGGCGTAGAAACATTTGGTTTAGATGGATCAGATATTGACGCTGAGTTGATTCTAATGACGGCTCGTTTATGGAAAGTGCTAGGCATGTCAGAGCATGTCGTACTTGAGCTTAACTCTCTAGGCTCAAATGAAGCGAGAGCAGCTTACAAAGATACCTTGATTGCCTATCTTAGCAAACACAAGGACGCCCTTGATGATGACAGCTTAAGGCGTTTGGAATCTAACCCGCTTCGCGTATTGGACAGTAAAAACCCTGAGGTACAAGCTGTTGTGGTGAATGCGCCTAAATTGATTGATCATTTAGATAGCGATTCTGAACGACATTTTAGTCAATTGAGGGAACGTTTGGATGCTTCTGGCATCAAATATAGAGTGAACCCCGCTTTGGTACGCGGTCTAGACTACTACAATCGTACCGTATTTGAATGGGTAACAGACTCTTTGGGGGCGCAAGGGACTGTATGTGCCGGTGGCCGTTACGATGGTTTGGTTCAACAACTTGGAGGTAAAGCAACAACCGCAGTGGGTTTTGCTCTAGGGTTAGAACGCCTAGTGCTTATGCTTCAAGAACTCGACCTGATAACGCATGTGTCATCAAATGTCGATGTTTATGTTTGTGCATTAGGGGACGCTGCGGAAACTTTTTCTGTCAACGTTGCAGAAAAGTTAAGAGATGTGTTGCCTAATCTGAGGATAATGAACCATTGTGGCGGTGGAAATTTTAAGAAGCAAATGAAACGAGCAGACGCGAGCGGTGCTGCAATGACATTGATTATTGGAGATAGCGAAGTAGAAGCTAATCTAGTAACTGTAAAAATGATGCGAGAGCAACAAGAACAACAATCGATAAGTGTTGAACAACTAATAACGATTTTATCGAACAAACAATAAAATTTTGTGCTCAAAGATGAGTTATGAGCGCAGTAATGAATACGAAGTAAGAGGACAAGATGCAAGATTTAGAGACTGAAGAGCAGCAGGTCGAAGCGATTAAAAAGTTTTGGAAGGAAAATGGCACTGCAATTATTTTAGGTGCTGTTTTGGGGCTTGGTGGCTTATGGGGGTGGCGTTACTATTCTGCAGAGCAATTGGCCTCTAAAGAGCGAGCATCGTTAGCCTATCAAAATGTTGTAGAAGAATTAGCACAGGAGAGTGCGAGTATTAATTCTGCTGTTGAATTTGTTAACGACAGTGAAAATAGCGGTTATGCCGTATTAGCAGCATTGCAGGTTGCTAAAGAAGCTGTTGTAAGAAGTGACTTTGCTGAAGCGACTAAACAGCTAAAATGGGCCGCTGATAATAGTAGTGACGATGTTTTGAAAAGTGTCGCCAATATTCGGCTTTCAAGAATTTATAAGCACCAAGAGAATTATGATGAAGCTTTATCTATTCTCTCTAACGTGAATCAGCCTGCATTTAGTGCACAAGTTAATGAGATTAAAGGTGATATATACCAATCTCAAGGTAATTTTGATAAAGCTCGTGCGGCTTATAGCACGTCGATAGAAGAAAAAGATAACAATACGCTTGTTCAGATGAAGTTGGATAACTTAGCTTCTGAACGTGTTGATGGAGAGTAATTTGAGTACTCGGTTAGTATCCTTATTATTAATAGCGTCGTTAGGCCTTGGTGGTTGCTCCACTTTGCCAAGTTGGACAAACCCGGGGACGTGGTTTGTTAATAAAGAGAAAATAGAGCGTAAGCGGCTTGAGCCTATAGCCGAAGAGTTTGAGCCTGAAAAAATTTGGTCAAAGGATATTGGCAAAGGCGTTAAAGGCTATTTTTCAAGATTAAAGCCTGCCTACGCATACGATACATTGTATGTGGCAGATCGTCATGGGAAAGTTGTTGCATTTAACCCAGAAGATGGCAAGAGGCTGTGGCAACGCAATTTTGCTGAGTATAAGAAGAAAGGCTTTTTTTCTTTTATTACTAGACTTTGGCAAAGCGGTGAGTCAGCTAAGATAGGTGGTGGTTTAGGTGTCGCCTATGAGAAAGTATTCTTCGGTACAGAGAACGGAGATGTCTATGCGCTCGATGCAAAGACAGGTGAAACCGTTTGGCAACAGCAAGTTAAAGGTGAAGTTTTAGCTGAACCGGCAATTGACGCGGGTATCGTTGCTTTTAATACTGGCGCAGGAACATTATTTGCGCTTGATGCAGAAACGGGAGAGCAGCGCTGGACGTATGAATCAGAAGTCCCTCCATTGTCTTTAAGAGGAGTTGCTGCACCAGTGGCTGACTCGGGTGGCATTATTACGGGTACAGCAACTGGACGTTTAGCTGTTGTTATTGCCGATACAGGGCAAGTGGCATGGGAACAGACTATAGGTAAACCAACAGGTGCAACCGAGTTACAACGTATTATCGACATAGATGGAAAGCCGCTTGTTTTAGCGGGCATTGCCTATGTTATTTCGTATGATGGTACGTTGGCGGCTGTAGAAATTAGATCTGGACGTGTAGTTTGGAGTCGTGAATATAAATCCTCTCGTAGTATCAGTATTGACGGTAACAGTTTATTTGTCGTTGATTCCAATAGTAATATTTATGCTTTAGATCGGCGCAATGGCATAGAGTTGTGGAGTCAAGGTGGACTTAACGATCGCAACGTGACGGCTGCTCAACCTGTGTCCGACTATCTTGTACTCGGTGATCGTTACGGTATTATGCATTGGATTCGTCAAGATGATGGTGAAATCGTTGCTCGTGCTAGAGTTGGCGGAAATGATGAAGATGAGTCTATTTATGTCACGCCAGTAGTAGAAGGAAATACCGTCTATACTCAAACTCGTGATGGAAAAGTCGTTGCTTTGCTAACGCCGTAGAATTTATGAATATTTTGAAAGCGGCTACAGGATTTCCTGTAGCCGCTTTTATGTTTTAGAACAACGAAGGAAATAATTATGCTACCTGTCGTCGCTCTTGTTGGGCGCCCAAATGTAGGAAAATCGACATTGTTCAATCGCTTGACTCGTACTAGAGATGCTCTGGTTGCCGATTTCCCTGGCTTAACGCGAGATAGAAAGTACGGCCAAGCAAGATTCGAAGAGCGTCAGTTTATTGTTGTGGATACGGGTGGTATTAGTGGCGACGAAAAGGGTATTGATGCGTTAATGGCGGAACAATCTTTGTTAGCTATTGATGAAGCTGATGTTATCTTCTTTTTAGTTGATGCTAGAGATGGTTTGACAGCAGCAGATCAAGCTATCGCGGATTACATTAGGCGAAAAGAGAAAACATTATTTGTTGTAGCGAACAAGGTTGACGGTATCGACGGTGATAGTGAAACTGCGGAGTTTTTTCAATTAGGGTTAGGTGAAATCCAACAAATTGCTGCTGCACATGGTCGTGGAATTAGTAACTTATTGAATAAAGCGTTAGCACCACTTTCTGATGCATTTCCTGATATGGAAATAAAAATTGATGTTGAGGCGGAAGAGCTAAATGCAGATGAGCAACTTGAACAACTAGTTAATTCACCTATTAAATTAGCCATAGTTGGCAAACCTAATGTGGGGAAATCAACATTAACCAATCGAATTCTTGGTGAAGAGCGTGTTGTTGTTTTCGATATGCCTGGTACAACAAGAGATAGTGTATTTATCCCGATGGAGCGTGACGAGCGCGAATACATATTAATTGATACTGCAGGTGTGCGTAAAAAACGTAAAGTGTCTGAAACTGTCGAGAAGTTCTCTATTATCAAAACATTGCAGGCTATTGAAGAATCAAATGTTGTTTTGTTAGTGGTGGACGCAACGCAAGGTATCACTGATCAAGATTTAAGCTTGCTAGGTTTTGTTCTTAATTCAGGTCGCTCACTTGTATTGGCAGTCAACAAGTGGGACGGTCTTGATAGTTACGTTAAGGATGAGATAAAAAGAGAGCTCGATAGGCGATTAGGGTTCATTGATTTTGCTCGATTGCACTTTATATCAGCACTGCACGGAACAGGTGTCGGTCATTTGTTTGAATCCGTTCAGGAAGCTTACGCATCAGCGACAAAACGTATTAACACCTCTATGTTGACGCGTATCATGGAGTTGGCGCAACAGGATCACCAGCCACCTATGGTCAGAGGGAGACGTGTAAAAATGAAATATGCACATGCTGGTGGTTACAATCCTCCAGTGATTGTTATTCATGGGAATCAAGTAAAAGATTTACCGGATTCGTATAAGCGTTACATGATGAACTACTATCGTAAATCCCTACAGAGCATGGGCACACCAATCAAAATAGAGTTTAGAGAAGGTGCTAACCCGTTTGAAGCGAATAGTAGTGAGCTTAGTTTAGCTCAACAAAGAAAGCGTCGCCGATTGATGGATAGACACAATAAGCGTAAATAATGAGAAGCTGCTAGAGGAGTATTTCAAAGAATAAAAAAATGACGCAGCGAGCTGCGTCAAACGTATTCATGAAATTGGTAGATTTTAGAGGACGCCACATTATTCCTGTAGCGACGTTTCATATTCTATGAGTTTTTATCAAGCTTCGCAGCCTTTTTTTAATAAACTGCACTATTTTTTACCGAATAGGTTGAAATTGTTGAGTTTTTTTATTAGAGCTGAGCCCATAATGTCGATACAGTATCAGATTAACGCAGATTATAGTTTGTGGTTTTTAACGTTTTGTATAAAAAATGAACAGCTTGTGTGTGCATGAAAGCTAAATAATGCGGCTTTTAACTTTGCCGTCTGCAAACTGCGTTTCTAATACATCCCCTTTGGTCAACTCTGTTTTGCTTCTGACAATGTCCCCTTCTTTAAAACTAATGCTGTAACCTCGTGACAATGTTGCTAAGGGGCTCATTGTATTCAGAAGTTGCGCTTGTGTTGCTAACCTATTGTTAGCTGAGAGCATTGCCCTGCTTATATGATTGAGAAGTATAGATTTCATTTCTTGCAGCCTATGATTCAAGTCCTTTGTTTTATGATTGGGTAAGTGCTTGTTCATTGCTGTTTTAAGCGCTGACATATGGACTTTTTCTTTCTGTATCTTTTGAGTCATGGCATGCCTCAATTTGAGGTGAAGGTTGTCCACATGTTGATATTGTTGTAGCAATTGTCTATTAGGATGAAATTGATCTAGTTGGCTGCGTTTGATTTCTAGTTGATGAGCTTTACTTTGCAGTGAGCGCAAAGCAGCGCGATATAAATCGTCCCTATATTGGTTGATTTTGTGATTCAGCTGATTATGGTCAACACTAACGAGTTCCGCTGCTGCAGAAGGCGTTGGTGCCCTTACATCGGCTACTAAATCAGCGATACTAAAGTCTATCTCATGGCCTACCGCGCTAATAATGGGTAATTCTGAGTTAAATATGACATGTGCCAATCGTTCGTCGTTAAAACACCACAAGTCTTCCAGCGATCCGCCACCACGTCCAACGATGAGGATATCTACCTCTTGGCGATTGTCAGCTTGTTGAATTGCTCTTACTATTTGTTGTGTTGCTTGCTCGCCTTGAACCATAGCGGGATAGATGATGACATCAATATTGGGGTTCCTGCGTTTTAATACTGTGAGTATGTCTTGTATTGCCGCTCCTGTAGGTGATGTAACAATTCCAACTTTTTTGATATTAGCGGGGATGGGTTGCTTTGTTTGTAAGGTAAACAAACCGTCCGCATTGAGTTTTTGCTTAAGCTTTTCAAATTCTTGTTTAAGGCGGCCTTCTCCTTCGGGTTCCAAATGCTCAACAATTAACTGGTAATCCCCTCGGGCTTCATACAAGCTTACTTTTCCTCGAACGAGGACTTTATCGCCCTCTAGAGGTTTTTTACTGACTGAACGATTCGAGCCCTTAAACATTGCTGCTTTAACTTGAGCTTTATTGTCCTTCAGTGTGAAGTACCAATGCCCAGAGCTTGCCATAACCAAATTTGAGATTTCAGCGGAAACCCATACCTGACCAATTTCTGAATCGAGAACAGAGCGTGCAAATCGGTTGAGTTGAGTAATTGATAGAATATTTTGATTCTTAGAAGAGCTAAACATATCAAACTTTTCAAAGGGTGGTGTAGGGAAGATAGATTAATGTTTGAAGCGTATAAAAGCTACTTCGAAATAGGCAAAGTAACGTATTTTACTATGGTATTAACCGACAATTAACATGTTGAACGTTTATTGATTACTTATTGGCATGACTCATGCTAAATAAAATAGTTTCTTTCTCGAATAGCAGTTTACCTCACAAGGTAAAACGACTACAATCCCGCAGCAACTCAATTATCAATTAAGGTATGGTTGCCATGTTAAGACTCGCCAAAGAAGCACTCACATTTGATGACGTATTGTTAGTGCCAGGTCACTCCACTGTTTTACCTCATACAGCCGATCTTAAAACGCGCCTCACGCGTAAAGTGATGCTTAATACTCCTTTCGTTTCTGCTGCTATGGATACTGTTACTGAATCTCGGTTAGCTATCGCTCTCGCTCAAGAAGGCGGCATGGGGTTTATTCATAAGAATATGTCTGCCGAGCAGCAAGCTCACAAAGTACGCCAAGTAAAAAAATATGAAAGCGGCGTTGTATCTGATCCTATGACAGTAACGGCTGATATCAGCATTGGCGAAGTGAATTTACTCAGTAATCAACATGGTTATTCAGGTTTTCCCGTGGTTGATGAGAATAACAGCCTTATCGGTATTGTCACTGGACGTGATTTACGTTTTGAAAAAAACCTTGAGATGCCTATCTCAAATGTTATGACGCCAAAAGAGCGGTTAGTGACAGTCAAGGAAGGTGCTAAGTCCGAGTTGGTGCTTGAACTGATGCACGAACATCGAATTGAGAAAATCCTGGTCGTTGATGAAGATTTTAAACTTAATGGCCTAATTACTGTAAAAGATTTCCAAAAAGCAGAAAGTAAACCCAATGCTTGTAAAGACGAGTTTGGACGGTTACGTGTTGGTGCGGCGGTAGGTGTTGGCCCTGGTACAGATGAGCGTATAAAGCTACTGGTTGAAGCTGGAGTAGATGTGTTGCTTATCGACACGTCTCATGGGCACTCTCAAGGTGTGATTGATAGCGTTAAAAAAGTGCGTGATGCATATCCTGAATTACAGATTGTGGCAGGTAACGTTGCGACTGCAGAAGGTGCTATAGCTCTTGCCGATGCGGGTGTAGATGCGGTTAAAGTTGGTATCGGTCCTGGTTCTATTTGTACTACTCGTATAGTTACTGGTTGTGGCGTACCTCAAATTACAGCTATCTCTGACGCTGTTACAGCATTGGCTGATAGAGATATTCCGGTTATAGCCGATGGCGGTATTCGATTCTCTGGAGATATTGCTAAAGCAATCGCAGCTGGTGCTAGCTCTGTGATGGTTGGCAGCATGTTGGCTGGAACGGAAGAAGCGCCAGGTGAAGTAGAGTTATACCAAGGCCGTTACTATAAGTCATACCGAGGCATGGGGTCTTTGGGTGCGATGAATCAGAGCCATGGCTCTTCTGATCGTTATTTCCAAGACAGCAAAAGTGCTGAAAAACTGGTGCCTGAAGGTATCGAAGGTCGTGTTGCTTATAAAGGACCTATCGCTAATATTATCCACCAGCAAATAGGTGGTATACGTTCCGCCATGGGATTAACCGGTTGTGCAACGATTAATGAACTGCGCACTAAACCTACTTTTGTTAAGGTGACCTCAGCAGGGATGGGAGAGTCCCATGTCCATGATGTTTCAATAACCAAAGAAGCTCCAAACTATCGCGTAAGCTAGTTAGCAACACAATACTAATACACAGTGCCTGATGATGATTCATCAGGTCGCCTCTTATTTCTAAATAGTTGAATTGTTCATGAGTAAAAATATCCACGACCAGCGTATTCTCATCTTAGATTTTGGTTCTCAGTACACGCAGTTAATCGCACGCCGGGTGCGAGAAATAGGTGTTTATTGCGAGCTATGGGCATGGGATGTTACAGAGGAACAAATTAAAGCGTTTAACCCTCAAGGGATTATTTTGTCAGGTGGTCCGGAGTCGGTAACAGAGAATGATTCCCCTAGAGCTCCTGAATACGTTTATCAAGCAGGCGTTCCAGTGCTGGGTATTTGTTATGGCATGCAGACAATGGCTGAGCAATTGGGTGGCTCTGTGAAAGGGTCTGAAGTACGAGAGTTTGGTTATGCGCAAGTTGAAGTCATTAAAGATGTACCTTTGCTGTCATCGATTAAAGATCATGTTGATGACAACGGCAATGGCTTGCTGGATGTCTGGATGAGTCATGGGGATAAAGTGTCGGCCATTCCTGATGATTTTGTAACAGTCGCTCAAACATCAAGCTGCCCATTTGCGGCGATGGCAAATGTGGATAAACATTTTTATGGGATCCAATTTCATCCAGAAGTGACGCATACTAAGCAAGGAGAGAGAATCCTGACGCATTTTGTTATCGACATTTGCCGATGCGAAAAGCTTTGGACGCCAGCGTCAATCATAGATGATGCCGTTGAAAAAATTAAGCAACAAGTTGGGGATGACGAAGTTATTCTTGGCTTGTCTGGTGGGGTAGATTCCTCAGTAACGGCAATGTTGTTACATCGTGCCATAGGAACGCAATTAACTTGTGTCTTTGTTGACAATGGTTTATTGAGGCTTAATGAAGGCAAACAAGTGATGGAAATGTTTGCTGATGGGTTTGGGCTAAATATTGTAAAAGTTGATGCAGAAAATAGATTCTTAGATGCGCTTGCAAACATCGAAGATCCTGAATTAAAACGCAAAGCCATTGGTCGAGTGTTTGTAGAAGTGTTTGATGACGAATCCAAAAAGTTAACTAACGCCAAGTGGTTAGCGCAAGGAACCATTTACCCAGATGTTATCGAGTCAGCAGGTTCAGCTACTGGAAAGGCTCATGTTATCAAATCCCACCATAATGTTGGTGGTTTGCCTGATGACATGGATATGGGGTTAGTTGAACCATTACGTGAGCTATTTAAAGATGAGGTTCGAAAAATAGGGCTTGAACTCGGTTTGCCTTACGACATGTTATATCGTCATCCATTCCCGGGGCCGGGTTTAGGTGTACGTGTTCTCGGTGAAGTTAAAAAAGAATATTGTGATTTATTGCGCTTGGCGGATGCTATTTTTATCGAAGAGTTACACAAAGCTGACCTTTATCACAAGACCAGTCAAGCGTTCACGGTTTTCTTGCCTGTTCGCTCTGTAGGTGTAATGGGCGATGCACGTAAATATGACTGGGTTGTGTCTTTGCGAGCAGTGGAAACGATTGATTTCATGACCGCACATTGGGCACATTTACCTTATGACTTCTTAGGTAAAGTGTCTAACCGCATCATCAATGAAATTGACGGTATTTCTCGGGTAGTTTACGACATATCAGGTAAGCCACCTGCGACGATTGAGTGGGAATAGGCTTATAGCGAGTATTAACCCATGCTCACAATTTTTGAGCATGGGTTAAATATGATGAAAAATAAATGCCAGTTTTCTTGACTAAGCGACTTTGTCTTTTTCTAAGTCTTTGAATTGGCGCTTTAGATCATAAGGTTCTTCGGTGACAATCTGCTCTAATGTTGCTATACGCGCTCTCATTTGCTCTATTTCGCCTGTTAGCTCTTCTATCTCTTTATCGTAAGCTTTCCCTTTCTTTTTACTTTTTCCACCTTGAACAAGTTCGACTATTGCCCAGCAAATGATGCCTACAATGGCTATGGCTGTAATGTTCATATGAGCTTCTCCTGTTGGTCTTTCATTCTAATACTAATCTCAAATCATTGGATTTAGCAAAGCAAATATCTGACCAAAAAAAATTATATATAGTAAACAATAAGTTAGTTTTTAATAATGTGCGAGAAGCAAAAGGAAGTGGTAAAGTTGACCAATGAAATGATGAATTTGACTAAGCTATTCTTAAGATGATCGAAGCACCTGAACAAACACATTTATTTTGGATGAATAAGGCGTTAGAGCTTGCTGAAATAGCAGAACGACAGAATGAGATCCCAGTGGGCGCTATTGTTGTTCATGAAAACGAGATCATTGGTCGTGGATGGAATCAATCTATTCAACTGCATGATCCCTCTGCACATGCAGAAATGATGGCGATTCGAGAAGCCGGTAAGACGTTATCGAATTATAGAATGATTGATTGTACTTTGTATGTAACGCTTGAACCATGCCCTATGTGTGCAGGCTTATTGGTTCATAGCAGAATACGGCAGATTGTGTATGGTGCGAAGGACGCTAAGACTGGTGCTGCAGGTAGTGTCATGAATTTGTTAGCTCATGAGACATTGAACCATCAAGTAAATGTTGTGGGTGGTGTTATGGAGAAAGAGTGTGGAGACAAGTTGTCAGCATTTTTTAAGCGTAGAAGGTTGGAAAAAAAGAAGTTGAAGGAAAAGCTTTCTAATCCGCTTTGACTAACCGGTTTTCATTACTGGATCGTTCGTCCAACCAAACTAATGTGTCGTAGTATCTGCGGATATTCTCAACATAGGTGATAGCTTCATTACCTCGAGCGTATCCGTATCGTGTTGTTTTGTAATGACGTTTTTGGCGAAGCAAGGGTAATCTTTTTTTAACGTCTACCCATAAGTCCGGATTACCACCTTGTTTTTGCGTAATGACTCTCGCGTCTTCAACATGCCCCAAACCAATATTATAGGCAGCTAATGCTAACCAAACTCTGTCAGGCTCTTTAATTCTATCAGGGATGCGTTTCATTAGACTCGAAAAATATTTCGCTCCACCACGGATGCTTTGTTCCGCATCTAGTCGGCTTCTTACTCCTAGTTCTTTTGCTGTTGTTAGTGTTAGCATCATCATCCCTCTCACGCCAGTTGGGGATTTAGCGCGCGGATTCCAATGGCTCTCTTGGTAGGACATCGCTGCTAGTAAGCGCCAATCAATATCGATTGAATGATCCTCAAACCATGGTTGATACTTAGGTAACGTTTCTTCAGCTGCTTTTATAAAAAGGCGAGTGTCGACATAATTAAACTCTCGAACATGTCCAAAGTACTTGTCTTCAAGTGTTGCAAGTTGTCCATTTGCTTGGATTTCGCCAAAATACTCAATAAGCACTGCGAGCAAGGAATCATCCAGCTCACTATTGAGTGCCCACGCAACTGGTTGCTCTTCGCCTATGGTAAACCCGATGCTGAGCTCTGGATGTCGACGACGCATAACAGCAAGGAAGCTTGAATCAGTAATTGTATAGTCAAGTTGACTATTCAATACCTGTTCAAGTATTTCTTCTTCATCCATCTCATCTGTTTCCTGCCAGATAAGCGATGGATAAGACTCTTTTAGTGCTTTCAATGAGGATACGTAATTGCTGTCGCTGGCAATGAGCAGGCTGCCATCTATTTGATTGATGTCCCTAGGCCTCTCTTTACCTTGCTTAAAGACTAATTTTTGACTGACATATTGATAAGCTGGGCCGAACTTAAACAATGACTGACGCTCTGATGTATTTGTTAAAGCCGAAGCGATAATGTCGATATGTTGCTTTTCTAATTGAGGAAAAAGTTCGTTGACCGCATAGTAGGGTAAAATTTCTAGCTCGACACCAAGATAGTCAGCAAAACCTTTCGCCATCTCGTATTCGTAGCCCTGAGGCCCGCTCGCACTATTGTAGTAACTGGTAACACCATACTGTGTTCCAACCCTAAGGACACCGGCATCCAGAACTTTTTTTAAGCTATTTGACTGCCTTGGCTCGTTACAACCTGTCAGTAACAATAACAGAGCTGCTATAAAGAAACGGGAAAGCATTTTATCAATGGGTGCTATCGATTGAGTTAACATAATATCAACATGGTATACCAAATACGCTCACTTTCTAATACTAATCTGCCCAAGCGTTTGTTTGTCTCGTTCTGCAATCGAAGCTTTCAGATAGGTAAGGTTTACGCAGGCGTTTCAGATTCTGGCGGGTTCAGCTATTTTGAGGTGGTTTGGACATATAATATCTACTATAATTCCGGCCCCTTAGCTGCTCATAAAATATAGCCGAATAATGGCCTAATACACTAAGCCATTGTCGCAAAACCGTGGTGACTACTACTTATGCTTATCCTATCTGGGGCTCCCGCTTTATCCGATTTTAGAATTGAAAAACTCATGCAACAAATGCAGCAAAGCAAGCTGCCAGTTGACGGTGTCTATGCGGAATATGTTCACTTTATCGATATTCAAAGTGAGTTAACTGTAGAAGAAAGAAATGTACTAGAAAAACTACTGACTTATGGTCCTAAAGTTAATGAAGGTAAAAAAAGTGGTGTATTGAAACTAGTAACACCAAGGGTTGGGACTATTTCCCCTTGGTCTAGTAAAGCAACAGATATTGTTCATAACTGTGGACTAACACAAATACTGAGAGTTGAGCGCGGTATCGCCTTTTATCTGGACTTATCATCCGCCCTGAATGAAGAGCAAAATAGGTTGGCAACAGCTAGTTTATTTGATCGTATGACAGAAACCGTGTTTGAAGCTCTAGATGATGCGGAACAGCTCTTTGCAGAAGCCACACCAACTGAATTTAATCGTATTGACGTTATCGGAGAAGGGCGAAAAGCACTCGTCGACGCTAACCAAACACTGGGCTTGGCGTTAGCAGAAGATGAGGTGGATTACTTACTGGACAACTTTGTGGCGCTTAATCGTAATCCAACAGATGTTGAGCTATACATGTTTGCACAGGCAAATTCAGAGCATTGTCGACATAAGATATTCAATGCCGATTGGATTATTGATAGTGAAAAACAGCCTAAATCCTTGTTTAAGATGATTAAGAATACTTATGAAGTCAGTAGTGATTTTGTGTTTTCTGCCTACAAGGATAATGCAGCGGTGATGCAGGGCAATAGCGCTGGTCGATTCTTTCCGTCACCTGACGATTTGGTGTATCAATATCAGAATGAAGATATTGATATCCTGATGAAAGTAGAAACGCATAATCACCCAACTGCTATCTCTCCATTTCCAGGCGCTGCAACGGGCTCGGGAGGTGAGATCCGAGACGAAGGTGCGACTGGACGTGGCGCTAAACCAAAAGCAGGCTTGGCCGGCTTCTCTGTATCTAACTTACGCATTCCGGGATATACCCAGCCATGGGAGATGGATTACGGTAAGCCGGCAAGAATTGTGAATGCATTGGATATAATGACAGAAGGTCCGTTGGGCGCTGCAGCTTTTAACAATGAGTTTGGGCGACCTAATATATTAGGGTATTTCAGGACTTATGAAGAACAAGTGAATAGCCATAATGGCCCTGAGGTTCGTGGTTATCATAAGCCAATAATGATTGCAGGTGGTTTGGGGAATATTCGTCGAGATCACATACAAAAAGGTGAGATTACGGTTGGTGCTAAGCTGATTGTGTTAGGCGGACCAGCAATGAATATTGGCCTTGGTGGTGGCGCTGCTTCCTCAATGGCATCGGGAGAGTCACTAGAAAATCTCGACTTTGCCTCAGTGCAACGAGATAACCCAGAAATGGAAAGGCGCTGCCAAGAGGTGATTGATAAGTGTTGGCAACTAGGTGATGAAAACCCAATCCAATTTATTCACGATGTGGGCGCTGGAGGATTGTCTAATGCGCTACCTGAGTTAGTCAGTGATGGTGAGCGTGGTGGTAACTTTGAACTACGTAATGTCAATATCGATGAACCAGGTATGTCTCCACTGGAAATATGGTGCAATGAATCTCAAGAGCGATATGTCATGTCGGTTGCGCCTGAGAATCTAGCTTTGTTTGAGTCTATTTGTCAGCGAGAGCGAGCGCCCTTTGCCGTTGTTGGTGAAGCAAAAGAAGAAATGCACTTGCACCTCAACGACAGCCACTTTGACAATGCGCCTATTGATATGCCTTTAGATGTTCTTCTAGGGAAAACACCCAAAATATTGCGCGATGTTGAAAGTAAAAAAGCCACAGGTGAAGCATTGGACCTTAAAGGGATTGATCTTCGCGAAGCAGTCGAGCGAGTCCTAAGGCTACCGGCAGTTGCAGAAAAGACATTTCTTATCACGATAGGCGACCGCACAGTGACGGGGCTTATATGCCGAGATCAGATGATAGGACCTTGGCAAATACCTGTCGCAGATGCGGCTGTTACTGCTGCGGCATTTGATACTTATCATGGCGAAGCCATGGCAATGGGAGAGCGCTCACCCATTGCTTTGCTTGATTATGCAGCTTCGGCACGTATGGCTGTTGGTGAGAGTTTAACCAACATAGCGGGGACTAATATTGGTGATACCAAGCGGATTAAGCTCTCTGCTAACTGGATGTCTGCAGCTGAACACCCAGGTGAAGATGCAGGGTTATATGAGGCTGTAAAAGCTGTAGGTGAAGAACTTTGCCCTGCTCTAGGTTTGACCATACCTGTTGGTAAAGATTCGATGTCGATGAAAACCAAATGGCAAGAAAATGGTGAAGATAAGCAAGTAACCTCACCTCTGTCTCTGGTCATTACAGGTTTTGCCGCCGTTAAGGATATTCGTAAGACCGTGACACCACAACTGAGAACGGATCAAGGTGAAACCTTACTTATCAGTATTGACTTAGGACGTGGAAAAAATCGCCTAGGAGCAAGCGCATTAGCTCAAGTTTATAAGCAGCTTGGGCATGAGCCTGCAGACTTGGATTCAGCGGAAGACATGCTGAATTTTTTCAATGCAGTCCAATGTTTAGTAGAAAGCAATACGTTAATGGCCTATCACGATCGTTCTGATGGTGGTTTGATAACGACCTTGTTAGAGATGGCTTTTGCGGGGAATTGTGGACTTGAGGTCGATATTAGTGACTTAGGGAGTGACGACTTAGACGTTCTCTTTAGCGAAGAGCTAGGTGCTGTTGTTCAAGTGTCAACAGCAAATGCACAAGATGTGCAGAACGTTTTTGCTGAGCACGGGTTAGCTGATTGCACTCATGTTATCGGTACAGTGACGGAAGATAATGACATTAATATAAAGCGTGGCGGTAAAGTCGTTTTACAACGTGCACGTAGCGAATGGCGCAATATATGGGCTGAGACCACAACTCACATGCAGAGGCTAAGAGATAACCCTGAGTGTGCTCAACAAGAGAGTGAGACTAAAGCAGATACTCAAAACCCTGGATTGCACAGTGAGTTGTCATATGATTTAAATGAAGATATCGCGGCACCTTATATTGCTAGAGGTGTTTCACCTAAAGTTGCTATTTTACGAGAGCAAGGTGTGAATTCACATGTAGAGATGGCTGCGGCGTTTGATCGTGCAGGTTTTAGCGCTGTTGATGTCCATATGAGTGATTTGTTAGCTGATAAAATTGGGCTTGAGCAATTCCAAGGTTTAATTGCTTGTGGCGGTTTCTCTTATGGCGATGTTTTGGGAGCTGGAGAAGGCTGGGCTAAGTCTATTCTATTCAACGAACGTGTGAGAGAGAATTTCCGGCAGTTCTTTGAACGCCCCGATTCGTTTTCATTAGGTGTGTGCAATGGATGTCAGATGATGTCGAATTTGAAATCTCTCATACCTGGTGCTGATTTGTGGCCTCATTTCGTGACGAATAAATCAGAAAGGTTTGAAGCAAGGTTTAGTTTGGTTGAAATGCAAAAGTCACCTTCATTGTTTTTTGAGGGGATGCAAGGTTCAAGGATCCCTATTGCCGTTTCACATGGGGAGGGGCGTGCCGAGTTTTCTTCACAGGGACAGCTAGCCCAAATTAAGGAACAAGGTTTAGTCGCTCTATCTTTCGTTGATAACTATGGAAGCATATCTGAGAACTACCCATCTAACCCTAATGGATCACCACAAGGCATTACTGGCCTTACTTCAACTGACGGGCGTGCAACTATTATGATGCCACATCCTGAGCGAGTGTTTAGAACAGTCGCTAACTCATGGCATCCTGACGAATGGCAAGAGGATGGTCCTTGGATGAGGATGTTTAGAAATGCTCGTAAGTTTGTAGGTTAGTGCATTTGAAACTGAATCAAAAATGAACGGGATCGCCCAAGTACAATTTATTCAAAAATTGATGGAATTTTTTTAGGAGAGCATAGGTCTATATCTTTGCAACTAGTTAAACGAGTCCCCTTGTTTGCTAGTTGTATGTAGCTTTCCTAAGAGCATGATGCTCACCTTTTATAACGGTACTCGCTTTGAGTACCGTTTTTTTATGTCTAATTTTTGACTTTTAGTCAGTATATCTGGATATATTACCTATTTTTTTACATTAATCGAGTAAAAAATTAACCTAAAATGGGTTTTTAAGCTTAAATCGTTGTTTATTAAGAAATTACTGTTTATTATTTGTTAGCTAACGGAAGGTGGTAATGAAAAATGATGGATTACTAAAATAACAATAATAAATTAGATCTCTATTATGCAACGTTCTTCGAAGGGTTTTGGAATAATTGGTATCGCTTGTGCGGTTATTTTTTTAATTGTCACTGCCGTTGTGAGTGCTTCATCACGTGCAAATACAATCATTTATCAAGAATCTACGCTTAAGGATCATACCCCTTAGATTCTTACTAACTTGAATAAACTGCTGTTTATCCTCGTTTTCGGTGAGCTTCTCGGTTAGCTGACTTTTCCTGCCTGTTCTTTTTTATCAGTATATATACAGCTGATAGACCGCCATGCCTTTTCTGGGCACTATAAAAAGCAATGACTTCAGGTATTTCTCGGAGCCAATGGTTAGTCGCACTTTTCAAAAAGCCAGCAAAAGGTTTGCTGTGTATACCTAACCCATGTTTGAGCAAGATTGTTCTAGCTCCTTCATTGTATGCAGACATGATGGTGTCGAACACAAGCTGCCGAGCTTTCTCTAATGGTGTTTGTTGGATGCTTACGCTCTTGTCTATGCCATATTTTCCCAAACGAAGGTTTTTATAAACGCCGTCTTGTATACCAGGCTGTTTATATTCAAGGATGTCATCTGGAGCAACAGGTGTGATACCTACGGTACTCAAATAATTGAATGTCTCCAAAGTATTTTGATTGATTGCTTGGCGCCGGAGTTCTTGTGCGAGTGAATTTGCTTTAGGGCCATTAAAATGAACGTGAGTGTCTTCTTTTAGAGGTTTCACATCATCCATAAAATGTTCAAATGAATCGTCGTCTTGCGTAGTCATTAATTATGCAGTCATAACATGGCGTCCCCACCAGGACTCGAACCTGGAGCAGCGGCTTAGGAGGCCGCAGTTTTATCCTGTTAAACTATGGGGACATCAAAATAATTCTTCGCTATTGTATTCACAATCAGAACTAAAGTTAAGCTCAATTGCGCACAACGAAGTCGTTTGGTTGAATATTGGCCAAGAAGGCACCATCGATACTCTCAAGTACTGCGGAATTATTAAATAGCGATGCCACCCTGACATTGACCGGGTGGATCTTATATTGATATCTAGGACGATTATAAATATCGAAGAACTGATTAAGCTGGAATACTTGTAGCTCATCTCCTTGTTTAACACCTTGCTTTCTGCCGACATCGATAGTGAGTTGACCATTGCTAACGCTTACCACTCTCGCATAGGCTGGTTCGCATGCTAGCGTGTCATCTATCTCTTGGGTTATCTCTATCAGCATTTGTTGCGTAGCGATGCCAAAATCAGACTGCCAGAATAAGCTGCTATTAGGGTCAACTGCCTGCCTAAGTTTAAATGTCCAAGGAGCAACTAAACTTGACGTTTTTTCAAACAATAACTCACCGGTGGTGGTGCTAAATAGAGAAGTGTGTAGCGTCAAGTTACGGCTTTGCTTTGCTCCTTTCCAAAACGCCAATTTGGATTTCTTACTGGGCTGAATACTGAGGTCGATTATTTCTGATGTTAGAATAAACTGTACAGCATCATCTCTGCCAATCTCAACTAATTGCTCAGCGTTATTCAAAAATTGCTCTGCTATAAGGGGATAGGGCTTAAGTAGTTTTACTTCTGTATGGCTTGATATGTCTTCAAACTCTTTTTGTATGCGTCTCGACAGTGCGCCCCCTAAGCCGTACAGGCTACCTATTCTTGCCTGGCCTCTATGCCTGAGTTGGAATTCTGTCGCAGCAATGCTTTTTGTGTAGTCTGAGGCTCGGCAGCTGGTGTCCTGTGGAAAGATATCAGCGCGTATATTCACGGTGACATAACCATTACCGTATTGTTCATTAATGAGCTCAATGCGATTAACTTCACCTGTAGCTCTGATTTCGAACCGATCATTGCGTAATAAACCATTGGCCATTTCTTGTACGCTATTGACTGAAGCACCTGCAAAAAGCAAAGCTTGCTTTATAGCTTCTTGTGTTGCCCGCTGGCGAGCTACCTGTTTGTTGTTGTTTTGAATGACTGCTTGTCCGCTAGCTTCAAACCATATGGCATAAGACGAATGAGAAAATGCCAACGATAGGGCGCAAAATAGGCTTATAAAGCTCGGTATTTTGTATTTCTTCATAAATTGCCTTGAAAAGTGTTAGATGCTGATTGTGTTAATGTACAAGCAACTATTGTACCTATTCTGTATTTGACGATAAGAACTTAAGCATAGTGTTGAAAATACTTTTAGGCCCATATCTTGCTTTGATTCTGTTGACGAATGTGTTGCTTCTATTATCCGTTTTTATGTAAGTGAAGGGCAAATCCGTTGATTATGTAGATTTCCAACTTAGGCTTGATATAAAAATGATAAATTTCAAAGTGTTAGCTTTTTCATTCCTTGTATTTTCAACCGTAGGGTGCTCATCACTTATCAATAAACAGGTTGAGTGGGAGCACGTTCAGCCAGATGAATACCCCGTGATAACAGCTGTCGGTTATGCACCTATTGCCGCCCAACCCGGCAACAATATGTCTGCAAAATCTTTGAAAGCAATAAAAGCTTCTAAGTTGGATGCTTATCGAGAGCTTGCTGAACAGGTTTTTGGACAAAAAATTGACGGTAACCAGCAGCTTTCTAACATGGTACTAACGAATACTAGATTAAAAGCATCTGTTGAAGGAGTGATAAGAGGTGCTCAAATTGTCAAAAGTTATCCAGTGGGTGAAGATACTTATGCCACTGAGTTGAAGTTGGACTTTAAGAAAGTTTATGACATTTATCTTTCGACAGCCAGACCGAAGAAAATCAAAAAGGTGACTTATTTCTAAATAACCTGAGCTATGGATAAGAAATGTCGATATGAGTTTGTATTATCCATATATATCAAAAAGTTAGATTTAACTAAACCACTCATAATAGTCAAAGTAAAGGATGAGTCGTGCTAGTCTAGTTCATATCAAGGCATGACTCTATTGGTAGCATGCTCAACACAGATAAGAACTAAACTAGTGCTGCTTACAAGCGTTTCTTATCCAGAAGTCAGGTTAAATAGGTTTATATTGGTGCGGAAGTGTATAAAAGAAAGCAATAACCCTGTCAGGGTTATATAAGTGTATTGTCTGACTGATTCGTCTGATGAAATAGTTAGTACTATTAGTGGCTAAGCACTAATACTGGAACCTTTACTGTTACCTGTAGGGCGGCCGCTTTTATTGTAAGTTAGAGATTCTTTCGCTCTACTTTCGGTCAGAAGGTTTCGTAAATGCTCTAAGCGTAACTGTCCTTGTTCAACAGCTTTCTCATTAATCTGTGTTAGATATCTGCATTCAGCGACGATATCCTTAATTTTATCAATATGTTCCGAAACATCTGCATTCGAGGCGAATTCTTCGTTACTTAAATATAAACGCTCGATTTTGGTATCTTGTTCTTGTATTTGATTGAGAAGTGTTTCTTTTTCGCTAACAAGGGTGATAAGGGTCTCTGCATCCCTTGTACTGATAAGATGTAACTCGTTTTCGAGGAGTTGTTTTAAACGACCAAGTGACGACGCTTGAACTTCTAACGCATCAATTATCTCGGTCATTACTGTCTATCGAGGCCAAATAGTTCTGCCTCTACTCTTGATATATTTTGAGCTAATCGATCAGGGTCGATCCTATATTCGCCATTTTCAATGGCGCTACGGATACGTTCAACTCTTTCTTGGTTAACTGGAGCATCAGTTGAACGCCTCTGTGCCTGAGACAGTTGCTGAGCTGATTGCGTTAGCGATACAGAATCTTGTCTGGCAGGCGACTCTAGTTGTGTACGTCTATCACCTTCCACTTGAGCTGCATTCTGACTAGGCTGCTGCTGTTGGCTGACTCTTTGATTGTCAACCTGTGGCCTCGGATTATTACCACTATTTACATTGTTAATAGCCATTACGTTATTCCAATATTTACAATACCTCAGAAATCTTATCGGCTTCTGATTTAATTACTTTAGCAAAATTTCAGGTTTATTTCATTATCTAGTGACAGCTTCTTAATATTACTTAGATGACGACACTTACTTCACTCGATTTAGTGACTTTGGCATCAATGATCTTTTTAGAGTGACTGTTTCTGACCATAATAGTATCTCCTAGGTTGCCATCTTGTTGCGCAATGCCGTTAGTTTTAATACTTAGTCCTCCTATCGATGCATTGATAACAATGCTGTCACCTTTACATACATAACATAGCATACGAGGTGTTATCGGTTGTCCTGATCTGATGCGCCTTTTAATGCGAGCACCGATGACATCTTCTTTGGCTATATAGGTTGTTGTTCTTAGTGTTTTTTTATCGACTTGTATGACTTCAGTATTAGCGTCAGTTAGCAAGGTGCCAGGAGCCATAATGGTATTTACTACGACCATGTCTTGCATTTCACTGACGTGCACCATCATATAGACGTACCAATTTAATTCCTCACAAGTCGCTCGAACCGTTACGTTGGATTTGCTTAGAGATTCTGGCGTCGCTCGATAGGTAAAAGTTTCACTGCATTGAGGAACTTGTATACGATCGTCTAATGGATTGGCTTTTATTTCGAGTCCATCATTCTGCGATAGCATGTTGGCGCGAACATAATCTTCGGCACCACTTGTGATCTGTAGTTTTAATGGGTCATTAGTCTCTGCCGATACAGTTAACTGTACGAAAACTAAACTTATTGTGAAAAAATGCAGTATTCTCATAGTGTAATCGATATTTAGTGTTCACTTTATAACGCTTTTTTGTCTATGCTTAGGCTTATGCTTTATCGCGTTGTCTAAGCAAGCGTCAAAAAATAGACAATTCATTAATGATAGTGAATTAGGGCAAGATTTGTGCCTAGTTTGAAACTTCTGAGGTGTTAAATGGCAGGTATCCTTGATTCAGTCAATCAACGTACACAGTTGGTCGGTCAAAATAGATTAGAGTTATTATTGTTTAAGCTTGCTGGCCGCCAGCGTTTTGGCATCAATGTGTTTAAAGTACGCGAAGTACTTCAATGTCCACCTTTGACTTCTATGCCTCGCTTAAATTCTTATGTTAGAGGTGTAGCTCATATTCGCGGTCAGACGATATCGGTCATTGATCTGAGTATGGCGACGGGCGGTAAGAAAATAGAGGACTTATCAAAGTGCTTTATTGTTATTGCGGAGTACAATCGTTCGGTACAAGGCTTCTTAGTAGGCTCTGTGGAACGTATTATTAATATCAACTGGGATTCTATTCTTCCTCCACCTAAAGGCACTGGCCGAGCAAGTTACTTGACCGCTGTGACGGAAGTCGACAAAGAATTGATTGAGATTTTAGACGTTGAAAAAATCCTCAACGAGATTTCTCCACTTAATACAGACGTGAGTCAAGATACACTCGATAGCCTCGATGTTGATAATAATCAAGACAAAATTATTTTCATCGTTGACGATTCATCAGTTGCGCGTAATCAAGTCAAAAAAGCCTTAACGGCATTGGGTGTCGAGATTGAAATGGCTAAGAATGGTAAGGAAGCATTAGACCGTCTTAACGAAATCGCACAAGAAACAGGGAATGTGACCGATAGAGTTTCTGTTTTAGTCTCTGATATTGAAATGCCAGAAATGGATGGCTATACCTTAACCGCTGAGCTGCGGAATACACCAGAGTTAGCTGATTTAAAAGTCATACTACATACCTCACTAAGTGGCGTGTTTAATCAGGCGATGGTTAAAAAAGTAGGGGCAGATGATTTCATTGCAAAATTCCATCCTGATGAACTAGCTACAGCGGTACAAAAGTGTATTCGAGTTGATTGATAAGGCGAAAGGATGACAATAAAGTCCCCTGAGTTATCTGAAAGCGATTATACGCTTTTTAAGGATTTTCTGGTTGATGAATGTGGCATCGTATTAGGTGACAATAAGCAGTATTTGGTGCGTAGTCGCCTGTTACCTTTGTTACGAAAATTCGACTTCGATGATTACTCTGATCTTATTGGCACAGTCACAAGGGTTCGTGACCGTGCCATCATTAATTCGACAATTGAGGCAATGACAACGAATGAAACACTTTGGTTTCGTGATACGCATCCGTTCGATGTCCTAAAATCTGAAATACTTCCCGCCCTTGATGAAAAGAAGAAACCCATCAGGATTTGGTGTGCAGCTTGCTCTTCAGGTCAAGAGCCATATTCTATTGCTATGTCTATATTGGAATATCAGTCAGAAAAGTCTGGCGCATTTCGAAATGGCATTCAGATAATGGGAACAGATATCTCGCAAGATATGTTAGATAACTGTCAGGCAGGCACCTATGACAACCTCTCATTATCTAGAGGATTGTCCACAGAACGTTTGGAACGCTTTTTTGAACCTGTTGCTGTGGGTTCAGAAAACGCAAGAGGTGGAAGAAAGTTAAAGTCAGAGGTTATGAAGATGGTTTCCTTTAGGCCAATGAACCTTTTTGACTCTTATGCTGCTCTTGGCAGGTTTGATCTCGTTTTCTGTCGCAATGTGTTGATTTACTTCTCCATTGATGGGAAAAAACAAATCCTGCAACAAATTGCCTCTTGCCTGCAAAGCAGCGGCATTTTGTTCCTTGGCGCCTCGGAGTCTTTGTCTGGTATATCTGATAATTTCAATACTACTCGCTCCGGGAGAGCGATTTACTACGTTAAAAATCAATAGCTTATAACTTAATTGTCTCTTTTTTAAAATCCCTAACTTCTATTGGCATGTGCTTTGCTTTGTTATGCTCAAAGCACAGTAACAAGGTTGCCAGTAGGAGTAGATTATGGCTATTAATCTCGATAAATTTGTTGGATTCAATGCAAAAGCGGTTGCGATCCGCACGGATCGTATGCAAGTTATCGCGGGTAACTTGGCCAACGCAAATACTCCCGGCTATAAAGCACAAGACATCGACTTTAAAGCAGCAATGCAAAGTGCGAACTACAAGCAATCTTCTAGTTTAAGTCGTACCCACGAGAAGCACTTCGATGTGGGTTCAACTCGTATCAATAATGAAATTCAATTTAGAACACCGGATCAACCAGACACCGGAGATGGCAATACTGTTGATGTCCAAAAAGAGCGTAATGTTTTCTTGGATAACGGCTTGCGTTATCAAGCCAGTGTTCAATTTTTAGATGGAAAGTTTAAAGGTATGAAGAAAGCCATTGCAGGAGGGCAAGGATAATGAGTCTTTTTAATGTATTGGATATCGCTTCAACAGGCATGAGCGCTGAAAACATTCGCTTGAATACTATTGCCAGTAACGTCGCTAATGCGAACACCGTCAGCAGCAGTGTGGATGAAACCTATCGTGCTCGACATGCAGTGTTTGCCGCGGACCTAGAGACGCAAACAGCTAGGCAAACAGGTGTTGGAGTAAAAGTTCTTGGTATAGTCGAAAGTGAAAAGCCGCTTCAGATTGAATATAGTCCAGGGCATCCGTCGGCTGATGAAAATGGTTATATCTATAGACCCAATATTAATGTGGTTGAATCAATAGCAGACTTGAGCTCTGCGTCTAAATCCTATGAAACGAATGTACAGGTGGCGGATACGACCAAACGTATCTTCCGCCGTGTTCTACAACTTGGCCAAGGCCGTTAGGTCGGAGTATTAGTATGGAAGTTCGAGAAACTCTCTTACCTTCGAATTTATTTGTACAGGAGCAAGGTGTTGCCGTAGATGAAGGTGATCGAAGTTCACTCACGCAAGCAGATTTTTTTGCTTTGCTAACAACACAGCTTGCCAATCAAGACCCATCAAATCCGGCTGATAACGACACTTTGATTCAGCAAGTGACTGGTTTTAGTACCGTTGATGGCATTGGGTCACTGAATGCGCAGTTCGAGTCTTTTGCTTCATCTTTGACATCTAATCAAGCACTGCAAGCTTCTAGTTTGGTTGGTCGTGACGTATTAGTTGCTGGAGACCAAGGAAATGTTGAAGAAGGAGGTGGATTGCGTGGTGTTGTTGTCTCAAGCCAGACGGTTCAGAACTTACAAATAACCATTGAAAATGATGTTGGTCAGGTTGTTCGGACAATAGGGGCTGGCACACAAGCAGGTGGAAGTATTGAATTCAATTGGGATGGCACTGATTCAGCCGGCAATGTTGTGCCGCCTGGCAATTATAGAGTTGCTGCTAATGGTAGTGTTAATGGCGAGCCTCTTAGCTTACCAACAGCAGTCTTTAGACATGTAGATAGTGTAAATCTGGCTTCGAGTAGTCAGGGTATAATTCTTAATCTCCAAGGCCAAGATAGCATTAGTCTGTCTGATGTCTTAGAGATTGGCGGTTAACAGGAGAAGTAAACAATGTCCTTTAATGTAGCATTAAGTGGTTTAAACGCTGCGCAGACCGATCTGGATGTAACGTCCAATAACATCGCCAATGTGAATACAGTTGGCTTTAAAGAATCGCGAGCAGAATTTGGTGATGTGTTTGCATCGTCTTTATTGGCTGCGGGAAACACTCAGGTTGGTGATGGCGTTCTTACTCAAGAAGTGGCTCAGCAATTCAGTCAAGGTTCTTTGCAATTTACCGACAACGCGTTGGACTTAGCAATAACGGGGAGTGGCTTTTTCGCAACAGTTCCGGATCAAACATCAAATGACTTTTCATTCACTCGAGCGGGGACGTTCCGATTAGATGAAGATAACTTTGTTGTTAATTCAAGTGGTGACAACTTGCTAGGGTTTCCTGTAAATCCAGACGGATCATCATCGTCAGTTGCATTGAGTACGACCGTTCCAGTTCAAATCCCTGATTCTAGTGGTTCACCTCAAGCAACAACCGAGGTTGACTTAAGGTTTAACTTACCGGCAGGCGCTCCGCCATTAGATGCAACTCAGTTTGATCCAACGGATCCTGCGACGTTCACAGCATCAACATCTGTGACTGTATTTGATACACTCGGAGATTCACATATACAAACCTATTATTTTATCAATGATGCGGCTGCTGGGGTTGGTGCAAATGAATGGCTAGTGGTGAATTCGGTTGACGGTCAGCTAGTTAATATTGCAGATAGCCTTGGTGACCCCATTGTACCCATAACTGGCGCAGCAAACCTAGCTGGCAACACCGCAGATGGTTCGTTAGTGTCGGCTGGCCGCTTGATTTTTAGTTCTGGTGGTGATTTTACTGGTATTGAATCTGCGGATGGTCTTCAATCAACTAACTTTACTCTCCAAACGGAGCCGTTAGGCCCAGGCATTTTGCTTAATGGTTCTGATCCGAGTCAAGAGATTACCATTGACTTTAATCTGGATCCTGGAAGTGCGACACCTGATGAACCAACACAGTTTGCATCAAACTTTGAAGTAACATCGTTAGAACAAAATGGTTTACCTGTTGGTCAATTAACGGGTATTGATATTGGTCCAGATGGTTTAGTTAGAGCAACCTTTTCTAACGGTACCTCCGATCCAATTGTTCGTGTTGCTCTTGTGAGGTTTTCTAATGAACAAGGCTTAACACAGCAATCTAATACGCAGTGGCAAGAAAGTATTCTCTCTGGTGAAGCTCTGGCAGGAGAAGCAACAACGGGGACTTTCGGTACGATTAACTCGTCTGCCTTAGAGCAGTCGAACGTTGACTTAACCACTGAATTGGTTGACCTGATTGTTGCTCAACGTAATTTTCAGGCTAACTCCCGAGCATTGGAAATCAATAACCAGTTGAACCAGACAATTATTGCTATTCGATAAATTTCTCAGAACTATTTTTTCTGTCAAAGGCCACAAAAGTGGCCTTTTCTATTTTTGGCTTGGTATTTTTTATTACCTCAGCCTGTTTTTTCATTTTTTAATTCTATTTTTAGCGTAGTGGCATTTTATTTGCATTTATCACGATAAGTTCACAACCGTCAGGTTTTTGTCATGGATAA
>CAZXIN010000011.1:94696-125120 GCA_964640795.1 uncultured Pseudoalteromonadaceae bacterium | reverse complement strand
TGTTGTTTCTGGCGTATGGGTATTTAACTCGACTCCAAGTTGCCTTCCCTACAACGCTCCTTGTCTTGTTCTCATTTATGGCGTGTCCACACATCAATCATAGCAAGGGTATTGAGTGTCAATGTCAAACCTTGCTAGTTGATCTTTCTCGTAACGATATATTAAAATGTACTTAGCGAGGTAGTTTTGCTATTACCTTTTGATAAACGGACAAGACGTAACATTACAAGGGCTACGGACATGAACCATTCGATGTATCTAAGACATTCCCTACTCCTGTGCATACTGTTTTTTTGTACTTTTCAAACTAACGTAATATTTGCACAACCCAAATCTGCATCATTAGTGTTGGAGCAATCATTTGGCTCTGATCCATACAATAACTTTGCTCAAAACCAAAACACGATTGTTGTTACTGGGACGAGTACCCTTTTCAATGATTTCGTAGATCAGACAAGCCGAGTGGTGGATATTCTCAACTTTGTTCAAGGTGATTTCGAGCTAGTTGGGCAACATGAGTTTAGGCAACTTGATGACGGCACAGAAATTCGTAATGTCGTTGATGTAAGCTTTGTCAATGATCATTGGGTATTTTTAGTGAACACCGCATCGGGGCTGAGTCTAGTCAGTGCGATATTAGAAAGCGATACATTTAGCTTTGTCGGCTCTACTAGTCTTAATCTTGGTTCTTCTTTTCAGCCGGACTTAATTGAAGGGAATGGCAATAATCTCTATGTAACCGAAGCTTTTCCGGGGGCATCTTTTAGTGTTCAGCAGGTCGATGTAAGAGACTCAGGAGAAGTCGAAGTTGTCTCTTCAAGAAGTTTTGGCAACCCGCAAGGAACTTCATTTTTAGGCTTATATACAGCGACTTTTTTTAACGATGAACTATATGTCACTTTAAATCGAGGAAACGGCCAGCCAGCAGACTTCTTTCGCCTCCCCTTTGATGAAAACGGGACTCCCTTACAAGAAGAGCAATTTAACTTTCCAGATGCGCAACAACAGTATCAGGCTTCTACAGTTAGTGGCGACCTTTGGTTTCTATTCGATAGCCTAATAGGGATGCAAGTTGTCAGAATTGATGGCAACCAATTAAGTTCTGTGTTTGAACAAGGCAGCACTTTTGATTTCACACGAGATATTATTGTTAGAGACAACTTAGTGTTGCGTATAGGAAGGGGTGTTGCAATTGAATCATTTGAAGTCAATACAAATGGAACACTCTCATTGACGCAAACGCTTTTCGGCGTTGGAAGAGTGGAAGATGCCGAATTAGTGGGTAATACCCTATTTTTTACTCGAAGTTCACAGGGTATAGAAGCGTTAAATGTAAACCCAAATTCGACGACCGTTCTGAGTTCATTGGATACTTTTAGTCAGTCTGCAGATATTTCAGACTTTGATATTCTCGATAATAGGTTAGCGACAAACGCCTTGGAAAGGGCCTTCCACCTTTGGCAGCTATCAGGTAACCAGCAACCAGAATTGGAATCTCGTTTTGAACCAAGTGCACTCGGTGCTGCTGGTATCGAATTTTTTGGTGACGATGTTTTGGTTATTAATGATGGACAATTAAATATACATAGCCTCAGTGACTTTGTGCAAGGGATAGATAGAGGCCAACAAAGAGGGTTTCTTGGGGCATCAAGTAGCGATGGTGAAATTATCACTCTAGACGAGGGCTTCCTCGCGAGAGCATCGGGCAATTTGAACTTTTTCTCATTTCAATTAACTCAAGTTGACCGAATTGAAATCCCTAATAGCAATTTTACTATCCAGCCCATGTTGGCAGTTATGGATGCTTTATTTGTTCCTAGGAGAAGCCCAAATCAAGTTATCATTTACGATACCAGTAACTTAAGTCAAGTGACAGAAGTCAGTAGAATTAATCGTGATAACTTTATAACGGGTAATCTGGCAAAGAGTGGAGACTTCTTGTATGTGCCAGATTTGGATGAAGCCTTTTTACCTGTAATTAATGTGTATGACGTCAGCGAACTTAGCAATCCGAGTCTGGTTGAGACTGTAGCTTTGCCCGATAGGTTTTCCCTTAATGGGCAAGCTTTTTCGTTGCATGTTAATGGTGATTTTTTAGTGGTAGTTAATGCTACGGGGACAATTTTTGATATTTCTGTTCCTTCATCACCGATACTTGTTGATGAGAATACAGAAGTCAGTACCAACGGTTTGGGTATAGGAAATGGAGGTACATTTTTCACCGTGCCGGTGAATAGTGCAGGACGTATTCAGCAAACCACTATAAACCTAGCACCTACGCACCCTGATATTTCTTTGACTGTTATTGAAGATCAATCCGGTGAATTTGTATTATCTGCTACAGATAATGAAAATGACGCAACATCGTTTGCTGTGAGCGAAGAACCAATCATTGGCTTGATAGAGATAGAAGGCAATGTTCTTCGGTATGTACCTGACAGCAATGAATTTGGCACGGATACCGCAGAAGTAGAAGTCTCTGATATTCACGGAGGGACCTCTGTATTTACCGTTGATGTCACTATCACACCAGTTAATGATGCCCCTGTCATTGTTACTGAACAATTGTCGGCATCAGAGGATGAGTCCACAGACTTCACTATAGAAATAGATGATCCTGATGACACTGAGTTTGAATTTCTTATTACGGAGCAACCAACTTCTGGCAATGCGATCTTATCTGATGAAGGGGTATTAACTTACTCTCCTAATGTAAACTTTAATGGCGACGATAGCATCACAATCCAGGTTACAGACCAAGCACAAGGTACTGATACAAGAACACTGGCGATAATAGTATTGCCAGCTAATGATGCACCAATCTATGAAGGTGATGTTGAGGCAACAGCCGACGAAGATAGTGCTTTTACGATTAATTTAGCTGCATCGGATATAGACGGGGATTCTGTTTCGTTTGGTATCGCTCAAGTTCCTCCTCAATGGGAAGCTACGATAGAGGGTGATGTATTGGAAGTCATGCCCGAAGCAAATGCAAACGGGGAATTTATTGTTGTTATTAATGTTGATGATGGGACTCAAGCCGTACAGCAGGAGATAAATGTCAACTTAACTGCCATTAATGATTCACCCACTGTGCTGGAACAAAATATTGCATTATCGGTTGTGGAAGGGCAAACCGTAAGCTCATCCGTCAGCGCTGAAGATGTCGACGAGGGAGACGAGCTTACATTTAGCTTATCAGCCAACCCAACTCAAGGAACAGCCGTTGTTAATCAAGACGGAACATTTACCTATACTGCTAATGCAGGCACATCGGGTACTGATAACTTCATGATAGATGTCACAGATGTGGAAGGCGCGAGCGTAACAGTTGCTGTCACAGTGAATGTATCTGCGCCACCTCCGGAAGCGAATAGTAATAGCGGAGGTGGCGGTAGTATTGAGTTTTGGCACATGGCTCTTATTCTCTTAGTACTATCTAAGCGTCGTATTTTAACTATTCAGAGACGTTAAATTAAATCAACTGCATCGATAGCTAGCACAGCCTTGCTGAACATGAAGTATCAGGGGCTGTGCTTAAAACGCAGATCATATACAGGCCATATTGGGCTCTCTAAAGTGCTTTCCTGTCATCAATAACTATTTGTTACTCGGCTCAACTTATAGGGAGTATTCAATTCTTATAAGGTATTTCAGCTTAAGTCATTTGGAAGTGGCCACTGTTCAGATATGTATGTTTTGGTGGGATAATAATTGGTGCCGGGCGAATAAGAGTTTTATAAGCTCGATAAAAGGTTTAATTTACCTTGATAGCGGTCTTTGTCTTGTTTAGATATAGAATATCGTTTTGCAATTTTGAAGTACTTTCTACTGCGTTTTGTATTTCCTAACTCAAAATGGCTTTTCGCTACCCCAAAATACGACTCATGTTGTTTAGCACCGAGTTCAATTGCTTTATAGTAATGTGCCAATGATTTATCCCATTTTTCTTGATTAAACGCTACGTCTCCCAGCATTAGGTGATAATAAGGGTTTTTCTGACGTTTCTGTTCGACCCTTTTTAGTATATCTTCTGCTTCGTTTTTTCGGCCTGTTTCTTGGAGTAAAATTGCAAAATTTCCCCAACCTACATTATTGTCTGGATTGATAGCAAGGGCATGTTGGTATGCCTTCATTGCCATGTTTATATCACCGGCAGCTTTATATAAATAGCCTAGATTAGACCACACACTATCAAAGCTTGGAAATAAGGTTGCGGAGGCTCTAAAGTAAGCATAGGCCTTGGCGTGTTCTTTTTTTAAGAAAGCATCAGCCCCTTTATTATTATAATACATAGCTAATATTTGACTTTTTGTTAGGCGTATTTTCTTGAACTGCTTTCGGGTGGTTAACGGGTCGAAATCCAGAGTAATGCCATTAAAGGCTTTGCCCTGTGCCTTTATGTTATCTTTACGGAAGATACGTAAATTGATATGCCCATTTAGTAAACTAGCACCCTCTCTATTAGTCCAAAACTCTGGGATAACGACCTCTTGAAATTGAACGATAAAATCAGCTTCTTTGGCAAGGGAGTAAGCCATAATTGACATTGATAGGCAATTTGCTGTTTTTCTCCTGAATGTTTCGGATGCAATCGTGTTGGCATCGGGAGCATATAAAAGTTGTAAATCATGATCTAAGAATAAATCATTCATCAGAGCGTACATTCTCTTTGCGGAGTCTTGGATTTGATTGATGTCCTGTCTTAGGTAGTTCTCTGCTTCTTTGCCAAGCTCGAACACTTCTTCTTCGCTTTCTATTGTGTGAATCTGGTAATTAGAGAAGAGTGTATCGTTGAACAGATGTAGCGAGCTTTTGCCACTGACCTTTGATTCGTCGATTGAGGCACAAGAACTTAATAAAATTAGAGCAATCACTAGGCCAATACAGCGACTAGGTGCAGAGCTATGATTGAAGCGAGTAGAGTATAGCCTTAACATTCATTACTCCCTTTGTGTTTATCAAAACTTAGTTGTATTTACCCAAAGAATCAAAGTTTCAATAATCAGGAGCTCAATATGAAACTGAGCTCCTAGTCGGCATTTAGTGAAGCCGCAGATGATTTAAATCGATAATAATGGCGAAATAACCAAACTCACTATAGCCATCACATTGATGAGAATATTCATTGCAGGTCCCGATGTATCCTTGAATGGGTCTCCTACAGTATCTCCGACGACAGTTGCAGCGTGAACTTCTGAGCCTTTTCCGCCGAAATTTCCTTTTTCGATATACTTTTTAGCGTTATCCCAAGCGCCGCCAGCGTTTGCCATCATTAGGGCCATTAACACACAGCCTAATAATGCACCACCTAACATCCCTCCTAACGCATGTGCACCTAACCCAAAGCCGACGAGTGGCGGTACAGCAACCGCGATGACACCGGGTAAGATCATTTTCTTTAAAGCAGCTTGAGTTGCTATGTCGACACATCGGCCGGTGTCAGGCTCGGCTTCACCTTCCATTAATCCAGCTATTTCTCTAAATTGGCGCCTGATCTCCTGAATCATCTCAAACGCTGCATCACCTACAGCTGTCATTGTGATAGACGCTATTGCAAAAGGTAAAACGCCGCCAATAAATAGTCCAACAAGCACAATGGGGTTACCTAGGTGCAGGGTGAAGTCTTCATATCGGGTGCTCATGGTTTCTACAAAGGCCGCGATGATGGCTAAAGCTGCCAAGGCGGCAGCGCCAATGGCGAAGCCTTTACCAATAGCAGCTGTTGTATTGCCCAGCTCGTCTAAAGAGTCAGTTATCTCTCTTGTTTCTTTACCTAAGCCTCCCATTTCTGCGATACCACCGGCATTGTCAGCTACTGGGCCATAAGCATCGATAGCCATTGTAATACCGACAGTCGCTAACATGCCGACTGCGGCTATACCAACCCCATAAAGACCGGCAAGGTCTGTAGAGAAATAAATAACCACACAGATAGTAAGCACAGGAACAATGACTGATTGCATGCCGACAGCTAAGCCCGTAATCATGACTGTTGCAGGTCCCGTTTCACCTGATTTAGCAATTCGGTGCACTGGTGTTGACGCCGTGTAGTATTCGGTGACTAATCCGATAACAATGCCACCAACCGTACCAGCAACTACGGCCCACCAAACATTCGCGCTAATGTCCATTTTAGCTATGACAAAGTAAGCCACAACAATAAATATAACCGCAGCGGACATTGTGCCTGCTCTCAACGCTACTTCTGGTTTGCTTGCTGACATCATTTTGACCAATAAAATGCCTAATATTGAGCACACCAAACCGGCAGAAGCTAAGCCTAAAGGCAGGAACATCAATGATTCTCTGCTACCTAAAACACCTATAGCCATGGTTGACGCGATGGCGATTGTAGCGATCATAGAACCACAATAGGATTCGAAGATGTCGGAACCCATGCCGGCAACATCACCAACATTATCGCCAACATTGTCTGCAATAACGCCAGGGTTTCGAGGGTCATCTTCTGGAATACCTGCCTCGATCTTACCAACTAAGTCAGCACCTACATCGGCACTCTTAGTGAATATACCTCCTCCTACCCGAGAAAATAACGCCACAATAGAAGCACCCATACCAAAGCCATGTATGACATGTGCTGTCTCAGGGTCACCGCCGAAATACCAATACAACATACCTAAGCCAAGTAATCCCATCGAAGCAACGCAAAGGCCCATAATGGACCCTCCCATGAAGGCGATGGAGAGAGCTTGAGCGGGGCCACTGTCGTGGGCAGCCTGAGTTGTTCTTACATTGGCTTTCGTTGCAGTGAACATACCGATGTAACCAGCAAGTGCCGAGCAGCTGGCGCCTACCACAAAAGCCAAAGTCGTGTTTGCGCCGAGTGAGAAATAGAGTAAAACACCCACAACAACTGCAAATATAAAGAGCATCTTATATTCGCGGTGCATAAATACCATGGCACCCAAGTGGATTGCATCGGCGATTTTTCCGATTTTGGTATTTGTGACAGGAATCTTCTTGATCATCATGTAGATGACAACGGCGAACACTAACCCTACAACACCAAGGATAGGCGGTAGGTAAAATAACTCGGACATAACTTCCCCTTAACGCATCAAAAGATACAAAGGACGACGGCTTCCAAGAGTAAGCTCAAGGAACATACTTTGTGTATGGTGAGTATGTAAGCCGCTCATAGAATATCCCTGATACATCCAAAGATACATGTTAGTGGGAGGCTTTATACCCTCTTGTTATTTACATTTTGTTAACATTTCATGGTGACTATAACGACCAAATGACCCGTAGTTCAAGCTTAATTGATTAAAAACTAACAAAATTTATCAACAATGGAGATTTTAGGGTGTCTGACTTTTTGATAATGGTTATAATACTTAGAGCTTGTTGACCTTTGTGCATAATGTATGCGGATGGCAATTTTTTAGCCAGACCACTGCTCGAGAGGTTGAAGCTAAAACGGCCTACCTTTGTGTTGTCAATAACTGATGTAGATGGTCTAGGCCATTTTATCGTTCAGCATAAAAAATGAACAAAGGTCAACAAGCCCTAGCTATCTTTTACAATGTTTAAACTTATTAATTCAGGATCTCACCTATGAGTCTTAATGCAGTGCCCGCAGGCAAAAACCTTCCAGATGAAATAAACGTTATCATCGAAATCCCGGCTCATTCAGATCCAGTAAAATATGAAGTAGATAAAGATTCTGGTGCTATTTTTGTCGATCGTTTCATGGCAACCTGTATGCACTATCCGACAAATTATGGCTATGTACCTCACACCTTATCTGAAGATGGGGATCCGGTTGATGTTTTAGTACTAACACCATTTCCTTTGATGGCCGGCTCAGTTATTCGTAGTCGCCCTGTAGGTGTGTTGAATATGACTGACGAGTCGGGTACAGATGCAAAAATACTTGCTGTTCCCGCTGATAAATTATCAACTATCTATCGTGGTATCACTGAAATCGATCAGGTACCAGAGCTTACGCTTCAACAAATTGAGCACTTCTTCCAACATTATAAAGATTTAGAGCCTAATAAGTGGGTTAAAATAGATGGTTGGGATAACGCTGAAGCTGCTAAAAAAGAAATCATAGACAGTGTGACTCGTTATGAGCAAGAGCCTGAAAAACCAGCATTTTAATGATGTAAGCTTGGTTTACTTCCGACTGTACGAGAGCCAGCGTTTCGCTGGCTTTTGCTTTTATTCACCCCTTCCAAAACTTGTTACAGTGATTAGGACGTCAATCTAGCCTCTTTGCTATCAAAAAAAGAAAGCTCATGAGATAATTTTGTTTATCTTACGTACCCTGAGTTTGAATCTTGCTGGCCAAGTATCGCGATAATCCACAGTTTTTCTTATTAGCTATGAGCTTTGTTATGCCGATGACATTTGCTGTATGGAACGTACTGCTTAACAACTTTGTCATAGAGAAAGCGCAGTTTACTGGGCAAGAGATAGGCTTATTGCAAAGTTTTAGAGAGATTCCCGGCTTTTTAGCTTTTACGGCTGTTTTTGTTTTATTGATATTGAAGGAGCAAACGTTTGCTCTAGTGTCGCTTGCGTTAATGTCTGTAGGGATTGCAATAACCGGCTGGTTCCCGTTCGAGATCGGTTTGTACTGTACAACGGTATTGATGTCTATCGGCTTTCATTATTTTGAGACGATTAATCAGTCCTTAACCTTACAGTGGTTGAGTAAGGAACAAAGTGCTCATTTTATGGGTAAGCAATTGGCTGTTAAGTCTTTCGCTTCGCTTTTTGCTTATGGTGCTATTTGGCTATTGATGGAAATAGCTGGAATAAGCTACAACAGCATGTATATGTTAGCGGGTGGCGCAGGTTTAGGGATTGTATTGGTCTTATGGATAGCCTTCCCTCGATTTGAGCAACCAACGACTCAGCACAAAAAACTACTACTCAGGAAACGCTACTGGCTCTACTACTGCTTAACTTTTTTTAGTGGGGCGCGGAGGCAGATTTTTGTGGTGTTTGCTGCTTTTATGATGGTAGAAAAGTTTGGTTATACTGTGGGTGAAATCAGTCTCCTGTTTATGGTCAATTATATTTTTAACCTGCTGTTTGCACCTAAGATTGGTCAGTGGATCCACAAAGTAGGTGAACGGAAAGCGTTGTGTGTTGAGTATATCGGGCTCATTATCGTTTTTGTCAGTTACGGACTAGTAGAGAATGCGAATATAGCAGGTACTTTATTTGTGATTGATCATTTGTTCTTCGCGATGGCTATCGCGATAAAAACCTACTTCCAAAAGGTTGCAGATCCAAAAGATATTGCCTCTACAGCAGGTGTTGCCTTTACGATCAACCATATAGCCGCTGTTGTGATACCTGCTTTACTCGGTATAGTTTGGTTAAGCTCACCAACATTGGTGTTTTATATAGGCGCCGGCTTTGCGTTTTGCTCGTTAGGGTTAGCATTGAACCTACCGGCTAATCCCAGTGCAGGCAATGAAGTTAGAAAGAACCCATTAGGTTGGGCTAATAGTAGTGAAATATAACGTATGAAGAACATTATTTTTTCAATTGCGGCTTTTGCAGCAGTTTCTTTTAGTGGAACCCTCTTGGCTGAAACTAAAGAGGTATTTTGGGAAGACTTGGTTCCTGATGGCTACGTTCCTGCACCACAGTCACAAGTATTTCATGAAGGGTCAACCTTAGCTCAGGCCGAACCTGACGCACCCGTTGTCGATAAATTTGATGGACAAGATATTAAAATACCGGGGTTTGTAGTACCACTTGAAGGTGATGATGAAAACCTTACCGAGTTTCTGCTTGTGCCTTATTTTGGTGCCTGTATTCATGTGCCGCCGCCACCATCCAATCAAATTGTCTATGTTAAATTTGACAAAGGTGTGCCGGTTGACGATCTCTACGATGCTGTGTGGATTAGTGGCAAATTAAGTACAAAAGGTTGGTCAGGTGATATAGCTACTGTTGGTTACAGTATGTCAGGTATTTCGGTTGAACCCTATGATGGATAGGCGTGATCCTATTCATCAATATGTTTAATAGGGCTAGCCGGCACACCTGCTGTGACAGTATTCGCAGGAACATCTTTTGTAACGACAGCACCTGCCGCCACGACAGCATTATCACCGATAGTGACACCGGGCAAGATCTTAGCTCCCATACCTAACCAAACATTATGGCCAATAGATATTGGTTTAGCTATTTCCAGACCTGCTTGGCGCTTATGTGGATTGAGTGGATGAGTAACTGTGGAGATCAAAACGCCCGGAGCGATCAATACATCGTCACCAAATACTACTTGAGCACCGTCTAATATAACCACATTATGGTTAGCATAAAAATTCTTCCCTGTTTTAATATTGTAACCGTAATCACAATAAAAGTCGGGTTCAATCCATAGTGTTGAAGCTTCCCCAAACAACGCCAATAATACCTGTCTGCGTGCCTTTTTAGCATTTGGTGATAAGTTGTTTAGCTTCTGGCACAACTGTTTGGCTTTTAATCGATCGGCCGAGAGTTCGCTATCACTCGGATCATACTCTAGGCCCTGTTGTTGTTTTTGCTTCTCGGTTAGGTTGTCACCGTCCGCCATATAAATCACACTACTTAGTGTCTACTAAAATAGCATTAAGTTGTGACAGAACATTTTCTGGAATTGGACACGAGCCTTGAGTTTTATAATCAAAGTGCACCATAGTTGTTGTTCCAGACGCGCACTTTTTGTCTTTTTGCCAAATCTCTTGATAGACATCAAATGAACTCTTACCAATACGACTCACACCTGTCCTGACGTCTATATCGTGGCCATAAAAAATTTGAGCCAGAAAATCGATTTTGTAGCTTGCTAGAATTAGAGGCCAATTGTCTAAATCTAGCGTGGGAGTAAACATCTTAAATATTGTTTCGCGAGCGGTTTCGAACCATCCAGCGACAACGGTGTTGCTGACGTGCTTTAATGCATCGGTTTCGTAAAACCTGACTTTATGTGTTTCTGACAACATTATTTTTTCTCATTCAGCATAAGCAAAGGTTTGAGGAAGTGCGCAGTGTGTGAGTGCTCTTGCACTGCCACATGTTCAGGTGTACCACAGGCAATAATTTGTCCGCCGCCAGAACCACCTTCAGGGCCTAGGTCAACAATCCAGTCTGCAGTTTTCACTACATCTAGGTTATGTTCAATGACGACGACTGTATTACCATGGTCACGCAAGCGGTGCAGTACTTGCAGTAGCTGTTTGATATCATGGAAATGCAACCCTGTTGTCGGCTCATCGAGAATATAGAGTGTTTGCCCTGTATCGCGTTTAGAAAGTTCTCTTGATAGCTTAACACGTTGTGCTTCACCACCTGATAATGTCGTCGCTGATTGGCCTAACCTAATATAAGACAATCCAACATCCATCAGTGTCTGTAATTTTCTGGCTAGCGCAGGTATGGCATCGAAGAACGCTCGGCCGTCTTCAACAGTCATCTCTAACACTTCGTGAATATTTTTGTTTTTGTATTTTATTTCGAGGGTTTCGCGGTTGTAGCGCTTACCTTTACATAAATCACAAGGTACATAAACATCAGGTAAAAAGTGCATTTCTACTTTGATAACGCCATCACCCTGACAAGCTTCACATCGTCCACCTTTTACATTGAAGCTGAAGCGGCCTGGTTTGTAGCCACGAGAGCGAGACTCTTGCGTACCGGCGAACAGCTCTCGAATGGGAGTAAATAAACCGGCATAAGTGGCTGGATTTGAGCGTGGTGTTCTGCCTATTGGGCTTTGATCAATATCGACAACTTTATCGAGTTGGTCCATGCCTTCAATGGTTTTGTAAGGTGCAGGCTCCCCTGTGGTTGCACCATTAAGCTGATGATGAGCAATGGAGTAGAGCGTATCGTTGATTAACGTTGATTTACCTGACCCTGATACTCCCGTAATGCAGGTCATTAACCCTATTGGGATTTCTAGGTTCACATCCTGTAGATTATTACCCGACGCACCCCTTAAATGAATCCATTTATCATCTTGTGGCTTCGTACGTTCGGCAGGTATTTCAATTCTTTCTGCGCCTGACAGGTATTTACCTGTTAAAGAGGCATCGCTATTTAAAATATCTTTTAATGAGCCTTCTGCAACAATTTGTCCTCCATGAACACCGGCACCTGGGCCAATATCTACCACATAATCGGCTTGACGAATGGCATCTTCATCATGTTCAACCACGATGACTGTATTCCCCAAATCTCTTAAGTGGGTCAGCGTTGTTAGTAAGCGCTCATTATCTCGCTGATGTAGGCCAATAGAAGGCTCATCAAGAACATACATGACACCAACTAAGCCTGCGCCAATTTGACTAGCTAGTCGAATGCGCTGCGCTTCACCCCCTGAAAGTGTGTCCGCGCTGCGTGACAGTGTGAGGTAGTTGAGACCAACATTGACCAAAAACCTCAAACGATCTCCGATTTCTTTTAAGATTTTCTCAGCAATCTGTTCGCGCTGCCCGGTTAATGACAGTTCTTTAAAGAAGCCCTCTGCCTGTGCAATCGACATATCAGACACAGTGGGTAGATTGGTTTGTCCTATAAAGACATGTCGAGCTTCTTGGCGCAATCTTGCCCCATCACAACTGCTACAATGTTGCTGACTGAGATACTTAGATAACTCATCTCTAACTGCATTGGATTCGGTCTCACGATAACGCCTTTCCATATTAGGAATAATGCCCTCGAAAGGGTGTTTGCGTTCCATAATATCGCCGCGATCATTGATGTATTTGAAATTAATCGACTGACCTTTACTACCGTATAGGACAATGTCTTTGGCTTTTTTGTCCAACTCTTGAAAAGGCTTGTTGAGATCAAAATCAAAGTGATCGGCGACTGCTTGCAGCATCTGGAAGTAATAATAGCTGCGTTTGTCCCATCCTCGGATAGCGCCACCAGATAGACTCAACTCATCGTTGTTGATAATGCGAGCCGGATCAAAAAATTGTCGTGTGCCTAAACCGTCACAAGTCTGGCATGCACCCGTTGGGTTGTTAAACGAGAACATCCGAGGCTCAAGTTCGGTAATACTGTAACCACAATGCGGACAAGCAAAATTAGCCGAGAATACGAGCTCTTCCTTTGTAGCGTCATCCATATAAGCAACTTTCGCCGTTCCACTGGATAATTCTAGTGCTGTTTCGAAAGACTCGGCTAATCGCAACTGAATATCTTCTCGAACTTTAAAGCGATCGACGACAACCTCTATCGTATGTTTCTTATGTAAATCGAGTTCTGGTGGATCGGATAAATCGCAAATGTCGCCGTCTATTCTGGCACGAATAAATCCTTGTGCTGATAGATGTTCAAGCGTTTTTAAGTGCTCGCCTTTTCGACCTTCTACAACAGGTGCTAGCAACATCAACTTAGACTCTTGAGGTAATTCCAATACACGGTCAACCATTTGGCTGACTGTTTGTGCATCAAGAGGAACATTGTGATCAGGGCAGCGCGGTTCCCCTACACGAGCAAACAATAGGCGTAGATAATCGTATATTTCTGTAATAGTACCGACAGTTGAACGAGGGTTATGTGATGTTGATTTTTGCTCAATGGAAATTGCAGGTGACAAGCCTTCAATATGATCAACATCAGGTTTTTCCATCATGGATAGAAACTGTCGGGCGTAAGCCGACAGCGATTCAACATAACGTCGCTGACCTTCAGCGTATAGCGTATCAAATGCAAGGGATGACTTACCTGAACCAGAGAGACCAGTGATGACAATAAGCTTGTCACGAGGCAAGGTTAAGTCGATATTCTTTAGGTTGTGAGTTCGAGCCCCACGTACTTCGATTTTATCCATAAGGACGCAAATTTGCCGCTGAAAAAAGGATTTATTATCGCACGTTTTCACTACCAAAAATCAATAGTTTATTGGTATAAAATGAATCTAAGAGTGGGTTATTTGATGGCCTTAAACATGATAGAATACCCAGCTTTTTAGCTGTCGTTTGAACTTGCCAAACTTGGGTATCAGAAGTTGAATAAAACGGAACTCACCGGCGCAATATCTTTAGCCGTAATATATATGCTGCGTATGCTGGGCTTGTTTATGGTGATGCCAGTGATTGCCGTATTGGCTCTGGATTTTACTGACTATTCTCCTCTTTTGTTAGGATTGGCTATCGGGGGTTACGGCCTAACGCAAGCCACCCTGCAAATTCCTATGGGTGTTTTGTCTGATCGTTGGGGGCGTAAGCCTGTTATTATTGCCGGACTTTTGGTGTTTGCTATCGGTAGCTTTATTGCTGCAAGCGCAGATTCTCTCTGGCTTGTTACTGTTGGCAGGGTGTTACAAGGTGCTGGTGCTATTGCAGCTGCTATTATGGCATTGGCAGGCGATATTAGCCGAGAAAGTGAGCGGCCGAAAGTCATGGCAATTATTGGTATCTCTATAGGCCTTTCGTTTTATATAGCCTTATTCCTTGGTCCATTATTAGCGACAAGTTATGGCCTTTCAGGTCTTTTTTTGATTACGGGTGTTTTTGCATTAGTGTGCATTCCGTTGGTTATTTTTGTGGTGCCTAATGTTAAATCCCATGCACCCAAAGGTGACTCTTTACCGAGTCTTGGTGATCTTAAATCATTAGCGAAAGATCCTTCACTACAGCTACTAAGCTTGAGTGTTCTGCTTTTACACCTCATGATTAGTTTGATTTTTATCACATTACCTTCTGTGTTCATTGATTTAGGTTGGCCACTTGAAGCACACGGTAAACTTTATGGGGTAGTACTCTTAGGTTCTATTTTCGGGCTCGCCATATTGATGGCTCTTTCTAAGCGATTAGGACAGAAGTCGATACTATTGTTGGCTATTGGTTTGTTGCTTGTTGCCTTTATAGCGTTGCCTTTTCTATCGTCAGCGCTATTGAGCCTTTTGGTGATTATTGTCATTTTCTTTAGTGGTTTCAACTACCTAGAAGCTAACTTTCCTGCGCTTGTTTCAAGTGTATCGCCAGTAGGTAAAAAAGGCTCGGCTATGGGAATCTTTACTAGTTGTCAGTTTTTAGGTGCATTTTTAGGCGGCGTTATTTCTGGGGGAGCTTCGAATTGGCTAGGACAAACAGGGGTATTCTGGTTAGCAGCGTTAATCTGTACTATTTGGTTGGTCATTATGTCAGGATTCCGTGGTGTATCGACCGTAAATCGGTATACAATATCGATTGACAAAGATGAGCATGCATTAGCTCAAATAGAACAAAAATTGGCAGAGCTTAGTGGCGTTATTGAAACAACCGTTAACGCTGCTGAAAAAACGATTTACCTTAAAGTTGAAAAGCATTCTTTTGATTTTCTCCAGGCTAAGCAAATCGCCAACAGCAATTAATCAGGAGTAACCATGGCAAGTAAAGGCGTAAATAAAGTTATCCTAGTCGGTAACTTGGGGAAAGATCCAGAGGTGAGATACACACCTAATGGCAAAGCAGTTGCTAATCTAACTTTAGCGACTTCAGAAAGTTGGAAAGACCAAACAGGCCAGATTCAGGAAAAAACAGAATGGCACCGTGTGTCTATGTTCGGTAAGTTAGCTGAGATAGCCGGCGAGTACTTGAAAAAGGGTAGTCAGGTGTATGTTGAAGGCAAACTGCAGACACGTAAATGGCAAGATCAACAAGGCCAAGATCGCTACACTACAGAAGTTGTTCTAGACCCCTTCACTGGTGTTATGCAAATGCTAGGTGGACGCTCGGGCGGACAGTCTGAAGGTGGCTATCAGCAGCAGAATCAAGGTGGTGGCTATCAACAACAGCCTAACCAAGGAGGAGGTTATCAGCAACAGCAGCCTCAACAAGGTGGGTATAATCAAGCACCCCCTCAACAGAGTCAACCTCAGCAGCAGAGCAAGCCACAACAACCTATGGCTGAACCTGACTTTGATTTTGATGATGATATTCCGTTCTAGCAGTTGTAATAATTTAGAGTGTTAAAAAAGACACAGGAACCTTATAAAGCCCGCTAAATTAGTGGGTTTTTTATTTTTACGGTAGCGTTGCATCGGCCCATTGGGCTCACAGTGCAAAGTAGTCATTAAGCTTGTATGTGTCGTAGTAAATGCATCTTTTGGAATGCTTTTACAGCTAGCTAAGGTAAGGCTACAGCTAATGTATGGGTGCAATCAGATAACATCAGCTGAGGCGGGTTGATGCTCATGGCGAATGGTGCCGCTTTTTTTAAAGCATTCATACCAAGTATGTTGTTGCCTTTTTCGATTACAGCGACGTCAACATGACCAATTTCGCAGTGGTCGCCGATTCGAAATTGATGGACAGTGTAAACATCGACACGATGTAGTTTGCCATTGGCTAATCGAGCGGCAGCTTCGTGCGAAAACTGTATTGCTCTATGGTGCTTAAGTGCTTTAAACGTTTTCTTGTTTACCACTAACATGCCTGACCCCGTATCGACTAGAAAATTAGCAGTGACTGCGTCCGCTAATGTTGCTTCAACATAGCCTGTTCCGCTATTGGAAGCTTTCATGGTCACAGGGTATGTAAATTGTTCAGCGCCATGAGTAATAAATACGGTGCAAAAACTTATTAGCAGTGAAAATAAGATTGGTTTCAAAGTATGCCTCCATCAAGTATCTATAACACGCAATGGATAGGCCAAATACTTTTATGCATTAATTCAAAAGGTTAGCTTGTGCTTGTGTTTTAGGTGCACCATGAGGGTGCGTAATGCTCACTCATTGAACACAAATCTTCCTCATTCATCGCAATTTTGTTGAAGGGGAATGCAACCTTTTGGCTTAAATATTCGTATAATAGTTTGGAGTAATAACGCTGAATTAAAGTGAGAGAACTATGCGAAAACTATTAATTTCCCTAGGCGCTTTGGTATTGTCATCAGTAGTAGTAGCGGCAGAAGAGCAAGAAACGGTAAAAGTTTGGTCAGTAGATTATAAAGGAAAGCCCCCATTTAAACGTACTTTGAAGCGACTACCTGTTTCTGATGTTGCGCAGTTTGAAACAGCTCAAGACGTTGAAACTGTTGCAGTGAAAGTTAGAACTGGGTCTAAGCCTCCTTTTAAGCGTCGCACGGTGAATCTACCTGTGGTGGATGCTGCGCAATTTGAAATAGAGGAGAATAAGTCAAAACCAGACTTTAGAGGCAAACCTCCGTTTAAAAGATAATGCGTGCCGCTTTTGAAAATTTAATGTCGGTTTCTCGAAAACAAATAACGAAAGGACTGCCTTTGCAGGCTTTTTCTTTTAAACTGAGTATAAGAATCACTAACAGAGAAATAGAGTGCATATTGGATTGATCGGTGGTCTCGGACCAGCAGCCACACAGTATTATTATCGAAAATTAGTTGCAGCGCACCAAAACGCCGGCAAACTAATGAAGTTGACCATAGCGCATGCAGATATTGCCACCTATTTTGAGAATATGAAGGCTGGTGATAAACAAAAGCAAGCACAGGTATTTCTACAACATGTGAATGAGTTGCACGGTGCCGGCTGTGACGCAGTAGCGGTAAGTACTATGGCAGGGCACTTTTGCATTGATGAATTAATGTCTATTTCGCCAGTACCTATCCTTAATATTATTCCTATGCTAAACGAGGCTTTTCAGGCTAAAGGCTATGAAAGAATCGGCGTATTGGGTTCAAAAGTCGCTATGGAAAGTAAAATCTATGGTGGCATTCATACAGCAGAATGCGTTGCTCCTAGAGGGGATGCACTTGATCGCGTGAGCGAGAACTATTTGAGTATGGCATTGGCTGGATATGCGAAGGATAGCCAGCGCGAGGTGTTCTTTAACGAAGGGCTTAGGATGGTTGAAGAAGAGGGCGTTGATATCGTAATGCTCGCTGGTACGGATTTATTTCTGGCTTTCGAAGGTCATGATGCAGGATTTCCGGTGATTGATAGTGCCGATATCCATATTGAAACGCTAGCAGCATTATCAATGGGAAATAACGCACTCTAGTGGCTGAGCGGCCAAGTCATTGTGATGTTGGCACCACCTTGTTTGTGATTGCTCACTCGCAGTACACCCCCGTGGTTGCGTATTATTTCTGCGCATAATGATAAACCTATGCCAGAGCCATTGTCTTTGGTTGTATAGAATGGCGTGAGTGCATTTTCTAGATTACCAAAGCCGGTGCCGTTATCTGTTACTTTAATAACTTGCTGTGTGCTGTTTGAATAAACCTGAATGGTGATAATGAGCTTAGGCTTGTTGTTCGCCTCCTTTGCATTCATTAATACATTGAGCATGACTTGCGAAATTTGTTCTCTGTCACCATAACACAGCTCGTTGCCTTGATAGTCCAGTCGGTGCTCAACATTACTGAGTGTGACCCGCGCATCTTGGACAAGTGCAGAGCAGTTAAACCACTCAAACTTGGGCGATGGTAGGCGCGACAATTCACTGTATTTGCCTATAAACGACAATAACCTTTTGCTGCGCTCATTAATACGGCTAAGAACTAAACGGGTCTGCGATATTTCAAGCGTTTCATCATTTAACAGTGTGTCTGTCATTGATTGCATGGGCGTGAGTGAATTACGTATTTCATGTGCGAGCACCCTAATAACTTTTTGTTGAGTTGTGCTCTGGCTTTGATTAACCGCTTTCGACACATTAATTGCTGAAAATAACCAATGCTTGCCTTCTTTGCCCTGATTTTGATCGTCATAGGATATCGTCTGGCTTTGCCACTCTTGATTAAACTTAGCGTGTAATAGCACACCTTTTTTAAAGGTGAACCCCAACTGACTGGCGTTTGTGCCAATCAACAGTGGTGCTTCAATGGCAAGGTTCATGGCTGTATTTCTATAGGTCAGCTCTAATTTATTATTAAATAAACAAACAGGAATTGGCCATGTGTCCAACATTTGACCAAATATTTGTTCCGTTTGTAATTGTGTTTTTGATTGCTGGTATTGCGCTTCTGCTAGACTCTCAATCTCTTGGCGTAATTGCATCATTAAGTCATTAGGGTGCAGTGGCTTCATTTTTAAGTTCTGCTTACCGTTACGTAATATTTGGGTATAGGTTGTAAGCTGCATAACCGTATCTCGCCACCAAGAGAATACTTTCCAAGCGATCCAAATAAGAGGGTAAGACACAATAAGTAAGGTAGTGATGATACTCAACAAGTGCCAACCGACACTCCAGGTGAGGGCACCAATAAGTATCAAGATGGTTATGCAAGTTAGTGTGAGCCCAAACACAAGTCGTCGTTCTTGATTCAACTGTTTGCACTCACTCTTTTGGGAAGGTTCTAATCAGGTCCGGCGTGTATTTTTCTATTCGTCTATAGAGTGCATTTCTGGATATACCAAGTATGTTGGCCGCATCTATGACATTCCCTTCGGTGACGCTCATTGCTTTTTCTATCAGTTGCTTCTCTGATGCCTCTAGCGTTTTAAGTGTCACAGGGGGCTCGCTTTGATGTGAGTCTAGCATGAGTATTGGTGCGTCAACCACATCGCTAGAGCAAATTAATACAGCACGTTCCATAACATGGCTTAGCTCCCGAATATTGCCTGGCCACAAGTGCTTTTTGAGTTTACTCAGTGCTTTAACTGATAGCGTTAGCTCGCGTTTTTGATATTTTCGGCAAAATTGATGGATGAATTTTTGTGCCAAAGCCGAGATATCCTCGGGCCTGTCTCGCAATGCTGGCATGTCAATGACGAATGTATTTAACCGATATAAGAGATCTTGTCTAAAAGCTTGTTCTGATACAGACTGTGTTAAGTTGGCGTTGGTTGCACTAATTAGTCTCACATTAGATTGTATCGTTTGGCTAGAGCCAAGAACCTCGTATTGGCCTGTCTCCAACACTCTTAAAAGCTTAGGTTGCAAGTGGATTGGCAGAGAGCCAATCTCATCAAAAAACAGAGTACCTTTGTCTGCGAGCTTAAATCGTCCTACGCGATGTTGTTTAGCGTCCGTAAAAGCTCCTTTTTGATGACCAAATAACTCACTCTCGAATAAGTTGTCTGGTATAGCAGCCATATTGACTGAAATAAAAGGGTGAACTCGTCGAGTAGATAGCTGATGAATACGTTCAGCTAGATGTGATTTTCCTGTACCATTTTCTCCTAGTATCAATACATTAGCATCGGTTTTTGCGACTTGATTCACTAGTTGCTCAATCGCTTGCATTGCCTTTGAGTTGCTTATCCACTCATTTTCTGGCGATGAAGTTGCAGGTGAGTGAGGGTTACTTAATAAATGCCTGTATTCAGCATGCTCCAGTTTTATTTGTGATAACTCTAGCTGCTGCTTGATGCTATTGAGCAGCTTCTCTTTATTCCATGGCTTTTCGAAGAAGTCGCTTGCACCTCTTTTCAGACCCTCGACAGCTAAGTCGATACTGCCCCATGCCGTCATTAGAATGATAGGTATAGGTGTATCAACTAACTTATTCAAAAGAGATAGGCCTTCGGCACCGCTGGTCGTGTCCTGACTAAAATTCATGTCGAGAAGAACGAGTTGAGGTTGTTGTAAGCGCACTTTTTGCTCTACCTCTTGCAGGTTTTGCGCATGTATGACGTTGTATCCATTGCTTATCAGCAGTAACTCGAGAGCCAATCGAATATCTGCATCATCGTCCGCAACCAAGATTGTTGGGCCTTGTTTCATTGCATCTCTACTATATAAATCTATCTATACTATTAGTAACGTCAATTAAGTTGAATGCAAGTGCTAGCACTTGCACTTTTACTCTTGACGTAACGCGCCAATTGGATCAGCTTTTATTGTGCGCCATGCTGGCATAACCACTGCTATAACCACTATAGTAATCAAGCCTATATCCATTATTCCCATAATTGCCCAATCAAAAGAAGGCAAAATAGCCATCTGTTGTTGAATAGATTGATACCCAAATACCGAGACCGTAAAACCTAATCCTAGGCCTATCAATAGCATCCAAGTGGCATCTTTAAATATAAAGTAAATCAATCTAGATTGTTTTGCTCCTAAAGCCATGTGTATAGCAAGTTCATAAAGTTTATGATTAGTCGCCATTTGGGTTAATCCGGCTACACCTATAGCTGCTAGGAGCATCGTTAGACCACTGACTGCTATGATAATAGACAAGCTCACGCGCTGACTCGATGTGTGACTTTTCCACATGTCCTTGAGGGATATAAGGTTAATCAGCGATAGCCGTGGATGTTTCGACAATATCGCATTTTCAATCATATCCGGAGTCATATTTTGCCCTTTAGGCAAAGCAACAGTAATAAAGACAAATCGGCTTGAATTAATGTTTGCACTATAAACTGCTGGCATAACACTGGTATTGGTTGAGCCTGCTTGGCTTCGAATGTTGCGGACTATTCCGTTGACAACAAATTGCGGCTCTCCCTCATCATTGGCGGGACCTAAGGATTCAATAGGCTGATTAATAATGTCAGCATAGGGTATATCAGGAAACATTGCTTGAGCCATAGCTTCGTCTATGATGACTCTACTTTCTCCATTATCTATTTGTTCTTTGGTGAGGTTTGAACCAGCTAAGAAAGGAATATTGAATGCTTCAAAGAAACCAAGGCTGAAATGCCTATTTTGATAGAGTACCCTGATAGACGGATCTTCATCGTCTATACTAATACTAACGGAAAAGCTCTGTGATAAAGGCGCTTCTGAGTTAATGATAATTTTTGCATTAGGGACTTCAGTTTCTATGATTTTATCGAGACTGTGATGTAGCGCTTGCAATTCACTACCTTGGTACTTTTCATTTTCTCTGAGTTTTTCTAACCATTGATCATCATTGTTTCTCAGTTGAACAACATAGTGATTGCCTAATTCATAACCTAGATCTCGATATACTGCGTCGTAACTTTGCGCCGCTAACATGATAGATGCTGTTAACAGAAGTGATGCAATAGATAGCTGAACAACCATCAAGCTACGACTTAACCATTGGTTATTCTGAGCTTGTGATCCTTTACCGCTGCTGTTGAGGTTTTCCGCGAGTGCTTTTTTGTTTAGATCGACAAGCGATAACGCGCTCACTAAGAGGCTAAAGAGAAATACAATAATGAGGGATGATATGACAGTCGAGAGATCAATTTTAATCGTATCTAATAAAGGCAGATTATCGCCCGAAATCAGTGGTAACGCCTTAATAACCCAACCAGCTGTTAGTAAACCAACAATGATTGCCATCAAGAAGCTTGGCATATTTTCGAGGAAAACAAGGAATCGCATTTTGGTTAAAGATGCGCCGTGCGTTAGTTGAATAGCAAACTCCTTGTTTCGGCCTTGATAATGAGCAATAAACAAATTGAGTAAGTTAATGACAGCCATTACTAGTAAACCCGACACTGCAATGGCCAGTGTTATCAATAGGCTCTTAGTGCCTCCTAGAAGGTTGCTGCGATAGTCGTTAGCTTTGCTTTCTTTGCTAATGTTTTTAATCGCATTGAGGTAGCCTGTAGCCACTTGTTCGTCAGTGTAGGTTGATACGTAGTCTTCAAGCCATTGATTAATTTCGTTTACCTGAGGTATCTGATCGATAGCTTTATCGGTTTTTAATAAGATAGTTTCCAACTCACTCGTAATATTGCCATCCTCAGGTTGGCCGACGAGATCAATTAGGTTGGTAACTAGCCAAACTTGGTCTGACAATACGGGTTGGTTGCTGGCAACTGCTTTTAGATCCTCGAGTACACCGGCAATGATATATGTTTTATCGTTTACACTGATCTGTTTGCCAATCGCTGACTTGTCACCAGAAAACGAGCCTTTCCATAATGACTCAGAAATCCACACCAAATCATCGGGAGTATCAACCTGTGTTCCTTTCCCATGAATAAGACGGGTGCCTAAGACATCCAGAATATTACTTGACGCATAGTGCAGTGTCGCTTGAACATTTGCATCATTAACTAAAATGTCTTGACGGTTTGACGAAATTCCAGCCCATTCGCCTAAATATTGATAGGTTTCACTGAAATTTGCTAACTGCCGCATACTCCAATACGACACAATAAGTTCCTCAGACATTTTTAATTTGAAATCTAGTGTTTTGATAGAGCTTTCGTCTTTAACTCCTGCTAATGGCTGGAATAGCAAAGCGGAACTGATAGCGATGACACTGAGTACCGCTCCTAATGTTAAACCTAGTGTTAAAATTAGCGGTATACTCAGCCTTGGTAAGGTGAATATGCGGCCTATGCCATTTAAACAAGCTGTTTTGTATATGCTCATGCGATTTCACTCTCTTTTTGAATGACAGCTTGTTCCGTAATGATTTTCCCATCTAGCAGTCGGATTTGTCTCGTTGCACATTGAGCATATCGGTTGTCGTGTGTCACCATGACTATTGTTGAACCTTGGGTGTTCAACTGTTGTAAGAGTGTCATGACTTGGTCACCATTTTTACTATCAAGGTTACCTGTTGGCTCGTCGACCAGCATGAGATCGGGTTTGCCTACCAATGCACGTGCAACAGCGATACGTTGCTGCTGACCACCTGATAGTTGATTCGGTTTATAATGTTGCCGTTCAAGCATATCTACTTGTGTTAGAACTTCTTCAACACGTTGTTTAATTTCTGATTGCCTAGTTCCCCTATGCTCTAAGGGTAATGCGACATTAGCAAAAACAGTTAAACTGTCGATTAAGTTAAAAGACTGAAACACATAACCGATATGTTTGTTCCTAATTTGCGTTCGCTGATCGATTTTTAAGTTTGATGTGTCTATTTCTGCCAGCGTGTAATTTCCTTTATTGGCAGAGTCCATCAACCCCATGATAGAAAGCAAGGTTGACTTTCCACAGCCTGATGGGCCGGTAATGGCCACAAACTCTCCTTTATCTATTTCGAGTGAAATGCCTTGCAAAGCGTGAGTTTCAAGCTGTCGGCTGGTGTAGTGTTTGTGGATATTTTGCATAATAACGACTTTTTGCATGGCTAGGCTTCCTCTTCTTTTATGCGTGGCATTTGGTTGGTATCTAATATCATTGAGTGTCACCTACTATCCTTCGATAATAATTTGCTCGAATTTGTTGAATGTTTGCATCTCACTACTGACGAGCTCTTCTCCCGAATCTAATCCATCAGTAACAAGGAGTTTCTTGAAAGATAAAGGGCCGAAAGTGATATTCCTCTTCTGTAGTCGATGGTTTTCGCTCAATACAAAGACAGATTGGCGGCTGTTAGGACGGAACCCCGAAGCTTGCTCTACATAGGTGACGTTGTCCCTATGTTCAACAAATACCTTGGCTGAGACCGCAAGTGATGGGCGAGCATTGGATGTTAGCTTACCTTCAATCATTGCATCGGCTCTAACAAAGCCTTCGGTGACAACACTTTCAACTCGCCTAATGCGTGCTTTTAATAGCCCTTTCTGTGTATCAATAATAACAGGCGCACCAATGTCGATCTGATCTGCTTTATTTCGTGGTAAACGTAAGCGAGCAATAAGTTCTCGGTCACTGCCAACTCTCGCCAATGCTTGGCCTAATTGCACGCTCTCACCTAGTTCAACTTCGAGTGACTGCAAAGAACCTGACATACCAGCACGCAGAAACATACTATCGAGTTGTGTTTCCAATGCATGTGTAGTCGCTTGTTGTTGTTCTAAGGTAATGTCCATTTGTTTCAATTTATGAGCCTGCATTTCAACAAATTGCCCGTACTTTCGCTGCTCGAAGTTTAATCGAGCAGATTGTTGTTTAACGCTTAAATTGGCGCGTTTTAGCTCAATAACTGAGGCAACGCCTCTATTTAATAAGTTTTGTTGTACAGATTGTTCGAGTTTGGCCTTTTCTATTTCTGATTTGATGTCTTCAATCTGTCCTTGGAAATTCAACCTGTCATTTTTCTGTTCGTACTTGAAAGCTTCTCGTTCAGCTTGCTTTTCGGCGAGTAACCCTCGAGCTTGACTGACTTCTTGTTCCAACTGTGGATTCGATAAGCGAAGAATAGGGGTGTCTGGTGTTACTTTTGTGCCGGGTAGTGCTAGTACTTCAGTGACATTCCCCATGGCTGGTGCAGTTAGAAGCTGCTCGCGCGCAGAGACGAGTTCACCATAAACATCCGTATAAATATCTAGACTGCCATTTTGTACAGTCTGAAAACTCAAACCGTCTCGAGGGACGCGTTTAACAGGTGCGCTTTTGACCTGATAAATAGCAAACCCTAGCATTAGGGTAAAGCATGTTATTGCAGCCCACCTAATCCAAGGTTTTCTGTGCGATAATTCTATCTTCATGAATGGTTAATATGATTATTGTTAATACTGTCATATAGGAATATTCATGCCAAAAATAAAGTCTATATTTTTCAAATTGTTAGGTTTCTTGTGAACGAGCTTGAAGTATTCCATGTTCGTTTATGATGGTGTTCTGTTCGGTTATGAATAGTAATTGTTGTTGAGACGGTCCCATGGCTGAGTGTCAATAGAATAGACATAAGATCTGTGTTTTTCACCGTCTACAATGGCGAGTGGTTTTAGAAAAGAGAAGTCGATATGAATAAACTTGTAATAGTGGTGGCATTATCAATCAGTTTGCTGGCTGGGGTGAATCAAGCCATGGCCGCCAAAACTATATTAGCTGGTGGGTGCTTTTGGTGCATTGAAGCCGACTTCGAAAAGCTTGAAGGTGTGACAGATGTTGTTTCTGGCTTCTCTGGCGGTAAAATTGCAAACCCCACCTACAATGGCAACCATCGAGGGCACTATGAGGTTGTTGAAATAACCTACAACCCCGAAATAGTCAGCTATAAAGAAATTCTCGATCACTATTGGCTGGGGATCGATCCTTTCGATCCAAATGGCCAATTTTGTGACAAAGGCCCAAGTTATCGCACGGCTATATTTGTAGCCAATGAAGAAGAGCGGAAAATAGCAGAGGCATCAAAGAAAGCTGTCGTTGAGCAATTTCCGGATGAGAAAGTTGTTACGCCTATCCTGAATGCGTCAAAGTTTTATCCAGTAAAAGGCGAAGAAGCCTACCATCAAGACTTTTATAAACGAAATCCTCTTCGCTACCTAAGCTATCGGTGGGGTTGTGGTCGTGATAAACGCACTAAGGAGATCTGGGGAGATAAGGCGATTCACTAATCTCCTACCAATCAAACCCATTCAACAATAGTGCGGTTATTGAAGCAACACTTTTATAGAATACTGAAACCTTATCTCTCTTGTGGGTGCAAAGGGGATGCTTTTAAACTGCATATTTATACGGTTTTAGATAAATGAATAAAAGCAGGTATTGAATTGTATTCCATTTCAACACCTGTATTTACTTTGCTGAGGTTCAGATAATAGCCTGTCTCTTAAAGAATTAACCGAAAATGAGACCTTTTTACATAAGTCACTTAAGCTAATTCTGGTGTTATATATTTATACGACAGATGGTTTTGTTTGCTCGTTGGCCTTAAGCATTTGCTCGATAGTAAAATTATGTAGTTCGATATAAATTTGTCTTATATCGGGGTTGGTTGCTCTATCAAACAAGTTAGTCATACCTGTGTAGGCGCAGAAAACCCTTTCCCACATACGTTTTTGGTGTTCTGTACCAAATTGTTTTGCACTTTCGAGGTAACTTATGATGGCGCGCTTCGCCATGTAGCCATGACCACTGGCAAAATTGTCAATAGTAACGTGAACATCCATGTATAGCGGATCGTATCCGTCAGCTTTCAGTTCAGCCGAATCTCTTCGATACTTCCAGCCAATTCCGTTTGTTTCCAAGGTTAGGTTAATACCTAATATTTCTGGTAAGTATCTGACAGTGTCTGTTGATAAACTGAATTGTATGAAAGGGGTTATGAAGCTGGATTGTGAATTTCCTGTGGTGTAGAACTCAGGTTGGTTGATGGAAGGGAATTGATAACCCATCGAGTTAAGTAGCTTACGAGCGATTATGTTGTGATTTGCACTAAAATCTCCGGCTCCATTTTCATCTCTGTAAATATCGAATAATATCCGATACTCCTCTTTATGCATTTTCTCTGGTTGCATTGTGCCGTCTAACCAGCAACCATCAGTACAATATGCAGAGAAGCTGTTAGCATGTTTGTTAATAAGATCTTGGCCTTTGAGGTGAGGTTCATTGTCTATCTCGAACTTTTTCATATGTAGTTGCCTGTTTCGTTCAATCATCATCTCAACAGCTCTAAGAGAATAAGGAGGAATGTCAGGCTCTGGACAAGTTAAAGCTGCACTTTTATTCAATGATTTGATAGAAAACTCAGCACAACGGACTAAGTTAGGGATAACAATCGGGTATCTGTCACTGTTTGCAAGGTAGAATGTCAGCTCTGAAATAGTTTTTGACGAAAAGTACTTGTCGGAAGCTTCTTGAAAACTTTCTACATCGACTGGAGCAGTATAATCTCCCATCAATGAGGGGGCGCTTATGTTCAGTCCAGTGACGTCATCTGAATCATTGCTTTGTTCTATCCAGGATTGGATTGTCGCTAGCTCTTCAGTATTGAATATACCAAACATCTTTCCCTTTAAAGACGTTGATTGCTTTATTAGTGCTGAGTGGTGTGGACATCTACTATTTATATATGGTGTCGCTCTAAGTTTTCTTAATAAATCAGCGCAGCCATTAGGGCCCTCTGCAAAGTATTGATCGAGAGGCTTGCCACTAACTTGGATACCTTTATGGAATCCTTTCGCATAACGGGCTTTAGCTGTAAGGAGTTGATACATCTTCATTTGTGGTGATGTATTACTCAACTGGTAATATAGTGCTTTGCGCCATTGTAAGTGATTTTTCTGAGCAAGTGTGAACCCTTTAATGACTCTAGGGTATAATGCACTCGCTCTTGGACCGGCTTCGAGCATGAATAACTCAACAAGCTTTGCACTTTGATTTTTTAGTTCTTGTGACATCTCATGATGAACAGTTATTCTATTTTTGTCGCTGAGTAAAGTATACAAACCGACATTGGCTTGCCAGAAGTTGTAACCGACAATTTCTGGCATGAAAGAGCCTGGAAATAAGCCTAAGCAAATGCCTGATAGAGCATGTTCAAGGGAGTGTGGGGTGACTTGATAGTTACAAACGAAAGATGGATCATTGCATTCAACTACAGCATCAATTGCCTGTTGAAATTCAGTTCGCATATCTAAACCTTCCGGAGTTGGGCCGTAAGTAATACTTTGCCACTTCTTTGCAATCTCTTGAATGAGAACGCCGCTTTCCTTCTCAGCATAGACTAGGCGAGTCGCTTTCTTCAGCCATGCTGCCGGCATCAGAGAGAAAGGGGCATATTGTCTAGTATAAGCTTCCTGTACCTCAAGCTCTGATAAATTAGTTTTAGGTAAACATGTAATCTCTGCTGAAGCTTCTGAAGCCAAATGGTCTAGTGTCGCTAAGTAATTTAACTCTGAAGAAGAAGGGAGTTCATCTACTATCGAAACATTCATTTTTGTTAATAATCGTTCAATAAAGGTGAAGGCTGGTTTTAAATACTGCGGGAATTCATAAATATTTGTAACAGCATGATATAGAGATTGAGTATTAGATGAACCTTGTGACTCTGTAATCTGCCCAAAGTCTGGGGAAGCGTTATAGTTATCTGAAAATTGTGACATAAATATTACCTTTTTAAAAATTTCTAAAGCTGACTTGTAAATTTCTAACTTAACTTTGATTTTTATTTTGGTTTATTTTATGTTCTTTTTTATTTTTGTAACCTCGACGGTGGATTGGTTTTTATTGTTTTTTTGTGTGGCGGGGTATAGAAAAAAGATGAGCGCCTAAGTTTTAGCTGCTCATCTTTTTTTGTTTTTTATGCTTGATATATTAATTATGTGCTGAGGGGCAAAAAATTCTTTCAAAAAGACTGATTATTCCACTCCCTGCGCTTCCATCTTGCTCATGGCCTCCGCTGATCTCTCTAGTTTCCTCATTGCTCAATTCAGCCATATAATTTGGGGTTTCTTCTTTTGATATTATGCTCATTTTTTTCTCCTTATAAATTTATCTGTCTATCTGAAAATATTTCATGTTTGTTATCTAAACCTATTTATAGTTCGCCACGACAACCTGGTGTTATGCAGAGAACAAGGCTATCTAGGATATTTCGACTTCCACCGGAAATATTGCTTATCTCAATATCGTTTAGTTCTTCCATATTGATTTCTTGTTCTAAGTTAAAGTTCATTTCGTTTTTCATAGTACTCATCCTATATGTCATTTAATAAATTTATTTAAAGTATATTCTTGTTTCTTCTTGGTGTTTTTTCCAAGTGGATTAATAGTAAGTTAAGCTTTGCGTCTTGTAACCTAGCCTCTTGATTGGTTTTACGATTGTGTTTCGTAGAGGTCATAATTCATGCTGTTGTAGGTGAGCATCGTGAGTGTTTAAGTGAGCTTTTTTACTTTCAATTTCTAGTAAGTCTAATTAACTCATTGATGAACCTTCGCTTTTGGTGAGTACGTTTTTGAGTAAAAGAGTGTGGGAAAGGAAGAGTACTATATAATGAAAGGCAGAGAGCTACCTGTATTGGTTGTGCTGATCAATACAAGGGCTCTCATTAATACCAATTGAAATGCCAGTCGGAGACTGAGCAATTTCCATATTGGTTATTACAACGCTTGGATGATACGTATTACTAAGATAGCAGCATCTAAGATGTCAGTTGCACGGCTTCCACCAGAGATGCTGTCTAGCTCTACGCCAGTTAACTCGGCTGTGTTAAGTTCTTGGTCAAAATCAAAGTTCATTTCGTTTTTCATCATCGTATTCCTGTGTTCGTTTTATTAATTGAGTATTATTGATAGGCTTAAAGAACTAATATCAAAATCGTGACAACAGTTTCAATAATGTCTGTAGTGCGGCTTCCACCAGAGATACTGTCTAGCTCTACGTCGGTTAATTCAGCTGCATTAAGTTCTTGGTTAAAATCAAAGTTCATTTCATTTTTCATCATCGTATTCCTGTATTTGTTTTATTAATTGAGTATTATTGATAGGCTTAAAGAACTAATATCAAAATCGTGACAACAGTTTCAATAATGTCTGTAGTGCGGCTTCCGCCAGAGATGCTGTCTAGCTCTACGTCAGTTAACTCAGCTGCGTTAAGTTCTTGGTCAAAATCAAAGTTCATTTCGTTTTTCATCATCGTATTCCTGTGTTCGTTTTATTAATTGAGTATTATTGATAGGCTTAAAGAACTAATATCAAAATCGTGACAACAGTTTCAATAATGTCTGTAGTGCGGCTTCCACCAGAGATAGTGTCTAGCTCTACATCGGTTAATTCAGCTGCATTAAGTTCTTGGTTAAAATCAAAGTTCATTTCGTTTTTCATCATCATATTCCTCTTTGTGTTGTAATTTATGCGACTCATTAAATATCGCGTTTTACTTCTTAGATTTTCTAAGTGAGTTAATTATAAGTTAGTGATTTATTTTGTAACCTATCCGGTAGGTTGGTTTTTTATGTTTATTAATTTGTTTTATTTT
>CAZXIN010000011.1:0-94596 GCA_964640795.1 uncultured Pseudoalteromonadaceae bacterium | reverse complement strand
TTTTGTAACCTATCCGGTAGGTTGGTTTTTTATGTTTATTAATTTGTTTTATTTTTGAGGATGGAATTGATTGATAAGATTTAAGTGTTCTTCGTTTTTATAAAGTTTTTGTTTTTGATTAAAAGAGTGCGGGAAAGGAAAAGTATTATATAATGAAAGGCAGAGAGCTACCTGTATTGATTGTGCTGATCAATACAAGGGCTCTCATTAATACCAATTGAAATGTCAGTCAGAGACCGAGCTATTTCCATATTGGCTATTATAACGCTTTGATGATACGTATCACTAAGATAGCTGCATCTAGGACGTCAGTTGCGCGGCTTCCGCCAGAGATGCTGTCTAGCTCTACGTCAGTTAATTCAGCTGCATTAAGTTCTTGGTCAAAATCAAAGTTCATTTCGTTTTTCATAATATTATTCCTATATTTTTCTATTGGTTTCGGTTTAAGAAAGTAGCTCTACGATAGTAAGAACGCGCTCCAAAATATCAGTAGTACGCGTACCGCCAGAGATGCTGTCAAGCTCAGCATTGTTTAGTTCTGTCATGTTGAATTCTTGGTCAAAATCAAAATTCATTTCGTTTTTCATAATTATATTCCTATATGTTTAAGTTAGTATAAAGTTTGTTTCTTGGTGTTTTTTCCAAGTGGGTTAATAATATCTTTTTTTATTTTTTTGTAACCTATCCGGTAGGTTGGTTTTTTATGTTTATTAATTTGTTTTATTTTTGAGGATGGAATTGATTGATAAGATTTAAGTGTTCTTCGTTTTTATAAAGTTTTTGTTTTTGATTAAAAGAGTGCGGGAAAGGAAAAGTATTATATAATGAAAGGCAGAGAGCTACCTGTATTGATTGTGCTGATCAATACAAGGGCTCTCATTAATACCAATTGAAATGTCAGTCAGAGACCGAGCTATTTCCATATTGGCTATTATAACGCTTTGATGATACGTATCACTAAGATAGCTGCATCTAGGACGTCAGTTGCGCGGCTTCCGCCAGAGATGCTGTCTAGCTCTACGTCAGTTAATTCAGCTGCATTAAGTTCTTGGTCAAAATCAAAGTTCATTTCGTTTTTCATAATATTATTCCTATATTTTTCTATTGGTTTCGGTTTAAGAAAGTAGCTCTACGATAGTAAGAACGCGCTCCAAAATATCAGTAGTACGCGTACCGCCAGAGATGCTGTCAAGCTCAGCATTGTTTAGTTCTGTCATGTTGAATTCTTGGTCAAAATCAAAATTCATTTCGTTTTTCATAATTATATTCCTATATGTTTAAGTTAGTATAAAGTTTGTTTCTTGGTGTTTTTTCCAAGTGAGTTAATAATATCTTTTTTTATTTTATTGTAACCTAGCTGATAGTTGGGTTTTTAATTTTTATTTAGTTTTTATATTTGTTTTTTATTTCTTTTGTGTGACTGGTTTTATGTTATTTAATCCCATTTTTAATGTTGGATTTTTTCGAGTTGAGTAAGGTTGGGTTGTATTGTGGGTGGATTTAAATCTATTCTATGAGGTAAAGGTTTATTGTAATTTTGATTAAAACTTTGGCACTAAATCTGGATTATTTGCTTGCTTTGTGGTGTTGTGTCGACTGGATTGAGCTCTGCCGAGTATATTATTGATAGCCTTTCTTAATATACTGTTATGCGTGTCGATTTTTTTGAAAAATAGAAATAATAGGGGGGTGCTATATAGAGAGGCAGAGAGCTACCTGTATTGATTGTGTTTATCAATACAAGGGCTCTCATTAATACCAATTGAAATATCAGTCAGAAACTGAGCTATTTCCATATTGGCAATTATAACGCTTTGATGATACGTATCACTAAGATAGCTGCATCTAAGACGTCAGTTGCACGGCTTCCACCAGAGATGCTGTTTAGCTCTACGTCGGTTAGTTCAGCTGTGTTAAGCTCTTGATCAAAATCAAAGTTCATTTCGTTTTTCATAATATTATTCCTATATGTTTAAGTTAATATAAAATTGCGTTTTTCTTGGTATTTTTCCAAGTGATTAAATGATAGCTAGTTGTTTTTTTTTGTAACCTATCCAAGAGTTGAGTTTTAGTCTTATTTATTCCTGATTTTTACCCGATTTAATATTTTAATGGTGTGTAGTAGGTTTATCTTGAGGTGTTTTTAATTTTTTAGAGTAATTAAATGTCACTTGTTTTTTGAAGAACCAAAATAAATCAATGTTAAATATGCTTGTGCTTTTCTATCTGGCTAACGGCAATGTTTTTTGATCTATCTGCTTTATCTGTAATTTGGTAATACTATAACTCTAGCCGATTGGTTAACTGTGTGATCATAAACAATATGACTAACCTATTTGTAAAATTAGATAGATTTAAGGATGGAGTTTTTAAGAGCTACCTTTCTCGATAATATGGTTAAATGTATTGGTAATGCATAAGACACTAAATTTATTTTAGTTATTCAGTTGATTCATGTCTGATAAAACCCAACTCAGGTATAGGTTACATGGAGTTTATATATAATTACTATAGATTTCTCAAGAGAAATGCTTTGGAAGCTAACTAGGTTAGTAATTCCTATGTAATTCAGGGTTGTAAAAATTTGCCCAATGGTAATTAATCACTCTAATATTAGTGGCATCTTTGGCTTTTCTAATAGCCTAGGCTACGTAAACAAATAACTTTATCACTTATAACTTAGGTTTTAAAAATGAAAAACATACTTCTAATTCTCTCTATGTCCTGCCTTGCTTTAACAGGCTGTAGTTTGAACCATGCAGTTAAGTTTTACCGTTCACAAACTGAAACGAACTCGGAGTGGAAAACTGAACACCATGTAACCACTTTACCCTTTAGGCTAGTGGATGAAAAGATATTAGTGCCCTTATCAATCAATGGTAGTAAGCCTCTAAAATTTGTTTTGGATACAGGTTCTCCAGTTACCGTTGTTGTCGAAAGCCTTAGTACGACTGATTTAAATCTATCTAGTGATGGGAAAGGATCTGCTGGGGGGTTAGGTGATGGTGAGCGCTTGAATGTTTATTATGTGCATGATATCGATATAGGAATAGGGGATCTCACCATAATTGGCAAATCTATCATTAGTATCCCTTTATCAGAGTTGCCTTTTTTTGACGAATTAGGAGAAGTGTTTTTTGACGGCATTATTGGTTATAACTTGTTAGCTGATTTTATTGTTGAAATCAATTACGACGATTCTATGATTACACTTTACGATAAAGGTGAATATGGGGATGCTAAATATGATGAAACCGAGTGGCTCTCCGCTCCGTTAAGTATTGAAGGTTTTGTTCCTTATATTGAAAGTAGGGTACAGCTGTCAGAAAACTCTGAACCTTTGGATTTGAAACTTATTCTAGATACTGGAGCTGGTGGCACTGTTGCTCTGTCTCCTAAAACACATGAAGGAATAGTTGTACCTGACAAATATTATACGTCGATTGCACAAGGGTTAAGTGGTGATGTAAAAAATCACCATAGCTTTATTAAGTCGGCTACGCTGGGTAACACAACATTCAATAACCTGTTAAGCGCTTTCTCTGATGGAGCTGTGGTCGATGCGAAATTAGAGCAGCTTGAATATCATGGTTCTGTTGGCAACGGATTGTTAAGTAAGTTCAATGTTGTTTTCAATTATCAAGACCAATATATGCTTCTTCAAAAGAATCATCGATTTGATACGCTAATACAAGCAGATAGAAGTGGGTTGGGTATGACTGTACTAGTGAATAATAAAGGGTATGCTGTTAAATTAGTGATAGAAGATACAGCTTCTGAGAAGTTTGGACTTAAGCCAGGTGATGTGATTCATTCGTTCAACAATTTGCCTGCATCACAAGAAAATGCTGAAAAATTTAGGCGAATGCTGGCATCCGATGCTGAATATGTTGATCTATGCTGGATCTCAAGTAATCAACATAAATGCGACAAATTAGTTTTAGAAGACAGAATTAAAACACATTCAAAATAACTGTCGTACGCTGAGTTGTCAGTATTAACTCAAGTTGGAGTTGATACACCTTCTTTGAAATAGAGAGCTACCCATTTTGGTATAGAGATTGAATTTTTAAATGATAGCAAAAGGATAGCTCTCCTATTGCATACTAGTCATCCAACTATTGAGTATAAAGTTCGCTTCATTAATTTAGCTTAAGGGTTTGTGTATCGCAATCTTGAAAAGTAACGGTGTAACTCTATAAATTGGTATTATTGTCGGGACTTCCCTGAAAGCGATGACTTTAATTCCTTACTTAATTAAAGCCATCGAATACCTAGTTTAAAGAATTGATAAGCTCTCTGAGCTTTTTCAAACTACTGATAATATTGTTTTCTATATTCAGTGCTCTATACCCACTGTGTTTTCTTCTCGGGTTATAGAAGGCTCTCAATATATTCAAAGACGTTTTCAAGGGAGGATGCAGAGTAGAATATATTCTTCTATCCACCTGTTTCTTTTCAATCGTCAGAAGAAAACCTAAGTGACTCCATCACTACAGCAATTTCCTTTTCTGCTAATATTCGCTTCCAGTCCCCTCACTCTGTTTGAATTGGGTCATGTGATAGCCACTATATTGTGGACGTACACTTTCCCTTGGCCTTCATATAAAGCAGAAGGTTAGAGAGTAAAATGATCAATACAACAGCTTGCTCAAAGTCATACTCATGATTGAGATAGCCTGACGGAACGTTCAAGAAGAACAAAGAGTAAGAGGTAAAAGGAGCTTGTTTTTGATTTGCGGAAACAGTGGATTGGGTATCAACAATACTGGCTAAGTATTTGACGTGAAGCGCGTATTATTTTTTGGTCGTGCTCAATGGCAAGTAGAAAGAGATAAGCCGAGCATTAACATTTCTCGGCTGTATAAAAGGCTCTTGGTATCTTGAAGAGCAATTAATTTACGTCTGTTCTAATTCTATCTTCTAGAGCCAGTTTATCGCATATTTCTTCATTGCTGGAGGTCCAACATAGGTCGACATATTCATTATTGGACGATAATACATGCCTTAGTTTTTCAATATTTTCTTGTGATGCAGGCAAGTTATTAAATTTGGTAATTACATCTCCATACTTTAACTTGGATTTTTCAGCGGACGTATTGGCTACGATTTGTTTCACAACATAGCCGCTCTTATTGGCTAATACAGTCATACCTAAGCCACTACGATCTGCTTTTATTGGTATATTGAACCTATGATTCCTTTTTAGGAGTACGTAACTATCCTGATAATTAAAGACAACATTGAACTTGCTAAATAATTTATTACCGACTGAACCATTATGCTTACTGTTATCAACATTTGTATCAATAACTGCTCCATCAGAGAAGGAGCCTACTATATTGGTGAAAGTCTCATTGCCAAGTTCTGCTGTCGCTAAAAAACCTTTATAGCTCTCCAAATCACCACTTAGCCCTCGAGCTGTAGAAGTATAATAATGAGTCGGAAATGTAATGTTGTCGTGTGTTCTTGGAGCTAGGGCCAATGAGCCAGAATCTCCTGTATCTAAAAGAAGCTTTAGATCCAAAGGTGTGGAATTCTCTGATAGTTTTACTTTGCTGCTAAGATAAGGGAAATAGTCTTCGACACTTAATTGGACTGAAACCCAGCCTTCTTTCAAATATTTGGCTTTGCTATAGGTCTCCTTATCATATAGCGTCATCATAGATGTGTCGTAATCAAGCTCAACAATAAAATCAGACAATAAATTATAACCAATGATGCCATCAAAATATATTTCATCTAAGTTGTCGAATAAAGGCAACCCTGACAACGGAATATACACAATGGATTTATCAACAATTGTAAGATCGCCAACCTTGATATCTGTATTATGCACAAAGCTTGCCTGTGAGTTCCCTTTATCACCTACCCCTCCCACGAATAATTTGCCTTCAGTCTTTAATTCCAAATCATTCGTTTTATGGCTTGCAATGATAACTGTGGCTGGAGAACCTGTATCTAGAACAAAGTTGAGCGTTTGACTACCATTAACAGATATTGGTATTAAGATTTTTTGGTCAACAAGCTTAAAAGGCAAAGTGGCAACATGACTTTCTGTTCGCCACTCCGATTTCGTTTCAGTTTGTGAGTGATAAAACTTTACAGCGTGGTTTAGGCTGCAACCGGTCAAAGTAGTACACAATAGAATAAGTACTGTAAATATGTTTTTCATTTTAATACCTTGATGTTAGGCTATTTTTTTGCTTGAATTATGAGTAAGAAAGCCTGAGGCAAATCTGATATGGGGTCAGATTTGCCTTTGACAAACGTCGTAGAGCTGTCATTAGTTTTGTGCCAGAACAACCCTTTCTTCTTGATGTGTTCTGGATGCGATAGTAGATGCAGTCTTTTCAGAGCTATTTAGCATGGCAAAAGTTATTGGATCTTGCCCATTGCAAACTAACCCTTTTTGCATTTCTTCATAACTTATATTTGCATGTTTTAGTGTTAAGTGAAGGTGCAATCTATTGTTGCTCTTTACTGCCTTACATAGCTTAATATTCACTCTGTCTTGATCAGTCATAAATAATTGTTTGTCGTGACCTCCAGCTTGTGCAAAAGCGCCAAATAATATGCTGCATGTTGCTAAAGTCATTGTTAATTTCTTCATTTTTACCTCTCTGATCTTGTTTATGTCTATGTTTAAGTTTTTAAGCAATTGATTCTTGTTTACTACGTGTTTCATTTCATTTTTCTCCTGAACAGTTGTATGGCTGTTACTTTTTAGATTTGATACGCATCTAATTAGTGAGCTCTTGATTGGCTGTTCAAATTTATAATGAGCTCAATTCGATTTTTTATGCCCAGTTTTCTATATATGTTGGAGCAGTGGAATTTAACTGTGCTCTCTGCGATAAATAGAGATTCGGCTATTTGGTTGTTAAATGCGCCGGTAGCGATATGCTCCATAATTTGAGTTTCACGCTTTGACAATTTTGAGTTGGTTGCTTGCTGTTGCATGCTATTCTCCTTTTGGATTAGTAGAAAGTTGTTGTGTTACTGTTGATTTTGAGTGCACTTGTTGAGTGACATCGTGAATTTGATTATTTGCTAGCGCTAATATTTTGCTCGCAGTTTTGATTGTTTCTGGTCGATGGGCTATGAGGATTCGAGTAATTGAGAGCTGCTTGATGTGCTCATTGATTTTCGCTTCGTTTTGCGTATCGAGATTGCTAGTGGCCTCATCCATAAATAGGATATTGGGGTTACGATATAGAGCTCGTGCTAAAACGATACGTTGTTGTTGGCCTCCGCTCAGGCTTGTACCCATATCTCCGACTAGTGTGTTGTATTGCATCGGTAAGTGGGTTATGTCGTCGTGGATACAAGCCATTTGGGCACATTCAATGACTTTCTTGATGTCGGTCTTGGCATCAAAGCAAGCGATGTTATCTGCTATAGTTCCACTTAACAGTTGATCATCTTGCATAACACCAGCTATTTGTTGTCTATATGAGGGTTGATTGATCAAGTGCTTGCCGTCGACCAAAATCTCCCCTTCTGTGGGTGATATTAGCCCCATAAGGCATTTGATCAGAGTGGATTTACCTCCGCCTGATGGACCAATAAATGCGACGGTTTCGCCAGGTTCTATGGTAAAACTTAAATTTTCAAAAACAGGAGTGTCAGCTTGGCTATAGGAATAAGCTAGGTTTTTAACTTCAATCTTCCCTTGCATTGTTTGAGCGTGATCTTCTAAAAGCCCTAGTTGCTTATTGCTTGCGTAACCGTCTCTTTGCATTTTGTCCTTGTCAGTAAACACGATATCTGACAGACGGTCGAAGTGCAGACTGAGCATTTTGAACTCAATCCACTTGCCAATGAGCCCGTCCATCGATGTGATGAAACGAGTCTTGTAGCTCATGAAGGCATAGAGCATACCTACAGTCATGGCTTGATCGATAACAGCACTTGCCGCGAAGAAGACGATGACGACATTTTCAATACCGAAAAGAAGTTTGTTGATTGTGTTAAAACCAATCTCCCATTGCTTAATCTTGATACCTTTATTCATGCGTTCAGCTAGCTTATTTTGCCATTGGCTTTGGCGGTCAGTTTCTTTTTCAAAAAGCTTTATCGTTTGTATAGCCCTTAGAGACTCCATAAAATGCGAGCTCTCTTTAGCAGCTGACACAATGCTCTCTTGCGATAAGCGTTTAAATGGCTGATAAAATGCGTATCGAAGCAATGCGTAAATGATTAAGATAGACAAAACTATTAAGCTCAGTTTGAGACTATAAATAGCCATCACTACGAGCGTAATAATTGCCATTAAACCGTCTATCAGAGCTGAGATAACACCTGTAGTAATCAGCTCTCTTATTTTGTCAAGAGAGCCAAACCGAGATACAACGTCTCCCATGTGTCGTTTAGAAAAGTAATCCATAGGTAAGCGAATTAGGTGATGGAAAATATTCGCTGACATTTGGATATTTAAACGAGTAGACAGATTGACAATAACCATCTCACGGAACAGAGACGTGGTAGTTTCTATTAAGAGCAGAATTCCAAATCCTATGGCTAGAACCATCAGAAAGTTTTTGTCACTTCTGAGTAAGACGTCGTCTACTACTGTTTGCATATAATAGGGGCCAAGTAGCGCGAAGAATTGCAACAGTAATGAAAGCACTAGAATGTTAGTTAAACTGCGTTTTAAGCCTGTTATACGGGACCAAAAGCTTTTGAAGGTGAGTGGTTGCTTATCTTCTCTTTTTTCAAACTCAGCCGTTGGCATGAGTTCAAGTGCTATTCCGGTAAAAAGATTTGCAGCCTCTTCCCATGTAAAACTGCGTTGGCCTACTGCTGGATCTAAAACGACGATTTTATTTGATGTCACTTTCTTAAGAACAACGAAGTGATTCAGTTCCCAGTGCAAGATGCAGGGAGTTTGTAGCTTTTCCAAATGCTCCATTTCTAGCTTTAACGGACGGCTAGAAAGTTTCAGTTGCGTTGCGGTGTTCATTATTTGCTTTAATGTTGCACCGTGAGCTGATATCGAGAACTTCTGCCTTAACGTCATGAGGTCAGTTTTATAACCGTGATAGTTTGCAATCATGGCTAAGCATGCTAATCCGCACTCCGCAGCTTCGGTTTGAAGAATTACCGGGACAGGACGCTTAAAACTAAAGTCAAGCAAGCTATCTGGTCTTAATGTTAATTCAGACATTATATTTTTCCTCTTAAGCTTAGAATGGGTTCAAATAGCCACTCAAGTAATGTGCGGTCTTTGATTTTGATATCAGCAGTGAATGTCATCCCTGATTTTAGGGGGAGCTCAATAGCCGATGCTTTGAGAATTGGCGTTACAATATTCGCTTGGACTAGATATACAGGTTCGTCAACAGCTACAGGAGAGCTACCTAATTCGTTTGGCAGTAAGATGCTAGTCGAGACGCGATCTATTTTGCCTTTATGTAATCCATACTTTTGGTATGGAAATGCATCGTAGCGAATGTCTATTGATTGCCCTTCGTTTATAAACCCAGCTGCTCTTATTGGCAGTAGTAGTTTCGCAGTCATTGTCTGACTTGTTGGCAATATACTGAGTAGCGGCATAGTTGATGTCGTTTGTTGCCCAAGGCTTGCTTGCAAGTTGGATACGATTCCATCGCTTGAAGCTTTTACGATGTATGCTCGTTGTCCACGTAACTGATCAATATTTTGAGATAGTTCGCCGAGGCTTTGATTTATTCTATCAACTTCATTTGCTTGTTCTTTTGGTAAACGTGTTAGATCTGTTTGTAATTGTTTGGCTTGATTGTTTAATGAGCGTTGTTCTCGAAGAACTGACTGTAATTCACTTGCTAGAACGAGTGCGGTCTCTTTTGAATTGTTGAGCTCAAGCTTTGAAACATGTCCTTGTCGGTGCATTTGCTCGGCAACTTCATTTTGATTCTCTGCCAACTTAAGCCGTTTTTCCGTTAATAATACTTGGCTCTTTATTTGCTCTTTATCTTTCATAGCTGACTCTATTTGTTCTATGAGTTCATTTTTTCTAATAGTGTGCAGCTCATTAGCGCGAATGAGTTGCCTTTCGAGCAGTTGTCTTTGTTTCTCGTACTGGCCAAGCAGTTGTTCTTCTAAGTTGGCGCCATCTGCTAATATACGGTCGCCGTTAATTATCATTAATGGCTGTCCTTTTGTGACGGCTTCTCCGTTATTAACAAATATTTCTTTTACTTTCCCCACGCTGTTATTGGGGTATATTTTGACAATGCCTTGCTTGGGCTCTAACCAACCTGTGACGCTTTCCTTCTTTGCGTAGGTGCTGCTAATGAGCCAAACCAAGATGGTGGCTACGAAAAACAAAATGATGACTGTGATCGATAGTTGCGAGGCTTTCGGTGTAATAAGTATTTCACCGTGCAGTCTATTATTTTGGAATTCGGTTGCCTGTTTGCGAAACAGTGGCCTATTCATAATGGGCTCCTCAAGGCCGAGCCACTCTCAGGTAACTCATAGACTTCCTGCCCTGATTTAATCGTTTTCTTTTGGACATTGGCATTCAAGCTATAGCCTAATCCGTAGATATTCTTGAGGCCTATCTCTTTTCCTTCAGGCAGGTCTAACTCTGTTAGTGTCTTGCGTGAGATTGACATTGCTCTAGTAATTGATGCTTGGGATGTACCCTTTCCTCGCCAAACGAGCTGAACTAATGAATCCTTATCAACTACCATATTCACGCGATCTAACAGTACGTGGATAATGGTGTTTATCTTCGGTTCAAGATTGATCAGCTTTTTCGATGTAATTAACAGTCGGCCTTCTGGATAAAAATTGGCTACTTGATTGATACAATAGATTGAGTGTTCAAACTTTTGATAATCCGACACTGTCTTTCCTCATTCACATATAAAGTGATGAGAAGCTTATTTGATTCATGGTGAAATTCTTGATGAAAATGTTATCTTTTAGCTCCGTAACAATTCCGTAAGCATGTGATAGACTCATCAATCAGTAAATGGACTTAGGTAGTAAGTAACTGAAAAAATATGACCGAAATAAATATCGAATTCTGCTTAGGAAAGACACACTTCATCCATGCCACCAACACACTAATGCGTGGCGACAAACAAACCACTTTAGAGCATAAACCTGCTCATATACTGCGTCTCTTATGTGGTAAAGCTAATCAGTTAGTTTCAAAAGACGAACTTTTTGATGAAGTTTGGGGAGATTTAGTGGTCACTGAACAATCTCTGACACGGAGTGTCAGTATCCTGCGTAAAGCTTTGACAAGCATTGGTGAAATCGATGTTGAAATTAAAGCGATAACTCGTAAAGGATACATATTAAAAGGAGAGGTTATGTTAAAACCTCATGAAATAGGTGTTGAGAATGTAGAGCTAGGAGCACAATTACAGATACCACCAATATTGGATGTTGAGCTACAACTTGAAGCAGAACCAAGACTAGAAGCAGAACCAAGACTAGAAGCAGAACCAAGACTTGAAGCAGAACCAAGACTTGAAGCAGAACCAAGACTTGAAGCAGAACCAAGACTTGAAGCAGAACCAAGGCTGGAAGCAGAGCCAAGACTTGAAGCAGAACCAAGGCTGGAAGCAGAGCCAAAGTTGGATTCTAAAGTTGGTAAGAAACATTATAGTAAAAGAATGCTATACAGCAGTGTCGTGACTTTGTTTTCTGGCGTGACTATATTAGTTTTACTATTTATGTTCGATGGTGAGCGGAAACTGCCTTCCCAAATACTGGAAGGTTCGATCGAAATTGAATCGTCAAATATGTCTATATTAAAGGGAGATTTTCATTATCTTGATTTTTCCCCTAGCGGTAATAAATTTCTGTATCTAAAGAAAACTGAAAATTCAAAAGGTTATCGTTTAGTTGTTGATGATGCAGCATCTCAAGTTGTAGATCCTAAGGAATATAATTCATTGGACATCAGTGGTGGTGCTCGCTGGTTAGACGATGAAAGGATTCTCGTAGGGATCATTGATGAAGATGGGCTATGCTCTATTAGAGAATTTAATATTAAAACGGAGCATTTGGAAACATGGTATGAATGCCAATTTAATCAACCACTCATGACGTTCGATATTATTTCTGAAAATGAGATTCTATTAGTTGATGGTGAACAAAATCAGCAGAATATATATCAATATAATAGACACACAAAAGAGATAGAAACTTACCCTGTTGAACTTGGTCGTTTGCATGCTTGGCCTTGGAGCTTAAAAGTGTCTCCGTCGGGGAAAGCTGCAATATTCACTACAACAAAAGATTGGGAAAGTACGATATTTGTAAAGTTAGACTTCCCAACACAAAAAGTTTCTGAATTGCTAAAGGTCGAGGCAACAGTGTGGGATTTTGACTTTCTTGATGATGAATCTATCGTTTACTTTGATCAAGAGAGAGAAGCTATAACGATTAACAATATTCAGTCACTAGAAGAAAGAGTGATGACGGAAGTTGCAGATAATATTCGTTATGTTGCAGTTAGAAACGAAGAAGTGTTGTTTATTGTCACGCCTAATTCCTCTTCAGCAATAAAGGTTCTAGCAAATGACTATTCGATACAAGATGAATTTGAATATTCAACAGTCATATCCCAGCTGAAGTATGTAGATAATATGCTTTATTTTATTAGCTTAGAAGAAAAAGCTGAACAAGTTTGGGTTAAGAATAAGGGTATTAAGAAGTTAACGAACTATAGAAAGGAAGAAATGGCTAATGACTACTTGATAGACAACAGTTTTTTGTATGTTGGTACTGAAAACGGTATTGATAGGTGGAAAGATGGTATTCGCAGTCCCATTGTTTCTGGTTTAAAAGTTAGAACATTGTTATCCAAAATAGAGTCCAGCTTTCTTGCTATAACTGGTGATTTTGATATGTCCAATTTAGTCAAAATCACCGATGATAAAGTAGATATTCTAGTAAGAGATGTCGTGACAGCCAGTTTTGACAGAAAATCAAAAGCTGTTTTCTATACAAAGCTGGATAAACAGGGAATTTACAAATACCTAGATGGTAGGGAATATTTGGTCAACAGCTCAATTGGAGGGTTATTTCAACGTATCAGGTTTATTGTTGATGGTAAAGTTTGGGTTGAAGATACAGGGACTAATGAGTTTTATACATTGGAAGATGAGAGTTGGATAGTTGAAAAGCAAGTCAATGAGAGCTTAAAGGATGTGATTTCCAGCTGGGATGGGGGATACATTACTCGAGTTGTGAAAGAAAAAACGAGTAAAGTGTTGAAGGGATCTGTCATTAAATCTAATTAAAACAATGGGTTGGGGGTTTGCGTAATCATTTGGTAAACTTCTCATATCGTTATCATATGGTTTTGTTCATTATTTCGTGGGGATTCGAACGTCGTTCTCGTTAAGGATAGAGGGGAATTTAATCAACAAGGATTTTTTTATGAAACATATTTTAAGCATCGCCCTTCTTAGTATCGCATTGATTAACCCAGCTCAAGCTACTTTAGGCGCGGAAGAAAGAGTTGTAAGCCAATTAAGTGATAACAAAAATAATACGCTTGTACAAAGCAGGTGCGTTAGACACCCGATGTGTAAACCACCCGTAGCATAAAAGCTACCGAAGATGGCTATATTATCGCATCGAAAATCGAATTTTGAGGTCAAGTTGCTTAGCACTTGGCTTCTGCTCTTTGAGCAAGCTCATCGAACCGACATTTTATAGATCTGTCAGCCTCTTGTGTAAAGACACTTGATTAAGCACAATGGTGGTATCTATGCGGTCAATATGCGCTACATTAGCCAGTTTATTCTTTACAAAGTATTCATAGTCTTTGAGGCTTTTTTCTACAACACGTAGTAAGTAATCATACTTCCCCGTTAGTACTAAACATTCCAAAACTTGGGGCAGGTCTTGTATATCTCTTTCAAATGCTTTGCCGTTTTCAGCAGTATTGGCATCCAATTGCACTAACACGATAGCTGAAATAGTGATACCTAACTTTTCGTGATCACGCTCAGCGTTGTAGCGTGGCTTATCCTCAATTTATACTGATTGTTTGACTGATTCATATAGTGATATTTACTATAGTCTATGGTTTTGATAAGCCTAATTTAGCCATGATAATGAGCAATAAGGTTAATGCTCCTGACAGCTAGTTTTGACAGAAAATCAAAAAGTTGTTTTCTATACTAAGCTGGATAAACAGTAAACTTACAGATACTTAGACGATAGAGAGTATTTGGTCAACAGCTCGATTGGAGGGTTATTTCAACCTATCAGGTTTATTGTTGATGGTAAAGTTTGGGTTGAAGGATGTGATTTCGGGGATACATTACTCGAGTTGTGAAAGAAAAAACGAGTAAAGTATTGAAGAGAAATGTCAATAAGTCTAATTAAAACAATGGCTTGGGTTTTGCGTAATCATTTGGTAAACTTCTCATATCGTTATCATATGGTTTTGTTCATTATTTCGTGGGGATTCGAACGTCGTTCTCGTTAAGGATAGAGGGGAATTTAATCAACAAGGATTTTTTTATGAAACATATTTTAAGCATCGCCCTTCTTAGTATCGCATTGATTAACCCAGCTCAAGCTACTTTAGGCGCGGAAGAAAGAGTTGTAAGCCAATTAAGTGATAACAAAAATAATACGCTTGTACAAAGCAGGTGCGTTAGACACCCGATGTGTAAACCACCCGTAGCATAAAAGCTACCGAAGATGGCTATATTATCGCATCGAAAATCGAATTTTGAGGTCAAGTTGCTTAGCACTTGGCTTCTGCTCTTTGAGCAAGCTCATCGAACCGACATTTTATAGATCTGTCAGCCTCTTGTGTAAAGACACTTGATTAAGCACAATGGTGGTATCTATGCGGTCAATATGCGCTACATTAGCCAGTTTATTCTTTACAAAGTATTCATAGTCTTTGAGGCTTTTTTCTACAACACGTAGTAAGTAATCATACTTCCCCGTTAGTACTAAACATTCCAAAACTTGGGGCAGGTCTTGTATATCTCTTTCAAATGCTTTGCCGTTTTCAGCAGTATTGGCATCCAATTGCACTAACACGACAGCTGAAATAGTGATACCTAACTTTTCGTGATCAAGCTCAGCGTTGTAGCCTTTAATGTAACCACACTCTTCCAAACGCTTAACTCGGCGTAGGCATGGTGTCGGTGACAAGCTGACTTTCTCGGCAAGTTCAGCGTTAGAGATGCGTCCGTTGTTTTGCAATATCTGCAGTATATTTTTGTCGATCCTGTCGAGTTGATTTCTATTTTGCATTGACGTTGATATTTTATGCTAATTTATGACAGTGTATCGCTATAAAATATCTTGTCCCTAATTTTTAATGATCTTTTTGACTGATTAAGCTACTCCTGTAGTGATATCTTGCACGCAGTTAGTTTTATTTAAGCAATGAGTATTGTATGAGCACACACAACACTAAGCGCATGGACGATTGGATTCGAGGAGGCTTTAAGCAGATCAATACAGAGCTTGAGCTATTGTATTGTGCACAAGGTGATCCTCATCAAGTGTCAGGTATTGGTGACTCATTGAAAGAACAATTGCTTGAAGAAGGCAATGCCTTAATTAGTGATTTGCTTAAAGAAGGTAATACGGATGAAGGTTTTGATAATGGCTTTGATTTACTAGGCAACGTTGGTCTATTTATGGCCGCTTGCCGTCGTCACGAATTAACGGAGCCTTCAAGAGAGAAACGTTCTCCGTTGACAGAAGCGTCTGCCTTGGCTATGCAGCTGGGAGCTTCGTTAGGTGTTACACCGAGGTTTGCATCAGCTCATCTGGAAACACACAACATGGCTAAAAACGGTGAATACAAAACTTTTACCAATTTACCCGATGAGCGGCTATTCATTGAACACAATACCCGTGGCGTCTTTGCTTTTATCCGAGCATCGGAAGCGTTACTGCATGCTCTGCCTTTAGGGATTTCGCACCCTATCTCTTATGATTTGTTTGTTGTAGCCAGAAAAGCGTTGGAGGACGTGATCTCCAATAATCAGCAGTTATTTGATGCATTGGACGTGAACAAGTTTTTCTATTGTGTTCGGCCTTACTACAAGCCTCACCGTGTTGGGTTGCATGAATATAGAGGTGCCAACGCAGGGGACTTCTCTGGGATTAATGTTATCGATCTTCTGTTGGGGTTGTGTCGAGCTGATGATCCTTATTATTCACAGCTTTTGGTCGACAAGTTTCTCTTTATGCGGCCTGATGACCAGTTGGTCTTAAGAGATTGTATGAGACGTAAGAGCTTGCTAGATAGTTTTCTCGAAAGTTTGTCTTTGGGCGAGGAAAAATATGATTGGTATCATAAAAACCTTTTCGCTTTTTTAGAGGTGTGTGAGGCCCATGGAAAGACAGCAACCCAACACCATGAACTACTTATTAGCAAATTTATCGAAGCACCAGCAGCAGCGGACAATACAACACAGAAAGCCGACATAACCGCTAGTGGCCCGCCATTACCTGTGTTGCTGAGAGCCTTAAAAAAGCTATGTGATTTGAGGTCGGCTGCGGACGTGAAAGATATTGCTACTCGTTTCAATGACCTCAAGCGACTGCGTAACAGTGTGTGCCAAGCTCGCGTAGTAAAATAAAATCAGACGAAATCTTTCTGAAGGAAACGGCGCTAGTTGAGGTGGGCATACCACTCGTCATCACGTCGGTTACACCCTTTGCCTAAGGTTATTGATGCGAATGATATTGAAATGCATAGGTATTAGACTAAAGTATGAGGCTTTGAAAGCTTAATCGACCTTTTAGGTGTTTTCTGATTGTCATTACAGTGATGAATAACCTAGAAAGTAAACCATGTATTTGGGAAAAGACAAGTTATGGGTAAACGAAATCAAACCGTCATAGATCAAGAAGTAAAGTTTGGTGAAGAACAAGAGCTTGTGTCTACAACAGACATGCGGGGCGTCATTACATACGCTAATGATTATTTTTGCGATATTGCGGGGTATACGAAAGAAGAGTTAATCGGTAAGAATCACAATGTCGTAAGGCACCCAGATATGCCTCAAGCAGCTTTTGCTGATTTATGGGTGAAACTAAAAGCTAAGCAAGCATGGCGTGGAGCCGTTAAAAATCGTTGTAAGGATGGCCGTTATTACTGGGTAGACGCATTTGTGACGCCTGTCTATGAGCAAGGTAAGCTTGTGGGTTACCAATCTGTCAGGACAGTGCTTAAACCTGAATATCGGAAACGTGCTGAGAGCTTTTACAATAGTATCAATAGTGGAAAAAGTGCTGCTGAATCTATACTGCATAATAGAAGTGCTAAAAATGCAGCCTTTGTTATTCTGGGAGCGAGTATTGCAGGACTGGGGTTGTTATATCCCGCCTTGTCTTTTTTGCTACTGGCTCTTCCATTTATTTTGTTTAAATCCGAGTTAGTGGATGTACCGGGCTATTTGTCGAAGGAAAAAGAGCGCTACGATAGCGTTTCTCGACGAATCTATTCTGGTAGTGGTGATGTTAGTATTTCGGATTTTACTAGTAAAATGCACGAAGGAAGAATAAAAACTATTATTGGTCGAGTGATCGACAGTACTAATGAATTGCAGAAAGGGGTGAATTCGCTTAAAAGCTCATCGGTACAAGCTAAAAAAGGCGTTGAACAAGAGGCACAAGAAATTCATCAGGTCTCTGTCGCAGTTGAGGAGATGGTAACAACCATACAAGAAGTCGCCAGTAACACGATGAATACGTCGGCACGTGTGGATACTGTCCATAAAGAGTGTAAAGTTGCGGCAGATTCTATGACACACACTATGGAAAGTGTGGCTAAATTGGCAACAGAAGTCTCTAAATCATCTGAGTCAGCAACCGGTTTAGCTGAAGAAGCTGAGTCAATAGGTAATGTCATGCAAGAGATTCAAGGCATAGCTGACCAGACCAATCTGTTAGCCCTTAATGCCGCTATTGAAGCCGCTAGAGCAGGAGAGCATGGCCGTGGCTTTTCTGTGGTTGCTGACGAAGTACGGGCACTAGCCACAAGGACACACGGAGCGACAGAACAGATTAAATCTTCTATTGATGAAATACAGGCAACACTGCTAAGTTGGTCTGAAACCATGGCAAAAGGTAAAGATGATGCGGACGAATGTGTAGAAGAAACTGCCAAAACGAGAGATTTAGTGTCACATGTTTATGATGAAGTGACTGCAATTGCTGATCTCGCAATTGAGATTTCTACTGCATCGGAACAACAGAGCATGGTTGCCCAAGAGATTGGCAGAAATATAACTAATATCAGCGATGCCTCTGAAAATAATTTGCAACAAGCTAATATTGTTGAAGTCGAATCCAAGAAAATAGAAGAGAGAGCAAAGAGTTTAGCCTCTCTAGGATTTACCTTTGGTTAGAGGCCAGATTGGGACTATATACGGAGTAATTGCTTGAGTTTTTCAGCACCAGCCCTGCTGGTGCTGATCTCTGTTTTCTGTTCGTCATTCATGATGATCATGAGCTTTCCATTAAACCATCGTTGAATTTCTTTAATTTGATTGATATTAATCATGTAACTTCTGTGTACTCTAACGTAGTTGTTGCTATCCATTATCTTTTCTAGCTGGTCGAGAGTTTCACTTAGTAAGCGTTGTTTGTTTTCAGCCATAGCAAATGTTTGTCCCTTTTCTGACGTAAAGTAAGAAACGTCTTCGGCTGACAAAATAGTGATGCGCTCACCATTTTTACTGATTAAGCGGGGAGGGGGCATGGTGTTGTTTTCATTGGGAATGGGAGAAACAACATGTGTTTCTATTTGCTTTTTCCCCAACCAATGTGTTCTCGCTTTATCGACAGCAGCTTTGAGTCGAGACAGTGGATAAGGCTTTAATAAGTAATCTATTGATGCTTGCTCAAATGCGTCAATTGCATATTGATCGTAGGCCGTTGTATAAATGACAATGGGTTTGTAATTGAGCAAAGAAAGTAAATCCAGACCATCTATCTCAGGCATTTGAATATCAAGAAAGATTAAATCAGGTTGCTCTTTGTTTATGAGCATGACGGCTTCTTTGCCAGTGGTTGCATAACCAACAATCTGAATATCTTCTATTAAACCGAGCTGATGTTGTAACTTCTCTCTTGCAGGTTGTTCGTCGTCTGCATAGGCAACGCGTAATATGTTTTTGTGAGTACTTTCTTCATTATCTATCGTCATAGGGTATCTCCAAAATAACGACTGCACCGCTATCGTTAGCTATTCTTACTGTGCCTCTATCTAGTTGCTTAATTCTCTTTTGTAAGTTCTGCATTCCTATGCCTTCACCAAACCCCCTTTTAAGTACTTGATGAGAGAAACCCTTGCCATTGTCTCTGACTTCTATGGTTAATATGCCTTGCTTCTCGGTAACTTTGATTATGATTTTCAGTGAGACATTTTTAGCATTATGTTTTACCGCATTTTCGACAATGGGCTGCAAGATGAGCGGGGGTATTGCAATTTGTTGGATGCTTTCAGGTAAATTGAATTCAACATTTAAGCGCTCGCCAAATCGTGCTTTTTCTATTGAAATATACTTTTGGATAACGCCAATTTCTTGCTTTAGAGAAACGGTTTTACTGTCTGCTGTATCAAGCGAATAACGCAAAATATCAGAAAGTTCATGCAGGACCTCATCGGCTAAATTGGGGTTTGTATGGATGTAAGCAGAAATAGTATTAAGGCTGTTAAACATGAAGTGTGGGTTGAGTTGATAGCGCAATGTTTCGAGCTGTGCTTCTTTACGGGCATGCTTTTCTGTGGCTACTTTTCTATTACTTTCAATAAAGCGACAAACGAAGTAGATAGGTGTTGACCAAATAAAACCACCAAAGAAAACAAAGCCTCCTAAGCCACTATATTCAGTGTAAATCACAAGTAATATTTTATCCGTGACAAACATACCAATGGTAAGTGAAATAAAGGCTATGCCCCATTCAATAAAGGTGTTTTGTTTCCACAGCTGCCGTAGCTTTAAGATAGCCGCACCTGCAATCCATACAGGTAACCAATAAAAACAGACAAACCATAGCATGCCTACTCGTATGCTTTCCCAAGACAGTGTTGATGCGCCGACTAAAATCAATCCAACAACATAGCCAGCATCTATAACAAGAAGCACAAAGAAACTGTATTTAAAAAAGGGATGTTTCAGCATAATTTTAAGTGGTTCAGGCTAATAGTATTTTATGGAGCTTAACATTATTGTATTTGGTGCATTGCTCTGAATTGTTTGTGAGCGCCACATAATGCTTAAGCCTAATAGATTATTGCTAGACCAATCAACACTCGCACCAAAACCGAATTGTTTGAGAGTATGAAAGGGAATTCTTAGCGTATTCCGATCTTTGGATGGCGGAACGATTGAGTAGAAATGATCCCAATCTTTGACTTGGCTATGATAGACAGAGAAGTATATAGGTGTATTGGAACCTTTGTACGTTAATTCTATGCCTGTATATTGAGAAGCATTGGTAGGCTTTTCAAAATGCAACTCTGCTCCAGCCCACGAACCAAAGTTAGTAGGCTTACCTAATGTAGCTTCTATCAATACACCTTCATCTCTTGCGTTAACAGATGCCGTTGATGATCCTGACATCACTTTGTCGCTGACCGCTTTCCATTGAGTATTCTTATCGAGCGGATCAATGGATTCTGAATCAACCTGTTGGGCAATAATATCTGGTGTGTGGCACTCATTGCCTATAGGAACCGTTTGTTTATTTGCCTTCACTAATGCTGCTCTGTCAACACGTTGTCCTGATTTATAGATGAAAGTTATTTGAGCAAGGTGTTCAAGGTCGGTAAGAGGGTTTTGTGGGATGATACTAAATGTTGCTTCGTACCCTTCTTCAAGCCGTCCTATGTTATCGTTTTGATGGATTATGGTTGCTGCATTTGAGGTTGCTGCGTTGATCGCTTGCGCTGGTGTTAATCCGGCTAAATGAAGGGCTCTTATCTCATTATGTAATCCCACACCGTGCAATGCATATGGGTTACCTGCATCTGAACCTGCGCCAATTAAAACACCAGCCTCATGTAACTTCTGAATATTGTGATAGCCAATTTCTCTTTTTTTCCAGGCATCCTCCTTCCATGAAGGCGCAACCGGAACTTGCTCAAAAAGGCAATGAGTCAATTTAGAATGCACGCTATCCAGTAGGTCTAATTGCTTGCTTACGCCATGCTCATGTTTTTCGAAACTATGGTTTAACATAACGGTGAGTGTAGGTATATAGGCGACATGATTGTCGCGCATAAGAGTAATGAACTCATCGTCGATAGGTTCAGCAATGATGCCATGAGCTAATGCTGTAGCACCTGCTCTAACCGCTCGTTTACCGTCTTCCAACGATGTAACATGGACGAAGTAAGGTAAGTTTGCTGCTCTTGAACGTTTGCCTATTTCTGTTAATTGTTTGTCAGTTAATGTAGTTGCTGTGCCTCCAAATGTTTCTATAACCGCTTTTGTTAGGTGGGGAGCTCTAGCTATATGTTGTTTCCACAAAGTGTCAATGGATGAGTCGTCAACAACTTCTAATGCTCCTCCACCAAATTGTGTACCGTGGCCTCCGGGATTTGTAAATAAGGCTCCAGCATAAAAGAAGTTCGGTGTTAATTCGTTTTCTTGGAGTGCTTTCGCTTCATCTAATGTTCTGTCAAACGAAAACAAATCAACAATATTGGTAACACCTAGATGTAAGTTAGTATTGAAATGTGACGAGACAGGTAAGTACTGAAATTCGCTGCCGTAGTTGCTCCCGGAAGCCCCTAAATGTACATGTAAGTCGGTCAATCCTGGTACGGCATACTGACCGTGAGCATTGATAACTTCGTCAGCTGCTTCTGCTGCAACAGTCATGCTGGCAACCTTGATAATTTTGCCTTCATCAATATATAGGCGACTAGGTTGACTAAAGTTCTCAGTTTCAGGTTGATACAATTTAACATTATCAACTCTCAAGTCCATTGCATGCAGGTTGATCGATAATAACGCTGCATTAATAGCTAGCCAGTATAAGGTTCTTTTTTTCATGGTTAATCTCCATTGGTCGTTCTGGAGATAAATTAAGAGATTTGTGCTTACCTGTCCCTAAGTTACCATTGAATCGACACCTTTCCTTGTTGAATCGACAACGAGAGCTTTGGTTAACGCTTGAGTAATTGGTATAGGTTATCGAGTTCCAGTTCAGTTTGTTGAAAATCTATAGTGGACGGCTTAGCAAAAGCTTGTTTTTCTGCTTTTTCAGCTCTTCTAAGGGAGTCACCTTCTAAGGGACTAATGATATTGCCAATTTGTGTCATTTCTGCGAGGTTACCATTACAATGAAGGGCAACATCACACCCTGCAGATAGTGCACTGGAAACGCGTTCTGTTACATCTCCTTGTAGTGCTTTCATGTTGATATCATCTGTCATCAATAGGCCATCAAACCCTATATGTTCACGGATAATATTTTGGATAACGTCTGCACTTTGAGTGGCAGGGTTTCGTTTGTCTATCTGAGCAAAGACTATATGTGCCGACATGAACATGCTTTCTTGGCATAACGCTTTAAAGGGTTTGAAGTCTGCATTGACGAGTGCTTCTTGAGATGCGGTGACCGTTGGTAAGAAGTGGTGGCTATCACTTGTGGCTCTGCCATGCCCCGGAGCATGCTTAACGACAGGAGCAACACCGGTGTCTTTTAATCCATCGATAACGGATTGCGCTAATGCTATGACGGCATCGCTACTGACACCATAGGCACGTTCTGTGACTATAGCTGATGCATCTCTTTGAGGAATATCGACCATGGGAGCACAGTTGACGTTAATGCCCAATGATTTAAGGTCATGACCAATTAATCGATAATTAAGTCGCATGGCTTGCAAGGCTAGTTCGGGCTTGCGCAGGTACATATCAGCAAAATAGGTAGGGCTAGGGGGAATGCGCCAGTGTGACTCAGGAAGTCTGGAGACACGTCCCCCTTCCTGATCGATGAGAATGACAGCATCCTCCCGTTCAACTGAGTTCTTTAAATCATCAACTAGCTTTTTTACTTGTGTGGGAGATGCAATGTTGCGTGCAAACAGAATAAAACCCCAAGGCTTTACTTGCGTAAATAGTTGCCTTTCTGAAGGCGTTAGCTCAAGACCTGAACACCCGAAAATAACCCGACTTGATTGCGCCATTATTTAAAAACCAATACGTAATTTTGCTGCTGATATTAACATTGTGTGGCAGACTTTGTTTATTCCAATCAGTAAATTAAGGCAAGTAGTTCATGGTAGAGGCAGGTTTTTCGGTACTCGATTGGCTGGTTGTGCTGATTTATCTGATCATCTTACTATGGATTGGCCGTTATTTTTCTGCTCAGCAAGAAGGTGATACACGAGATTACTTTCTTGGTAGCCAGAAAATGTCTTTTGGGGTTGTGGCTGTCTCTGTGCTGGCAACGACACAATCAGCAGCAACTTTTCTCGGTGGGCCCGATCAGGGGTACTCTGGCAATTTTACCTATGTATCGAGTAATGTTGGTGCTTTTATTGCCACAGCCTTTGTTGTTTTTGTTTTGCTACCACGGTTCTATGCCTTAAAAGTCACCACTGTTTATAATTTGATTGAAGAAAGGATAAGTACAGGTGCAATGCGTGCCGCGGGCGCTGTTTATTTGGTTGGTCGAGTCTTTGCGAGTGGCGCCAGACTTTACCTTGCAGCGATAGCTGTCTCCATGATTTTATTCGCTAATATCGAGGCGCAGAATATTTTAGTCTCTGCATTGTTAATGACGATTTTAGGGTTTTTGGTTACCTTTATGGGGGGGATTCGTTCCGTTATATGGAGTGATTTAGCGCAATTTATCATTTATATCTCTGCTGCAATTGTTGCATTGTATAGCCTCATCACGCAGCTGGGAGTCGATTACAATACGATGATTTCAGCACTTCAGAATGCGCCAATTGATGCTGCAAACACTGATGTCGTTCAAAATAAGCTCCAGCTTTTTGATCTAGGTTTGGATTTATCTAAGCCTTTTACCTTGTTGTCCATCGTATTTGGGATTACTTTGCTGTTGATTGGGAATTACGGTTTAGATCAAGACACGACACAACGTTTACTCACCTGCAAGAATGCAACGGAAGGCGGTAAGGCGCTATTTCTATCGGCTGTGATAGCTGTCCCTGTTGGCTTTCTTTTTGTTGCCATAGGGCAACTGCTTTATCTCTTTTACCAACAGCCCGATCTCATGTCTCAAGAAGCTGCGGGCCAGGTTAATCAAGCATTTGAGGGCGAACAGGTGACTGTTTTCATGTTCTATATTCTTAACGAAATGCCTATTGGATTGAAAGGACTTATGACTGTCGGGGTCATATCTGCATCTATCTCTACGCTGAATTCAGGGATAAATTCTATGGCTTCTGTGATGATTCATGACTTTTATCAACCACTTGTCGCCGTCAAGCGTAATAAAGACGAGTCACACTTGTTGCTCGCTGGCAGAGTAGCCACGGCCTTGGTGGCTTTGATTTTATTTACTATGTCGATGCTTTGCTTTTATTGGCATCGTTATACAGATATACCCTTACTTGATTTCGCACTGTCTGTGATGGTTTTTGCTTACTCAGGGTTGCTTGGTGTTTTTTTTACGCTTGTTTTTACACAACGAGGCTCACCAATCAGTGTTTATCTCGCACTGACAACTGGTTTCATCGTGTCAGTTTTCCAGCAGCCTTATTTTGTTGATTTGGTCGGGCTGCCGTCTTTTATCGGCACGGTTGCCTTTACTTGGAAACTTTGTCTAGGAAGTCTTTTAGCCTTTCTCATATGCATCGTTGGAAAGCCGAAAAAGGTGCTCCCACAGGCTAACCTGCAAAGCTAATTTTCCCCATACTAACATTGGGCAAATTAGCTTTTGAGTTCTGAAATGTTTGTGAAGAACCTGCTAAGCATTCGTTAGCTAGAAGAGCAAATAACACGGCTTCCTTTGCATCTGGGTTGATTCCTAAATTGTCGGTAGTTTTTATGCTGAGTGATGGGATTATTTCTTGAATATTGTTAACTAGCAAAGGGTTATGAATACCGCCTCCACTGATGTAAACACTGATATCGTCGACAGTAGCGGAACATCTCTGGATACTTTGACAGATAACTTCTGCTGAAAAGTAATTCAGTGTTGCCATGCAGTCATGAATATTGAGGTTCTCGCATTTTGCCGAGTGCTTGGCTTGCCGCAAATAATCCAAGTTAAATAGCTCTGGCCCTGTCGTTTTAGGGAAGCTTTGAGCAAAGAAAGAGTGTGTATGTAATGCTTTTAGAAGGGGCTTATTAATAACCCCTGCGCTAGCGATTGAAGCGTCTTTATCGAAAGGCTGTGAAGCATCAATGGTATAAGCTAGCGAGTCCATCATGGTGTTTCCTGGACCGATGTCAGTACTGAACGTCTGGTTGATATCACGTGATTTGGGTAAGTAAGTTAGGTTGGCAATACCACCAATATTGAGCATTACTCGGTTTTCGATTTTACTGGAGAACATTAAGTAATCGCCGTACATGACTAAAGGAGCACCTTGCCCTCCAGCAGCAATATGCTTCTGCCTGAAATCGCTTAAAGTCGTAATCCCCGTTGTTTGTGCAATATGGTCACCGTCTCCGATCTGCAGTGTTGCATTAGGTAAGTCGGCTATTTGATGATGATCTAAAGGACTGTGATAGATAGTTTGGCCGTGACTAGCAATGCAATCAATGTCAGCCGTTTTCAATCCACGGTCCTGAATAAATCGATTCACCATAGCACCGTGTAGCCTCCCAACCCAAGCATTCATGAGTGTTAGGTGCTGAATATCTCCTTGTCTTTTCGAAAATACTTGTCGAATGTTTTGCCGATAAGTCTCATCATATTCGAGCGTATCAAAAGCGACGACTTTGATTTGTGTATCAGTTCCTGCCCGAGTGATTTTACAAAGAGCAATATCCAATCCATCTAAAGAAGTTCCGCTCATTAAGCCAATAATAAAGCGATAAGGTTTGTTTGAGAGTTGGTAAAGTTTTTTGATGTGAGAATGCATAGTCGGCTTTTGTCGCTTATTGGCGTAATACTTTAAGATTATATGCTTAGAAAGCAGCTGTCGGCCAAGAGTCTATGCCTTTTAAGGGATTGGTTAAAGTAGCGTAAGGCAAAACTAAAAGATGAATGATATTAGACTTAAGCATAACTTTATTTGAACAGACGATACAAAAAGCTAACAAAGTCCTGTTTTTTATAGGCTTAAGGTACTTTTTTTAAGTAAAAAGCTAGGTTTTTAGCTTTTATTTTGCTCTAATCAGATATGAATAATTAAATCAATCATTTACGCGTATGCAATCGGGTTGGAAACAGTTTTTAAAACAGCGCTTTGCTAGTACTTCTCAGTACTACTGTCTCGGCATTCATTTTTGGCGAGAGGGGTTAACGATCTCTGCTTTTAAATCTTCTGGGGAACAACTTATTTGGGTTACACAGCATTTTATTGCTATTGAGCAATGGCAGTCTGACTTAGATGATTGGGTTAAACAAAATAAGTTAGATAATACACCCACCTTTGTATTTTTGGCGACAGAATATTATGAAATGGTTCAAGTCGACAGACCAACGGTAGCCGATGAAGAGATAACTCAGGCGTTACGTTGGAGCATTAAAGATATAGTGACAATAGATGGTGAGTTGGTTGTAGATTACTTTGACATACCTGCTCAACCCGCGGGTGTCAATAAAGTTAATGTGGTGGCAACTAAAGCTGAAATTGTCCAAAGTGTCAGCGAAGGTGTGATCAAAAGTGATCTTACGCTGAAACAAATAACTGCTGCTGAGATGGCACCTTGTGATTTATTAGCTGATTATAACGAGCCTTGTGTTTCTATTGTTCAAGAAGCAGGGCAAGATATTTGTTTGAGTATCGTTAAAGATGGTCAACTCTATTTTAGTCGACGTCTCAGAGGGTATGAGAATATTAAAAGCTTCTCTCCAGATGAATTGAAAATGGGCAGTATTGATAATCTCACTTTGGAGGTTCAACGCTCTATGGATTATTTTGAGAGTCAATTACGACAAGCACCAATAAAAAAGATTGTTGTTAGTATCGACAGTCCTCACATAGATGCCATTTGTGAGATCATGCGTGAATTAACACTCATTTATGTTACTCCACTCGAGTATAATTTTGATATTGATGATTCCATCGCATCCAAATCTTCTTTTCTGTGTGGCTTGGCTTCTGCACCTGCCAATAAATTGCTGGAAGCGACTACGTGAAGAACCGTGTTAACTTATTCACGGACGATTATAAACCTAAACAACTACTCGTAACGCTTGGCTTCGCAGGCTTTGTTTGGTCTCTTGCTACTTTAGTTATTGCCTTATTTACTTTTTTTGCTTATTCCTCTTGGCGTACAGATGCTGATGCTGCAGAGCCATTTGCAACATCGTACGAAGAGAAACAAAGTATGATTAGAGTCTTGAGTGACGCTAAAGACGGCCGCTTGAATGACGAAACATTGATGATGCAAGTCGAAACTCTGGAAAGACAGTTGCAAGCACGTGTGCTGTTGATTGGTGAGTTGGAGAAAAAAGAGCAGCTCAAAAACCAAGGTTTCTCTGCTCTTTTACGTGATTTAGCAGAGTATCATCAAGATGGTGTCTGGTTAAAACGTATAAGAGTGTCAGAGCAGCAACTTCAATTAATGGGGGGGACTGCGAGTGCAGCTGCTGTACCTCAATGGATTAAAAGCTTAAAACAAGCAGATTACTTTGCTGGTCGAAAATTCGCTGCTGCAACTATGTACCGCGACGAAACTGATGTACTCCAGTTTGAAATTGGTGCTCAACTGACACCTTTGATAAACGGAGATGTTATTGATGAGTAAACTCAATATTCTCAGTGGTAAGTTCAATGCGTTGAATCTGAGGGAGCGCAATTTAGTTATTTTGTCAGGCGTTATTCTCATTATTGCGCTGGGCTATGTACTAGCGATTGAACCGTTTTATCTGAAAAGTGACTTACTAAAAAGGCAAACAACACAACGCCTAACGGATATTGCTCGCTTTGAAGCTCAGATTATAGAGCTAGAAAAAGCCTTGGCAGATGACCCGGATGAACCTTTAAGGCAGCGAATTAGTGATATCAGTGAAGATATCCGAGCCTTAGATAGACAGTTGGAGAATCATACTTTTGACCTCATTCCAGCTAGCGCTATGTCGGATGTATTGGAGCAAGTTCTTAGTCGGACGCAAGGCCTTAAACTCGTTGAACTTTCGTCAATAGCACCAGAGCAATTACTCACACCAAGTGAAGAATCTGATAACACAACACCGGAAGACGCACCTCAGGTATTGCTCTATCAGCATGGCGTAAAGATTGTGGTCGAGGGGAGCTATTTTGATGTACAGCGTTATTTAAACGATATTGAACAGCTAGAATGGCGATTCTATTGGCGACAATTCGATTATTTAGTTGAAGAATACCCTGCTGCGCGTGTTCATATTGAACTTTATACTGTCAGTACCAGTGAAGCGTTTATCGGAGCTTAACTTTGAATAGACTAATATCACCTTATTGCTCGATTTTACTTGTCGCGTTTAGTGTCATGTATACGGTAGGCGTTTTTGCGCAAAATAAAGTGTTGCCTGACCCAACGAAGCCACCAGTAGTTGTGAGTGGAGATATCGTCGATGGTGCTGAAAGTCAGTCATCAACTGGTGCAAGGTTAACAGCCGTTTTTATTAAACCGAGTGGTCGCTCGGCAGTGATTAACAGTGATACAGTCCTTGAAGGACAAACTTGGAATGGTATGGAAGTGCTCGCCATACACCCAAAGAAAGTCGTACTAAAGAATGAAAATGGTACACAGGAGCTTGTACTCAATGACGTTATTATAAAAAGAGATGCTCAGAATGAATTTTAATCGCCTCGCCATTGCTACTCTCTGCATAACATTGTGGGGATGTCAGTCTAAACCTGAGCATGAGCTTGTAGGAGTGCTAGACAAGTCACTAGAAGAAATGGAGCAACAACAAGAAGGTGCGCTGAGAGAAGTGCCTGATGCTGTGACTCAAGCATTGTTGCCGTCAGCAAATAGTGATAGCGAGCAAGCTGGACTGTTTGGCGAAACTAAATTCGATATCAAAGCTGATCAGGTTGAAGCAACAGCGTTTTTTGCTAATTTAGTGAGTGACAGCCCATACAGTGTCGCTATTCATCCAGAAGTACAGGGGCAAATAACGCTTGACCTTAAGCAAGTGCCTTTATCTGAAGTGTTTGAATTGGTGTCTGATCTTTACGGTTATGATATTCAACGTAAACGGAATGTTTATCGTGTTTTCCCTGCGGGCATGCGTACTGAGACTATTACTGTCAATTACCTACAACTGCAGCGAGTTGGCTTGACGCAAAGTAGCGTGACATCAGGTGGTGTCACCCAAACGGGTGGCGGTGCTAATGGTAACAATAATGCTGGAGGCGGCTTTGGTGGCGGTAATAACAACTTTAGCGGTAACAATCTTGGTGGAAATAATTCATTGGGAGGTGGCGGCGGTAATCTAGGAGGTAATAATAATGTTAATGGCACCAATATCTCTACGGTAACAGAAACAGATTTCTGGACTGACCTAGAGGAAACGCTAGAAGCTCTGGTTGGTGAAGAAGGAGGGCGTGTTGTTGTGGTTTCGCCTCAGTCAGGTTTGGTGACAGTGAGAGCAATGCCTGACGAGATTCGTGCTGTGAAAGCTTTTCTAAATACAACTGAAGAAAATGTGCAACGTCAGGTTATTTTGGAAGCCCGCATTCTTGAAGTATCTCTAGAAGATGGTTATCAGCAAGGCATTAACTGGACACAGATTTTAACCAATTCTGGGTCTACAGATTTTCAGTTCTCTCAATCTGCAACCGCTTTAGGGAATGATGTGAGTGCAGCGTTAGGCGGTGTGACCAGCTTAGCTTTTGTTAATCAAGACTTTAGTGGCGTCATTTCGCTGTTGTCTACGCAAGGGAATGTGCAAGTTCTGTCTAGTCCACGAGTGACTGCAACTAATAATCAAAAAGCCATTATTAAGGTTGGTGACGACCAATACTTTGTTACCGATATATCAAACCAAAGTACGATTACTGCTGCAGCAACCCAGACGACGCCTGATATTGAACTCACGCCTTTCTTTTCAGGTATTGCACTAGACGTGACACCTCAAATTGATGATATAGGGAATGTTATGTTGCATGTTCACCCTTCTGTCATCGAGACACAAGAACAAGAGCGCGTGATAACACTGAATCAGGAACAGTTCATTTTACCATTAGCTATGAGCAATATTCGGGAGTCTGATACTGTCATTCAAGCACGTTCAGGAGAAATAGTTGTTATTGGAGGGTTGATGCAATCCATTATCGAGAAGACGAATTCTAAAACGCCTTTGCTCGGCAGTATTCCTGGTTTAGGTGAGTTATTCAAAAGTCGTCGAGAAGTTGAGGTTAAAAAAGAACTGATTATTTTGATTAAACCTACAGTTGTCGGTGTTGACACATGGAAGAAGGAATTAAAGAAAAGCCGGGAAAATTTGGCTGATTGGTTATATGTGAATTAAAGCCATGTACTTGTATCATTTTGGGTTGAAAGAATTACCTTTTACATTAACACCTAATACGAGTTATTTTTTTGGTTTGCCGAGCCATAAAGAGGCGTTGCAGGTGCTCACGACAGCGTTAAAAACCGGTGAAGGTTTTATAAAGGTCACTGGTGAAGTAGGGACAGGTAAAACGCTGATTTGTCGCAAGCTACTCAACGAGCTGCCTGAACATTTTGGGTTGGCTTATTTACCAAATCCTAACTTATCACCTGAAGAGCTACGAAGGGAGGTAGCAGCCGAGTTAGGGGTACAGGTTGATGGGGACCTGAACCAACAAGAGTTTACTCGCCTCATACATGAAAGATTGATTCAAATAAATCGTGCTAATAAGTCAGTTGTATTGATTATTGACGAAGCACAAGCTTTACCTATAGAAAGCATCGAAGCGCTGAGACTATTTACTAACTTGGAGACTGAATCCAGAAAGCTTATCCATGTCGTACTATTCGGGCAGCCTGAATTAAATGAAAAATTAAATTTGCCTGAGTTACGGCAGCTCAAACAACGCATTACCTTTAGTTATGAATTGAAAGCAATGGATTTCGATCAGTTAAGACAATACGTGAAACATCGTATGGCAGTGGCTGGTTTTAAAGGTGGTGAAGCATTCAACGATCGCTGCTGTAAAAGATTACACAAAGCAACTCGTGGGACACCTAGGCTGGTTAATGTTTTATGTCACAAAGCACTTATGCTCGCTTACGGTGAAGGAAAAAGCCATGTTAGTCATAATCATGTGGTGTTAGCTATTAAGGATACAGAAGCAACGTTTGTCTCCAGTCGTAAATTGTTATGGTTTAGTTGTGCGTTATTGGCTTTCATTGCTGTTGCTGGTGTTGGCAGTTTTTATTTTTATCCTGAGGTTTGGGCATGAGTGTCGTGAATAAAATGCTCAATGATCTAGAGAATCGAGAGCAAAGCTCTGGTATCTCAGCGGATTACCAGCCGCCTGAAAAGCGCAAGCTACCACTTGTGCTCATTTTTGTTGCCTTGCTATTGGTGGCTGGAGGTGGTTGGGCTTATTTTCAATATGGCCCAATTGCGTTCGGTGATAATGAGGGCACTGTAAAGGTTTCTACAGAGTCAAATCATGAAACAAGGGGAGTAGAAACGAATCAAGTGGGTGATGATGTGGCAGAGCCCTTGTCACCTGCTAGCCTTGCGAGTAGCGTATCTCGCATTGAACCATCAGCAATAGCTGATATTGCTAGAATAGCCAAACAGGACGCACAACAGGATAAGCCAGCTATAGCCTCCTCAGAGCTTAGCGCAGAAAGTGTTGAAGCTGTGGATTCGCAAGTCATGGCTGACAAAGCTGAAGTTCAGGCTAGAGGAGACGAGCTGAGTGTGCCTAAAACGGCTATGCTTGAAGCTGATGATGAGCTTGTTGCTACTGAAGTGAATGATAAAGTAAGCTCATTAAGTGAGAAAGAAACAGTAGTGTCATTGCCTGATGAAAGCGCTAGTGATACCCAGTCAATTTCTGATGAAGCTGAGAAACCTCGTACTGCTATGGCTGTTAAATTGTCAGATGGGACGAATATTGATGACTTGAAATTATCGGCTAAAAAAGCGTTAGCCGAAAAGGAAACTGGTCGGGCGATAGAGTTATTAGGCAAAGTATTGAATGAGCAGCCAGATAATGTGAATGCGAGAAAACAGCTTGCGTCATTGCTATTCGCAAATCGAGAATTTGGTAAAGCTGAAGTATTGCTGCAATATGGGTTACAACTGAACCCTGAGCAGCATGATATTCGCTTGATGTTAGCTCGATTGTACCAGCAAAATGAACGAAGTAACGATGCGTTAGTGTTATTGCAGAAAGTGTCTCCTGATGCCACTTTGAATATTGATTATTACAATCAACGAGCATCGCTCGCTCAACGTTTGAATATTTTTATGCAAGCAAGTGAAGATTATCGAGTACTGGCAAATATTGAACCCGAGCAAGCGAAGTGGTGGTTAGGTCTTGGTGTATCTGCTGATAGATTGAATCAGAGTGAAAACGCTATTCTAGGTTATACCAAAGCGTTATCGCTCAATCAGTTGGACTCTCAAGTTACTGCTTTTATGCAACAGCGATTAAGGGGGCTAGGAAGATAGTATGCAGCCTAAATTAAAAATGCGCCTTGGTGATTTGCTTGTTCATGAAAATGTTATTTCGGCTGAACAATTGCAACAGGCTCTGTCATCTCAAAAAGAGACTGGAAGAAAACTAGGTCATACACTAGTCGACTTGCAAATGGTAACAGAAGGGAGACTGCTTAGTTTCTTGGCGCAGCAACTTAACGTGCCTTTAATCGATATATCTCAGAAGCAGCTCAGTACACATACCGTTAAACTGCTGCCGGAAGTACAAGCTCGTCGCTTTAGAGCATTAGTACTTGAAGATCTGGGAGATAAATTATTGGTCGGAATGAGTGATCCGGCCGACCTTGCATCACTTGATGCTATCAGTAATATCCTACCTAAACCTGTTACTGTCGCGGTTGTTCAAGAGTCGCAACTACTGAATGCCTATGACAATGTGTATCGCCGCACTGACGATATTGTTGCCTTCGCAAAGGAATTAGGTGAAGAAACATCGGAAGATGGTGACTTTGAGTTCATTACCGGTGCTACTGGTGAACAAGACACAGCCGTGGCTCGTTTGCTTCAGTCTATTTTTGAAGATGCAGTACAAACAAAAGCGTCTGATATTCATATAGAGCCTGACGAAGGTATGTTACGTATCCGTCAACGTGTTGATGGGGTTCTGCAAGAAAACACAATCCCGGAACGAAATATTGCGTCTGCACTGGTATTACGCCTTAAATTGATGTCTGGACTGGATATATCCGAGAGGCGCCTCCCTCAGGATGGCAGAACACAAATCAAAATCAAAGGCCATTCCATTGATGTGCGGGTTTCTACCATGCCAGTGCAAAATGGCGAGTCGGTTGTTATGCGTTTGCTCGATCAATCTGCCGGTGTGTTGACGTTAGAGCAAACCGGTATGCCTTCCAATATGTTGCAGCGTTTCCGAAAGTTGTTACATAGGCCTCATGGTATGATTCTTGTTACCGGCCCTACAGGTTCAGGGAAAACCACCACACTTTACGGTGCTTTAAGCGAACTTAATCAAGCTGCAGTAAAGATTATTACTGTAGAAGATCCTGTGGAATATCGCCTGCCTCGTATTAATCAAGTTCAAACAAATAAGAAAATAGGATTAGATTTTGCTGGCGTATTACGTACTACCTTAAGGCAAGATCCGGATATCATCATGGTTGGTGAGATGCGTGATCACGAAACAGTTGAGATAGGCTTGCGAGGTGCATTAACCGGTCATTTGGTGTTGTCTACATTGCATACCAATGATGCTGTGAGCAGTGCTATTCGTCTGCTTGATATGGGGGCACCAGGTTATTTAGCGGCGACTTCATTACGTGCCATTGTCGCTCAGCGCTTAGTGCGGCGCAATTGTGACAACTGTCAGGCTGACTACCAGCCAAACGCTGAAGAACAAGTGTGGCTTTCTAGTCTTGATAGTGAGTTATCGAACGCAAAGTTTAAACGAGGCACCGGATGTCAAAACTGTAACCACACAGGTTACAGAGGTCGAGTGGGTGTTTTTGAGTTACTTGAAATGACAGAGAGCATGATGAATGCTTTGAAGAACAATGACACCACAGAGTTTAGCCATGTCGCAAAATTAAGCCCTGGCTACGCACCTTTAGCAAAAATGGCACTGACTTACGCTAAAATGGGTATTACCTCAGTTGAAGAAGTGCTTAAACTGATTGAAATGGTTGCGGAAGAACGTGCCATAGAAGAAACCACTACAGACACTACAACGGCTGACAGCCATGATGGGAGCGAATTAGCGTTGGAGGTTGATACCGATGGCTAAATTTAGTTACACCGCTCGCAACGCAAGTGGTGCATTGACTAGTGGAACTTTGGAAGCCGTTGATCAGAATGCTGCTGCACAAGTGCTATTTAATCGCAGTGTGACCCCTATCGATATTAAGTTACAGACGTCTTCAAGCTCTTCGGATAATAAAGATGCAACAGACGAAGCTATATCGTTCTGGGTTAAGAATGTAACGCTCGAAGATTTGGTTATCTTTTCTCGGCAAATGTATTCATTATCCAAATCGGGTATCCCTATTTTACGCTCGGTCAATGGGTTGGCTGATTCTACCAATTCTAAACGAATGCGTGTCGCTTTGCGGGATGTTGCTAGACAACTGGAACGTGGCCGGAATTTGTCGAGTGCATTAAATGGCCATCCTCTCATTTTCAATCAACTCTTCGTTAGTATTGTTCATGTTGGTGAAAATACCGGTAACCTCGATCAAGCATTTCTGCAGTTATCAGAATATTTAGAGAGAGAGCAGGAAACACGTAAGCAAATAAAGTCAGCCACGCGATACCCTATGTTTGTCATGATAGCGATAGTCATTGCTTTGGTCGTGATGAATATTTTTGTTATTCCGACCTTTGCTAGTTTGTTCTCTCGCCTTGGTGCTGATCTACCCGCGATGACGAAATTTCTCATTGGTATGTCTAACCTCTTTGTTAATTATTGGCACTTTATGCTAGCAGGCGTTGTTATTGGCATTTTTATTTTAAAACGCTATCTGAATACAGAAAAAGGGCGTTATCGATGGGACCGAGTACAGTTACGGGTGCCTGCTGTCGGTAATATTATCGAAAGAAGCTTATTAGCCAGATTCTCTCGTAGCTTCTCCATGATGCTATCTTCTGGTGTTCCTATGACTAGTGCTTTGAACCTTGTCGCAGACGCTGTCTCTAACTCTTATATGGCTGATAAAATTATTGGCATGCGGCTGAATATTGAAAAAGGGGAGAGTTTATCTCGTGTCTCACTGGCGAGCGGTTTATTTACCCCTCTAGTTTTGCAGATGATCAATGTTGGCGAAGAAACTGGTCGAGTGGATGAGCTGCTGGCGGACTCGGCAGAGTACTATGAGCGTGAAGTTGATTATGATTTAAAGTCACTAACGTCAAAGATTGAGCCTATTTTGATTGGTGTTGTGGCTGTCATGGTACTCGTACTCGCGTTAGGCATATTCACGCCTATGTGGGATTTGATGGGAGCGTTTCGAGGTGGCTAAAGGTGATTATAGTCACCCAGGCTTGTTTCTAAGCTGTGTGATTATTATTGCTTTTTTTGCGTTTATTAGCACGCTTGTATGGTATCTGTATGAGAGTGAACCTGATATAGAAAGGACGGCCATGGAGGCTCTGTCGAAGCAGTTTTCGACGAGTGTAACTAACGCTCATTGGCAGTGGCGTGCTGAGGGAGAACCTAATCGTATTGTTTTGGTGCATTACGATATTGAAGGAAATGAAAACAACCGTCGGCCTATAGAAATGGGGCATTTAGGTTATCCCAAAGTAGAGCCGAGTAGCAAAGGTTGTGGTGAGTTGTGGCGTGTAGTGCTTGATATGCCTTTAAGTCTTAATCGACTCAAAGTTTACGCTGAATATTATGACGGTATTGCTATAAGCGGCAATATACTCGATTCATATTGCCGTTACCGGTTGTTAAATGGGCCTATGTTTGATTATAAAATTTATCGCGGCCAGATTGAAAAGTAGTGTTAGGTAAACGCCTAGCATAGCGATGTTTATTGAATGATGTTTTGAGGATGCAATGATGCGTAAATCAACCCAAGCTGGTTTCTCGTTAATAGAGCTAGTGATTGTGGTAATTATATTAGGTTTGTTGGCTGCAACAGCGTTGCCTCGCTTTTTAGACGTTACTGAAGACGCCGAAGATGCAACAACCGAAGGTGTTGCTGGTGGCTATGCAACCGGTGTTGGCCTTATTCGCGCTCAATGGGAATTGGAAGGTAGGCCTCAAGATAATGGTGGTGCTAACGCGACCTTTGTCACTATAGGCGGGATTCAGCTTGCTGTTGATAGGGATACTGGTTACCCAACAGGTTCATTATTGAATGACAATAGCTCAGAAGATATCCAGATTACCTCTGCTGATTGTGAAAGTATCTTTAATTTAATTTTACAAAGTGCCCCAACCATAAGTGATAACTTTGCTGATGCACCGTTTGAAAACTTTCGTTATTTTACTAACGTCAGTAACGGTACGGGTACCGAAGGGAATGACGTATGCTTTTACTACTTGACGCAAACAATCCGTAATGTGGCGATAGAACCAACAGATACCACATTGGGTAATGGCTTTTTATATGACCCACGTATAGGGCAAGTGATTGTTTTTAGTAATAATCAGTAGTACGACTAAAAGACGATTGATTATACATTATTAATATTTGATGCTCTAAGGGGATAGACGTCACCAAGTTTAGGGATTTGTTTGCAAGTTTTTATTTTAACATTGAGGAAGTACCCATGAAGAAGCAACTTCAGAAAGGTTTTACATTAATTGAGTTGATCATTGTGATCATTATTCTGGGAATTCTGGCTGTTACAGCAGCACCAAGGTTCTTAGATCTCAGTACAGACGCTAGAGCAGCAACACTTGAAGGTGTTTTAGGCGCAGTGCGTGCCAGCTCACAGATCACTCATGCTGCTTTACTTGTTCGTACAGCAACAGCTGATGATCCGATTACGATTGAGGGAGTTGTTGTTGAAACTACCGCTGTAGCATCGGTTAACGATTATGCTCATGCTGAAGATATCTGTGAGCTGATTGGCCTTGAGATAACGCCGACAACTGGTGCGGGCAGTGTGCCTGGCGCTCAAGGTGGTACAGATGATACTGACACCTTGGTTTGTACGGTGACAGGCGGCAATGTAATGACCATAACAGATAGCCAAGTGACAGACAGCTCTGAATGTTTTGTATCTTATACCGAGTCTACGGGGGCTAATATTCCACCGGTTATTCAATCTGATGTAGATGCATGTGGATAGTTGTTTGATTTCTTCCGTGTTCGCGGAAGAAATTTAATGAAGGTTTACTGTTGATGTAGAGGTAAGGTGATGAAACATGGTTTTACTCTGGTTGAGTTAGTTGTCACCATTCTTATTATCTCTATTTTGGGTACTTTCGCTTTTGTTAGGTTTTCGGGAAACTCAGGTTTTGCTGAAGTAACCTTTCAAGAGCGACTTGTTTCTTCATTGCGTAATATTCAACAACGCGCAATGCAAGATACACTTCGTTCTAACCTTTATACTTTTAATTTTTCTACGTCTCCCCCTGCTGCCTTTCCTTTGTTTGATGGTTCTCAAATTTCAGTGAACGCAGGTGATGATTTTCTGTCTATCCTAAGCAATGAAATAAATGAAGAGAACGTTAGCTTAAGCGTTAACAGCCTGCCTTCGTCTGGTGTCCTTTCGTTCGATTCACTTGGAAGGCCTAGAGCAGGACTTGTTGCTGCTTGCACTAGTGGTTGTGAAATAGATTTTATTGGTGAACAACAAGCGAGAGTTTGCATAGAACCTGAAGGGTATATTCACAAAGGCGATTGTTTCTGATGGCTAGATTCGTGCTTAAGAAAAAGCAGCTTGGATTTACCTTGATTGAACTCGTCATTGGTATTATCGCTTTTGCCATAGTTATCACATTAGTTACTGGCCTGATTGTGCCGCAAGCCACTCGCAGTATTGACCCGATTTTCCAAGTGAGAGCGACAGAGCTTGCACAAAGCTTAATGAATGAAATCAACGCTAAAGCATTTGATGAACAGTCTGATAACTCAAATGGTGGGCTTGTACGTTGTGGCGAGAGTATGGAGAGCATTGTACAGAACGTGTTTGGTGTCCCTGTGTCGCAATTGCCTGCAAGTATTAATCTCGATGATATTACGCCCAATAATAATAATTGTACTGCACCTGAAGCACTAGGTCCTGACAATGAAGTATCTCGTGCAGATTACGATGATGTTGATGATTTTAATGGATTAGATGATGGGGTTAACAACCGTATTGTTAATTCATTGGGAGAAGAGATCTTATTGGGAGGTAATATCGACTTGTATGAAGGGTTTCAATTACAAGTCAGTGTTTTTTACGATGCCGACTTTGATGGTGTTCGTGATCCCGTTGCTGGTGATGCGAAGCTGATTATTGTGACAGTGACTACGCCAAGCAATGAAACGCTACAGTTCTCTAATTATCGGACGAATTTCTGATGCAAGGTTTGAGCAGAGTCAGAGGTTTCACACTTATTGAGCTCGTAGCCGTGATCATTATTTTAGGCGTGGTAGGTACGGCTGTTGTCAGTTTTATTGGATTCAGTGCGCAAATATTTGTTGATGTTAATAGCAGAGACAAAGCGTTATCTGACAGTCGCTTTGTGGTGGAGCGCTTAAATCGAGAGTTACGGGACGCAATACCCAACAGCATTAGGCTTTTAACTGATCCAGGTATCCATTGTCTTGAATTTATGCCTATTGAGTGGAGCACATTTTACCTTAATTTACCTGTAGAGCCAGCACCTGCGAGCAATAGAATTAGTGCTGTAGTACTGTCGAGTAATATCACTGAGGAAGCTTATGTCACTGCTAATGCTACGTCTAACTTCGCTATCCTGTATCCTCTAACACCTGCTGACATCTATGCGTTGAATAGTCAGAAACGCCAGCCGCTACAGAATATTGAACCGCCAAATTCTGATAATGTTGTTGATGTGGTTCTTGCAAATACTGTGCAATTCACAACTGCTGCTGAGTCACCCGCTTCTCGCTTATATATCGGTGGTCAGCCCGTCAGCTACTGTGTGTCTGCTAATGGACAAATCAGGCGTCATACAGACTATGGTATTCGAGCAACTCAATCCAGTTTATTTAGTACCGGTGGTGCGGTGATGGGTGAAAACTTACAAAATGTGTTATCAGCAGATTCATTAGGGGTTACTGATAACCCTTTTCGTATTATTAATCCAACGCTCCGAAGAAACGCTTTTGTTCATATTTTATTCAGATTTGCTCGGGCAGATCAGCCCAACGAAGTGCTTGTTTTTAGTAGTGAGGTTCAGGTTGCCAATGTTCCCTAATGTTGATAGAAAAAATGTATCTGTACCATCGAGGCAGAATGGCAGTATGTTAATTATTGCTATAGTTGTTATGACTGTAGTTCTGTTGTTAGGGTTGGCTATAACAAGGGTGTTGTCTACATCATCGAGCTCTGTTGTTTACGAGGTGCTTGGTTTTAGAGCACTTAATGCTGCCCGTTCAGGGTTGGAGTCAAATTTGACGTCTATATTAAATGCACCATTGGTTGATGGGAATGTTCCATCTCCCCGAGCGCTTTGTGAGAGTCAAGGTGTGGTTAATTCAGGGGTTAATTTTGCTAGCATTCCTGGTTTTGAGAATTGTCGTTATGTCACTCAATGTGGTGTGCAAGGCTTCAACAACGACCAAGACGAATATTTTCGATTTACTAGCACCGGCTTTTGCACGATAGACAACGTGAGTGAAGTGAGTCGCACCGTTTCGGTTGATGCGAGAATATAATGTTAAGACTTATAACGCTAATTGCACTGATCACTACCAGCTCATTTGTATCTGCACAAACTCAGTGTGTAGATGTGTTCAGCAACGTTCTTGCTACCTTTAATAGTAATAATGGTGACGTTCGGTTTAGGCAAAATTCGCGTGTTATCAATTCAGATGGCACCATTGATTTTCAACAAAATCGTATAGCTCACGACAATAACGCCAATAATACTTGCGGTAATCAACTTTGCTCAGCGTCGGGTAATTTTGCTGAAGCTCTTGATCTGCCTCCTTTTATGTTTTCTAACTCGAATATAGACGTCACTATTGCTCAAAATAGTAACAACTCGACGATACAAGAAGGGCAATTCGACACGGTTACAGTGGCGCAGAATCAGACGTTATCCTTTATTAGTCAAAATGGGCTGTACATTATTGATGAACTTATTTTACAGCAAGGTGCGGTAGTCAACTTCGCTCCTGGGGATTATTGGGTTGATGACTTGCGGATGGCGCAGAATTCTAGGATTGAAACTGATGGTAGCGGTATTGTTAGGCTATTTGTAACCGATGTTGATGATAGGAATAGCAATGTCAGGTTTGTTAGTCAAAACGCGCAAATAAACCCTAATCAAAGTTCTCGTAATTTTTTGATCGTCTCATATGATGATTTCCGATTTACTCAAAACGTAAATATTAACGCCCACCTATACTCTGTCGACGACGTTATCATTGGTAATAACTCTCTTTTTACGGGTTCGATTGTCTTAGGCGATGCCTTAGAGATTCAACCAAACTCACAAGTTACCTTTGATAATCAAAACCCAAGAGAGTTATCTTTTGGTGATCTGTGTGGTAGTAACGTACTGATAGCTAATTATGAATTTGAAGAGCTCAACCCAACGGTTGATTCAGCAAATGGCAATAATGGTGCGTTTGTGGGCGATGCTCTTGATGTTCGTTTAGCAGGGGCAACAAGCAACCAGACTTGTTCTGTGTTAGACGTGCCACTGAATCAAAGCATTGGCAACAATGATGGCTTTGAAACGCCAATTAATGTTGGGCAACAATTAGGTAATGCTGGAACTATTTCGTTCTGGTATCGCAGTGACGTTCAGTGGAATCAGGGTTTCTTCGGCTTAGATAGAAAGCTGTTTGATGCATCGCTACCTTTTGGTAACCAGAATGATAATGAAGATAAATTCTTTTTCTTAGTTTTACAAAATAATGGCAGCCTACTCTTTGGGTTAGAGGATGAAGATGATAACAACGGGCTGCTTGTGTCTTCACGGTTTAATTTTGCGGCTGATGAGTGGGTGCATATTGCTGCAACTTGGGATGTAGGAAGTCAACAAATGGCGCTGTTTATTAATGGCGCTCCTGCAGCAGCGAGTTTCGTTGAGAATGCGCTGGATGGGAATTTTTCACAAACCAACACGTTGCGCCTTGGAGACAATCGCTCATCTTATTTACCTAATGTAGGAACATCACCTAATTCGGGAGATGGGCAATTTGATAGTTTGCGTTTGTATAATTTCGCACAAAGTGCGCCAGAAGTTGATGCTGATCGCATTGCCAGTGATGTGAGTAATTGTGGCGCTCCTCTTGAAGCAATTGCCCTTTATCAATTCCAACCCTCTGAAGTGCCCAATGATAGCTTAGGTTTTAGCGATGGTGCATTAGTCGGTAACGCCAGTGGCGTCGTTTTACCTGTACCTACAAATGTCTGTGGTGTGCTAGACATACCCCTTAATCAAAGTGCAACACCCAGTGACGCTTTTAACACTCGTGTTGATATCGGCGAAACTATGGGAAATCGGGGGACGATATCTTTTTGGTATCGTAGCGATGAGGATTGGAATTTGGGTGGATCAGGGCTTGACCGCAAACTGTTTGACGCATCTATCCCTTTTGGTAATGGCGATGACGATGAAGACAAGTTTTTCTTCTTAAACTTGCAGAACAATGGGCGTCTATTGTTCGGTCTTGAAGATCCCAACGACAACAACACACGGATAGAAACCAATGCACTCAATTTTAGTGCTAATGAATGGGTCCATATCGCGGCAACATGGGATGTCATAACCCAGCAAGCGACCTTATTTATTAATGGTTCGCAAGAAGCCGCAACATTCTTGGAGAGAAGTGCTTTTGGTAGTTTGTCAGAAACTAACACACTCTTTATTGGCGATAATCGCTCTACTTATTTACCTGCTGTCGGTACTACCGCAAACTCATCTAATGGGCAATTTGATGAAGTTCGACTTTATCGGTTTGACCAAACAAGCTCGCAAATTTTGGCTGATATTAATGCTCAGCCACCGGGTTGTTTTGATGACATTTTGATTAATCACTATCGCTTAAATTACGGTTCGTCATTCACTTGTGCTGCCTCTGAAGTCAATGTACAAGCCTGTGCCAATGAAAGTTGTAATGTTTTAGCGACGTCAAATGCAAGTTTGACACTTACCACGACAGATAATGGGACGTTTAGTGCAACAAATCTGACTTTTGTTGGTTCAACGACATCTGAACTTTCTTCCAGTAGCCCAGGGATAGTGACAATTGGCGCTAGTGATCTTAATCCAAATGCTGATGTGCGTTGTTTTAATAATAATATTGAAGACAATAGCTGCGCAGTGACTTTCTCAGAAGTTGGATTGACAGTTTCCTTCGGTGATGATCAGAACATCATTGATATTCCCGATACGATTGCTCAGTTACCTTTTGACAATGAAATTATTGTGAGAGTTGATCAATCAGGAGCTTGTGATGCTGAATTGGAAGGCCGTTCATTAGATATCGCAGTGCAATGCAATGATCCTGGTAGTTGCAATGCCAATCAGCTGCGAATCAATGGTGCTGTGATTGGGGATATTGAGGACTTCAATGCAACAGGTGTAAATTTTGATGCCAATGGTCAGGCAACTATCCCAGCCAATTTTTTACAGTATCGAGATGCTGGTCAGATTGAGTTGCTCTTTCGTGATGGACAAGATGAAGCAACGGGTTCGAGTAATCGTTTTGTGATGCGCCCAGTGTTGATTGCAAATGCTGGTACGAGTACGCAGTTAGTAGCAGGTGTCCCTTCTTTACTTTTTTATGAAGCTGTCGGTGCCGAAGGGAGCCTCACACCGAATTACAACCCTTCCAATTTGCAAATACAATTGGCGAAAGTGATTCCCGAACCAGGTTTTGGTAATCAAGGTGTGATGAACTTTTTCGAAGACACTACCACGCTTTTTAACACGGCCGATCCTGACGATGCAGTCTTTGTTGACATTGATGAAAATGGATTTGATTTTATGGGTAATGTACCTGGGCGTAGCTTGAACGTGCAGCCAGAGTATAGCGAAGTTGGTACTGTAACGTTGCAAATAAGAGATGAAAACTACCTAGATAGTGGTCCTATCAATAGTGCATTGATCACGAGTTTGGGACTGGAAATAGGGCCTATCACTCTAGGGCGATATATTCCCTCGTATTTCAGTGTTGAGTCGAATGCGCCTAGCTTGACAGACACTTGCAATGTTTTCAGTTATATAGGGCAGAACATCGAATTTACTAGTGACTTGACATTCACTGTCACCGCTCATAACGCAGGTGGTGGTATTACATCAAATTATGGTGGGAATAACCTCACCGCGAGTAATGGTTCTTCTAGTCCAAATGATCTTTGGCAATTAGAAATCACGAGTGGAAACGTGACATTTGATGACACAACCGACAACGGTGGCACAGTTTTCCGCTCGTTTAGTGTGAATGATACAGATATAAATTTTGATGGTATGGCAACTTATACGATCTCCGCACCGAATGAGCCAGAGTTCAATGGCCTAGAGTTAGTAGCTCCGGTCGCAAGGCATACCAAAGACAGTACTCCTCAAGCGCCTTTTTTAGCTAGTTTTAATGCGTTGTTGTCAAATGATGTTGATGACAATGGAACGCCTACTGATGAGAGTGATGATATCTTCATTATTATCGATGAAGACAATGTTTGCTTCCGAGAAGATGCCCTAAGTGATTGTGCACAACTTGACCCTGTAATGATTGAGGGCGCCTCAATGCGTTATGGTCGTTTAGCATTCGACAGTGCTTTTGGTCCTGAAACAGAAGATATACTCATACCCTTTAGGACGGAGTTTTTTAATGAAGACGGGAATTTTGTCGTCAATGATGATGATAATTGTACCGAGCTAGTGCTTTCTAACAATGACTTTGGCAGAGATCCACCTGATGTAGACATCCCTAATTTAGTTGATGATATTGGGGATATATCGAGTAATGGCCGGTTGCTTAACGGGCGTAGTTTACCCATATCGACTGATGGAATTAGAATTCCAGCTGCAAATGATATTGGAGGCTTTATTCTTTCAATTCAACCGCAGGATCCTTCTATTGGGATAGGAGGGCAGCAGTTTCTTAATTTTGATTGGGATAATGACGGTGATATTGACCAAGACGACTATCCATTTGCTCTTGTTTCGTTTGGAATATTTCGCGGTAATGACCGAATTATTCATTGGCGAGAAGTGTTTGGGCAGTAGATTTGATGCATGCGGGGTTGTGAAATTCTTTAAATGAAAGGTCATGAACTGTCTATAAAGCCATCAAAGCTGTTTATATATGGAAATCGAACTCGATTTGTAAGCGGTATTACTTGCGCTTTTTATGCCAAGCCAATAGCATAGGCTGTTGATAATAAAAATATTGCTCATGTGGCGTGCAAATTTAATTGTACGAGCACAGACACCATAAACAATAAAATCTAGTTTGCATTCAAGCAACACGTTTGGAATGGAAGAATGAATCGATTAGTGCCTTTAGCAATTGCCATCACGTTGTCCTTAAGCTCGACAATGTCAGAGGCAGCAGATCTCTCCGTTAGCGAAATTCGACAACAGATACAGCAAAGACAGTCAGAGTTCGACAACTACAATGGAAACTTAGAGTCTGAGATAGCGGTATCAAATACCTACGAGACTGAATTAGAAGAACTGCGAGCCGCAGGCATTCTGGCTGAAGCCGATCGGGTTTTGGCGCTGAATGAAATGAATCGGCAGTATGAAAGGTTGGTTGAAGACCCAGAGCTAGATATTACGAAAGCACAGTCCGTTTACCAAAAAGCTGTACGTGACCGGAAAGTTAATAAAGACGCTATTACCAATAAATACAATCAATGGCAGACGAAATTGCAAGAAGTTGAGCAGCTACGTCTTTCTAAGCATGCGCTTTTGAACACGATTGAAGGATTAAAAGAACAATTAAATAGTGCTCGTGTTGACAGATTGTATGAGGAATTCAACCGTAAAGACTCATTGAATGTCAGCCACAACATTGTCTGTGATAGGGATGAAACTATTGCTAAGTGTTCTGAACGAGGAAAAACACTGGCGAAACAAAAAGCGTCCAAACGTTTCCTTGATGAATTATATGAGAGCTTAACCGAGTCAACTGAAGCAAGCCAAAGGCGCACTACTTCTGACGGTTTTGTGCAAGTTTTGCGTAGCGATGTAACAGATAGTGGCTTTAGCGGACAAGGTAATTTTAGCGTGTCGCTAGGTGTGTCACTACAAGGCAATTTAAAACGTAATCAAGCATGTGAGCTCTTAGGTTTAGATAATCGTTACTGTCAAGGCGGTGAAAAATCAGATTTACCCGTCCCTGTTGTTGTTGCTGACACAATCCCGACAGATGAGTCTGTCATGTATGAGCTGACGGTTCGTTCAAATGTGTACGATGATGAAGTTTTTATTGACGGTGTGAGCTATGGCTCAACTCGCTTACAAGTATTGTTACCTAGCGGTGAACATGATGTTGAAGTGGTTAAACGTGGCTACGACTCTTATCGTGAAAAAGTAGCTCTAACCGAGACCAGAACACTGAAAGTGGATTTAGAACGAGCACAATTTGCTTTTAATCGTGGCGAGAAAATTCAAGATATTTTAAATGATGATGTGCCTGGGCCTAGCTTGGTTGTTGCGCCGGCTGGTAGTTATAAAATGGGTGATATCACAGGGCTTGGGCTAGACAATGAGCGGCCAGTACAAACACGTCAAATTGACGATTCTTATGGTATTGGGGAAGTAGAAGTCACTGTGCTGGATTATCAGAGATTCATCGATGCTACGAGCTACGTCACCGATGCAGAAAAATCTAAAGGTTGTGCCTATTACGAAAATGGAGCGCCTGTATGGCAAGAGCAATATAATTGGAAGTCACCAGGTTACAGTCAAAGCGATAAGCATCCAGTTGTTTGCGTTAGTATGAATGATGCACAAGCCTATGTTGACTGGTTAAGTACGAGCACTGGGCATACCTACCGTATACCAGCAGAATTTGAATGGGAATACGCTGCTAGAGCTGGTAAAGAGTCTGATTACTGGTGGGGAGATGGCGTAGGGACAGACAATGCCAATTGCGGTTGGTGTGGTAGTGAGTGGTCAAATGTGAGTAGCGCTCCTGTGTCTGTGTTTGATCGAAATGATTTTGGCTTATTTGATACCGTAGGTAATGTTTGGGAGTGGAGCATAAGTGAATCAGCACAAAGCGGTGCTGTTGTTCGAGGCGGTGCTTGGAATTTTGCGCCGAGATTAGCTCGTGTATCGACTCGGATGGAACTTGAATCAAGCTTTCGCTCTAATTACATAGGCTTCCGTGTATTAAGAGAGCAATAAGCCATTCTGATGATAAAGCTCGACATGAATAGTCGAGCTTTTTTCTTCTTATCAGTGTACTAGATTATTAAAATTAACCTTTTTAACGGAGAAAAGAGCTTAAAAAGCAAAAAAAAAGCACTTTTCTCTGTATTTATTACTTCCACGTGCGTACCTGACTTGCTGAACTGGCGGGGCATTGGTAAAGTTACGACCATCAATAATTAACCCTGAAAAGGAAGCGGTTTTTTCATGTTTAAGAAGCTTCGAGGCATGTTTTCTAACGATTTGTCTATCGATCTCGGTACCGCAAACACACTGATTTATGTCAAAGATAAAGCTATTGTGCTTAACGAGCCGTCTGTTGTAGCCATACGACAAGAGCGCGCTGGTGGTCCTAAAAGTGTCGCTGCAGTCGGTAGTGAAGCGAAACAAATGTTAGGACGGACACCTGGTAATATTAAAGCTATTCGCCCGATGAAAGACGGTGTAATTGCAGATTTCTATGTTACTGAAAAAATGTTACAGCACTTTATTAAACAAGTGCATGATAATAACTTCCTTAGACCTAGCCCAAGAGTACTTGTCTGCGTTCCTTGTGGTTCAACACAAGTTGAAAGGCGTGCTATACGTGAATCAGCTCTTGGAGCTGGTGCCCGTGAAGTGTATCTGATTGACGAACCAATGGCCGCAGCAATTGGTTCTGGATTGCCGGTATCAGAAGCAACAGGCTCCATGGTGGTAGATATTGGCGGTGGCACGACTGAAGTTGCTATTATCTCGCTGAATGGAGTGGTGTATTCCTCTTCAGTGAGAATCGGTGGTGATAAGTTTGACGAAGCCATTATTAATTATATTCGTCGTAACTTTGGTTCACTGATAGGTGAAGCTACTGCGGAAAGGATTAAACACGAAATTGGTGCTGCATACCCTGGTGAGGAAGTCAAAGAAATTGAGGTGAGGGGGCGTAATCTAGCAGAAGGTGTGCCGAGAGGCTTCACACTGAATAGCAATGAAATACTCGAAGCGCTTCAAGAGCCGCTCACAGGTATTGTTTCGGCTGTTATGGTCGCGTTAGAGCAATCACCACCAGAATTAGCTTCTGATATCTCTGAACGAGGGATGGTATTAACAGGTGGTGGTGCATTACTAAAAGACTTGGATCGCCTTTTATTGGAAGAGACAGGTATTCCGGTTGTTATTGCGGATGATCCTTTAACCTGTGTTGCTCGAGGGGGCGGCAAAGCCATGGAGATGATTGATATGCATGGCGGGGATTTATTCAGTTACGAATAAATATTTTAGGCGGCGTTAGCCGCCTTTTGATTATTAAGGGCCGCTGATTTTTAGTCTATGAATTCATTTTTTAATACTGGACACAATGTTAGTTATCGATTGATTTTAGCGTTGATCATGTCTGGCATTTTAATATTTGCCGATCACCGGCTTGATAGTTTTGGCAAAGCGAGAACTTACTTAAATTCACTTGTCAGTCCGCTGCAATATTTAGCAAACCTACCCAGTGATATGTTGAATTGGAGCGCTCAACAACTTGCATCTCAGCAACAACTGTTATCTGAGAATACGTTATTAAAGAATGAAAACCTGTTAATGAGAGAGAGTGTCCAGCAATTTGAAGCGCTTAAATTGGAAAACGATAGGCTTCGCACATTACTAGGCTCGCCCCTACAGGAAGGGCGACGTAAGATGGTTGCTGAGTTAATGGCAGTCGACAATAATCCATACAGCCATCAAGTCATTATTGATAAAGGTACTTCTGATGGTGTCTTTGAAGGTCAACCTGTATTAGATGCGAATGGCATCGTCGGTCAGGTTTTACATGTTGCCGCAACAACAAGTCGTATTCTTTTGATTACGGATATTACGCACGCGGTCCCTGTGCGAGTTGCACGCAATAACGTACGTTTGGTTGCATCTGGTTCAGGAGAGTTTGAAAGCCTATCTATCCATCATATGCCTCACAATACTGACTTGCGTGTAGGTGATTTACTTATTTCATCAGGTTTAGGTGAAGTTTTCCCCGCTGGTTATCCGTTAGCGGTTGTTGCCTCGATAGTGAAAGATGAAGGCCGGCCTTTTGCAACAGTAAAAGCAGCGCCAATAGCATTACTTGATCGCCTTAAATATTTGTTGTTACTTTGGCCCACCGATCATGACGAGCGCTTAAAAGAAGTGGTAAAAGAGCTAGAGGAAGATGCTTAGTATGCGCTCATATATTATAGCCATTACCTTGTTGCTGGCCTTGATGTTGCAAATCATGCCCATGCCTATTTCTTTACACCAATATAGGCCCGACTGGGTATTTATGGCATTGGCTTACTGGACTTTAGCTTTGCCAAATCGTGTTAATGTGGGTATGGCTTTTATAAATGGTTTGGTGTTGGACGTATTACTAGGTACGACATTAGGCATCCATAGCTTGGCTTTGAGTGCCTCTGTGTTTGTTTTAGCGGCAAATTATCAGCGTTTGCGAAACTATTCTGTATGGCAACAAGCTTTTATTATCGGGACGTTAAGTGCCTTCTATCACCTTTTAGTCTTTTGGCTGCAACACTTACTAACAGATATTTATTTCCTTTTTACTTACTTATGGCCTGTGTTGACTACAATGGCTTTATGGCCTTGGGTTTTCATGCTGCTACGTAAGTTACGTAGACAGATGCTGGTGAATTAGTACTGCCATGTTGTTACTTGCCTCACAATCACCTCGAAGAGCTGAGTTACTTAAGCAGCTCAATGTGACTTTTAATACGCTTAGTTGTGATATTGATGAAACTTGTTGGCCCAATGAGGAGTCTTATAGTTATGTTGCTCGTTTAGCCGCAGAAAAAGCGCTTACAGGGTGGCGAGCGTGTGAACCGCAACGTTATGTTGCAGCATTGGGAGCCGATACTAGTGTAGTTGTTGACGACACGATACTGGGTAAGCCAGAAAGCAAAGATGACTTTATTAGCATGATGCAACAGCTATCATCAAGGACACATGAAGTTAAAACAGCTGTGTCAGTGGTGAACAACAAGGCTCAAGAGACGTTAGTTGTGTCTACAGAGGTGATGTTTAAAGCGTTATCAATGAATGAAATTGACTGGTATTGGTCAACGGGGGAACCCGCAGATAAAGCAGGAGGTTATGCTATTCAAGGTCTTGGTGGACAATTTGTGAAGCGAATCGTTGGTAGTTACAGTGCTGTGGTTGGCTTACCACTGTATGAGACAGCGGAGCTCTTAAAAGAGTTTGGTGTGGTCATTTATGAGCGCTGAGTTATTGATCAATGTCACACCATCAGAATCAAGAGTTGCCTTGATTGATAATGGTATTCTGCAAGAGATTCATGTCGAGCGACATACCAAGCGAGGGATTGTCGGCAATATCTATCGAGGGAAGGTGAGTCGTGTTCTTCCTGGAATGCAAGCTGCTTTTGTTGATATAGGCCTTGATAAGGCCGCTTTTTTACATGCTTCCGATATTGTGATTCACAATGAAATATTAGAAGAGGTCACTGAGTCACAACTGCAAAAAGAAGATATTCGTGAGTTAGTCCGTGACGGACAAGATATTGTGGTGCAAGTGGTTAAAGATCCTATAGGCACAAAAGGTGCGAGGCTAACCACAGACATTACCATCCCATCACGTTACTTAGTCTTTATGCCCAATGTTGCTCATGTTGGCGTGTCTCAAAGAATTGAAGACGAAGAAGAGCGTGAACGATTGAAATCGTTAGTTGCCGATTATTGTAACGGTGACGGTGGTTTTATACTAAGAACTGCAGCTGAAGGTGTGATGGAAAGTGAATTGGTTCAAGATGCTGCATTCTTACGCCGACTGTGGACTAAAATTCAAGAACGTTTGAAAAAACATGAATCTCATGTGCTGTATGAAGATTTACCCTTAGCTAGACGTGTGTTGAGAGACTTTGTGGGAACCGACCTTGATCGAATACGCATCGACTCTAAGTTATCGTTGAATGAATTACAGACCTATACTGGAGAGTATGCACCAGAGCTTAATGAACTGTTGGAGTATTACCCAGGCGAACGCCCAATTTTTGATCTGTACGATGTTGAGAACGAAGTACAAAGAGCGCTAGATAGACGTGTTGACTTAAAATCGGGTGGGTATTTGATTATTGATCAAACTGAAGCGATGACCACCATTGATATCAATACTGGCGCATTTGTTGGACATCGTAATCTGGAAGAGACTATCTTCAATACTAATATCGAAGCGACACTTGCTATTGCGCGCCAACTCAGGTTAAGAAACTTAGGGGGAATGATTCTGATCGATTTCATTGATATGAACGATGAGAATCATAAACGTCGCGTACTTAGCAGCTTAGAGTTAGCAACTGATAAAGACCGGGCTAAAATTAATGTGCATAATTTTACGGCGTTAGGTTTGATTGAGATGACTCGCAAACGAACACGTGAGAGTCTTGAGCATGTACTTTGTGGTGAATGCCCCGTGTGTAAGGGGCGTGGTTCTATTAAATCTATTGAAACTATTTGTTTTGAAATTATGCGGGAAATAGTGCGTGTTAATAGAGCTTATGAGGCTGATAAATTCGTCGTTTACGCATCACCTAAAGTTACGGAGGCTTTGCTCGGAGAAGAGTCCCATATGCTGGCGGAGCTAGAAGTATTTGTGACTAAACAAATCAAAATACAAACGGAAATGCTCTACAGCCAAGATCAATACGATGTGGTTATGATGTGAAGAGCTTTTCTTACTACCTTTCATATTCAGTTAGGAAATTGTGGTTACTTGCGGCTATCGTTCTGGTTACTGTTGCCACCTTAATGACTGTCTTAAGGTATTCATTGCCTTATATGGATCAGCAAAAAGAGTACTTCGAAGACATCTTACAGGAGCGTTACGGTGTAGGTTTAGATATTGGATCTATCACTGCTTCCTGGAAGGGGGTAGGGCCTGCCATTGTTCTGGAGAATGTTGCTTTCAAAAGTGATGTTGAATCACCTGTACAAGTCTCTATCGAGAAAACCGAAATTGAAATTGAGTTTTGGCCATCGGTGTTATCAAGGCGGTTAAACGCCTCTAATTTCAATTTGATCGGTGCTGATGTTGCTATCAATTTGGATACCATTAAGAGAACAGAGTCTGATGTTCCTGTCATTGATGTTCTTAAAAGGTTGTTTTTAGAACAACTTCAGCTGTTCTCTTTGACAGACAGTACACTTAGCATCAAGAAAGGAAATAATAAGCAATCTATTATTTTACAACAGCTATTTTGGCGTAACGATGGAGAGATTCATCAGGGAACCGGCATCATGCGGGTTTTGGAGCTGGCCAATAATTCTGCTAATTTCACTCTGAACGTTAATGGTAGTAGTGATCAATTAGAAGGGACATTTTTTGCAAGGGGGCGAGAATTAGATATTGCGCCTTGGCTTAAAAACTACTTGCACGAAGAGAAAACTTTGCAACAAAGTCGAGCAAACTTTGTGTTGTGGTCAACTATCAAGCAATCCCAAATAGTTGCTACTCAAATCTCCTTCGAACCCAGTGAATTTAGTTGGCAAGATATTAATTCTGGAGAGAATCACTCTTTAATGGTTAAAGCCGGAGATTTGTTTGCCTCTCCCGATTTAACATCGCGTCAAGAAGGTGATTGGCTTTTCGAGTTACGGGATTTGATGGTACAAGCACAGGATGGACATAACGCTCTCATTGGTATAAAGGGGCAATCTGGTCATAATTCAGTGACTCTAGAATTAACAGATGCTCTAGATATCAATCCTCTACTACCTATTGCATCTGCATTTATGTCAGAAAGTGGTTATCAAAAACTTAAGAGTGCTGATCCAAAATTAACGCTCAACAAGATACTGGCTAATAGAAGTGGCGGTGAGTGGGGGATGCAGCTTGGTTTTGATCACTTATCAGTGAACAGTGTAGGCCTTGCTCCCGGTTTGAATGATATTAGTGGTGAGGTTACTTGGTTAGGTAAACAAGGACGAATTGATATTGAGTCGGTTGATAGCCAGTTGATGACTCAAGGTTTGCTTAATAGACCGTTAAACTATGATTTATTGTCCCTTAACGCATACATCGATGTCAGTCAGCCTGGTGTTGAGTTATATGTTCCTTCGGTGACATTGTTAAGTGACACATTGTCATTTGAACAGAGTATTCGTTACACAGCGTCAAATAAGTGGTTGAGTATTAGTGGCACTATTGGTGATATGCCTGTTTCGACCGCAAAATCATTGCTGCCCGTTGCCCTGATGCCAGCGAAGACGTTGAAATACCTTGATGACGCGCTAGTCGATGGTTACATTGAAGATGGCCGTATTATTTGGAATGGAGCACTTGATCAATATCCTTATGCTCAGAGTCAAGGTATCTTTCAGGCGAGCTTAAACATCAATGAAGTAGAATTTGATTTTGATGACAAGTGGCCCAACATTGTTGATACTAATCTCGCTGCGATGTTTGAGAATGATAGTTTATCTGTTTCAGCACCTAACGCGACAATAAGAAATGTCTCTGCAAGTAATGTTAGTGCAGTGATACCACGCTTACATATAGATTCTCATGTGCGTATTAAGGCCGAAACAACTGAATTGGGCGATGATCTAACTGATTTGATACTGAATAGTAGTTTGTCTGAAACCTTAGGCAATGCATTAACGCTATTGCCAATTGAAAATTCTATCGATACAGACATCGATCTCTTTGTGCCACTCCGAGGCACGAATATAGTCGCTCGAGGGGGGATAGATTTTGATCAAAACCAACTGACTATTAAGAGTGCGGGTATTGTTTTGGAACAATTATCGGGCCGTTTACTCTTTGAGAATGAAAAGCTAATCGCAGATGGTTTGAAAGCTAACTACCTTGGATTGCCAACACAATTTGATATCCAGGCAGATCAAGTTGAAGACGTATATCAAGTCAATGCTGATTTGGAAGGTGCTTGGCCTATCAAAGGGCTCTTTAAGGACCAGCCAGAAATTGCTGCTTATCTTGATGGTTTGGCTGATTGGCAAGGTACCTTAGAGTTAGCATTTCCGAAGAATGATTTCAGCTATGAGTTACAAATACAGTCGGAGTTGGAACGTATTTCATCGGAGTTTCCATCACCGTTGAATAAAGAGCAACAGAAAGCTAAACGCCTGCTCGTGAGCAGTGACGGTAATCTATTGGCTTCCAATGTAAACATGACTTTAGGTGACGATATTAAATTTAATGGTATTTTGCCACATAAAGAATTGGTGTTTTCTCGAGCACATTTAGCGATTGGTAACGATAATTTTGTTGGCATGGGAATAGGGTTTAGTGTTTCTGTTGATGTGCCAGAGCTCAATTTTATGCCTTGGTTTGATGCGCTTAATGAAGTTTTACAACCTAAAACACAACCCAAAAGGCGGTACATCGAAGCTCCTAAACGCATATTTATAAAAACCGACGAGCTAAATATAGCTGGTTTTCCAATGCATCAAGTAGAAGTTAACGTTCGTAATACTGATTTGAGTTGGCATGCTGCTATCAATGCTGATGAAACTCGGGCTGAAGTTGATTTTTTCCATGAATGGAAAAGCAAAGGTATTGACGCCAAAGCAGACTACTTTTTCCTAACAGAGAAACCTGACGAAATTCAAAACGAAGGTAACTCTCAGTTAGGTAAGCTGTTACCGCCTATTAATTTCGAGTGTGAGCAATGCCGAATACTTGGATATGATTTTGGTCAAGCTGATATCAAGCTTGAACCGACTGATTCAGGTATGCGAATTGCCCAGTTACAAGTTAATACTAAACATGCGACATTGAACGCTGAGGGTGATTGGTTTGTGAGTGAAGAGAATAATAGCACTCGCTTAAAAGGGGACTTTGTTAGTGATGATTTTGGTGATTTCCTAAAAGAGTTTGACCGAGATGCTGGTATTAGGGATTCTGGAGCAAAGATGGATTTTGACTTGAGCTGGACCGACGCCCCTTATGCGTTTGAGCTAGCAACATTATCAGGAGATGTTGATTGGGCTTTAGATGATGGTAATCTTTCTCAAATCAGTGACAAAGGTGCAAGGATTTTTAGCTTACTGAGTTTAGACTCTTTAGTTCGTAAACTATCTTTGGATTTTAGAGATGTATTTGCTAAAGGCTTTTTCTATAACGAAATGAAAGGCAGTTTCCGTGCTAACGATGGCATTGTGTATACTAATGATACAAAGGTAGATGGATCTGCGGCCGATATTTCGCTAGTGGGGTCGACAGACTTAAATACGCAGGAGCTGAATTATGACGTGGCTATACGTCCAGAGCTTACTTCTAGCCTTCCTGCTATTGTTGGATGGCTAGCATTTGATCCTGTATCCGCTGCCGTAGCGTTTGCCGTTGATAAGGCGGTTAAATCTGCACGAGTTGTTTCAGATATTCAATACAAATTGACGGGTAGTATCAGTGAACCTGAATTGCTAGAAATCGAACGTAATAATAAAGACATTGTTTTACCTGCTCAGGTTATACCGTCTGAAGATGTGAATCCTAAAACGGATCATTTACTCATTGAGAAAGGCGATGGCTAACCTTATTGCTCTTCAGATGACGTCGTCTCCGTCTGTTCGTGGGAACCTTGAGTTTATTCGAGCTCAGTTGCGTTCTATGGGGCAAGCAGCTCAAGACACGTTGGTTGTCTTGCCTGAATGCTGTGTATGCTTTGGTGGTGGCGATAAAATGCTAATGAGCATAGCTGAGGAATATGGTGAAGGGCCGATACAAGAGGCACTGAGTAATTTATCAAAAGAGTTCGGTATATGGTTGGTGGCTGGTACTATTCCATTAAAGAGTCAATCTGATAAGAGTAAATTTACAGCGTCCAGTTTGTTATTTGATCCTACAGGTCAGTGCCTGACTGAATATCAGAAAATACATATGTTCGATGCACAAGTCAGTGACAATACGGGCGTATATCGAGAATCCGATTATACTCAAGCGGGTGATAAGGTGTGTGTGATTGATACACCTTTTGGTCGATTAGGTATAGCGGTCTGTTATGATTTACGATTTGCTGGGTTATTTCAGGCGATGGATGAAGTTGATGTATTGGCACTACCATCTGCTTTTACTCAGGTAACGGGCGAAGCGCATTGGCGACCTTTGTTACAAGCCAGAGCGATAGAAAAACAATGTTACGTTGTCGCTGCGGCGCAGATCGGCGTTCATGTCAATAGCAGAGAAACCTATGGGCATAGCAGTATTTGGTCACCTTGGGGTGAATTGCTATGTGAAGTAAGAAAAGACAAAGGTTTGGTTATGTTCCCAATGGACATCACTCGTTTAGCCGAAATACGTCAATCTATACCGATGTCAGAGCACAATAAATTTAGGAGTAGTTTCGTTGAATAGTGTTGAGCAGCATTTACTTGCATTGTCTGAGTTAGACCAGAACCATTTACAGAAGGTCATGTCAGAGCTTTATCAACACGATATAGATTTTGCTGATATGTATTTTCAGTCTAGTCATCACGAGTCGTGGGTATTGGAAGATGGGATTATAAAAGATGGTTCCTACAATATAGAGAGAGGCGTTGGAGTAAGGGCTGTCAGTGGTGAAAGGACTGGTTTTGCTTACTCTGACGAGATTGGGCTTGAAGCTCTACTGGAATCAGCGAAAGCGGCAAGAACAATTGCTAGCCGTGGCGGCAATAAAAAAGTGTCTGTTTTTAAACCAACCCAGCCTGCTTTGGTGTATTCGTCAGATAACCCAATTATTAACATGCCCGAAGCAGAAAAAATTGCCTTGCTGACCATGACAGATCAATATATTCGCAGAACAGAACCTGCTATGAGTCAGGTAAGTGTTAGCCTTAGTGGGGTTTACGAAGAGGTTCTCATTGCTGCTTCCGATGGCACATTTTGTACTGATATTCGTCCTTTAGTTCGGCTTAACTGTTCTGTTGTTATAGAGAAAGAGGGGCGACGAGAGAGAGGAAGTGCTGGTGCTGGTGGACGTTACGCTTACGATTATTTTTTAACTGACGATGCAGGAATCCCAGAGTATCAAAGGGTTGCAGATGAAGCTATCCATATGGCAAGAATTAATTTGGAAGCTATAGATGCACCTGCTGGGCTAATGCCTGTTGTACTTGGTAGTGGGTGGCCAGGTGTACTATTACATGAAGCCGTTGGCCATGGCCTTGAAGGGGACTTCAATCGTAAGGGAGCATCAACATTTAGTGGTCGAATTGGTGAGCGCGTTGCAGCAAAAGGTTGCACTGTCATTGACGATGGCACGCTCACTGATCGAAGAGGCTCGCTTTCTGTTGATGATGAAGGAACCCCAACACAGCATAATGTATTGATTGAAGACGGCATTCTTAAAGGTTATATGCAAGACAAGCTAAATGCTGGGCTCATGGGGGTGAACCCGACAGGAAATGGTCGTAGAGAATCCTATGCACATTTACCTATGCCGCGTATGACCAACACCTATATGTTAGGCGGAGAATATGAACCTGAAGAAATAATTGCGAGTGTTAAACAAGGGATTTATGCACCTAACTTCGGTGGTGGTCAAGTTGACATTACGTCAGGTAAGTTTGTATTTTCGACATCAGAAGCTTACCTGATTGAAGACGGTAAGATCACTACACCGGTTAAAGGTGCTACGCTGATTGGAAATGGCCCTGAAGCTATGCAAAAGATAAGTATGATAGGCCATGATATGAAGCTAGATAGAGGCGTCGGTGTCTGTGGTAAAGATGGACAAAGTGTTCCTGTAGGTGTTGGTCAACCTACACTTAAGATTGATGAGCTAACAGTCGGTGGCACTGCTTAAATCAGATCTTTGACAATCCTGCTAGTGTTATCAAAGGTAAACACGCTATAAAAAGCCCATGAAATTTGCGTTTCATGGGCTTCTTTTTTCTAGGAACTCTCTTAGGCTAGGGTAAAGATATACTAAATATGAGCGTAGATTCGAAGCCACTTGGTGACGTGATCGTTGCTGTTACCGTAGCGGTTGTTGGATCATCTCCACCATCTAAGTTATTAAGTATGGTGAAGTTTTGATCTATTGAACCAGAAGTATTAGTGAATGGCATAACCTCGTTAATATCCCCGCCAAGTAATCCAGCTGTTGTGGTGATAACTATGGTAGAGCCGCTCGCTATTGGCTGTATAGCTGTGTCAGAGAATCTTAACGTGAAGTTAAATATTTGCCCTCTAGCAAGCGTTAATCCTGAGGGGGGTAATGTCATGTTGTTACTTTCGATGATAGTGCCGTTTTCATTGACTAAATCAATTAAGGCAGCAGAGCTTGAAGCAATGAAAGTACTGATGCGCCTTACAACAGTTGTGCTTGCTAACCCTTCACCACACAAGGTTTCTGAGATGCATTGTGGCCCATTAAATAGGCCGTCTTCGTCGTCATACTCTTGATTGTTATTGTTATCGATAAAAATTTCTACCGGATCACGGACACCATTCTCATTATCATCTCGCCATGCTTCAGCGTGATCAACAAAGCCTGTTTGATTGAATAAGCTAAGAATTGCACCTGAGTCCGAGTTGTCGATTATTGGGCCACCGTCATCGTCGTCATAGACGTTATTACCATTAGAGTCGAATAGTGTTTCGTGACCAATAGCGGTTGCAAGAACGGTTATTCTATGGTCACCAGGGATTAAATTTGTGCTAGTCCAAGTTACTGCACAGACTCCATCTACCGTGGTGCAGCTTGGCTCAATAACTCCACCTTCGGAAGTGAAATTAACAGTTGTTCCATCAGGAACAGGGTTGTTAAATGAGTCCGCAAGTCTGGCTGTAAAAGTAACTTCTTGTCCAGATATGTTAAAAGCTTCAACATTGAGGTTATTGACGGAAAGAGAAAAACTGTTTTGATTTGGTAGACCAGTATTGACAGATAATAAGTCTGACTGGGTTGTAATGTTATTATTGTCTGCTCCTGTAGTAGATGCAGTGACACGTACTGCTGTAGGCACAGTTCCAGCCGTTACACGCGTGCTAACTTGCCCTTGTGAATTGGTAAAACCGCTTGCGGGTGAAAGGTTAATGCCACCAGCATTCGTATTTAACTCAAAATCAACTTCTTGCTGAGCTAATGGGTTACCGAGAGCACCGTTAACTTGAAAAGTTAAGGTTGATACAGATTGGCTACTTTGCCCGCCTGTGCCTGTCAGTATAATATTTTCAGGGTCTGCAGAAATAAATTGAATAGAGCCCACATCTTCGGGCAGTAATTCGATTGAACGTAAGAGCGTCAACGTTTGATTATTAGCTACCAATGTAGCAATAATTTGGTCGGTATTACCGTTGTTTCCGGCACAACTCACGTCCTCAAATGTAGAGAAGGCTTCTCCGTTAATGGTGTTCACTGTTTCATCAATGGTAGCTAAACCGTTGGAGACACAATTTGAACTAAAGCTAATCGGAGTAGGAGGAACTACGCGTTGATCTTCTTGATCAACTATTGCTGCTGATAAGCCTAGTGTTGCTCCTGCACTGATAGTGACATCGCCATTGGCATCTTCAACAGAAACACCTAGAACGCCTTCAATAAAATTGCCTTGAGTATTGAAGTGGCCGAAGCGTAGCAATTGTTCTTGAACGGTATCTGCGGCAAATATTTGAAAATTGATGCTCTCTGCAACAGTTGTGTCTTGCTGATCAAATTGTGCAGTTAAAAGGCCTGCACCTAAATCACCTTCGTTTGCTGAAAGAATCGTTGTTGCTTCACCATTTTCTAGTGTGAGTGAATTAGCTGGGCTTAGCTCACCGAGCTCAGATGTGAACTGAATAATTGTGTCAGCAACAGGTTGATTATTTGCATCCGTTACAGTCGCTGTAACTACTACCTGTTGGTCGCTATTGAAACGATTAGTTAACTGGCTATCTAAGCGCATGACAAGATTGATGGTTGGTGGCGTGACTATACTAATTTCCGAAGCGAGGAATTCATAATTAGCCGATGCTGACTGTGTATCAGATGTTGCGAGTAACTGAGCAGCACCGACATTACTGATATCACTATTAATCATGACTTGGGATATACCACTTGCGTTGGTTAAGCGTGAGTCAACATCTAGATTACCTATAGGTGCTGCGAAATTGATAATTTCGCCTTCTACAGCTTGACCATCACTCGTCAATAAAGCCTCAACACACACTGTATCACCAGAACTAAAGCTGTTGATGACTGGTCCAACACAATTCGCAGCTCGCGTTACGACTGTTAATGAAACTACAGCAGGAGTTGTTGGATCCTCGTTGAAAGGGTCAGGGCCGTTTTCGCCCGAAGTTCCACCACAACCACTAAGGATAACAGTTAATACGAATGGGATAAGATGGCTTAGCTTCATAGAATCACTCGACTCCTTGCTGTTTTAAGTATTGAAATAATTGGCGTGCTGCTGTCGGTGTTTGTTCTTTTTCTGTTTGCTTTTTAGCTTGGCGCTGTAATTGCCTAATCTTTTGCAAGTCCAAACTCTGATATTGCTGACATATTTCATGAGCGACATCATTTGATCCGCTGAGTAACTTATCTCTCAATGTTTCGAGTTTATGAAAGCGCCTGTTGGATTCATTATGTAGGCCTTTTAATTTACCTAATGCAAGTAAAATAGGCTCAGGGTCACGGCTTCGCATAAGCTTACCAATGAATTGTATCTGCCTCCTGAAACCTTCTTTTTTACGATTAATTGTTTGGGCATGTTTGATAGCATCAAGCAGCTCATCGTCCAATTGTACCTGTTTCAATGATGCTGGAGAGAGTTCAACAAGCTTTTCTCCCAGATCTTTTAATTCTTGGCTCTGCTTCTTGAGTTGCGTTTTGCTAACCCAGTCATCTGATTCTTCTAAGTCAAACGGTTCGTCGTTCATATAGTTTGCTTTAGTGTTACAATAATTTCATTGTAACCTGTAGTTTTACAGGATGAATAGCCTGTTTGTGCTTTAAAGAGAAATTAAACCTATATGAATGTATTGCAGCAATTGGAAGACACCAAAGAAATCGTAAATGATGTACTGAAAATGGCTAAAAAGTTCGGTGCTTCGCAGGCAGAAGCTAGCATGAGTAAGGTTCAAGGGATTTCTGTAGGTTCTCGTCTTCAGGAACTTGAAACACTTGAATTTACTAATGATGGTGGGCTAGGCATCTCTGTTTATGACGGAAAGCGAAAGGGGAGTGCCTCTACAGCTGATTTAAGTAAAGCGGCGCTTGAGCAAGCTGTTAAAAAAGCAGTTGAAATAGCTAAGCATACTAATGATGACCCATGCACTGGGTTAGCCGATGAAAACCTCATGGTGACGAAGTTTCCTGATTTGGAGCTTTATCATCCGACAGAGCTAGATCCCGAAGAAGCTATTAGACAAGCAACAGAATCAGAGAAAAGCGCATTGGATTTTGATCCCAGAATTGTTAATTCTGATGGGGCATCTTATTCCGCTAATATGGGGTTTCGCATATACGGCAATACACATGGACTAATTGCGGGCTACCCGAGTAGTCGCTACAGCCTAAGCTGTGTTGTGATAGGGCAAGAAGGCGACGATATGCAGCGCGATTACAGCTATACGGTAAGTCGCAGTAAAGAAGGATTAGTCGCGCCAAGTCAAGTCGGAGAGGAAGCTGCTGAATATACTCTAGGGCGTTTGGGAGCCAGAAAGCTAGCAACAACAAAGGTGCCTGTTATCTTTCATCGCGATATTGCTTCAGGGATTTTTAGTCATTTTGTCAGTGCTATTAGTGGTGGTAGCTTGTACAGAGATTCGAGCTTTTTGCTCGATCACCTAGGAAAGCAAGTTTTACCTGATTGGTTTCGTATAGATGAAAAGCCACACTTTAAGGCTGGGCTAGCGAGTTCAGTATTTGATAGTGAAGGTGTTGCAACCCAAGACATGACAATAGTCGACAATGGCTATCTACAACATTACCTATTAACCACTTACTCTGCTAGAAAGCTAGGTATGAAAAGTAATGGGCATGCAGGCGGCATTCATAATTGGTTTGTGAAAAGTAGTGGTGAAAGCTATCAAGAATTGCTCAAGAATATGGGAACTGGGCTGTTAGTGACAGAGCTTATGGGACAAGGCGTTAATATTGTTAACGGTGATTATTCTCGTGGTGCTGCTGGTTTCTGGGTTGAAAATGGTGAAATACAATACCCTGTTCATGAGATTACCATTGCAGGGAATTTAAAAGAGATGCTAATGGGGATTGAAGCTATTGGTACTGATACTGATATTCGTGGTTCGGTGCAAACCGGTTCTATTTTGATTAATGAAATGCAAGTAGCAGGTAGTTAATGTTACAAAAAACAGCTTAGCGGTTTAGTTGGCCTCTAAGCTGTCTTAAATGACATCAAACTAACTATCAACAGTGCCACAGAAACGATAACCCTCACCGTGTATGGTTACGATGAGATCTTCATCATTGGTGATCGATTCAAAGTGCTTACGGATGCGCCTTATAGTGACATCAACAGTTCTGTCATTAGGTCTCAGTTCGCGGCCTGTCATTTCTTTAATTAACTGTTCACGAGTTAGGATTTTGCCTGGGTGTCTTAGGAACAAGTGCAATGCCCTAAACTCACTTCTAGGTAGTCTGAATTCGTCATCATTGGGTGAGATAAGGCTGCGACTATCTCCGTCTAATGTCCAACCATTGAACTTAACACGGCTAGGGAGATCTGAATCTTCATTAACGTTTGATGTACGTGACATTAAGTTACGTGCTCTAATAGTTAACTCTCTAGGGTTAAATGGTTTGGTAACATAATCATCAGCACCAATTTCTAAACCTAGTATTCTATCTACTTCATTGTCTCGGCCAGTTAAAAATATTAAACCAATATTCTTACGATCTCTGACTTCTCTAGCTAAAATTAACCCATTCTTACCAGGAAGATTGATGTCCATAATAACGAGGTTAATTGTCTGGTTTGAAAAGTGTTCATGCATTTGATCGCCATCTTGTGCTTCAAACACATTATATCCTTCGGCTTCAAATAAGCTTTTTAATGTCGTACGTGTGACGACTTCATCCTCAACAATTAATACATTTGGTGTGTTCATAGTGTTCTAGCCAGATTTACGTTTAAAACTTAACAATAAAGAGAAGGTTAACAGACCCTCACATTATTTAGCATATTTATCGAAAAATAACACGTTTCAATAAGTTAGCGCTAAACTTAATTGACGTATTTTTGTATTGCTCTTGGTTAATATAGATTTTCATTTTTGCATTAGTTGGTATAACAGACATCAATCCGCCATGCTCTAAAAACTCGGCCGACTCACCAACTGATATGGTCGCTGTGTTGAGCTTTCTGATTTCCTGATAAAGCTCTTCCGATTCTTGTGCCTTTGATACAAATAAGATGTGACACCTATTCTCGTGAGCTGAATTGATATCACGGATTGCAACAATGTTAATCGCCTTACTTCTAACTGTCTTAGAGGGCGAGCGTTCGAAATGGTTCATGTGTTCGAAAGAATCATTTTCCAAAAAGCAGAAATTAACCGTATTCTCCACAGGCTTTCGCTTTGAAAAGGTACTGTAGTATGCAATATGATATAAAAAGGGAGCTCTTATTTGCGCTGGTGTGAATGGTTGAGCCTTACTTGACAGCCATAAGATAGATAAAGCGATAAGCAAGGTTAACTGTTTCATCGGTTAAACACTTTTTGCCAGCTCAACTGCTGATTTTTGTACAACAGGAAATATAATTTGAAACTCTACGCCCTCATTGTCTGTGCTGTTAATTGAGATTGAGCCATTCAACCCTTGAGTGACTAGGTTATAAACCAAATGCATGCCTAAACCGCTGCCACCTTGACCTCTTTTTGTTGTGACGAATGGGTCGAAAATGCGTTTGCGGAGATCTTCAGGGATCCCTTTGCCATTATCTTTGTAGATAATGTTTAGCTTTGAGTCACCCAGAAGCTTCGCATGGATTTGTATCTCTCCATTTTCCATATCCTCAAATCCATGAATAACTGAATTCATAATCAAATTAATTAGGATTTGATTAATGGGGCCGGCTTTGGACTCAATAATTAAATTAGGATCGTAATCGAGTTTTATTTCGTGCTGGTGTTTCTTGAGGCGAGGGCGTAACGATAATAGTATTTCGTTAATTAATTGCTCGAAGCTAAATGTACGTATCATTTCATTGGTCTGATCAACAGCTACTTGTTTAAAGCTTGATATGAGTTCAGCCGCTCTGTTGAGGTTTCTATAAATGATGTTGAGGTTTTCTTCGCTCTCTATTAAGAACTTACTTAAAGCACTGGCTTTTAATGTTTTGTTGTCGAAATCAGTGTGTAACTGTTTCAATCTATCCAGCATCATGGTGGACGCTGTAACACCTAAGCCTATAGGGGTGTTTACTTCATGCGCGACGCCAGCGACCATATCTCCGAGTGATGCCATCTTTTCATTCTCGACCATTTGACGTTGGAATTGGTGCAACTTTTCCAGAGTTTCTATCAACTCTTGATTAGCTTCTTTCAATGCATTTGTTCGGACATTCACTTTTTCTTCAAGGCTAAGGTGGAGCTTTCTGTGTTCTTCCTCAACATTTTCTTGTTGTTGGATATGGTCTTGAATACGATTCAGTAGGACATTAAAAGCACTGGATAAAACATTTAACTCACTGAGCTGCGTATCGCTAGCTCTTTTACTGTAGTCTTTCTCTTGAGCAACGGTTTGTATTTCTTCAGCTAATAAATTGAGTGGCTTAGTAATTTTACGTTGTAAGTAAAGTGTAACGATAAGGCAAATACATAAGGAAAACACCAGTATAGCAATACAATTCACAATCGCATTCGTGATTAACTGATTGAGCTCTTCGGTTGAACCTCTTATATAGGCATAACCTACAATACGGTCTTCAATGACTACGGGGTGGGATACTTCAATGATATCGCCTGATATGACGGGTGTTCTCAGCTGATTAATGCGGTCAGCAGCTGGCTCAATTGTTCTGTCTGAACGATTATAACTTGCGAAAAATACTCGTTGGTTCTGTGGTGTTAGTCTATAAATGTGGGCATTAAGCACATACTCAGCGACGTCTAATGATTGAAGGTTTTTCTGTTCGGAGTCACTGTCATCAAATGCAATACTACTCGCGGCATTGTGACTGACTAAGCCGACCAATACCTCCATATCATGTGCTAAGTCAGTACGATAATTCCTGACCTGACTCATCATTGTAATAACTGTCACAAGCAAGAGCGCTAGAGTGGTTGTCGCCATAACACCACTGATATAAAGCGACTTAATTGAAAGTGGACGTTTTTGTTCTGACATTAATTGTTAATTCCAAATAACGCCTCAAACAGGCTTTGCTTAATTGTGGCTCAAGATTCTATATAAACCTAATACCAGTATATCAGTGATACTCCTCAAAACTTCCTTTTTGGTGAGTTTAAATAGTATTAACTTGTGCTTATACAGCCTTAACTTATGACTCCACAAGTGAAGGAAGGCAAAACAAAACCCGACATCCAAGTCGAACCGGTTAGACTTGCAACAGTATATCTAGATCCAATATGTTTTAACTCTTTTTAAGCAATTACTTCTTTATCGTTATTGGTATAAGTCAGTTTGGTACAAAGTCTTGATAAAAGACAGTAAACCGGCTCAATTTCGTACTAATAACGAATAAGTTGTAACAACTGCTGCTCAGTAATATCTAAGATCCGACTAATGTTTTCAATTTCTAATTTCTGCTTCTCTAGCTCATTCGCTGTTTCACCAGGCAAAATCAAGTGACTAAAGTCTTGTAAACAAACACAGTAAACGTCTCCATCACTCACAATAGAGTCTGCATTAAGGTCTCTTACTGTCTTATAAATGACATGTTCACAGACGTTAGTCTGGTTCGGCATTCGCACACATTGTTCAGGTATTGCGTATGAATAACTCGCAATCAAAGGACATATTAGAGCACTGATTTTAATCAGGCTTCTGGCAAAATGTTTTAATGGGTTTATACGGACTGAATAAATCATTTTTTTGCCTGTTCATAAAGTGATTGATAATGCTGACTTGCGTCTTCCCAAGTAAAACGAGTTTGCATGCCTCTTTGTTGCATTTGAATAAAATTGTCAGGGTATTCTCGATAGAACAATAAGGCACGCCTTAAACAATTAATGAGGTCGAGGCTACTGGGTTCATCGAAAACAAAGCCTGTTGAACTCTCTTCATCCTCGCTCAAGTCTCTAACTGTGTCCTTGAGTCCGCCAACTGAACGAACAATAGGTACTGTGCCATAAGCTAAACTATACATTTGGTTTAAACCACAAGGTTCAAAGAGAGAGGGCATTAAGAAAAAGTCGCTGCCAGCTTCAAGTAAATGCGCGAGTTCGTTACTGAAACCTTGATAAAAGGCCATTTTTTTTGGGTGTTGATGCCTTGTATTTTCTAGAGACTCAGCGATAGCGGGATCGCCTGAACCTATAATAACGAGCTGAATATTGTGTTCTAGTAAGCTCGAGAGTATAGGTGTAATGTAGTCAAACCCCTTTTGAGCAGTTAAGCGACAAACCATACCAATGATAGGAACCTTTTTTCGTATTGGTAATGACATCGCTTTCTGTAATGCTTTTTTGCAGTCGGCTTTTCCTGCCATATCACCGTTAGCGTAGTGGCTAGGCAACAATGAATCTGTTGACGGATCCCATTGTGCGTAGTCGCAACCATTCAATATGCCGGATATATCATTTTCTCTTTGTTTAAATGTTGTATAGAGGTGATGAGAGCCTAATGGTGTTTTAAGTTCTTCCCCGTAATTAGGGCTAACGGCATTAATTTTGTCAGCATGTTCAATACCTAGCTTAAGAAAATTAAGATTGCCATGCTCGTCGAGCTTATCTTGTATTGGCTGGCAATGATGACTAGAAGGAACCTGATGATATGGGTATATGCCTTGAAACGCACCATTATGTATCGTCAGAACTGAGCGGGTATTCTTAAAAAAGGCACTCTTATCATGTTTTAGAAAATAGCAAGCTAACGCTGTATGCCAATCGTTGCAATGCACGATATCGGGTTTGAACTTCAACGTTTTTGCTAGTTGCAAGCTTGCTTGGGATAGAAACGAGAAGCGCTCCCCATTATCAGCAAAAGCATCATAACCGTCTGAATACAAGCCGTCTCGGTTAAAAAAGTCTGGATAGTCAACAAAATAAATGGGGACTTGTTGCTGACAAAACTCATAAATATCGAAATGAAAAACATGCCCGGCCGTGTTTAATGCCGTTGAAGCTATGGGCTTAGCAGCCTTATTTTTGTTGGCGATTTCTTTATAGTAGGGCTTTACAACTCTGACGTCATGCCCCAATGCTTTTAGGGCTATAGGTAATGACTTACCGACATCAGCTAATCCCCCTGTTTTGGTAAACCCCTCTACCTCTGAGATCAAGAATAGGATTTTCATGTATTCACAGCCAACATACGCGTTTCTTTGCCTCGTCCATTTATTAAACACTGACTAGACCATCTTATCACCAGCAATTTGTAATACCAATCAACATAGATGATCAATTGCTAGGCCGGGCTCTCACGATTTGCAGCTATTTAAAGCGAGATTGATACACCTTAAATTTCGTGGTTGCTGTTAGCACTGTGGCTTTGTTTATGTATTTTTCAATAAGAGGTTGATAGGGCAAAAAGCTATTAGCCACGAGCTTTATTTCGGCTCCAGATTGCATGTATTGAGGGAGTTGATGTAAAAAGTTTTCAGTCACTGAGTAATCAGTTTTAATGCCTGTATGGAAAGGTGGATTCGTATAAATCCCGGAGAATTTCCCTTGAAGATGTGAAACACCGTTGGAAGCCACTACGTTTGCTTTGACGTTATTTGCTTCGGCAGTTTTTTCAGCACAGTAGAGAGCTATAGCGTTGACGTCGGTCATCGTGACTTTAGCACTAGGGTTTGTTTTCGCTAGAAAAGTGCCTATGACACCTGTTCCACAACCGAAATCCAGTACACTGCCACTAGGTACATGCTTTATCTCATGTAGCAGTAACCTTGTTGCTTCATCTAATTGCTTATGATTAAACACACCTGGTAGCGAGCATAGCTCCAATTGTTGTTCATTAATATTAATCGTTATGTACTTCACCCAGTCGTCTGGATTGAACGGCTTTACTCTTTCTTCGAGTGTTGTTGCGTAGAGTGAGCAGTGACGTGCTGAATCAATTTTTATTGTATTGCGAGAGTATGGTTGAAGTAACTTAGGACTACTTTTAATACCGCTTTTATTTTCCCCTACTAACAATATATTAGCGTGTAGATTGAGATGTGGCGCGATGTTGGCGAGCAACATTTGTAGCTGTTCTTTGGATTTTGGCATATAAACAACGACACCATCCAGCTTTTGGTTGCCTTGATAGAATGCTCCAAACTGAGGTTGGCTTTTTGTGTTGTCATTGATATTTTGGAATTGATCAAAGTATTGAAAAAAACCAGTGGTGTCGCCTTCATCAAGTGCTTTAAATATGTCTCCATCATTGGCATTGACGATAAGCCAATGACCCGTCTCGAAGAGTTCTGCGTTTCTTAATAGGAGTTGGCTTTGCGGACTTAACATTATGCTGTTCGCTCAAAGAGTAAATCCCATACGCCATGGCCTAATCTTTCGCCACGTTTTTCGAACTTAGTGATAGGTCTATATTCTGGACGTGGGACGTAAGTGTTGTCATCCGACTGGTTTGCAAAGCCTTCTGCTTGAGACATAACATCAAGCATATGTTCAGCATAATGCTCCCAATCTGTAGCCATGTGGAAAACACCACCAATTTTAAGTTTTTGGCGAAGCTCTTGCACAAAAGCTGGCTGAACAAGACGGCGTTTATGGTGGCGCTTTTTATGCCAAGGATCAGGGAAATAAAGCTGAACACGGCTCAAACTGTTGTCGGCAATGCAGTCATTGAGTATTTCTACTGCGTCATGATCGTATACACGTAAGTTGGTAATGCCTCTGTCGTTGGCATCAGCCAAACAAGCACCAACACCCGGTTTGTGTACCTCTATGCCAATAAAATCATTTTCAGGAGAAGCTTGTGCCATATCGAGCAGTGATTGTCCCATTCCAAAGCCAATCTCAAGAACGACCGGCGCATTTCGTTCAAACGTTTGATGAAAGTCGAGAATTTCCTTTTGATGATCCAATCCCATAGTTGGCCAGTTTTGCTCAATCGCTCTTGCTTGAGCATTGGTCAAACGCCCCTCGCGTTTTACAAAGCTTTGGATTTTGCGAATGTATACGCCAGCTGCTTCAGCTTCTTGTTGGTTTTTAAATTGGCTCATGAAAAAGTACAGTCCTAATAAATCGGTAAATCATACACAGGCGTTCTATGCGGCTTGGCATAGGATCTGCGTATTATCCAGCCACCGATTGATATTACAAGCTTTACTCCATTGGCTCATATTAGGTTTGTGTCGTGATCAGCTGAACCAACTCATCGATATTTTCAAGTGGCAACATATGCCCACTGTCTTGCAATTGATAGAATTCCGCATTAGTCATGCTTTGTTGCATGGCGGTAATCGAATGAGGCAGAACAAGCGGATCATCTGCTCCGGATATAATTTTAACCGGGCATCTAAGCTTAGCAAGTTCTGATGTTATTGACGGTCTGGGTGTGGTGGACTCAATGTGGTACTTCAGAACTGATGGGCCTAAATCGGCTTCCATTGATTGCATTGTTTCTGCTGCTTTTTGTCTTAATGCTTGTTTTTCTGTTGAAAGGGTGGGTTTTGATAAGTACATCGACAGCCTTTCATCGCTCATGGGAGTATATTGTTTGCGATTTATGAAAGAGACAATCGCTTTTCGTTGCTTAACTTCTTGCTCATTCAGCCCTTCGCTGGAAAAGCTGACAAGTGTCAGAGAAGCCGTCAATTGGGGCCATTTGATAGCGGCTAAACTTGCAATATATCCGCCCATCGAGAAACCAATTAAATGTGCTTTTTGGCCAGCAAGCGTGTGCTCCGTGATCGATAGCATTTCTTTTAGCGTATTAGCCCACTGTAGAGGTATGTAACGCCTGTCTTGGATATTGAGTTTGCGCCAGCAGGGCATCCAGAGTCGCTCATCACATAATGTGCCGGGAAAGAAAATAATGGGCTCTGACATGTTTTATAAAGTCGGTTTATAGAGGAATAATGTTCAAGTATGATGCTTTGCCTAATAAAAACAAAGATAAACAGATCTTAATGTCGTCGTTCTCTCATCAAGTCATTCGCTGGTATGACAAATTTGGCCGCAAAAGTTTGCCGTGGCAACATGATAAAACACCCTATCGTGTATGGGTTTCTGAAATTATGTTACAGCAAACGCAAGTATCTACAGTGATCCCATACTATCAACGTTTTATGGAGAGTTTCCCCACAGTTCTCGACCTAGCGAATGCCGAAGAGGACAATGTTCTGCATCATTGGACAGGCCTCGGCTATTACGCAAGGGCTCGTAACTTGCACAAAACAGCCAAGATAGTTTGCAATGAGTTTGATGGCGACTTTCCTACCGATATTGAAGCGATGCAAACATTATCTGGGATAGGTCGCTCAACGGCTGGAGCTATATTGTCCCTAGCTGGTGGACAAGCTCAGCCTATACTTGATGGTAACGTAAAACGTGTGATTGCTCGTCACTTTGCTGTGGATGGGTGGCCCGGACAGGCCAATGTGTTAAAACAGCTATGGGGGCTAAGTGAGGAACTCACTCCCAAAGAAGATACAGCCAAATACAATCAAGCGATGATGGATATAGGGGCAACGGTTTGTACAAGATCGAAACCTCAGTGTCAATTGTGCCCAGTACTCAAAACGTGCATTGCGAACAAAGAGGGTACTCAGTCGCAATACCCAGTCAAAAAGCCTAAGAAACAAATTCCTGTGAAATCGACGGTGATGTTGATACCGAAATGGCGGAACACCTTATTGTTGTATAGGCGCCCATCATCAGGCCTATGGGGAGGCTTATATGGGTTTTACGAAGCACAAGACATAAAAAGCGTTGACGAAAAAGCGCAAAGCTTAGGAGTACTAACTTACAATAATGAAGTGTTGGAAGGTTTTAGGCATACCTTTAGCCACTTCCATTTAGATATTACACCTGTTGTCCTGCATATGACTGAACCCCCTCAACATCAAGTAAGAACATCATCCGAGCATTGGTTTGATTTGCTTAATCCTAACAGCTTGGGTTTAGCCGCGCCGACTAAGAAATTAATCGATAAAATAAAGCTGCAATAGCTTAATAGTGCTAAGGCTAGGTGATTGTATTGATATTAGTCTGCTAGAATGGACTAATTGATTTAAAGTGTTTTAACCCAATTTATAATGAGAAAGTGATGAGTCGGACTGTTTTTTGTCAAGTTTTACAAAAAGAAGCGGAAGGTTTAGATTTTCAGCTTTATCCAGGTGAACTGGGTAAAAAGATATTTGACAACATATCGAAAGAAGTTTGGGCCGAATGGCAAAAGAAACAAACGATGCTAATTAACGAGCATAAGTTGAATATGATGGATCCAGACGCTAGAGCTTTGTTAGAAAAAAAGATGCAGGCTTATCTGTTCGAAGGTCAAGATGTCACCGTAGAAGGGTATGTACCACCTAGTAAATAGGGCTTGTTGAACGGTTTTTGTTCACTTATTCACAATAAGTGCAAATTACCTGAAAAATTGGTTGACTTGAACGGCCAGAATCCGTTTAATACGCACCCACAGCGAAGTGATACAGTTTTTATGTGTCAACTCTATGTGCCCAGATAGCTCAGTTGGTAGAGCAGCGGATTGAAAATCCGCGTGTCGGTGGTTCGATCCCGCCTCTGGGCACCATTTTTCTTTAAGCTTTTCAATAATTTATAAACTTTAAGAAGAAATGGTACTTCACCAACTTTCCAAATAAATCCAGTTTTTCCAAAAATCACACTATTTAGATGTTTTAACCTTTGTTGGCAAACGCTCATAATAATGCTTTGTAGTTTTACCACTTTCATGGTCTAAGAGCAATGTTGCTTGTTCCTTATGTACATCGCTAGCTGTCTTGATTTTGATGCTGCACATTTTCTCGTACAACATCTTGTTTGTCCTTGACGATTTCAGACAGTTCGGGAGATAGCGCATAGAGTATTTTTACACCTCTCCTGGTTACAACAACCTTGTGAAGCTTTTCACTTGCAAACAGCCTTACTAATCGATTTATCTCTCGTTTAAATCGAGTTATAGGAATAATGGTCTCGGCTATATCTAATGTCATCCATTGTCTCCTTAAATATAGTGATAAAGTTATATTAAATAAGATTGTTCTCAATGCAGATTTTAAATAAGTCTAGGCTTTTTCAAACATTACTTAGACGGTTTCACTCTGGTAGGCAAACGTCTGTAATGCCTAGCCGTAGTTTTACCACTTTCATGACCCAAGAGCTGCGTTGCATGCTCTTCACTGCTGATATCGCTACCAGCTTTGGCTCTAATATCACGCTCTTGAAAACGCTCCTCTAATATCTTTTTATCTAACGCATTCGTCATCCATCTATGCCAGATGCTTCTAAAGCCGTCGGGCGTGTAAGGCTGGCCTTTTCTTGTTGAAAACAGATAAAGGCTTTTGATCTTGCCTTCAAGCCCTTTGATGGCCTCTACCGTCTTTCTTAGTTCACCTGTCCACTCGATTAACAATTGCTTATTGGTACTTCTTTGGGTCTTGCTCATACGGATAAGCAAACCATCGTCGTTAAAAGCATCGAACCTAAGTTTTAGTAAATCGGTTTGGCGTAATCCAGTCAGTATCTTCAAATCTAAGTATAGGGACAGCCACTTAGGGATAAACTCCTGAAATGCTATGAGTTCATCATCTTTAACATATCTATCTCTTGGCTTTTCTGGATTTCGCTCTACATCGTGGCAGGGATTGGCGTTTACCACCCCCCAACGGATAGCTTTTTTGAACATATGTGATAATAGCGCAATTTCACGGTTAACGCGGACTGGAGCCGTTTGGCTTCGATAGTCCATGTACTGATAGATTGCTTGGGGAGTCACATTCTTGGGCAACATTTCATGGAATGCTGCTCTCAGAAATTTAGCCGCCGATACGTCACTTTTGTAAGACGCGACACTCTTCGTTGGTGCAATCTCTATCATGTATCTGTCTATAAGGTCGCCCATGGTACCTATATTACGCTCGAACGATGAAAGGTTGTGGTACTCAGCTAGAGCCTGTGGGAGGGTTTTGCCCAAATTTATCCACTTATTATCTTTGTCTACGAGATAATAAGTCCCTTTATGCAGATACATTCTTTCTGGTAAATGCGAACCTGATTTGCGTTTCCTTCCCATCTGTTATCTTGCTCCAATTCGGCTCAACGAATTTAAATCTATAGATTGAGCACCTGTTTTGCGCAAGTTATTATTAGACAGAGCTTGTTGAACGCTGTCTTGAAGCACAATAGGTATACCTAATCGATTGACCTGGAATGGTATGCCTAGCTTTTTTAGTTGTTTGATTTGTAGAGACTTTTTCTTAAAGCCGGTTAACTCTTGTATCTCATCACTTGATATAAATAGCCCCATTTTGACCTCCATAGGATATTTTGAGAGCTATGCTGCCTTAACGTAAAATTTGATTCAGTGAAAAGCTACCCTAAATTAACAGGGGTTTTTATTTTGAAATGAGATTTAGCTATTTATTTGATTATAAAAGAAAATTATAATTATGCTGGTAGGTGCTTTTATTTTTCGATGGCTTAATTTTATGTATATTTGGATAATTTGGCATGCCTAATTATTCGTTCTGCCTTCTAGAGTAACTATCAATCTGCCAGAGTTGTCCCAGCGTATTTTCCCCTTTTTAAATAAAATACTGCATTGTGGACAGATAATTTTGTTTTCACGTATTTTGATAGTTCTAATATCAGCTGAACTGTCGTTGTATAGTATGCTCTTACCTGTTCAATATCTGTAACTTCTGGCTTTCCATATCTCATGTCAATTACTTCTTTGTGATTAGGGAACTGGCTTAAGAGGCATTCTATCTTTTCATTATTTTTGATAGTTGAGTATGTAAGAAGCTTATTTAAATTGTGATGTTTAGGATAATCCCCCTTTTCCTGTTCAATTATTAACTTTAATAATTTCTCTAAAGCCAAGTGTAAATCCCATATCGCAATGTTGAAGGACCCGCCTACTGAAGAACAAATATTCAGGATTGCATTTTCTAAATGCTTCCTAACGTATTCATAGCTGCTCTTATCAGCCAAGTTCTGATCATCCATCATGGCATAGTTGTGGAATGCGTTGCGATGCATTCCAATTTCTAACACTACATCACTTTTTAGCTTTTCGTGCTCATGCTCTGACAAAGTGTTTAAGTTTGGGGCTTGTTGAACATAGCTTTTCCAATCGTCGTGCTCACAATAGTCGCTTAGAAAATATAGAGAGCATGTATCTTTGTCCCCCTCATCCACATATTTACTAATAGGAAAATCTAATAGGAAAGGGTAGCTATGCAAAAATACTAAGCCTTTGAAGTTTGTAGAGCTTGAGTCGTAAGAATCTCTGTAGCGCTCTCGGTACCAGTCATCAATGTAGTTCAAAAACGCCACAAACCAGGGCTTATCAAAAAGGTCATCCTTATTTTCATTTTCAATTTTAGCTATATAATGCTCAACAAATATTACCGCTGCCTTAACAGGCCTTAGACTAAGCTTATCATTGCGAGAAGCAAGGACTGCATCAATTTGTGGTAGCGCCTCGTTCAAGATGTCTTTAGTCGTTATTTTGTCAATCCGACTCTTATCTGAGATATTCATTTAACGCTCTATACTCTCCTTTTTCCTCGCAACCTAAAGACTACTTGTACGAATATAACTCAAGTATGCGCGTGTTTATATATTGGAAGGCATCAGGAGCAATCGCCTTCCTTTTTTCACGCACCTGCCTGTTTTGCGGCAGGTGCTTAAATGGCGGTGCATTGCGCCCCGCTGTGTAAAACTCGCAATGCTCCCTCAACACAGCGTGGCGCTTGGGCTTCCTTATCTAAACGCATAACTTACGCGCATACTTTATGTTGGTTGTAAAAAACGCCAGATTATCTTATTATCTGTCGTGTAAATAATCGGAAGTTAAGCTTTTGATTTAACCAAAATAGGCGCAATTCTGCTGCCTTCAAAACGTCTTGAAAATCCTTATTGTTTTATATTCCATAACTCACAGCGCTGTGTTTTGCGTGCTCTATTTCGGCGCCTTTTGGCTGCCGTTTCCACGTATCTGAGGTTAATAGGCGAGACCAGTCCGAGCCTGACATTTGATGTCGAACAGGGGCGATACGGCATTAGGTAATACGTTGTTTACCTGACGTCGCATTCACTGAAAGTGAATGATGTTCTTACAAACTCGGGTGATCACATGACAGAAGAATTTAACGCGAAATTAGAAGTAGAAAAGCTGAAAAAACAGACGTTTGATATTAAAAAGCCTCGTTATCGTTGTTCAAAGCTAGATAAATATACTGACAACCTTGTCCAAATGCACAGGCATGGCGCATCTGTTACGGAGTTGCATCGTTGGCTTCGAAAAGTAAAAAAGCAAAGTGTAGCCTGGTCTACTGTATATCGATGGGTCAAGAGGAATGCCTAGATTTTCTAAGCAGAAGCTCAATGGCAAAGATCCAGAGATTATCGCCAAAAAACAAGCAGCTAAAGTTATTAAGCGTGTACAGGGACGTAACAACATTGTTCAGTCAAAAGGTACAGCACGAAACTACGAAGCTGGGCTAACGAGAGTCGCAAAATATGTGAATAAACAATTCAACATAAGCTTGCGTGAGTTAACTCGCGAGCAAGCCATTGAATATCTAGACTCTCGCTCAGAAGAAGTCGGACAAAAGGCACTTGATCAGGAGAGGCAGGCCATACAAACAATGATGTTGCACGTAACAAGCCAGATAAAAGAATCCGAGCGCCTGCCAGTGATTAAGTCAGTGCATAAACAGATATTAGATGGCCGCGCATATACGAGTAAACAAGTATCTATGGTTACGTCATCTCAAACAGAGAAGAATGCTTTAGCCACACAAATTGCTTATGCCGCAGGGTTGCGTGCGCATGAGCTCTATACTCTAAGACCGATTAATGAGAGAGAACCAAGCTCTCGTCCTTCATTAGAGAGCAAGTTTTATGGGAGAGATGGGGCAAGTTATACTGTTCAAGGAAAAGGTGGGTTGATACGCGAAGTTGTGCTTCCATACCATCTCGCAAAACGGCTCGAAGCGAATAAGTTGGCTGAACCTAGACAAATTACTGATAGAAAAATCTCTTATATAAGCTTCTATAACATTGGTGGAGGTGTCAATTGGTCTAGCAGCTTCTCGTCAGCCTCCAAACGTGCGATTTTTTGGTCTAGCGGAGGGCATGGTTTGAGACATAGCTATGCACAGGAACGGATGCTCGAGTTAAAACAAGCTGGTTTTTGTCGAGAGGTCGCGTTAACCACTGTATCACAAGAGCTTGGTCACTTTAGGCCTGAGATAACATTAGTTTATTTGCGTTAAGCCTCTAAGTTGAGAAATTAGGCATGCCTAATTTTATTGGGTAATGTTAAATCGCAAGGTTCATCACAATTTAGCAGGATAAATTAGTTTCACCTATCTGCTGGGACCAATGGGGATCAATTCGTTTAGATAGTACTTTGTATGCAAGTCGAGACTTTTTAAGGTAACTTTGTTAACCTCGAATTTAGGCAGCTTTCGATCCAAAACAAGCACTTTAGAAGAGGTGCTGCTAATTGAATCAATGATTCAAGTTTAGTGTGAGTTTCATAAGTATCGCGATATTTTTGGTAGCTAGTAAGTCTAACATTAATTTAAAGCAGAACCACTAACAGCTCGCTCGGTTTCGCTGCACGGCTAATCAAGCTTATTATTTGTTATTTAAATTGGCGTTAGCTGCCTAAGAGAGTATTAGTTTTGATCATGAGGTTGTAATGGAAAATACGTTAATTGAATTCGATGAGAAGCTTTCTGAGCTTAAAGAGATTGTAGATCAATTACGAGATTACATTGGTGATAGCCCGATTTCTAAAAAGCTTAGGGATGGATTCAAGTCCTTTTATAAGAATATAGAGGCATATTCAGTAGCTTCGGAAAGTGAAGATATTGAAAAAATTGCGAGCTCAGCGAACTTTGTAGCTGTATATGGACAATTAATTGGTCAGGGTATGGCTCAATTTCAAGAAGCTGACAATCAAATGAAAACTCTCGGTTCAGAGTTACTAGAAAAGTCTAATGCATTTAGAAACGTAGCTGAAAATAGTCCACTTGAATATGAAATGGCTGAGACAGCTGAATTGAAGGATTCAAGTCCATCAATTACTAGCTATAAATCAGTTAAACGAAGTCTGCAAAGATTATCTGAGAATCACTTAGAGCATGATCGGAGAATAAAAAAGCTATTAAATGAAAATGAGTCTGGCGTAGATGAGCTAAATAGTCGACTTACAAAATTAGAGCATTATACTAAAGCTACGATAGACAAAGTTTCTTCTTTGTATGAAGAGTCATTGATAGAGGTAGACTCTAAGAAACAGCAAATTGATGAAATTCTCGGTCATGTATCAGGTCGAGCAATTGCTGGTGATTTTGAAACAAACGCAGCAGAAGAAAAGGGAATGGCCAATTGGTTAAGATACGCATCACTATTATGTATGGCATTTATTGTTGCGATTGTTGGTTATTCATTCTGGGAAACAACAACTGCTGATTTTCAATGGCAAAATTCATTATTTAGGATCGCTCTAGCAATAATATTGTCTGTTCCCGCTACCTACCTAGCTCGAGAATCAGCTAAACATAGAGAACAACAGTACAGCCACTTACAGACATCATTAGATTTAAAAGCTATAACTCCATACATTGCTTCACTTCCAATTGAAGATCAGCATAAATTAAAAATTGAAGTAGCGGGCAGGCTTTTTGCTGCAAAAGAAAAGGCAAAATTCGGAGTCGATCCATACTCAATAAATGCACAAGAGATAGTAATTGAGCTTATTAGAAGTTTAAAACTTAATAACCGAAGAGCTGATGATAAAGATGGTTAATAAACAAATTCACTGTTTTCATGCTTTGTCAGCTAGGGCATCCGATAATTTCAACTACTATAGCTATTGCTCACAGACTAGAGCATGGATAGATACTGCATCATACCCATATCTATTAGCTCAAGTAAATCACGCTCAAAAAGGTCAAAGTAGCCATCAGCATAGTGATGCGAAGGATAGCGTCTAAAAACGTCATATTGCCGCCTAATATCTCGCTATACATGCCTTTAATACAAAGCACGCTAAAAATAATAGCTGCTGCTGTTAAAAGCCATTTCAATGCGCTAGAAAAGTCTGTGGCAGTCATTCCTAGCGTTGCATCAAAGATTTCCATTAGTAGTCGTAATCCGTTCCAAAGAGCCTTCTGTGGGCTTTTGCCTCATCTTGAGTCATATGTTCGCCTGATATATTAGTTGTACCTATACCGTCACTAAACTTTGATAAATCGTCTTCCTCTCGCTGCTTTGTACCCCGCTCATCATTGAAGAGGAAAGCGACGACATGACACGCACCAAGTCCGATCTTTTTAAGCACACTCATATTTACACCCTTTTAATCATTTTTACGGCCTTTGGTAGCTATGCTTTTAGCTACAGAGCCTGCTTTACTTGTGGCTTTGCTTGCGCCACTTTGACCTGCACTACCGGCTCCAGATACGCCTTTGGCTTTGGACTGAACTATATCAGCACCTGCCATGCCAACCCACCCTAACGACATTGTGAATAGGGCTGGTGAGTACATAAAGAAAAAGCCAGCAAACCATTGTGAAAGAATCGCCTGGTTAATTCCTAGGCTGCCCATTAAAGCGCCACCTGTAGCATCTAATAACGTATCGTCTACCAGTCGCCCTAGCTCCCATAGAAATGGCCAAAACATGATACTAGAGATAACCATCATAAAAGTTGCTACATGCTTTGCTTTGAATGAACCAAACAACATAGCAGGTATGAAGGCGACAAGTAGGATCATGATAATTAGCGGTTTCATTAAAGGGGCTGCTAATTGTATTAAAGAGGCTCCAGCGGCTTGGGGAACAGAGCCGACTATAACTCCAATCGAGCCCAATAACCTTAAAACTGTATCTGTGGCTCCTGCATCGCCAGCATCTAAGCCGTAATCTCTTGCTCCAAGGAAACCAAATTCATCAGCGGCTTTGTTCGTGAAAAATGCAGTGGCAACAATAGCGTCTGTACTATCAAGATAAGCGTTGGCCTCTTCGTCGGAGACAAACCAACTTTCAACCATAGTCCAAACCCCTTCCTGCTCACTTTTAACCCAATTTGGCGTTGCCTCGAACAGTCTAAAGCGAAGTGCATATTGGTTAGGATCGTCTATTCCTAGCCACCATTCTTTGCAAGTTGGGAACCCATAATTGTCAGGTAATTGGGCGGATTCAGCTAACCTATTAACTGTATTACTAAATCCAGGTCTTGCCGTTAAGGAGTAATATCCATTGCCTTCTGCGTTATCATAATAGCCACGAGTTTCTAAGAAAAACTGATGCCCCGGCCACAAATATTCCTCCAGTGGCAACTCTCCTCTGGCGAGTGCTTTTGTTCTAGCAGGCCAATAACAGCGCCTTGTAAAATCTGATACTTCTCTTCGTAATGGCAGAGGAAGTTGATTCGATTGCATTTCAGTACGAATGAGGCGCAAGTTAGTTGAACAAGGTAACCTGCTAACAGCCTCATTTTTAAAGGATTGGGAGACAGCGAGTGTGAAGTAAACGATCGGCGATACTCTAACCCTTGTGCCTTCAATGAGTAAATCAAACCTATCCTGAACTCTTTCTTGAGCAAATTCACCTTCTGCTGACTCTATATGGCTTTGATTTAAAGCTTCAGTTACTCGCTGCTCAGGTATCGAGCAAGCTCGAGGAAAAGTTCTAATGTCAGATACTTTAAACGGAATATACGGGACTATCACTAATGTGAAGACAAGCCATACTGAAAACACTCTGTAGGTTACCTCTCGATATACTTCCTCAGAGTATCCTTCTATAACTATCTTTTCAGCACCTTTTACGAAGACGAAGATGAGAGGCAGTAAAATAAGCCCACTGTCAGACAATATATCCCAAAGAATGACAATTGTAGTGAGCCCTAAAGTGATACCCCAAGCATCAATAAGGGAGTCAAGGACCATTTTATTTGAAAAGGCTTAAAATATTGACCATAAGCACGAATGCAACTAGTGCAACAAATATCAGGTAATGGCTATCGACAGCATTTTCAATAGATTCCTCGAACTTCTCCTGGGAAATATGATCTGGCTTTTTGATTCCCTTTCTAGCCAAGAAGGTGAGTAGAGATTTGCCATAGAAGAGCAGGGCCAGCCAAACAATAATACCAATGGCTTTCAAGCTAGATAGATTTCGCAATGCCTCTAGGTTTGTGACAACTGTATTGGCATCAGCCGATAAAAAGAAACCAGCTAATGTAAGGCCTATAAAAACCAAAGCCCAAGGAAGAACGGCAAATGCAATGCCGAAAATTATATATCTTTGTAATCGATTCACGTTTCAAACTCCTATTCACGTTTAAGAAAAGGGCGTGAAACTCATAACGAATCAGGGGTTATCACGCCATTTTTTTAGCACTCGCGATAGAGTGGATGAAGTTACCTTCATATCCTTGTATTGCTCTAACCAAGCAATAACCTCTAACTGAGATGCACCATACTTATTAAGTAACTCCAGGATTTCTGCCTGGTGTTGCTCCAAGGGATGCTTTCGCTTTTTTCCCCTTGTTGCTCTGACGTGCTTTAGTTGTTCACTTAAACTCGCCAACCTATAAGTCCTCTCTACGTACAATAGGCAGCCCGAAAGCGCCGTTTTTATTAAATGCAGTCATGCATATAATCGAGTCCATAATAGCTAATCCCGTTTTTATTGCAATTAATTTTGCAATAAATATTGCGAAGTAGAGAGGGTTTAGGTGCAGTCAAATTGTTTTACCGAAGATATCAGCAATAGAAGTTGCTAGTTCTTGAAAAGGTAGGGTGAAATTAGAGGGGTTTTTAGGAGGTTAGATTTAATAAGGCTAGGCATTGACAAGAGCCCTGGCTTGCCCAGCCCTTAAGTGAAAAGAGTAAACAACAAAAAATACCTACTGAAGTAATTCTTTTCTCAGTTCATGTGCGGTACGTCTTGAGTTCTCGGCGCTGTCATCAATAAAAAGTTCTTCAAAACCAAACTGTCTGTTACTACTACCGAATTGATAGCTATTCATTGTTTTTTTAATTCCGTTGAAGTATTCCCTGAGTGGCGGCAAGTGTGTTAGATAACTAGATATATTTTCTTCAGCTTGAGCTCCATTTTTATAGAAGCTCATAGAATTCCAATTGCCGTTATTGTCTAGCAATTCGATATCGCCTGAACCAAAGTACCGTTCAAAAAGTGAAGAGTCCAGAACTTTGGTGTCATTGACAGCTATGCCAACGCATTGAGGAATACTAGTGAGGTAAGTGATGTATATTTTGCTTTCATCAAGCTCGAAGTCTGCGGTCGTATCGAAGTCTCGCTTAAACTTTTCATACTCCCTAATGAACATTTGACGTTTGCGTGCTGTATTTGAATTTTCTAATCGCTTGTAATTAGATTGATAACGGAGATAGTCATATCCAAATGAAAAAGATTTAGCTTCGATGAGAACATATGAGCTACCGATCCTGATTACGATATCTATTTCTTCGTTTTCACTTCCTCGGCCTTCCTTGAGGTTGACATGAAAAACCTTGCAAAAGACACCAGATAAGCGACGATTACAATCGACTTGTCCCTGTAATTCCTTCGTGAAAGCCTTTTCAAAATGATAGCCTATCTTTGCCAGATCATTTCCAGGCGTATTCATTATTTCATGGTGGAAAAAATAATTTGCAACTTGTGAAAACTGCCCAGTTAATAATGTAGTAGTAGTTAAATAATATAAGTCATTTATTCCAAAAATCGGCTTTAGATACATATCCTCTGGTCTTCTTTTTGTTTGAGTAAGAGCTGCTAGAGTTCGTTCTGATGCACTTGAAGAGAGTGCTGTACAAGTTTGTATAAGATTGGTTAGTTGTGATTTAGTGAATCCTGTGTAAGTAGAGTACTTTGAAGTACTATTTTCAGAAGAGGACTGAATGATTGAACTGAAGATCGATAGTACGTGCCATGTAATTAAAACTGTATGTAAATTTACTTCCTTATAGTTTAAAAACTGATGTTCAATAAACGGTAAATAGTGATATGGAAATTGACTTGAGCGTACTAAAAATCTTTTAAAGTCTTCTTCATTGCTGTCTCGATAATATACTGACAAATCATCTTCTTGTTGAACAATTCTAACTGGCAGTTTTCGCAAGAGATTTGCCAAGCTTAGGGGAGGCTGCTCCCTATCAATGATTAGTTCACTCTGAAATACATGTCGCTGATAGCGCGCCGCTGCAATAGATTTGCCAAACTCTCGTTCTAAATCGATTATCTTGAATAACGAAATAGGGGAGCGAGGAGTAGTTAATTTCAAAGTACCAATTTCAATCCGTTGCCATTGCTGTACTAAGTAGTTTCTATGGCTAGCTAAAGCGATCATCTCCGAAAAATGTACTTTTTCGATAAATTCAGCACCTGATGAAGTTGTTGTGTTTAAAGTTTTTAAAATCAGAAGAAAGGCTTCAGCTGTGACCTCAATAGTTCGAATGAATTCATCATTTGAATGTTTTTTTGTTCGTTGAATTATAGGTATACAATATTCGTCAAACTCAGATATTAGATAGGCTTTTGAAATAAGGTCGTACATTTTCTTTAATCGATCAAACGACTTATCGATGCTCAATAGAGTTTCACCAATTAGTTTGCCAGATTCGACGTATAGGTGATCTTGCTTTTGCTGTTCTGTTAATCGGCCGAACCAACGGCTGAAATTGAAAAAATAGCTGGTTGGGTCATAACGTTTTTCTGAAGTAGCTGTTTCTTGATTCATGAATAATGTGACATCTATTTAAAACATAATTACTTATGCTTTTAGCATATTCCGGTGATTTGTGTGAAGCGCATGATATTGGCTAAGTTTATATCCAGTCGGGTAAACCGCGTCAAACGGTTTGGTTGTGACGAATAGATCACAACGTAGAACGAACTCATGAAAGCTTTGGTGATCTGACGCCAACTGCTTACTGAGTAAAACTAGAAAAATCTAATTTAGAACCATGTCATTAGATGAACACGTAATAATGAGTATTATTACGAAGTGGCCTTCAAGCTTTTTTTCAATAAAGTAGATTAACAAAAAAAGATGTTTCGTTATAAAATCCGCTTCAACAGATAAAAATATACATTAACGCATGCAAGTCCCCTAAGCTTTTTATCAATTTAGTCTAGGGAAACTAAATGAAACCTGGTAGCAAGAGGTAGGAAAATAGAGCTTCCAGATTGTCATAATTAAATGAGATGTATAACTAAGATGGTGTAGGCACAACCTTAGCTGACATTTTCGATATCAGACCAAGTGAACTCGATGGTCTAATTTGTACGAAAACCAGTCGGTCATTTCTTATAGATAATCAACTGCATGCAAGGGCACGAATAATAACTTGATATTGACAGAAACTCGTGAGTTGCCAATTGGTTTAACTAGAAAGATAAGAATGTGTCGGCATTCCGATCACGCATTTCTGAAAAATACTAATACCATTAGGATAAAAACGAAATAAGTGATCGCTTCACGCCGAAATCAGAGATCGGATTATACGGCAATGGAAGATCTGTTTTCGATCGCTGCATGCAATGTCTCAGTTTGTAATTACTCAGAACCAACCTAGCAGACATTCCTCTTCTGAGCAGTTTGTCAGACATGTCTGATTGTTACAAAAACTTATCGGTGCTGAGGGCTTATTTGAGCCAGAAAATAAGGCACACATGCTTTTGCTTTGATTGCTGATCTAGTTAAACATCTCTTCGTACGAAGGCCGGCCGTTACCGGATGTTTGAATGATAAACCCCTCGTAGTAGAAGTCGTTGCTAAAGGAGATGTCGTTCCGGCTTGCCACAAACACATGTTTCAAACATTCACTTCTTAATGACTCAATGTCATCTATAACCAACTTTACATATGATTCATACGGACGGCGCATTTTGGATGTCATCTTAAAAATATCAAATGTGGGCAAATAATGTTCGAAGAAAAGGTCAAGCTCACGGAGAAGGGTGAGTATTTGAATCGAATACACCCTCGCGATTAACTCCATCTCAGATTGCCAAATATCTGAGTTTATAAGCATTTTCAAGTGCAGATTTTTCTTAAGCTGTTCATTTTTTATCGCTAGCGAGGATATGCCATGTCGTAACGCCCAACTCGTCATATTTCTGAACATAAAATCCGACATGTTTTGTAATCGGATAACCGCCGGCGGGTGAGTATTATCAGACAGCTCTTGTACATCTCGCATCCGTACAATGACCTCTGAACGATAGTTTTTCTCCGCGATATCCCAGCTTGCAGAAAAAATAACGATGGATAAGTACAGCATCGAATATCTGTCAGCAAGCTCAAAATCTTCCTGACCAAAATGTCCTATCGCCGGATCAAACCCTTTTATTATTTGCTGTGTAGCGACGGAAACAGCAACACGATCTGCCTCAAGTTCCATACACTGAATCAACTTATTCTCTTGTTCAGTACTGAGCGATGAAGGATTACTTTCCTGAAGGCTTGTCAATCCCAGTTTGTCTTCAATGATATCCAGGTGCCCATGAATACAATGGGTCAATTCATGAATAAAGGTTAACCGGATAACGTCGTAAAACACCATGTGAGGGCCAAATCCGCTCACAGTGTATTTGGGAACCCACGTATCGGCTATTTCAATTGCCAGTGACTGATTAATAGGGGCTATATCCGAAAGCAATCTGAATAGGTAGCTGGCGTTGTAAATATCGACATTTTCTTCATAGTCGCCAAATACATCTTCACCTTGAATACTTCTAAAGAGGTTCATCACGTAATCATTACTGGTGTTTTCCATTGCTTTATCGAACAGGTGTTTTTGGTCTTTGCGATAAAAAATGGTCTGAGATAGGTTAGGTCGGTGAGATATAATTGACTCTAGTGCTTTGGCGATCAGCACCATCTTACATAACAAGTTAAAACTAATGACGATGTACATATCACCGTTTTCTTTAAAGCATTCAGCGTTTGCTGTCTCTTGGTTACTAACGTAGGCAAAAATAGTGAGGTGTGAATCCTGGTTCGCAGGGCTTAACTCAGCCATGTTGAGACAATCTAAATCGAACTCACAAATCGCCCTCATATGAGCAAGAATAGCGTTTTCGGCTTCATAGGGCTCGGGAAGGTCAAGCGCTTTAATTGATTCAAGTATCTTAAGTCGCTGATTGTCTTTCAGGAAATTAACAAACTCTATTTTTGTTGGCTTGTTCATACTAACTATCGAGTTTTTCCAGAACACTTGTTAATTGAGATATCGGGTCTTCGTTTGATTTGAGCTCGGTAACATTAACGCCTTCTTTGGTTAGTATGACAACTTTTTTTCTGTCCCAAGAGGGCATGTCTCTCACCTCTATCGAGTCTTTGGTGGCGTCTATTAGCATGCCACCGTGCTTTAAATCCTTGATTAAGCTGTGCAGAATTTTAATTAACAAAACGGCTGAAAGGGTCATCATGCCAATTGTTAAGGGTTCAATACCAAGGCCTCTGCGGCGCTTTAGGCCTTCGGCTTCACATAAGCGTTCAACAGTCTTGTGTAAGTCTTTTGAAACATTCCAGTCAACTTTGAGCATATATAATCCTTTTAAGTTGAGGATAAGTGACTTCATACAGAAATGAAAACTCTTGGCAAAGACGCCATTGCTAGCAACTCAATCTCTTACCTATCAAAGTCACCGACCAGAACATACATTGCTATATCAACTGGTTGAATGTCACTATCCCGAATTTCAGACGCAGTCAGTATAATAAGGATAGTCGTCACAAAAATATACGGAAAAAAGTTTGAAGAATGTCTTAAGTATGGTCGTCTTGATCATGGATTTCTTCACATAGTATGTGATCACTGCACACACGAGAAACTGGAGGCTTTTAGTTGTAAACACAAAGAAATTTGTCTGAGCTGCGGTTTATAATGTGGATTAACACTATGTTTTACGCTGGGTTACAGCTGTCCTTTTGATTTGATTGGTTTGTTGAAATCTCGCATTGTGCAAGTTTTGTGTGGCATGTTAGTTTGCAATGTCATGCGATTGGTATAGGAAAAGGGAAAGGTCAGCAGGAATTATTAATCGAAAAGTAACAGAAGTTGTTGCTCCATACGTAGAATATTCGCTTACTGAATACGGAAAAGCATTTCGAGTCCATATTAGAAGCAATGATCAAATGAGGAGCAATCCATAAGTCGAAAACCAATAAATAATTACCCGCTCTGATCATGATTTGGTTACACCGTATCTTGATTTTATGGTAAACTAGGAGTGGATGAACACCTGACTCGCTGAACGTCCCCTCCTTGTCCAGGAAGTGTGAAAACTCATTTAAAGAAAATTACAACGTGACTCTATGTGAAATCTGCAAGTCATACTTGATAAAACATCATCAGAATTCAATGTAACTCGCATGTTTTGGTCATACTTTGGGTAAAAATCGTAGTTAAAATAGTTTTCACACAGTTTGTGCCTAAAGTCGCCCTTTAGTTCGCTCAAGCGAACGCATTATTTATTCGCATCATTCACCTCTAATTACCCTCCTGGGCTTGAACACCGCAAGGTGCAGTTTGGGCCCCGTGTCACGCCAACACATTAGTAAACTTATCAATCGGAACCCCAGAGGGGCCCCCTCGCTGCGCGACTTCTTTGATGCTGAACGCATCTAAGAAGCGATTGATAAGTTGACAAATGATTTTGGCTTAGACACCTGAGTTTGCACTCAGTAAATGGCGGCATTTATGCCTGAAGGCATAAAACCACAATTTACTAATAGCAAATAAGCGGGGCGAAAAATGAAGTATGTAGTCAGAAGTATCAATCGTGAAGAATATTATGTTGAGGCAAGCGGGCCTGTAGACGCATTAAACAAAGCTATCTACGAGTCTGAATGGGAAGAAGTAGAGCTGACTTATTCCGACTATAGTGTGCACGTACTAGGAAGCGTTAGGTATTTTAGGGAAGTAAGATAATGAATGTGTCAAAGCTGAGATCGCTTTCACGTTGCAAATATTTAACTCATTGTATTTTTATCATTGATGGAATGCCGTAGGCATGGGAGTGGTCATTTGCGACAGCAAATCGACGCCACGGTAACAACTCGAACGTAGTGAGATGCCTACTTGTGATAGCGCTTCTGCGCGTACATCACTTTCTGCTGAACTGAGCCCCATTTTGGGGCTCCCTGTTTCGTGCATGGCCACTAGGCCATCGAAGCGAACGCATTATTTAGTTTATCAACACAATTCACAGGAATTGGGTTAGTTTAAACATATATATAGTTCTATATATACCGAAGGTAGTAATTTTGCAGCTAAGTAGAGCCATATAGCAGCAAGCAGATGATCTTAGTTTGCAGGAAACTGTGAGTTAAGAAATATTCAGAGCAACTTACCCACAAGCTATTCCTAAATGAGATGTCTTACTGCGTAAGCTTGAACAATTATTGAGCAGTTAATTTCTTACACGCAGGAGTAATCACCGCGTTGATGCGGTAACTTTAAACACTGACTTAGTGCTTTTGGGGGGAAGGGGCTATTAGCGCCCTGTAACGAGCCTTGCGCCGGTTTACGAGCTCTTTAAGCTGTGAGGGTTTTAATACTGCTTTTTCCGCTGTGTTCATCTCTGAGAGAATGACAAGAGCCACATCATTATCCAATTCGCTATATCCGTGTTTATCCGCAGCAACTTCAAGCTTATGAGCAAGCCTCTTCTTCTTAGCCTCTACCATCTTATTTCTTCTGATCGCAAAGGCATTAGCAATGTGAGCTTGTTTGGAAAGCTTTTTAAGTTCACTAATGCTTAAAAGTCCAGCTTCACTATTAGTTATTAAACGGCTCTGTGCATAAATTTGTCGCCTCGCTTGCTCCTTCTCCACATGAGTGTAATCAAGACCGAGCATTTCGAAAAATCTAGGCTTTACCTCTATATACTTTGGGATCCAACAGTCAGCGTTTTTATCCCAAACCTTCACAGTTTCTATACAGTCCAAAGGCTCTAATAAATCATTAAACAGATTGGATACTCTGGTAATGCTCTTATTGTTCGCTTTAGATACAGTGGACAATCCACATTCGTCTGCAATTTGCTCGACACTAGCCTCTACCTGGTGTGTTACTAAGTTAAGGTGATGTAACATTGCTTGAACAACAGCCGCAAGCGCCTTTTGCCTGTCTGGGCGTATTTTGTTTTGACGGCGACCAGAAACACGCAAGAACAAAAAGCCTGTCCAATTATGCAATTCCTTTTCAGCGGTCCAACTTTGCCAACGCCTTATAACACTTGGTCTTTCTTTATGATGTGCTGGTGCTTCAAAAATGGGATTAGGGTTTTTCGCTTCTCGACAATAGTTAGCTTGAGCCATATTTATAAACGCTTCGAATCAGCATTTAAAAACTGCGAATAACTACATGAGGATTTATGTAGACAAAGCAAAACCTCTTCACTAAACTAAAGGTGAATTTTGAAACAGCTGAACTACACTGTTTTTTGTTTTCAGATAGCGCCAACTATCTGTGTGAAGAGGCCGCTTTTTTTATAAGCGGTTTTTTTATGCCTGAAATTCGATAATCGCAAACCTCTCATTAGGCTCCAAAAACGCAAAACAGACGGACGAAGAAATGCGCGTTTCAGAGCAGTTATTAAGAGATTTATTTGGAGTTGATTCTTTATAAAATATATAAAAATCAATGTTTTGAGTGATGTTTCAACGCTGGGTTGAAAATCCGCGTGTCGGTGGTTCGATCCCGCCTCTGGGCACCATTATTCCAAAACCCTGATCAGAAATGGTCGGGGTTTTCTCGTTTCTACACCACATGTTTCGTGTGTTTCGGCTCTACCCGCTTAACGGGGGATCGGCATTCATCTTATTCTATTAATTATTCCATCCCAGCCACAATGAGTCATCACTCTTAGCCTGTAATTCTCAAAGTTTCTGAAACCATAAGCTCTTCTGGACAACATTTCCATCTTGTTGTGAAAGCCTTCCGTCATGCCATTGCTTCGATTATAGCTATATGGGCAGTTTTATTCGAATGCCCAGTCCACCTGTTGCAGATAAATAAGCTTCAACGTCACCATGATGTAACTGAATGAGTTTTCTGACGATATGGAGCCCCAACCCGCTACCACCTGTTTTAGCGTTGCGGCTTTCATCTACCCGGTATAACCTTTCAAATATTTTTTCAAGTTTATCTTGAGGAACACCAGAGCCATTATCTTCTATAGTAAGCACACAATTTCCTTGGCTTTCAGATAGACAAATCAATACGTTAAGATGGGTACTTTTGGCTGTTGATGAGTTCTGTAAGATATTCTTAATCACTTGTTTAAAACGCAAAATATCCAAATTTACATTGAGATCAGCACCTTTAATTTCCCATTCAAAGGGGTGTTGCAAATTCAATAATTTGCACTCCTCATTTACGATATGTTGGATATTGTGAAATTCGAGATTAAGTGATAGATCGCCATAATCTACAGCAGTGATCAGATCTATATCTTCAACAAGTTGAACCAAATAATGAACTTGTTTGTAACTGAAAGCCAATACCTTCTCTTTATCATCAATAACCCCCGTTTGTTGAGCTTCCAGCCTTCCTTGCAAGTTGTTAAGTGGTGTCCTTAATTCATGGGCAATCTCTGCCAACATTTGCCCTTTTCGTTTATCTTCTTCTCGCAGTTTCTGAGTCGCAAAGTTGAAACTTCTTATCAATGAACCCACTTCATCATTAAACCCCGTGTTTGGTATCTCAGAAGGTATTTGGCTAGAGGATAATAATTGAGTTTTCTCTTCTAAATTTCTTAGTGGGCGCAAGCGCCAACGAATAACAGCGAAAATAAATACCAAGATGAAAAGGTAGTACAAACCTATCGTGTAAATATGGTGATAAACTTCATAATATAAATGTTCAAGTTTACGACGGCTTGCCGCCTTGAACTTATTTAGATGATTAGGAAAAATAACAATTATGTAGTCATCAAAAGCTAATGAATCTAAATTAGCATAAGCTGTAAAAATTTCCTTTTTGTAAAAAAAGCTGCCTAAAATTACAGCATAGGTGCCGTCCGCATTCTTTTGTATTTCCTTTACGCGGGTATTAGCAATTGTTGAATCAGCTAAAACTTCCAGCTCATTGGATACAGCGAAGAGTGTATAATTTGTTATGTTAAATGTTCTTGAAAATTCACCAATTAATTCTTCTGGCCGTGAGTTATCAGCAATACTATCTCGAATTTGATCATATATAAGCTTAATTTGTTTACGCTCTTGGTCTGTTAACACCACATAATCAACTAGTATGTTTATTGGCCTGACCACGCCAGTAACCGTAACGGATATAATAAATGTTAAGACAATAACGATAGCTAATTGCCAGTCCAGTCGCTGATAAAACTTCATACTAAACTTAACTTATAACCCACACCGTAAATCGCAGTAATCCCATGGTGGTTTTGACTTATTGCCGAAATCTTCCTTTTTACATTGTGCAGGTGCACATCTACAGTACGGTCACTGCTCTCAGCATTATAGTTAGAAATAGCAGTAAATAACTGCTCCCGTGTAAATACGCGTTCAGGATAGCTTAAAAGCTTATAAAGCAAATCATACTCTGTTTTAGTGAGCTTGAGTTTGTGCTTTGCAAAACTTATTTGCTTTGCTTTTGCGTCAATTTGATAATTCCCCACTGTCTTTATTGTGTGTGTTTGCTTAGAAACCTTTGTGCGCCGCAGGTGAGCTTTTATCCTTGCCATGAGTTCAATATGACTAAAAGGCTTCTTAATATACTCATCCGCACCGGCTTCTAATCCATCAACCAAATCTTGACTGCCGACTTTCCCTGTCAACATCAAAATAGGTACACCTGACGTTTGGCGAATTTGCTGACATACATTTGCACCATCGCTATCTGGTAACATACGATCGAGTAATACTAAGTCAGGTTTAAAGTTTTCAAAATTTGTTAATCCTTGACTGCCCGTTGCTGCACAAATACAGGAATAACCTTGATGCTCAATAAACAAAGAAAGGTTATCTAACGTGTCTTGGTTATCTTCTATGACTAAGATGATGATTTGATCATTATTGATATTCCCGTTCCTCCAATAACCACTCGCTTTGTTATAGAAACCATGATATTGGCCACTTAGATACAGGCCAAGTAAATTTAACTAAAGGGCCCCAAATAGACATTTTAAACTCATCTGGGGAATACTCTGGGCTATTCCAGATATTAACGATTTTTGATGGTACTCTGGCCATATTTTTAAAATACATGTTGGAAAGCATGATCACTTGTAACTGCTCTTCATTTTGCTTCCATAGAATATCTGCATAGAAGAAGGCATTGCTGCCATTATGATTTACATATTTTGTGTGAGACGTGCGACCATAGTACACACTCCATCCATAACCGTAGAAACTATTGCCTGAAGCATTTTCTCTAACGTGTTTATCGGTGAGTAAATTAATCAGCTCTTCTGTTAAGACTTCATAATTCGCCAAGGCAGACATCCATTTATGCATGTCAGATACCGTTGAATAAATTCCACCATTCCCTTTCAGTGTCCAGGAAATTCTGCCAGCTTCTTGATACTTTGGAATATTCGTTACATCCTCTTTTTTCCCAAGAAAATAAGCTTTGGGGTAAAGGGATGGGTCCCAATCAGGTAACAGGTAGCCTGTTTGTGTCATACCCAAAGGTTTGAAAAATACGCGATTTATAAAAACCTCATAATCTTCATTTGACACTAGTTCAATTATTCGGCCAAGGATAGAATATCCAACATTTTCGTATTCGTATTTAGAACCCGGTTCAAATTTTAACTTTCTAGAAAACGTCTTACGGAAAAACTCATCAGTTTCAATGTCAATGCAGTCAAAGTCCCCTTTACAACGAGAATAAGACCTAATACCGGAACTATGTGTCAGTAATTGATGCAGCGTGATCTTCTTTTTATCTTCTGGCAAGTTATCAAAAAACTGAGATAATGTGTCATTCGTTGATAATTTACCTTCTTTAATCAGCTGTAAAACCCCTGCCGCAGTGAATTGTTTCGTCAATGAACCTGTGTCATAAACCATGTCAGTAGTTGCAGGTATTTTTGCTTTCTGATCAGCGTATCCAAAAGCATCCTTTAGCAGCACTTTTCCTTTATAAGAAACCAGAATGGCACCAGAAAAACCATTTTTTTCGGACTCGGTAAGGAACTGCTCTATTTTTTGAATCCTTTCAGGTATTGGGTAGTCGTTGTTTTCTTCAGATTGAACGCTAAAAACAGTGAAAATAATCAATAACAGCAAAGGTTTACTACTATAAAACCAGCTTATTAATTTTTTCATAATGTGTATTCTCCATTTGTTCGAATGTCAGGTTAGATTAGAAAATAACAATTAAGAAATAATTAAGAATTGCACATTAAGATGTAGAAATCGGAATATCGTGTTTACCCAGCTTTTACTGATTTGCATTACACCAATTTCATTTTAGCCTGAAGCAACAATCGTACACAGATGAATTCAAAGAAGAAGCGGTGCGGTAAAGCAAGAGGCAACCTTAGGGGTGCCTCCGTCTTTGTGTTCCAATTTTGCATAATACAACGGGTTAACTAAAAACTAACTGAGTTATTCATTTGAAACACGTAAGATGTTATTTTGGGTGTCGCGGTCAATAAAACGCACAAAGGGGTCAACACCGGCATACTTAGGCTCTTTGTCGACGGTTATTTCTAAAGTGTTATTACCACTCACCACCTTATGTTTTTGACGATAGATGATATCGCTCTTACCGGTAAAATCATCAGGATCATTGGAGAATAATACAATATCCACCCATTCGTCGAACGGTGCTTCGTTTTCCTTACCTTGTCCGTCTGCAACAAAACGTGCTGCTGATAGTTCCAAAGAGACTGTGTATTTATCGTCGTTATTCATTTGTGTGGTCGCATTTTTTGCTACCAAATCATACAAAGTAATCTCTTTAAACAAGCTATCTATGTATGACGCCTCATCCGCATTCGCCTCTTGCTTTAATTTCGCAATCAGATCTTTAGTCGTCGGGTACAAGTCTTCTCGGAACTTCCAGTCATCAACCATGCCTTTTAAGGCACGATTCAGTTTTACTTCACCGAGTTTATCCTTCAGTGACATCATTGCTACAGAACCTTTTCGATAATGTATGTAATTCTGACCTTCAGCCAGCATTAAAGGTGTTTCCTCTAAAAGCTCGGTTGTACGTCCCCGCAAATAACGATCAAGTTCGTGAGTCAGAAATTGACGTATTTTGGGCTCGCCATACTTACGCTCCATGACCATCAACGCACCATACTGTGAAAGCGTTTCTGAGATAACAGCTGAACCTTGCACATTGGCTGGAGTGACCTGATGCGCCCACCACTGATGCGCCACTTCATGTGCAGTTACATAGTAAGGAAGATCAATATCGTCTGGATCTCGCGTGTCATTGACAAACCCTATACGTTCAGAATAAGGCACTGTATTAGCAAAGCTCTGTGCAAAACTGCGATAGCCAGGAAACTCTATAATGCGCATTTGGTCATGTTGGTAAGGCCCGAATGCTTCAGTAAAATAGTCAATAGAATCACGCACACTTTCCATCATGCGATCCACATTCCAATGATGTGCATGGTGATAATACACTTCAATGTTAATCCCTTTATACGACTCTTTTTTCATGGCTAGCTTAGCCGACATCACAGTAAAGAAATTGAGCATAGGTGCGTCCATTTCATAACGATAATGGTGGCGCCCTTCTTCTTGCCATTCACGTTGTAAATACCCCGGGGCAATCGCAATTTGATCAGAAACCGTTGAAACCGTTGCACTAAAGTCAATCAAGCCTTGCCCTGGGCCAAAGAAATTTTGTGTATAAAACTCTTCAGCATCGAGTGAATTGTCCCGTTTAGGTGGTGGTAGATCGCGTTTTTTTCTTTCATGTTGGTCTTTAATCGTATAATTAGGCATAAACCCAAAGATCGGGTAGAGTTCTCGATTGTTAATGAAGGTCCCATTCGCAACCAAAGTGGCATCTTCGTCTTTGTCTTTAAAGCCTTGATGTTCTCTGACAATGGTGACTTTGCCCCTACGCATTTCACCGGGTTTCATTGGGAATTTAAATTCAAACCAGGCAACATCAAATCGCCGATCAATCTGACCCATAGTGCCACCTTCGATAACCAATTCTTTTACAGAGCTAAACGGAGGTAAGTTGACCAGAAAGCGAGAGATAGGCTCATCAGTGCGATTCACCATTTCCATGGTAGCCACGGATTCAATACGACGCTTATTTGGATAAATATCGACTGTAGCATCAATAGCGGTAACCGTCGGAATCGGCGCATTCTCGAACTCACCGAAGGTCTTTTCATAATCAGCCTGCACATCAAAGATCGTACTGCGAGTGACAAAGTCGTTTAAAACGGCTGTGTTGTAGTAGATCCAACTGCCGGAGCCGATAAAAATGGCTGCGCTAGCGTAGGCAGTTAATAATCCACGATGCCCAACATTAGAGCCAACCATCTTAATCCTCTGTCTCAGGCTTGTTTGTAGGCCACGCTGCCATAAGCCATAACTGATAACCC
>CAZXIN010000010.1:16670-127466 GCA_964640795.1 uncultured Pseudoalteromonadaceae bacterium | reverse complement strand
CGAAGGCAAATGTGGCGGAGCTCGCTAAGGTCTGACCTAACTTAAATTCTAAGTTATCTTGAAGGCCAGCTTTTAAGCTGGCCTTTTTGTTTCTAAATTTTGTGTTTTGATGGGAGTCTGTTGGATGAAAAAAAACTTAAAAGGCGTAGGTTTAGGCTTACGTCGAGAAATGATTGGTGGATTAGTAAACAACATTCCTAAGGAAGTCGACTTTTGGGAAGTAGCTCCTGAGAACTGGATCCCGTTAGGGGGAAAGTATCAACAACAGTTGTCAAAGTTTACCCAAGCTTCAAACTTTGTGACCCATGGACTGTCTTTGTCTATAGGTGGTCCTGAGCCACTGGACGTTGATTTTGTAAAACAAGTGAAGGCCTTCGTCGATCAACATAATATACTGTACTACAGCGAACATTTGAGTTACTGCTCAGGCGAAGGGCATTTATACGATCTTATGCCGATTCCGTTTACGACAGAAGCGATTAATTACGTGTCTGATCGTATTCAACAGGTACAAGATATTATGCAAGCGCCACTTGTTATAGAAAACGTGTCCTATTATGCCGCGCCAGGGCAAGAAATGTCAGAACTGGAATTCACGCTCGAAGTTTTGAAAAAGTCTGGTTGTTTGATGCTTTTGGATGTTAATAATATCTACGTTAACACGATAAATCATGGTTATGATGCGGAAGAATTTTTGAGAGCATTACCTACCAGCAAAATCGTTTATGGTCATATCGCCGGCCACTACAATGAAGCGGAAGATCTCATTGTTGATACACATGGAGCAGATGTGATTGAGCCTGTATGGGAACTTTTGGATTTGGCTTATAGTATTCATGGTGTATTCCCTACTTTGTTGGAAAGAGATTTTAATATTCCTCCTATTGGCGATCTTCTTGTTGAAGTAGATAAAATTCGGCAAATGCAAAATAAACATGTTGAAGCAGCAAAGGTCTCAGCATGAGTACTAGTAAAAACTTTAAAGAAACACAGCTAGCTTTTATTCGACACATTAAAAACCCTTCGGTAAACCCTGCTCCTGTGGGTATTGAAGATCGTCGAATGAATATTTATAGGGATTTGTTTTTTAACAATATTAAAGGCTTCCTATCAAATGGCTTTCCTGTTTTGGAAGGCATGTATTCACCGTCAGAGTGGGAAGCTCTTGCTAGAAAGTTCTTCTCTCAACATAAAGCGCAATCGCCTTATTTTGTTGATATTAGTAAGGAGTTTGTTGAATACCTTAGCAATGAGTATGAACATACTGATATTGATCCTCCTTTTATGCTTGAGCTTGCACATTATGAATGGTTGGAGTTATCCATAAGTGTCCAAAAGGAATCTAGAATCCAACATTATTGGAAGCCGGATGGCAATATTAACTCTGTCACTATGTCTGAGCTAGCGACTATGGTTAGCTATCAGTTTCCAGTGCATTTAATAGGCCCGGACTATAAGCCAGAAGAGCCATCCAATGAACCTGTATATCTTGTCGTATATAGGAACACTTCGAATGAAGTTAACTTTTCTTTACTAAATGCTGCTACTGCGCAGATGTTGTCTCTTCTTTCTGAGGAGAACCTTACAATCGAACAAATCACCGATAAAATGCATAGTGTGATGCCTAATGTTGACAGAAATATTATTTTGGATGGGGCAACAAGTACAATTAAGGGGCTACTTGAGAAACAAATCCTATGCCTAGTGAATTAGCGTTGTACGTGTCATAGGTTCCTAGCTTTGTCATATCACTGATTTGTGCTTCCTTTTAAGCTCACTCTGTATGGTAAACGTAAAAACTGCCTTAATAACTATGATTATTGACGGGTTTCCTTTAACATTCGCTCATTAATGAAGTGAGCGAATGGCTCAAATGAAGTTGAAGGAGAATCTCATGCAAGACGATCTGAAAGACCCTTTTAATGCTAAGTATTTTTTAATTGCTTTGGTTGTATTAATGTTACCTCTGCTGCATGTATTTGCAGGTTGGGCGACATTTTATTTTCGATAATTTTATAGGTTAGAGAAGAAACCTCGTTTGTCTACTCAGTATTTAAAGTCAGTTATTCGAACTATCCCCGATTATCCTAAGCAGGGGATTATGTTTCGTGATGTCACTACACTCATTCAAGACGCTAATGCATTTGCTTATTCAATAGATCGACTCGCAGAACAATATGAGAGCGGTAAATTTGATAAAGTTGCTGGGGCAGAAGCGAGAGGTTTTGTATTCGGAGCACCGCTAGCGCTGAAGCTTGGCATAGGTTTTGTTCCTTTAAGAAAGCCTAACAAGTTGCCCGGGAAGGTTATCTCAGAGTCATATCAATTGGAATACGGTGAAAGCGCTCTAGAGGTTCATGTAGACGCAATAGACGAAGGTGATAAAGTGCTGCTAATTGACGATTTGTTGGCTACAGGTGGCACAATGTTAGCTGCTGCATCACTCGTCAAAAAGTTAGGCGGTACTGCTGAAGATGCCGGTTTCATCGTTTCTCTACCCGATCTACTTGGTGAGTCTCGGCTTGCTGATTCTGGTATACGAAGCTTTTCATTATGCAGCTACGAAGGCGAGTAAACGCTTATGTCTTATCAGGTACTTGCACGAAAGTGGCGCCCTAACAATTTTAGTGAATTAGTTGGTCAAGAGCATGTTGTAACGGCAATAAGCAATGGACTAGCGCATAATCGCTTACATCATGCTTACCTATTCACCGGCACTAGAGGTGTTGGTAAAACGACAATCGCTCGTATTTTATCCAAAAGTTTGAACTGTGAGGTCCAAGTTGGCGCGAACCCCTGTGGTCAATGTGCAACTTGTAAAGATATCGAGCAAGGGCATTATGTTGATCTATTGGAAATAGATGCGGCATCACGCACTAAAGTGGAAGATACTCGTGAGTTGCTAGACAATGTTCAATATAAACCGACTCGCGGCAGGTATAAGGTTTACCTTATTGATGAAGTGCATATGTTATCTAAGCATAGCTTCAATGCGCTCTTGAAGACACTAGAAGAGCCGCCAGAGCATGTTAAATTCCTGCTTGCTACAACCGATCCCCAAAAGTTGCCAATAACCATATTGTCTCGTTGTTTGCAGTTCAATTTAAAAGCACTGTCTCGTGATCAGATAAAGCAACAAATTAAGCATATCCTGAGTGCAGAAGAAATAACGTATCAAGATGATGGGATAAATCACTTAGCGCATGCAGCTCAAGGCAGTATGCGAGATGCACTTAGTTTAACCGATCAGGCAATTGCGTCGGGTAATGGCCAAGTGAGCTCAGAGATAGTGATTGCAATGCTTGGGTTGCTTGACAGGAATCAATTGTCTAAATTGCTAGCCAGTGCCCTAACTCAAGATGCCACTAAAACATTTGAGTGGGTTGATAGCCTTGCTAATCAGTCGCCTGATTATAATCAATTGATGAGTGAGCTACTTAGCCTGTTACATCAAATAGCATTGACTCAATTTGTACCAGATGCGTGCAAATTGGAGACGTCAACTCCCAAGGTTATTTATCAGTTGGCGAGTCAAGTATCTCCAGAACATGTGCAGCTCTGCTATCAAATCGTATTGCAAGGTAAGCGAGATTTACCTCATGCTGCTGATGGTCGTTCCGGCTTGGAAATGACACTCTTAAGAATGCTAGCATTTAAACCTACAGCTCAAAAAAAAAGCTCGGAAATTGTTAACCAATTAGCCGTCAAGGATAATGAAACACAGGACTTAGTGCTTTCAGCTGACACTCTAGAAAGTGAAAAACTCCCACCAACTGAACCAGTAACAGAAACGGAGTTACCTAGTGTCAACGAAAATTTAGAAGCCAGTTTGGAATCAGCAGATCATGCTCAGTTATTGGCGCAACAAGACAGTATTATCCAACAAGCTGAGTCACTTTTTGGCGAAACGTCAAAAAAAGAGAAGCTCGTAGAAGTAAATCACCAAGAAACTATTTCTGTCGAGGATGAGGCTGATACGTCTATACCCTCCAGTGATGAAAAGCATTCTGACGATTTTGAAGAGAAAGAAAAACTTGATGAAAGTGCTAGTTTTAGTAGCACCGCGTCACTGATAGCAATGAAGCAACAGCTAAAGGAATTGAATAAGAGAGAGCTTGAGAAAGTAGAAAAGGATGAAAGTTCAGGAGAACGAGATTTTGACTCGCTGTCTTTTTCTTCAAAGAAAACAGAAAAAGAATTACCTCAAATCGATAACGCTCAGACGATTGAACCTGAATCACGGGCAGAATCAAAAGGTGCCGAGCCTAACTTCATAGATGATGATGATATGCCACCGTTTGATATGAGCAGTGATATGCCGATTGCCGTAGAAGAAGCCCACACAGTATCTAATGTTGATGACTCTCTCTTATCAACCCCAAAAAGTGTTGAATCAGGCATGCTTATTGAAACTCAGGAGCAGGAGCCACAGCAGGGCGTTGATGAAAAGGGGCCTGAGTCTTTTGAAGAACAGATTGATCCTTCTATCGACTTTAATGTTGAAGATGACGTAGAAGTTACCATCCTAGTCGAAGCATTTAGTCAAGAAGGCGAGAAGATAGTTGGTGCAAAGCAAATTGATCAATGGAGCAGTGTTATTGAACAAATGGAGATTCGAGGTTTAACAAAGCAATTAGCCTTACATTCTAATTATTTGCAGAATGAGAACTTAGTTACTCTCCTTATTGCTGAGAACAAATCACACCTTAACACTGATATAGCAAGGGCGCAGATTAAGTCATCTCTTGAAAGTGTGATGGGCACATCCATTGAATTAAACATCACTTTCGGTGTACCAGAAAACACGCCATTTGCTATTCAACAAAAGATTAACAAAGTGCGGCAACAATTTGCATACCAGTTATTAGAAAGTGATCAGAACATAGCTACATTTAAGCGACAGTTTGAAGCCACTGTAGAGTCTGAGTCAACGTTTGCAAGGTAAAGTACCAATAGCTAGGTATACTCGATACCTAACACTTAACTTCAGGCAGATTGAGTATAGACAAGCCATAACATATAGGAGTATTGAAAATGTTTAAAGGTGGAATGGGTAACATGATGAAGCAAGCGCAGCAAATGCAAGAGCGCATGCAAAAAACACAGGAAGAGTTGGCTAATATTGAGGTTATTGGTCAATCAGGTGCTGGTATGGTTAAAGTCACCATGACTTGTAACCATAGTGTAAGGCGAGTGGAAATCGACGAAAGCCTGATGGAAGATGACAAGGAAATGATAGAAGACTTAGTTGCAGCGGCTATTAATGATGCAGTACGTAAAACACAAGAGACAAGTAAAGAAAAAATGTCGGAAGTTACTGGTGGCATGCCTTTACCACCAGGTTTTAAGATGCCGTTCTAGCCGACTATGTTCTTTCGATAATGAAGTTTAGTCCTCTAATAGATGAGCTCATCTCCTCGCTCAAAGTGCTTCCTGGTGTTGGCCCTAAGTCAGCGCAAAGGATGGCATTTCAATTACTCGAACGACAACGGGAAGGGGCGCTTAAATTAAGCAGTGTCTTGCATGACGCTATGCAGCATGTAAAGCATTGTGAGCGTTGCCGAACCTTTACTGAGCAGCAACGCTGCGATATTTGTAGTAATCCTCGCAGAGCGGCCTCTGGGGTATTGTGTGTTGTTGAGTCACCTCAAGATGTTATTGCTATTGAACAAACTGCTGAGTTTACAGGGCAGTATTTTGTGTTGATGGGGCACCTATCTCCAATTGATGGGATAGGGCCGAACGATCTTGGGCTTGATCAACTACTCTCAATTCTTACTGAAGAAACCATCAGTGAAGTGATCTTGGCGACAAACCCAACTGTTGAAGGTGAAGCAACAGCACATTACATAGCCCAGATGTGCAAAGAGCAAGACATTAACGCAACACGTATAGCTCATGGTGTGCCTGTGGGAGGTGAACTTGAGTTTATCGATGGCTCGACATTAACACATGCCTTTAGCGGCCGACGAAAGCTCTAGTATTAAGCCGTAGTCGTATTGCTGACGAGTCAAACATGGAGGCTAACCCAAAAGTGACGGCTATAGTTGCTTTCGCTTTTTTCGACTCAAATTCCCCCTTCTTAAGCCGATTTTATTTTGACGCTCATTTACCCGTAAGTCGCTAAGATTTCTACAGCAACCTGCTAGTTCAGTTTTAAAGAAGCCTTTTCGGTAGAAAGTTTTCATTATTCTGCTTGAAATCGTATGACCTGCCCTTATTACTCTAAGCATTGTATAAAATGCTACCAGGAGAGACGTAGTTATGGCTGAAGCAGCCCAAAAAGAAACACTTGGATTTCAAACAGAAGTTAAAAAGCTTTTAAAATTGATGATCCATTCGCTTTACTCGAATAAAGAAATCTTCCTTAGAGAATTAGTGTCAAATGCAGCTGATGCGTCTGATAAGCTCCGCTTTAAGGCACTTTCTGATAATAGTCTATATGAAGGTGATGGAGAGCTTAGAGTTCGTTTAAGTATCGATAAAGAAGCCAATACATTGACTGTATCTGACAATGGTATAGGGATGAATCGTGAACAAGTCATAGAAAACCTTGGAACGATTGCTAAATCTGGTACTTCAGAGTTCTTTGACAGGCTATCTGGTGACGAAGCTAAAGATTCTCAACTGATTGGTCAATTTGGTGTTGGCTTTTACTCTGCGTTTATTGTTGCTGATAAAGTCACTGTTAGAAGTCGAGCAGCAGGTGATGATGCTGCTAACGGCGTTGAGTGGGAGTCTGCCGGTGAAGGTGAGTTTGACGTTGCGCAAATCGATAAAGCTGAGCGCGGCACAGACATTATTCTTCACTTGAAAGAAGAAGAAAGTGAATTTCTTAATGATTGGCAGCTTAAAACGGTTGTTAGTAAGTATTCTGATCATATTAGTATTCCTGTCGAGATGTGGACTGCACCGATTGAAGAATCAGAAGACGCCGACGGTAATAAAGTCGCTGGTGAACCTGGGAAATGGGAAGCCGTTAATAAAGCAACTGCATTATGGAATCGCGACAAGTCAGACATCAGCGATGAAGAATACAACGAGTTTTATAAACACATTTCGCATGACTTCGCTGACCCTTTATTGTGGTCTCATAATAAAGTTGAAGGTAAAACGGAGTATACGAGTCTTCTGTACATCCCTTCAAAAGCTCCCTTTGATATGTGGAATCGTGATCAAAGCCATGGCCTGAAACTATTCGTTCAACGTGTATTCATTATGGATGACGCTGAACAGTTTATGCCGACATATTTGCGCTTCGTTAAAGGGCTACTTGATTCGAATGATCTACCACTTAATGTCTCGCGTGAGATCTTACAAGACAGTAAAGTGACTCAGGCTATGCGTCAGGGGTGCACTAAACGTGTACTTCAAATGTTGGATAAGCTTGCGTCGAAAGATGCAGATAAATATCAAGGCTTCTGGAACGAGTTTGGTGGTGTATTAAAAGAGGGGCCTGCTGAAGACTTCTCTAACAAGGAGAAGATTGCTAAGTTACTTCGTTTTGCGTCTACTCAGGGTGATAGCAGTGTTCAGAATGTTTCTTTAGATGACTATATCAGTCGCATGAAGGAAGGACAGGACAAGATCTACTATGTAGCAGCAGACAGCTATGAAGCAGCTAAGAATAGCCCTCATTTGGAAATTTTCCGTAAGAAAGGTATCGAAGTCTTATTGATGTCTGACCGGATTGATGAATGGTTAATGTCACACCTTACAGAGTACTCAGAGAAGCAGTTCCAATCTATCGCTCGTGGAGAGCTTGATCTAGGTGATTTGGAAGATGAGGAAAGTAAGAAAGCTCAAGAAGAAGCTGAAAAGGAAGTTGAAGGCTTACTGGAGCGAGTAAAGGCTGCCCTTGGTGACAAAGTCAGTGATGTTAAGTTTACTCATCGATTAACGGATTCTCCTGCTTGTATTGTTGCAGAAGAGAACGGCATGACAACACAGATGGCAAAGCTTATGGAGTCTGCTGGGCAACCAGTACCAGAAGTTAAGTATTTGTTTGAGCTGAATCCTGAGCACAAGCTAGTTAAATTACTTTCGGACATGCAGGATGAAGAACAATTTGGGCAATGGTCTGAAGTTTTGTTTGATCAAGCGGCCTTGTCTGAGAAAGGTAGTCTGAAAGATCCTGCTAGCTTTGTTCAAAAACTTAACGGGTTATTGATGAACTTAGTTAAGTAATATTGACTAATTCAAGCAAAGGCCGAGGCTAGGTTTTAGCCTTGCCTTTGTTTGATGAACCAGTTTTATTAATCCTCTTGTAACATTCATTTTGAATGTGTAGAGTTGCGTTTTTATTATCTTCAACACAATAGGAAAACTATGCGTATCATACTTCTTGGCGCGCCAGGTGCAGGAAAAGGCACCCAAGCTCAATTCTTAATGAGTCAATTTGGTATTCCTCAAATTTCTACCGGAGATATGTTGCGTGCTGCAATAAAAGCCGGAACTGAGTTGGGTAAACAAGCCAAGCAAGTTATGGATGAAGGCAAACTTGTTTCTGATGAACTTATCATTGGTTTGGTTAAAGAACGAATTAGCCAAGAGGATTGTAGCGGTGGTTTTCTATTAGACGGATTTCCAAGAACAATCCCTCAAGCTGATGCAATGAAAGATGCTGACATCTCTGTTGATCATGTGATTGAGTTTGACGTAGATGATGAAGTTATTGTTGATAGAATGGCTGGCCGAAGGGTACATCCGGGTTCAGGTAGGGTTTATCATGTGGTATTTAATCCGCCTAAAGCCGAAGGTAAAGATGATGAAACCGGCGAAGACTTGATTGTAAGACCTGACGATCAAGAAGAAACCGTGCGCAATCGATTGAAAGTTTATCATGAGCAAACTAAGCCTTTAGTAGATTACTATTCGCAAGAAGCTAACAAAGGAAATTGCCGCTACCATAAGGTTGAAGGTTCTCAACCGGTAGAAAAAGTCAGTGCTTTACTTGCTGATTTGTTAGCTTAATTCCTCCCTAATATATAAAAAGCGACAAACTTCAGTGTAAGTTTGTCGTTTATTTCTATGTAAGTGTTTACAAATAGAGCACTTTCTTGCAGCATCATTCTATCGCCAATCACCTTACTTAAGACAATGCAATTAAGAGTAACCTTATTCTATGGTAGCTTACTGGGTGTTTTTTACATCTATCTGACGTTACTTGTTTTACATCAGAGAAATAAGCAGCAAATTGGACTAGGTGACGGTGGTGATAAAAAATTTAATCAATTAATTAGAGCGCACGCTAACTTCGCAGAGTATGTCCCTATAGCGCTTGTTTTGATGCTCATGGCAGAGATTAACGAATTGCAGGAGTGGGCAATACACTTATCGGCACTTTGCCTACTTTTTGGACGCTTGCTACATGCTTACGGTTTAAGGTTGCATGATGGGGCTAGCTGGCAGAGAGTTGCGGGAACTATATTAAGCTTAACTGCAATTTTGAGTGCTGCAGTCCTTAATTTAACGTCATTTTACATATAAAAAACGGCACTTTATTAAGTGCCGTTTACAAATATCTTTCTATTGGTTCAGTTAGTTTTCAAGAAGCTTACTACCAATTTCTATTGACCGTGACTTCTTAGCTTCAGGGATGAGCCTTTCCAAATCGATGTGTAATAAGCCATTTTCTATATCAGCGGCTAATACTTTTACGTGATCACCTAGTTGAAACTTACGCTCAAAATTCCTTTCTGAAATACCTTTATGTAAGAACTTACGTTCACGTTCTTTTTCAGACTTGGTTCCGGCCACTTTCAATGTGTTTTCTTGTACTTCTATAGCAAGTTCTTCCTTGGCAAACCCAGCAACAGCCATCGTTATTCTGTATTTATCTTCTGCTAGTAATTCAACGTTATATGGGGGGTAACTATTATGCTTTTCATTTTTGTTAGCTGCGTCAGCTAATGAAGCTAAATGATCAAAGCCAATGAATGAACGGTAAAGTGGAGATAGATCGATATTGCGCATAGTCATATCCTCGTTAAGCAATATGTTAATTTGTGTCCCGAATATTCGGCGACGTTTCTATTTTGTGGCCCCTTTTGGCGACCACAATACTAATTTAGGGACGTATGCATTTTTTTCAAGCACTTAATTTGAATTTTTTAGATATTTGTTTGCGAATTGATCAATTGCGCTCTAGAGTAAAGACTGATAGTAATAAAAATAATAGCTAATACCAATGACTTATAAGGATTGGCACCTAGCCTTAATTCGATGGTTTAACGAGAAGTTTTAATGCAAGGACACAGTGAACTAGCCTATTTGCTAGACAACATGGAACCTGTACTGGAAAGTGAAACATATGTTTTTTGTACAGTACCTGGCGGGCACTATGGTGCTTTTTCTGCTTTACAACCGATAGCGTCCTTTCAAGAGAAAGAAGGACTCACTATTGTATTGTTGAAGTGTCAGGCTGATATTATGGATTTGACGTACCATGGTTTGTTTCGATGTATATCGTTAAAAATTCATAGCAGTTTGGATGCTGTAGGCTTAACGGCCGAAGTATCGAGAGTATTGGCAAACAATGGAATAAGTGCAAACGTTATTGCAGCTTACTATCATGATCATATTTTTGTACCAGAACATAGAGCCGAAGATGCGCTATTGTTGCTGAAAGCCATGTAAGGCTGAAATAACCATACATGGCTGAGTGTCATTGACCTGAAGCCTTATTTCGAGTTCAGTAATTAGACGTTTGCGTTAAAGTGCTGACTCTATAGCTTGGCCATTATTTTTATAGAGCTTACCGCCTTTCATTACCATATCGACATTTTGTAGTAAATTGATATAGCGCAATATATCCCCTTTAACAGCAATAATGTCAGCGAGTTTACCTTCTGAAACTGTACCTGTTTTATCACTAACACCCATCATTACAGATGGCCAATAAGTTGCTGCGCGTATTGTATCCATTGGGCTGATACCCATTTCATCAGTCCATACGGTGAGCTCATTCCAAGTACTTTGGCAGTGGAATTTCGTCGGAATACCACTGTCTGTGCCAACTAGGAATACAACACCTGAATCCTTGAGTTGCTGAATTTTTCGCTTTAATGTCGGTTTACGAAGAGGCGTTAGTTGCATATATTCAAGTTGCCCGACATTCTCTAACGACTGTTTTATATCCGCTATGGTGTCTTCTTTCAGTCCTCTGTGCCAACACTTGTTATCGAGTCTTTCTGGGTTGGCGACGGTGAGCTCGTAGTTCCATAAACCTTCTACCGTTGGTGTCCAATAGAGTGGTCCACCAGCTATTCGTCCAGTCGCAGTTCTTTCCTTCAACATCTCGATGACATCAGCCGGGTATTCTGGCGCTGTGGTTAATCCAGTATGCTCGAAATTGTCTACACCTATTTCAATACCACGGCGTATTTCATCGGGTCGATGTGAGTGAGCAACGACTTTTAACCCTCTTTTATGTGCTTCATCCACGACTGTTTGAGCCTCTTCCAATGTCATCTTATCGTGATCAATGAGCTTGATAATATCGACCCCAGCGTCAGCCAGTTTTTTGACTTTCTTTTTAGCGTCACTGACACTGTCGATCCCCCAACGATAATAATCTGTTCCTGGGTATGCTTCATGTTGAATAAAAGGGCCTGAAACATAGAGCCGAGGACCTGGAATATCGCCATTTTCAATACGTGTCTTGACAGAAATTGATGCCTCTAGAGGGGCACCTAAGTCTCTTGCGCTGGTGATTCCAGCAAGTAGCAGTTGCACAGCGCTGGCAGGCATAATTTCATCGGCAAATCTGTCAGGGTAAACTTTACGCCAATGACTATAGTCAGAGTGGCCGTTGAGCATGAGGTGAGCATGGCTTTCCCATAACCCAGGTAAAACGTCCATACCTTCTGTCGATATTACTTCGTAGCCATTAGGTATTGGAAGCGTGCCTACAGTGCCAACTTTTTCAATAGTATCACCATTGATCAAGATAACGCTGTCAGCAATCGGTTGATGGCCAAAGCCATCGATAAGTCGCCCACCGACAAGTGCTTTCTGATCAGCTGCCAAGGTTGATGCACTAATCAGGGTTATACAACTTAACGATAGTGATAAGAGTGTTTTACGGAGCATAGTTTTTCCTTGATTCATTATATTTGTTGTTTATCAGGCACTGCTTCATATCAATGTAAAATAAATCGCCCGTGTATACAATTTATTCGATTGGTTGATCTAAATGATAAGAAATCGAGCTGTAAAGTTAGTAAATCATTACCTTACATATCCCCCAGCTAATAGCTTGTAGATAAAGAGAGTAATAAAATTTTGAACGGAAAATCTACAATATTCTGGAGCTTGGCCGATATTATAAAGTGCTATATATATGATGGGCTTATATTGATTACTTTAATGACACTCGCTTTAAGCGAGCATGACGGCAAATAGTCATGAATAAACTGTTAGATGAGTTGAAAAGATTGTTGCTGACTTACGAGTCGCGTTCGTTAGCTGATTTTTTACTATTGATCATTGCTTGTATGTCGGTTTTTTGTTTAGTCAGCACTTTTGACTTGGCTGAACAATATGATGATTTTGCCCAATCCTATGAAGCGATAGAACTGGATGAGATCCCTATCGCACTGTCTATTTGTCTGGTATTGGTGAGTATTTTTACATTTCGCCGTTTGCAAGATTTAAAAAGCAAGATAGTTTTAGCCAACATGGACTCACTTGCGGAGATATATAATCGCCGAAAGGGTGAAGAACTGCTGAAGTACCATATTAAGTCTGCCAATCTGCACAATATTCCTCTTTCTGTTATTATGATAGATATAGATGACTTTAAGCTTATCAATGATCAATTTGGGCATGATATCGGTGATGTTGTACTAAAAGATGTCATAAAGCTTGCGCAAGACAAAGTTAGACGAGGGGATATATTGGTGCGCTGGGGAGGTGAAGAGTTTTTGATCGTTTGCCCACAACTCGATAAAAGTGTCGCCGTTCAATTAGCTGAGCGAATCCGGATAGCTATCATGGAACATCGTTTTCATACAGTGAATAAAGTGACTGCTAGCTTTGGTGTTGCTGAGTATCAATTGTGTGAAAACGATACAGAATTTGTCGCCCGAGCAGACGCTTTACTATACGAGAGTAAAGGTGAAGGTAAAAATCGCGTGAGTAGGTGAGCAGAGCTCAGGTTCATTAGATAGGTCGGTGTATTAAAAAAGGCCCTTGAAAAGAGCCTAAAACTAACCGCAACACGAGATGAAATTATACTCGCCTTACTATCGATTCAACGAAAAGAACCTTTATTTTTGATGACGTGCTTTTAATACATCTATAGCATCTTTTAAAGACAGGTCACTTGCCTGTAACAAAACGATTAAATGGTAAAGTAAATCTGCGGACTCATTCTTAAGCTCTTCTAGATCACCAACGGTAGCCGCAAGTGCTGTTTCTACGCCTTCTTCACCCACTTTTTGTGAGATACGCTTTATACCTTTTGCATAAAGGCTAGCGGTGTAGCTTGAATCAGGATCGGCTGATTTTCTCCCTGCTAACACTTGTTCAAGTTCAGCAACAAAACTAAAAGTAGGTTTGTCAGCACTTGCCCAGCAAGTATCAGTACCTAAATGGCATGTGGGGCCAATAGGGTTAACCAGCGCCAGCAAGCAATCTTGGTCGCAATCGACACTGAGTTGAATAAGTTGCAACGTGTTACCTGAGGTTTCGCCCTTGGTCCATAGGCGCTGCTTAGAACGGCTAAAGAAAGTGACGTTGCCGGAGTTGAGTGTTTCTTTAACAGCCGCTTGGTTCATATAGCCTAGCATTTGCACAGTACCTGACTGGGCATGCTGAACAACACAAGGTAAAAGGTCGTCCATTTTCTCCCAAGCAAGCTGGTTTAGGTTTTCGTTCGTGATGATCATGCGCGTATCTCTATGCTTTCTTGGCGTAAAAAGGTTTTCAATTCCTGAATGTTGATGATGGCTTTGTGGAATACAGATGCAGCCAGCGCGCCGTCAACGTCAGCTTGCTTGTATACATCGGCAAAATGTTGTTGCGTGCCTGCACCACCAGAGGCAATCAAAGGGACTTGGCAAATGTCTCTGACCATTGCTAGTTGCTCAATATCATAGCCTTTGCGCACACCATCCTGATTCATACAGTTAAGTACAATTTCACCAGCCCCTCGCTTTTGAACTTCTTTTACCCAGTCTGCAGTTTGCCATCGGGTTTTTTGGGTGCGACTCTCATCGCCAGTGAATTGATACACTTGATATTGTTGCTCATCGGCGTTGTAGAAGCTGTCGATACCAATCACAATACATTGTTGACCGAATCGGTCATGTAACTCGGTAATCAATTCTGGGTTAGCTAAGGCAGGTGAATTAATCGATATTTTATCAGCACCCATCTCAAGGATTTTACCGGCGTCAGCAACAGATTTAATGCCGCCAGCAACACAGAAAGGTATATCAATCACTTGTGCTATTCGACTTACCCAGCTCTTATCTACAACACGCTGATCGCTGGACGCTGTGATATCGTAAAAAACGAGCTCGTCGGCCCCTGCTTTGGCGTATTGTTCTGCTAAAGGGACAATGTCACCGATTATTTCGTGGTTACGAAATTGTACGCCTTTAACAACTTTCCCATCGCGAACATCCAAACAAGGGATTATGCGTCTTGCCAGCATGTTATCGCCTCCTTCAACGTGAATTTACCTTCTAATAAGGAGCGGCCTAATATAACACCTTGAACCTTTGTTGGTTTAAGGTCGTCGATATCTTGTATGCTACCAATCCCACCAGAAGCTTGCCATTGAACAGTAGGGAACGCTTCGACGACTTCTTTGTATAGTGCCTTATTAGAACCACTTAATGTGCCGTCTTTACTGATGTCTGTACACAGTACGTGCTGACATCCGACTGACAAAAAGTCATTTAATAAATCTTCTAAACGCACACCGCTGTCTTCTTGCCAACCGTGAGTGGCGATTGTTTTCTCGCCTTGTTTGTTAATATTGACATCTAACGCCAATACAATGTGTTCAGCGCCATATTGACTGATCCAGCTTTTAACTAAGTCGGGTTGCTTAACAGCAAGGGAGCCAATAACCACTCGTTCTACACCCGCTTCAAGTAGTTGAGCAACATCTTCTTCACTGCGAATGCCCCCACCTGATTGAAACCTCATGCGTTGTGTGGCAGCCATGCGTTTAATGAGTGCTATTTGTCTTTTACTGGTGTCTTTGGCGCCAGTTAAATCGACAATATGTAGCCATTGTGCACCTTGGTCTGCATAGTTGTGGACCGTTTCAATAGGATCTAATGAATATTGCGTTTTTTGCTCGTAGTCGCCTTGATATAAGCGAACAATACTGCCATCAATCAAGTCTAAAGCGGGAATAATCATGCTAGTTACTCTTAACGATTTTAGGTGAAAATGGGCTAAGCATTTTCAATGAAATTTTGTAATAGTCGTGCACCAGCTGTGCTGGAACGCTCAGGGTGAAATTGGACCCCGTAAAAATTGTTTTGTCCGATAGAGGCAGAAAAACGACTACCGTAATCGCAACTGGCGAGTGTGTAATCGTCTACGCCGACAGAGTAACTGTGTACGAAATAGAAATATTCATTGTCTATTCCGTCAAATAACAGATTGTCGTTTTGCGCTTTAATTTGATTCCAACCCATATGAGGTAAGCGTAGTTCACCAACTTGCATACGCTTTACGTGTGCGTTTATCAAATCTAAGCACTTTGCATCACCTTCCTCAGACGATGACGTCATGAGCTGCATACCAAGACAAATACCCAATACTGGCTGTGTGAGTGATTGTATCGTTGATTCTATTTGCTTCGTTCTAATTTCATGCATAGCTGCCGATGCTGAACCAACACCTGGTAGGAAGACCTTATCTGCATTTTGAATGGTGTCGACGTTATCAGATACTTCAACGTTGTAGCCCATGCGTTCTATTGCATAGCGTACCGATGAAATATTAGCGCACCCCGTGTTGACAATAACTAAATTATTCGACATTTAGAGTGCTCCTTTACTACTAGGGAGTATGTCGCCCTGCTTTTGTATGGCCTGTCGTAACGCTCTACCAAAAGCTTTAAACAAACCTTCAACTTGATGGTGTGCATTGCCTTCTGTGATTGATAAGTGGAGTGACAGCCCCATCGCTTGCGAAAGAGAGTGAAAGAAATGAGGAACCATCTCCGTTGCCAATTCGCCTACTTTAGCTTGAGTAAATTCAGCTTCAAATTTTAAAATAGGTCGATTGGAAATATCTAAGATACACTCAGCTCGACACTCATCCATTGGCAATACGAAGCCGAAACGGCCTATTCCTCGCTTGTTACCTAATGCAGTTTTAAGTGCTTCGCCTAATGCAAGTGCGGTGTCTTCTACTGTATGGTGATCATCAATGTGCAAATCACCATTGACTGATAGATTGAGTTCGAAGCCGCCATGCGTTGATATCTGATCCAGCATATGATCGAAGAAGCCTATACCTGTTTGGATAGTCGACTTTTCATTGGAATCGAGGTTAAGGCTTACGTTGATTTGCGTTTCTGAGGTATTACGTACGACTTGTGCTTTACGTGATGAATTAAGTAGTGATTTTTCTATCGCTTGCCAGCCCATCGCTTTTGGCTCATAGCGGATGCCTCTTATCCCCATGTTCTCAGCTAACTGCATATCTGTTTCTCGGTCACCGATAACATAAGAACGTGTGAAGTCGACCTTACCTTGTTGCAGATACTCTTTGACTAAGCCAAGTTTAGGTTTACGGCAAGTGCAATTATCTTCGTCAAAGTGAGGACAAATGAGGACATCATCAAACTTCACCCCTTGACTATTAAATACCGCCATCATGGCATCATGTGGCAAATCAAAATCTGTTTGTGGGAAGCTATCGGTTCCTAGTCCGTCTTGATTCGACACCATGACTAATCTAAAACCAGACTGCTGTAGGTTAAGTAATACGGGAATAACATGAGGTTCAAAAACAAGTTTTTCCAATGAATCGAGTTGCTTATCTACGGCAGGCTCTTCAACTAAGGTGCCATCTCTGTCAATAAATAAAATAGCTTGCTGGCTCATGATGCGAGCACTCCTACATTGTCATAAAACTGCGTTATTAATGTTAATAAACGCTCATTTTGTTGTTCATTACCAATAGTTATTCTAAGGCAACTGTCGAGCTGTTGTTGCTTTGATTGATCGCGAATTAGCATACCCTCGGCGACTAAGTAATCCATTAAGCCTTGTTTGTTTTCCGCGCGAACAAGGACGAAATTAGCATACAGCCCACCGACAACAGAAAGCTGAGGAATTGCGGCTACGCGCTCAACTAAAGTCTTTTTCTGAGCTTGCAAGTAATCGACCTGTTGGTGCAATTTAGCGATGCCATTTTTATTCAGTGCTTGTGTCGCAACTTGGGCAACAGGTTCAGGCACAGGGTAGGGAGCAATCACTTTTAACAACGTTTCGATAATGGCCGGTGCAGCTAATGCAAACCCACAACGTAAACCTGCCAATGCAAAACCTTTAGATAAGGTTCGTAGTATGACAAGATTAGGGTACTCAGCTAAGAGATTAACCACGCTCGTCTCTTTAGCAAACTCGATATAAGCTTCATCAACAACGATCAAAGCTTTGTTAGCATAAGCTGTTAATAGCTGAGTTAACTTATCTCGTTCAACCAGAGTGCCTGTCGGGTTATTCGGTGCACAGACAAAAATGAGTTTGGGTGATTGACATTGATTGATGATCGCTTCCGAATCTAATCCAAAGCCATCAATCAACGGTACTTTCTCAACATTTACGTTAAATGTCTCTGCACTGATTGCATACATACCGTAAGTGGGAGGACAAATGACAATGCTGTCTATACCGGGTTCACAAAAAGCTCTAATCAAACACTCAATGCTTTCATCTGCGCCGCGGCTCATCAATATTTGATCATTTTCAACACCAGCATATAGGGCGTAGTTTTCTATGACTGAACTAGGCTGACAGCTTGGGTATCTGTTGAATGTCGAGTCATCTAATTGGTAGTTATTTGAAAATGGGGACTCATTCGCATTGAGCCAATCTTGGCCACCTGAATAGAGTCGCCGTGCTGACTCATACGGTTTGAGTGTTCTGATAAATGAGCAGGTTAATTCATCAACGAGTGTTCGTGCTGTTCTAGTATTCATGAGTCTTGCTCCAAACGTATAGCTACAGCTTGCCTGTGCGCGTCTAAGCCTTCGGCATTAGCCAAATTCATAATGGCAGGGCCAATATTCTTAAGACCTTCCTTACTTAGCTCTTGCACGGTAAAGCGGCGATAAAAATCAGCGAGGCCTAAGCTTGAGTAATTCCGTGCGTAGCCATATGTTGGAAGTACGTGGTTAGTTCCGCTGGCATAATCACCCGCTGATTCTGGTGACCACTGACCGAGGAAAATAGAACCTGCATTATCTATTTTATCTAACCATGAACGTGCATCATCGACCTGAACAATAAGGTGCTCAGGTGCATATTGATTACTGACTTGAATAGCTTGCTCGATAGTGTCGGTCAATATATAGCGACTATGTTGTATTGCTTGTTGAGCAATGTCTTTACGCGATAAGCTTTCAAGTTGTTTTGTAACGGCTGCTTGTGTTTGTGATATCAGTGCTCTGCTATTGCTAACCAACACGGCTTGTGAGTCTGCACCATGTTCTGCTTGTGATAATAAATCAGCGGCAACAAATTCAGGGTTGGCGTTAGCGTCGGCTATGACTAAGACTTCTGATGGGCCTGCTGGCATATCAATAGCTGCACCACCTGCAACGCGACTAACTTGCTGTTTAGCTTCAGTCACATAGCTGTTACCCGGACCAAAAATCTTATCTACTTTAACAATGCTTTGGGTTCCAAAAGCCATCGCAGCAATAGCCTGAGCACCACCTATCAAATAGATCTCTTCGATACCACATAATGTTGCTGCGTAACGGATCTCGGCTGCAATTTCCCCTTCTGCATTGGGAGGCGTACAAAGGACTTTTCTTTGACACCCAGCCACTTGCGCAGTAACACCCAACATAAGGACCGTTGATGGCAAAGGAGCACTACCTCCCGGTATGTAGAGCCCTACTGAATGAATAGGTTTTTGCATTGACTCGCAAATCACACCGGCTGTTGTCTCTACTCTAATTGGTGATGGCTTTTGCGCCTGATGAAAAGCTCGGATATTAGCATAGGCTAAATCGATGGCTTCTTTGACATCCACAGATATCTCATCAACAGCTTGTTTAGCTTTACCTGACGCCAAAGCAAATTTAGCTAAACGAACGCCATCAAAGCGTTTCGTTAGCTCAGTCAATGCTTGATCGCCTTTTGAACGAACTTGTTCAAGGACATCACTGACTGTCTCAGATAAACGCTTATTATCGGCCAACGCGGGCCTTTCTAGTAATTCCCGCTGCTGGTCATTATTGAGTTCAGACCAAACTTGCATCACTTACCCCATCATCTTTTCAATTGGCATGACTAAAATGCTACTACACCCGAGCGCTTTAAGTTTTTCCATCGTTTCCCAGAAAAGTGTTTCAGGGCTTACGACATGCAACGCTACGCTTTCATCATTCCCAGACAATGGTAATACTGTAGGGACTTCAGCACCTGGCAATAAATCAGTGACTTCATCAAGTTTAGATTTAGGCGCATGCAGCATAATGTACTTACTCTCTTTAGCCTGCATAACGCCTTGAATACGCGGCAGTAATCTATCTAGTAGTTGCTGCTTTTCCTCAGATAGTGATTCATTTCGTTGTATCAAGACTGCTTTAGAATCGAAGATCCCTTGTTTCTCTTGAAGGCCATTAGCTTCCAATGTAGCGCCTGTTGATACGAGGTCACAAATTGCTTCAGCTAAGCCTGCTCTAGGAGCAACTTCCACTGAGCCAGTAAGCATGACAGCACTGGCACTTATATCGTTTTGTTCAAAATAGCGCTCCAATAAATAAGGGTAGGTTGTCGCTATTTTTAAGCCGTTAAGTGATTCCACCCCTTGATAATCAAACTCATTAGGGACAGCAATTGAAAGTCGACAGTGACCATAATCGAGTTTGGTCAGCTCTTTGTATTCATAGTTTTTACCGGCTGCCTTGCGTTCAAGCATCTTCTCTTCGAGTTCATTTTCACCAATAAAGCCTAAATCAACAACACCATCCATGACCAAGCCCGGAATATCGTCATCGCGTACCCTTAGCAAGTCAATGGGCAGGTTAGTTGAATGAGCAATGAGCAAACGGTCACGAATGGAAAGCTTTACACCGATTGCTTTCAGTAGTTTGATACTGTCGTCGCTTAATCGACCCGATTTTTGAATGGCTATACGAAGCCTTGTGTTGTCACTCATTTTCAATTCCAATTTTATGAAATGCTGATTCAAAATACGAAAAAACCCCCGAAAGTTTCCTTCCGAGGGTTATCATTTTGTCCTCTGGAAGGTTATCAATAACCTTCCAGCACGAACCTGAAAGGTTATGCTATGTGATGGTGATGTACTGCTTTCAGGTTAACTGTATTCATGGTTTTGTCGCCTAATGCCTTCAACATTGATTGCTTTACAAAAGAGGGCGTGACTTTAACTGAGCTCAATCAAAAATGCAATGTCTTAGCTGCGCTGAAGTATTCTTTAAAACACTAAGATATAGGTGTTGTCCATATATCGAAACAAAAGCCGCCCGCGTTTGTACGAAAATTGAACTAAAAAGCTCAAAAATGTTCTAAAATTAACGATATAGTAGAGAGAGCGTATTGGTGTTTTAACGGCTCACTCAAGAACGTTATTCACCAGTGTTAAGTGTTTTGTCTTCAATGGGTGAAAGATTATGAATGACGCGTTGGTATTTTCAGCCTTACCCAGGCAAGGACGTACGCCGCCGATTGAGGATCGGCATATTGTTGAGAGAGTGACCAAAGAAACAGCCATTAAACAATTGACGGACGAAGAAAAACAGCTTCACGCAGAAGAACGAGAGGCGCGTCAAAAACAAAATAAGAGAAGTAAAAAGAATCGTTCAAGTAAAGGTAAGGTTGATACTAAGTCTGAACAAGTGCTCATGGATGATAGCGAGCCTGAAAAATTATTTGATAAAACTGGACATTTGACGGCTGAACACGCTCCGCATGACAATATTAAACATGTAGATGATTACGCCTAGTTAGGGTATTCGATAACGGCTCAAGTGGTTTTTCATTAATATGGCTAATTTACGAACTGGGCAAGGGCGTTCATTTAATTGTATTATTAGAATCAGGGGCGGCGAAACGACTCTTCAAACGGTGCGCATTACAAATGATGAACTTAATGGATTGGCGCAGTGTGAGCCCGTAATGTCGAATGATCCCAATGTTGCGGGCTTTCCTATGGCATTGGGAGGCTGCCGAAAAATCGGTCCCACAGTGATTGTTTTATATTAACGCAACTTCCAATAGGAGAGCGCTTTAGCCGCGAGTCCGCCGGAAACTATCTGATTTTTCAGCTTTAGGAGTAACGTTTACCTCTAATGCAGGCTTGTTGCGTTAGCAAATATCGCTAACACTAATCTATCTAATAGAGGTGATCACTTCATTCAATAGGTTGGTATAAATCGGTATAAATTTACTTTTGTGAGTATTTAATTCTGAATCGCCTTAAAGAATTTGTCATAATTCACATTATCTGTTTTCCTCAATCCTCATCTAATGTCACCTATAGAACTCGCTTTCTCCGAGCAAGGTAAACTTGCTGAATCCATTAAAGGTTTTAAACCTCGTAAACCGCAAACAGATATGGCTGTTGCTGTTGCCGAAGCTATTGAAGACAAAAAGTCGCTGGTGGTTGAAGCTGGGACGGGAACAGGTAAAACATTCGCTTACCTTGTGCCTGCATTGATGTGTAAGAAAAAATCCATTGTTTCCACGGGGACTAAAAACCTTCAAGAACAGCTTTTCCATCGAGATTTACCTGTTGTTAAAAAAGCTTTAGGTGTTAGCAAGCAACTTGCACTGCTTAAAGGTCGAGCAAACTATCTTTGTACTCATAGGCTCAGGCAACATAGCGGGAATAGTACGTTACTTGAAGCGCAAACCTTGTCTGAATTGTCTCAAGTTAGAAAATGGGCTAATAGTACAAAGTCTGGTGATATAGGTGAGATAGAGTCACTCGCAGAAGACGCTAAGGTTATCCCCTTTGTCACGTCGTCGGTGGACAATTGCTTAGGAAAAGATTGCCCTGACTATACAGACTGCTATTTAGTTAAGGCACGAAGAAAAGCCATGGAAGCCGATGTTGTTGTAGTGAATCATCATTTGTTTTTTGCTGATCTTGCCTTGAAAGATACGGGGTTTGGTGAGCTTATCCCTGAGGTAGACGTGGTTGTTTTTGATGAAGCGCATCAGCTTCCAGACATCGCTAGCGAATACTTCGGTGATGCGTTGTCTACAAGACAAATACAAGATACATGTAAAGAACTTGAAACCCTATACAGGACCCAGCTTAAAGATATTAAGCAAGTTAGCTTAATGGCTGATAAATTGAGGCTATCCTCTGCAGACTTACGTATGCTATTTGGCCAATACCCTGAAAAAGGCAACTGGGAAGTTAAGCTCAATGATCCTGATATTCAGCGCCATATAAAACGCCTAGGAGAAAATTTAGCCTTACTATACGAAGTCCTTAAACTTCATTTGGGGCGCGATGATGACTTGGACAAATTGTTCGAGCGCGTTACCCAAATGAGAACAAAGTTAGAGAAATTGACTGATACCACTCAGACAGGCGTTAGTTTGTGGTACGAAACAACATTGCGCCATCTTGTTATTCGTTTGACGCCTTTGCAAATAGCAGACAAGTTTAGAGATATTATTACGACTCCGAAACGCAGCTGGATATTTACTTCAGCGACTCTAGTCGTAGGTACTGATTTTTCGCATTATCAGCGCCAGATGGGATTGGAAGACGCAAACACTTTGATGCTTGATAGTCCGTTTGATTATGTGAATCAATCTATGCTGTGTATTCCTCGCTACTTACCTGAACCGAACGCGCCCGCAATGCGAGAGTTTCTTGTGAATACAGCAATCGCACTTATTAATGCAAGTAAGGGACGTTGCTTTTTGCTGTTTACTAGCCACGCGACGTTAAATGATATGGCGAAAAGGCTAGAAGATAAAGTCGATAATCAACTGCTAGTTCAAGGTTCGATGAGTAAACGCGCGTTGTTAGATACTTTCCTGAACGAAAAAGATGCAGTGTTGCTGGCAACAGGCGCTTTTTGGGAAGGTGTAGATATCAGGGGAGATGATCTGACATGCGTGTTAATTGACAAGATACCTTTCGCTTCACCTGATGATCCTTTGTTGCAAGCCCGTATTGATGATTGTCGAAAGCAAGGAGGAAACCCTTTTGCGCAACTGCAAATACCACAAGCTGTCATCTCGCTAAAGCAAGGCGCTGGGAGATTAATTCGTGACGAGACTGATAAAGGGGTATTGGTTATTTGTGATCATCGGTTGGTTAGTAGAGAATATGGCCGAACCTTTGTTGAAAGCTTGCCGCCAATGCGCCGCACACGTGATTTAAGTATTGCCACAGATTATTTAGAGACATTAAATGCCGACTGAATCCATACCAACCATTTTAGCTATTGATGCCGCAACTGAGGCTTGTTCCGTAGCCCTTTCTGTCGATGGACAATCTTATTCTTCGTTTGTCGTTTGTCCACAACAGCATAGTCAACGCTTATTGCCTATGGTTGAAGACATATTGAGACAAGCGGGTATTGATTTAGATGAAGTTGATTATTTGGCTTATGGTCAAGGTCCGGGGAGTTTTACAGGTATTCGCATAGCAACAGGTGTTATGCAAGGGCTTGCAATGGGGGCTGATATTCCCGTTATTGGTATTTCAACTCTGGCTACACTGGCTCAGCAAGCCATATCGGAGTTCGGTGCAAATGAAGTTGTAGCTGCTATTGATGCACGCATGCAAGAAGTATATATCGCATGTTATGAGAATATTCATGGCGTTGCTACCATCCGTGAATCGGAGAAAGTACTGCCACCACTAGAAGCATTAACTGTGTTTACATCAAGTCCAGAGCTTTGTGCAGTTGGCACTGGATGGGCGGCTTACGACGAATTGAGTCACTTAGACATTGATTACCATCCACAGATACTTTACCCCAACGCTTTACATATGCTGACTTTAGCAGAAAGTGCTGCTGCCAAAGGGATGGCGGTTCCTGTAGAGCAAGCTCAACCTACCTACTTGCGTGACAAAGTCACTTGGAAGAAGCTACCTGGCAAAGAGTAGTTCTATATCCTGAAGACAACTCAGGGTGTTGAGCTTTGGGTATAAAGTCATATTTTCGAATTTGGCGCGGAACTTGCTGCTGTGAATCCTCATGTGGCCTGATGGTTAGATACATTCGCTAGCTCAGGTTTGCCTTTTTCGATACTTGGTGATTATGGCGATTGAGTCAGCAGTAAACGCACCCCGAAACACCGTCCTTATTGGACCAGCATCTCGTGACACTTCGCGAACTAATGTTGTGCGTGAAGAACGGCCGCAAATTGATCCCAACACACTGAGAAATCAACCTTCAATTATAAGGCCAGGTGATGAACGTGGTCAGCAAAGCGCAAGACAGTTCAATGAGGAACAATCTGCCATACAAGAAGATGCTAGCTCGCGCAATAACCGGGCAATTGCGGCATACCAGAGCTTCGCTAGAGAAGACAGAAGAGCTGAAGTCCAACAGTTACTTGGCGTTGACACTTTCATTTAACAAGACTTATTTTGAGTAACTGGCAAAGCAGGCTGCTATCATATATTCATATGGTATTCAGTTATTTTTGCTATGATGAAATAAGTAAAAATCGTCGTACGCTTATTTAAACGGAATGGAAACGTAAGAGGTTAATCATGTTGAAAAGATTTTGCGTGTTATCACTCATTTTAGGGCTTTCAGCTTGTTCACTTGTGCCAAAAAGCATCCAAGTAGACAAAGATAAGAACTTAGTAAATTACTCCGAAGTTAAGCCTGACGAAGATGCGAAAAAGGGTGAATGGGTTCGTTGGGGAGGTGTTATAGCCGAAGTGACTAATAATGCTGATTCAACAACAATCGAGATGGTCCAGCTACCTCTTCGTAACTATGGTCGTCCTATTGAGACCCGACAAAGTGGTGGCCGATTCAGAGTGAATGTCGATGGATTCATCGATCCTTTGGTGTTTAGTGAAGGTCGCAGTGTCACCTTTGCAGGTCAAATTGATGGTGTTGAAGAAGGAGCGATTGGAGAATATATATATAAATTTCCTGTCGTGAATTCAGAAGGTTATGAGCTTTGGGAAGAGGCAAGACCCGTCGATATAGCCGGTTTTAATGCATATCCGTACGGTATTTATCCCTACGGTTTCGTTGGTAGCAGGAATTTCATCGGTCACGGCTTTGGCAGAAGAGGATTCGGTCGAGGGTTTAGACATAGAGGTTTCGGACATAGAGGCCATGGCTTTAGAGGTGGGCGTGGCAGTGTTAGAACAAGAAGCACGGCAACTCGAAGCACTAGTACTGCGGGAAGGGCAGTAGGGGGTTCTAGCAGCATCTCAAGAATTTCGCGTAGCGCACAGCCGTAGTTAAATAGACAAAATTTGCCGTTTTATATTCAAGAGCGGCAAGTCAATGCATAAAAGCGGCAATGATTTGCCGCTTTTTCGTTATTTATCCTATCGACAATTCAGTTAATATAGCGCTCAAATGTGTCTGTCTCCAACCGCTACAATAATTGGTACTCTATGCAAGAAATTTCTTTTCAATTAACCCATCGAAAGATTAATGGGCTAGCTTTTGGTGATCCGACTAAGCCACTAATACTTGCACTGCATGGGTGGTTAGACAATGCAGCGAGTTTCATACCGCTCAGCTCTTATTTAAAAGATCACTATCTTGTTGCTTTAGATTTTATGGGGCATGGTCATTCAGATCATCGCTCGGCAGACGCGCATTATCATCAGATGGATTTTGTTCAAGACTTGCATGAACTCATCGAATCTCAAGATTGGACAAGCTTTGTCTTACTTGGGCACTCAATGGGAGGGATTGTTGGTTCCTTATATGCTAGTAGTTTTCCTGAACGCGTCAGTGCTTTTATTACCATTGAAGCTTTTGGTCCGATTACAAAAGAAGCAGACAGTAGCGCTCAACAACTAAGAGACTCTATTCTTAGTCGTATCAAGCTACGTAACCGCCCCGCTAGACACCCTACAAGCTTTTCTCAAGCAGTGGATGCAAGGGTAGCCGCAGGTTATATGGAGGCCTCGTCTGCTGAGTTACTTGTGGATCGCAATTTATCTCGTGAGAATGACGTGTTGAAGTGGCGCACAGACAGGAGGCTTCGCACAATATCATCAGTGAGAGTGACGCATGCACAAGCTGAAAACTTTATGCGAAACATTAATATGCCTGTATTGGCAATACATGGCTCGAAAGGGTTTGAACAGGTAAAAGGATTCTTTGAGGAGCGTCAGAGCTGGTTAAGTGAACTCACTATAGATGGGTGCGAGGGCGGTCATCATTTGCATATGGACAATCCTGAGGATGTGAGTCAAAGCATTAATCGATTTCTTCAGACTGTTACGCATGCTAAATGAAGCAATTAGAGCAACATGCTCTAGTGGTACGGAATTAACATTTAATTTTTAGGTGGCATTGGGTACTATCAATAAATCATTATAAGAATAAATGATTCTATTGCTCAGTTTGTTCTATAAACTGTGTCTAAGGTTTGTGACCTTAGTGGCTTGATTCAAAAATGTGAGAAAAATAAGAAGAGGCAATATGGAAAAAATTTGGTTAAAAAATTATCAAGAGCAAGTGCCTGCTGAAATAGATGCTGATCATTATCCATCGTTGCTCGAAATCTTCGAAGAATCTGTTAAGAAATTTTCTACTACAGTGGCCTATATCAATATGGGACACGAGATTACTTTTGCTGAACTGGATAAGAAATCTAGAGATTTTGCAGCTTACCTGCAAAACTCAGGACTTAAACGAGATGATTCAGTTGCCATAATGATGCCAAATTTGCTTCAGTATCCTGTGGCTATGTTTGGTGTTTTAAGAGCGGGTATGCGTGTTGTGAATGTCAATCCGCTCTACACAGCGCGTGAACTTAAACATCAACTTAATGACGCTAATGTGAAAGCTATTGTTATTGTTGAGAATTTTGCTTGTACTCTAGCTGAAGTTATCAGTGATACGCCAGTGGAGCAGGTATTGTTGACACAGGTTGGCGACATGTTGCCTGTGCCTAAGCGCTGGATAGTTAATTTTGCTGTCAAACATGTGAAAAAACTCATACCCGCTTACAACCTCACTAAAACAATACCCTTCAATAAGACGATAGCTATCGGTAGTGGTCAAAGTTACACTCGCCCCGATGTAACGGGAGATGATATCGCTTATTTACAATATACAGGTGGAACCACGGGCGTCTCTAAAGGTGCGATGCTGACTCATCGGAACTTAGTCGCCAACTTAGAACAGGTTTCTGGCATTCTTGAGCCTGTCATTGATAAAGGTAATGAGCTAGTTGTTACAGCTTTGCCGCTCTACCATATATTTGCCTTACAAGGCAGTTGCCTAACTTTTATTAAGTTTGGTTGCCCCAATTTATTGATTACTAACCCCAGAGATATGCCGGGGTTTGTTAGTGAGCTTGCGAAATACGACTTTACGGTGCTGCCTGGTGTTAACACTCTGTTTAATGGTCTCGTTAATACACCAGGGTTTAGCGATCTTAACTTTAGTCGATTTAAATTTGCTCTAGGCGGAGGTACAGCCGTGCAAAGACCTGTTGCAGAGCGTTGGCAAGAGATCACAGGTTCGGTTTTGCTTGAAGGTTATGGCTTAACTGAATGTTCGCCTGTCGTTACCGTCAATCCCCCTGATCTGAAAGAATATAAGGGCTCGATTGGCATGCCATTACCCTCGACCGATATTAAGCTGGTAGATGACGATGGTAACGAAGTGGCATTTGGTGAAACAGGTGAAATTGTTGTTAAAGGCCCACAGGTCATGAAGGGTTACTTAAATCGCCCAGAAGCGACGGAAGAAATACTCAAAGACGGTTGGCTTGCAACGGGTGATATAGGTAAGTGCGATGAAGACGGGTACTTTTATATCGTTGACCGTAAGAAAGATATGATATTAGTTTCTGGCTTTAACGTATTTCCGAATGAAATAGAAGAAGTTGCAGCCATGCATGATATGGTTATGGAAGCAGCGGCTATTGGTGTGCCTCATGAAGCCACGGGTGAGATGGTTAAGCTGTTTGTTGTTCGCAAGGATGACTCATTGACAGATAAGATGCTGATAGCACATTGCCGAGAGCATTTGACCGGCTATAAAGTGCCTAAAGTCGTGGAGTTTAGAGAAGATTTGCCTAAAACAAATGTTGGCAAAATTCTGCGAAAAGAATTAAGAGATTAAGATTGGAAAGTCGGCAAAGCGCCGACTTTTTACTTTTAAGCTAAACAAAAAACTGTTCTAACACGAGAGCATTTGACGGAGTTAAGTTAAATTCATTGCTATGCAATACCAATATATAAAGACAAACGAAGATCTGGCTGCCTTTTGCGACAAAGCCAAAATGAAACAATCAATAGCTATTGATACGGAGTTTGTCAGAACTCGTACTTATTATCCGCAAATAGGGCTTATTCAGGCTTGTGATGGCGAACAACTCGTATTAATTGACCCACTTCAAATCGATCAGTTTGACTGCTTTAAAGCACTTCTTATCGATGCCAATGTGACTAAGGTTTTGCATTCATGTTCTGAAGATCTTGAAGTTTTTTGGCGTTACTTTGGTGTTATACCAACGCCACTTTTTGATTCACAAATAGCGGCTTCCTTTTGTCATATGGGTAATGCTTTAGGGTACGCAAAGCTAGTAGAAACACTGCTAGGTATTTCATTGGATAAAGGCGAATCAAGAACTGATTGGCTAGCAAGGCCTTTGACTAGCGAACAATGTCATTATGCCGCGAACGACGTAATTTACTTGATGCAACTCTATCCCATTTTATTAGAAAAAATTAATGCACTTGGGCGATTAGATTGGGTGTTTGATGAGGTGCAACTGCAAACAAATAAGAAAGAGTTCCAATTACCGTCTGAGTGGACGTATTTGACGACCAAACACAATTGGTTTTTGAAAGGGAAGTCGCTACTGATCTTACAGAAGTTGGCTCAATGGCGAGTTGAGAAAGCGAGAAGAAAAGATATCGCATTGAATTTTATTGTTCGAGAAAACTGTCTAGTTAATATTGCAAAAAGAGAGCCATTAGATTTGCATAATTTAAAGGCAATCGAAGGGCTTGGACCCATTGATGTTAGACGTCATGGTGAGGAGATTCTTTCTATTGTCTCATTGTGTAATGAAAGCGAATCGGAAGGATACCCTGAAAATATTCAACGCCTGACGGACTTTCCTAAGTTTAAAGGGATAAGCAAAGCAATACGGGCTTTGTGTGAAGAAAAAGCAGAGCAGTTTGATGTACCCATCGAAGTTTTAGCCTCTAAGCGTCAAGTGAATCAATTGTTAAAGTGGCTTTGGTTTAAGAACGACGAAACGCGCATTTTAGGGTTGGAACCCGATTTTCTAATAGGCTGGCGAAGAGAAATATTACAAAAAGAGTTAGAGCAATTGTGCGGTGTTGAATTAAAATAGCACCTATATACACCTCCTTATTTTGAAGAGCCTAGCAGATGTTGTGTACGATTTATAAAAGCAGTAAGAAAAGCGATACCTATTTGTACCTTGCAAAAAAAGATGACTTTTCTTCTGTACCCAAAGAACTATTGTCTACTTTTGGTAAGCCTATCTTAGTCATGCCTTTACTGTTAAAGGAAGGTCGTGAACTGGCGCAAGCCGATATAGAAAAGGTTAAACAAGCGTTGAATGACCAAGGCTATTACCTACAACTGCCGCCGCCAGCTGAAGATTTGCTGAAACAACATAAGCAACAGTTGAGTCAGCAAAAATGAAAACTGTGATTACTGCACTGGTTTTAGTGTTATGGAGCTTCTCAATCTATGCTAAGCCGACATTTGAAGGATATACGCTTGCGCTGAAAGAAGAAGCTCGCGCATTAGGGTATTCCGAGCACATCATCGAGCAAGCTTTCTCTAACATCACTTACCGCAAGCGTGCTGTTAAAGCCGATCGAAACCAACCCGAAAGAAAAATAACACTCGATACTTATTTAGCGACCCGTGTACCTGACTGGAAAGTAAAGCAAGCCATTGATATTTATAATGAAAACAAAGATTTACTAGAGCGTGTTGAAAAGCATTTTAATGTTCAAGCTCGATTTATCGTAGCGTTATGGGGAAACGAAAGTAATTTTGGCAAGATAACCGGGAAGTATCCGGTTATTTCTGCTTTAGCAACATTAGCCTACGATGGTCGTCGAGAAGCATTGTTTAAGAAGGAATTGTTCTCTGCTTTGCAAATATTAAAAGAAGGGCATATTCAACATGATCAATTCTTAGGATCCTGGGCTGGCGCTATGGGGCAAAGTCAATTTTTACCCTCATCATTCTTAAATTATGCTTACGACTTTGATCAAGACGGTAAAAAAGATATTTGGGGTAATAAAGCAGACATTTTTGCCTCGATTGCTAATTACCTTAAGAGTGAAGGGTGGGATGGTTCTGCAACTTGGGGAAGGCAGGTACGTTTGCCTGACAATGTTGAATTGTCTGTTGCTGGTTTAGATAAAACAAAAAGCAAGACTTTGATGCAATGGCAAGCATTGGGCTATCGAAAACATTCAGGTGAAGCGTTACCCAAACGTAACCTAAAAGCGAACCTGATTATCCCAGATGATGAAAATGGCCGAATATACTTGGTTTACAATAATTTCCAGACATTAATGCGTTGGAATCGTTCATTGTATTTTGGTGTTGCTGTGAGCTATTTGGCTGATCGCATTAAGTTTGCGAGGTAAATGATGGCTGAAAGTTTGATATACGAGCACACAGATAATGAAGGTAGGCATATCGCCTTGCCCACTGGTAAGGTGGTTTGTATTGGTAGAAATTATATGGCGCATATCAGTGAACTCAATAATGAGGTGCCTGAGCAGTCACTGTATTTTATGAAGCCAGTCGATGCTTTGGTCGAACTTTCAAAGCCTATTGGGTGGCCCGTGGATCAAGGTGGCTGTCATCACGAACTTGAAATTGCTGTTCTTATCTCTCGAAAACTTAAAATGGCAAGTTTGGATGAGGTTGAAAGTGCAATTTGGGGGTATGGTTTAGCACTCGACTTGACTCTACGAGATTTGCAAACGCGTTTAAAAAAGAAAGGTCAGCCATGGGAACGAGCTAAGGCGTTTGATGGAAGTTGCCCTATCAGTTCATTTGTACCGTTGAATCATTTTAGTGAAAGTGACATTGAGTTTTCACTGTCGATAAACGGCGATATAAGGCAGCACGGCAACACCGCTAATATGATGCTTAAAATCCCTGATGTCATTGCCGAAGTCAGTCATCTTTTTACATTAAATCCCGGTGATGTTGTGCTTACGGGCACACCTGAAGGTGTCGCAGAGCTTCAAGCAGGTGATCAATTGACGTTAAGTCTCGATAATCATTTGTCTGCTAACACGTCTGTTGAATTGTGAGCGTAGAGATCTTATGAGCAATGCATACTGGGACACCATACCGCTTGAGCATATGTCTGATGAGCAATGGGAATCGATATGCGATGGATGTGGTAAATGTTGTTTGCATAAGTTTATTGAAGATGAAGCGGCAGAGGAAGACATGCAGCCAACCGAACATATTGAGCAAGGTGAGACTATACATTTTACCAATATTGTTTGTGGCTTGTTGAATACGAAAACCTGTAGTTGCAGTCAATACCATAGGCGAACTGAATTAGTACCTGATTGTGTTAAGTTAACTAAGGATAATCTGGACAGTATTTTCTACATGCCAAACAGTTGCAGCTATCGACGGCTATACGAAGGACGAGGGTTGCCATCTTGGCACCCGTTGTTAAATAGAGGAAAGAAAGCTGCCATGCACAAAGCTGATATGTCCATACGGGGCAAAACGGTTTTTGATCATGATGTAGATTTAGAGCAATTTGAAGATTACATCGTTAAATGGCCGCTTAATGATATTGATTAGCGGCCAACTAGGTGAGTTTCTAAACTGAGCGACTATAGAAAATACGCAGCAGAAACATAAAGACAACAGTTAAACTGTATAGCCCAAAAATGACTATCATCCATTGTGGCATACTGTATCCGACAAATTGCCAATCAATATTTCCACAGTCACCAGTCGCGGCAAAGAAAGAAGGGATCCATTCGTGTAATTGCAACCATGAAGGGAAGTTGGGTACGATTTCACACATAACAAAAAACGATGTGCTCGTTTGAATGCCAACGTGTTCAATGGCAATGAGCATTCCCCAAATTGCTGAGGTGCCCCAAATACCGAAAGCGATCAGTCGAGCAAACCAATGTTTATTCGCGATAAAGCCAATAAGCCCAGCAAAAAATATACCCAGCATAGCCGTGCGTTGATATATGCACATGATGCAAGGTTGTAGATCCATCATGTATTGGAAGTAGAGCGCGCTGACCTCAAAACACAATGCGGATAGCATCAAGATAAACCATGGCAGTTTCTTGTCTGGCCAATTTGAAAGTCCATGTAGTGCAGTCATAACAACTCCGTTATTAAACTCAATGCCTGATAAGCATGGGTTTGAAATGTTAATAATAAAAAAGCACTCATTTAAGAGTGCTTTTTTTGTGAGTAGATAAAATTAGTGGCCTTGTTCAGCGCCTGCTGATGGTAATCCAGTATGGTGCTCAATGAGATGCAAGTCATAAAGCACTTCTGTCATATCATAAAGACCAAAATAAGTGGCTGCTAATCCAGTCAGTGTCAGAACTACGGTGTATGGGATCGCCATAAAGACCATCTTGCCGTATGACAACCTTAACAATGGTGCTAGCGCTGATGTCAGCAGGAATAGAAACGCTGCTTGTCCATTCGGCGTTGCGACACTCGGCAAGTTAGTGCCTGTATTAATCGCAACAGCAAGCATGTCATACTGATCTCTGGTGATAGTACCCGCTTGCAATGCTGCGCTGACTTCAGTGATATAGACTGAGCCAACAAACACGTTGTCACTGACCATGGATAAGGCCCCATTAGCCAGATAAAAGAGCATAAGCTGTGTCTTACCTTCGTAGGTTAATACCCAATCAATAACAGGCTTAAACAAGCCCTGATCAACGATAACCGCGACAACACCAAAGAACACACAGAGCAATGCAGTAAAAGGGAGGGCTTCTTCAAATGCTTTACCTATAGCGTGTTCGTCAATAACACCGGTCATCGTGGTAGCTAATACAATAATCGACAAACCAATTAAGCCAACAGCAGCAAGGTGTGTTGCTAATCCAACAATTAACCAAACAGCAATAAAGGCTTGTACGATAAGCTTGGCAACATCTTGTTTCGTTCTCTGTTCATCGACATGTTCGTTGTAATCAGTCAATACAATTCTAACTGCGTCTGGTAGTTTTGCACCGTAGTCAAAAAGGCTAAACTTTTCGACAACGAAAGTGGTTGTTAAGCCCAAAACAAACACCGGTATTGTGATAGGGCTCATTCTTAAGAAGAACTCAATGAATCCCCAACCCGCTTTCTCTGCAATAATTAGGTTCTGTGGCTCACCTACCATAGTCATAACACCGCCAAGTGCCGTACCAATAGCAGCGTGCATCATAAGGTTACGTAAGAATGCCCTAAAATTATCTAAGTCATCACGTGTTAGGTGCGGTAACTCTTCATCATTGGTGTGATCATGGTCGTCATGATGAAAATGTTTTCCCGATGCTATCTTATGATAAATCGCGAAAAAGCCAGTAGCGACGGTAATAATCACTGCAACAACGGTTAGCGCATCAAGAAACGCAGACAAAAAAGCTGATGACGCTGCAAATGCGATTGATAAAGCAATTTTACTTCTTACTTTAATAAGCAGCTTTGTGAACAAAAATAGTAGCAAATCTTTCATAAAGAAGATGCCTGCCACCATAAAGATTAGTAATAGTACAACTTCAATATTAACGACGATTTCGTGTTTAACATGTTCGGGGGAGGTCATGCCTATGAATAGGGCTTCAAATAGCAATATGCCACCTGGTTGCAAGGGATAGCATTTAAGTGCCATAGCAAGCGTGAATATAAATTCTAAGACCAATACCCAACCAGCAATATAAGGGCTAATCATAAAGATTATCGGATTAAGAATTAAAAACGCTATAATAGTTTGCTTATACCAAACTGGCGCATTTCCCAAAAAGTTCTTGTAAAAGGCTTGTGTCATAGTCATTTGCATCAAAGACTATCCTTATAACAAAGGGTTAATATTGATCTCATTTTTAAAGTTGTAGCACCAAATTGCAAGGTTATTTATGAGTTTATGAGGGTTATGAGGTTATTCGTGCTGATATGGGCAATTATTGCTCGCAAAAACAAACTTTCCGAAGAAAATCAAAGTGCTTACTTTAAGAGCTGTTAATCTGCACTGCATGACTTTTGTTCAATCAAAACGAGTTTAGACGACATCACTGGGTAGCGCTTGTTTACACTTGATACATCGTTAGAGTTTATTCATGTAGAATGTTACATTGATACAGCCTCTGCCTAGCTTAAAGAGCCAAGAGTTCTCAGCAAAAAAAGACAACAAAGATGAGCAGGCCTCTCGTATTAATAAAATTGTCATATAATGAGGTGATAATTTGGCCGATTCAAATTAGAGCAAGCCTTAAAGTGCTCTAGCCACATGTTAGGTTTACAGATGTCAAAACGCATATTACTGGTAGAAGATGAAGCGCCAATTCGCGAAATGGTGAAGATTGTGCTTGAGCAAAACGGCTTTGAAACAATAGAAGCTGAAGATTACGATATTGCACTAGAGAAAATTGGTGAACCTTATCCAGATTTGATCTTGCTAGATTGGATGCTTCCCGGTGGGAGTGGTGTGCAGTTAGCGAAAAAATTAAAGCAGTTGGAGTTTGTTAAAGATATTCCGATTATTATGCTAACTGCTCGAGGCGAAGAAGAAGATAAAGTACGTGGCTTAGATGCAGGTGCTGACGACTACGTCACTAAGCCATTTTCACCCAAGGAATTAATTGCTCGTATTAAAGCCGTTATTCGTCGAGCAACACCTATGTCGAATGATGATCTTATCGAGTTTAATGGCCTGTCTTTAGACCCCGTATCTCACCGCGTGACAATCAATGGTACGCCTGTTGATATGGGACCGACTGAGTTTAAGTTGTTGCATTTCTTTATGACACATACAGAGCGTGTTTTTAGCCGTGAGCAATTGTTGAACAATGTATGGGGCACCAACGTCTATGTCGAAGATCGTACTGTCGATGTGCATATAAGACGCTTACGTAAAGCTATTTCATTGTCTAATCACGACGACATGATTCAAACAGTACGCGGTGCTGGTTATCGGTTCTCTGTAAAATGAAGGAACTTTTCTTTAACTACCTAATGGGTTCTAAATAGAGTGTATAAGCGCTTTTCTTGGTTAAAAACCATGACCAACATTGTTCTTTATTTCGCGATAGTCGCGATATTAGGGGCATTTACTGGTCAGTTGTTCCTGTGCTTATGGATTGCCACTGTTGGTTTATTGATGTTGCATTATTGGCAACTGTTTAGATTAAACCGCTGGTTATGGCACAGTAAAAAGATGACCCCACCAAAAGCGAAAGGCCTATGGGGACATATCTATGACGGTGTCTACTTCTTACAGCGGCGTAATCGTAATAAACGCAAAGAACTCGGTATGTTAGTGCGGCGTTTTCGTGAAGGCTCTGAAGCTCTACCTGACGCAGCCGTAGTTGTAGATGCAGACGCTTGTATTGTTTGGTGTAACCGTTTGGCTCGTATAGAGCTTGGCTTGCGTTGGCCAGCAGATATAGGTAGGCGAGTTGATAATTTAATCAGGCACCCTGATTTCATTCGATTCTTCCAAAGTGGTCATTATGAAAACCCCATTGAAGTTATTAGTCCAGCTAACGATCAAAAAGTGCTGGAATATCGAGTGATGCCTTATGGAGACAAGCATTTATTGTTGATTGCCCGTGATGTCACCCGAGTGACACAGATGGATCAAATGCGTAAAGACTTTGTTGCGAATGTCTCTCATGAGTTGCGTACTCCCTTAACGGTTGTAACCGGTTATCTAGAAATGTTGTCTGGAGATGATGAATACCCTCCGTTTTTTATCGGAAAAGCTTACGATGAAATGTCATCTCAGACGAAAAGGATGCAAAGCTTAATTGAGCAGCTTTTGATTCTCTCTCGCATCGAAGCCAGTGCTGAACCCGTTTATGAAAAAATTGTTGATGTTCCTCAGCTACTTCTTACGATTGAGCCAGAAGCCGCAACGTTAAATCAGAATAAACATCATACGATTAAATTTGAATTGGACCATAACTTAACCTGCTTCGGTGTTGAAACTGAACTAAGAAGTGCATTCTCTAATCTCATTTTTAATGCCATTCATTACACGCCTGATGGCGGTGAAATCATTGTTCGTTGGCGGTTAGATGGTGCTCAAGCGCGTTTCTCTGTTGAAGATAATGGTGATGGAATAGCACAAAAACACATTACGAGAATAACCGAGCGATTTTATCGCATAGACAAAGCACGCTCCCGCAAGACTGGAGGGTCAGGTTTAGGGTTGTCTATTGTTAAGCATGTGCTCAATCACCATAATTCAAAGCTTGAAATTCAGAGTGTCGTTGGAGAGGGGTGTACTTTCTCATTTGCTCTTTCAGAAGAATTAACCATGGCTAATAAAACAATAACGGAAACAAGCCTTGCATAATGCGCGAGTGTATATAGCCGCTTTCTTTGCGATAAGCTTGTTTTTATCTCTTTTCCCGAAAACGCTCGCTGCAGAAGACTATAAACCCGTACCGGGGATCGACGGTGAGATCATTTCGGTTGGTTCTGACACTTTGGCTGGCTTGATGACACTGTGGGCGGAAGGTTTTAAACAGTACTACCCAAACGTCAACATTCAAATACAAGCGTCAGGGTCGTCAACGGCTCCGCCAGCTCTGACTGAAGGCACAGCCAATATAGGCCCAATGAGTCGTGCATTGAAACCCAGCGAAATTAGCTATTTTGTTAAAAAATACGGTTACGAGCCTAAGGTGCTAAAAGTCGCTATTGATGCCATTGCGGTTTTCGTTAACAAACAAAATCGATTGAAGCGGTTAACGTTGACACAGGTGGATGCTGTGTTTTCGGTAACACGGTATTGCGGTGAGAGCGACTCAGTCACTCGATGGCAACAATTAGACGCAGCAGACCCATTGGACGCCGATATTGAATTATATGGTAGAAATTCAGTATCAGGCACCTATGGCTTATTCAAGCAAGTGGCACTATGTAATGGCGATTTTAAAGCCCAAGTGAATGAGTTACCCGGATCTGCATCAGTTATCCAATCAATCGCCTATTCAAAAAAGGCGATTGGTTATGCCGCTTTGGGATATGAGACCGCTAATGTCAGAGCTTTATCTATTCAAGGGCGCGATGGTCGCTTTATTGAACCGAGAGCTGCGACGATTGCAGATGGTAGTTACCCATTGTCGCGTTTTTTGTACATCGTTGTTAATCAAAAGCCAGAAAGCCCTTTGCCTAGGGTTCAGCAAGAGTTCATTCGTTATATTCTTTCAACACAAGGTCAGTCACTGGTGAAAAGAGGAGGGTATGTACCCTTATCTCATCAATTCGTTGAGCAACAAGTAACGTCTTTGCAATAAATTAATCACGCAGTCGTTTTAACCATGTCTGTTTTCATTATGAGCTCGTTTGAGGCACTCCTCAATGCTTTACATTCATTTGAAAAGGCGATTAATAACGCCTAAATCGATTGAGTCGTAAGTCAGGATGTCGCCACAACGAATCAGCGCCTTGTCAGAACTTCTGAGTGCTCACTTGATTCGATAGATTGGTATTATGAAACTTTTATGACAGCCTTTGCTTGTAACAAAAGTGTCATTCGATGCCTGTACTCTTTCCGCAATTTTATTTTCGCGATAAAACTCTGTTGGAGAGATCGATGGACCTTAGAAACTTTTTTAGAGCATCAGCTGTGTCTACTGCGCTCGTTTTAGCCGGCTGTGGCGGCGATATCAATATCAATGAAGGGGATGTTGACAATAGTGTCACAAACCCATCACCAGCGCCTACGCCACCTGCACCGCCAACGACCCCAACACCGCCTACTGAGCCCCCGTCTGATGTTGCAACGCCAATTACACAAGGGCTAGCCACCGACGTATCTGCAGAATTTCCTGAAATTACTGATCGTCCAGTCTTTCGAATTAATGCCGACACGACTTTTGTTGAAGATACAACGCTAACATCTGATGTTATGTGGGTACTTGATGGTCGAATCGCAGTGGGTGGCGATAATATAGACCCTGCAGTTTTAACGGTGGAGCCAGGTACGACTATCTTTGGTGAAGAGGGGGATGACTTTTTAGTTGTTCGTCGTGGTTCAAGAATTGAAGCAGAAGGTACCATTCAGGAGCCTATCGTATTCACATCCGTGCAAGATGTTACGGGACAAGAGACAGGGATCGGTCAATGGGGCGGCATAGTGTTACTTGGCCGCGCGCCAGCTAACTCATGTGGCGATCAAGTGGGTGAAACAACCGCCGACGAGCTGGCTAACTGTGGTGTTTCTGCAGAAGGTGACGCTGGACAGTTTGGTGGAACAGACCCAGAAGATAACTCGGGTTCGTTGGTTTACGTGCGTGTTCAGCATGCAGGTCGCACACTGGGTAACGGTGACGAGCTGAATGGTATTTCTTTCGCCGGCGTTGGCTCGGGTACTTTTGTTGATTTTATTCAAGTTCACCAAAACCTTGACGATGGTATTGAGTTCTTCGGTGGTACGGTGAATGTCAGCCATGTAGTACTAACTGACATTGGTGATGATTCGTTTGATTGGTCATTTGGTTGGACCGGTAATGCACAATTTGTCTACATCCAACAAGGTGAAGATGATGGTGACAATGCATTCGAAGCCGATAACAGTGAATTTGATGCTGCTGCTACTCCGCTAACTAACCCAACAATCGCGAATGTGACCGTTGTGGGTTCAGACGGCACTAACGGCATCCGCCTAAGAGCAGGTACTGCGGGTACGTTAACGAATGTTCTTGTTACTGGCCCAACGGGTTATGACAACTGCTTGCGTATTAATGGTGATGAGTCTGCAGCCAACGCAGCAGATGGTTTGCTGACAATGACAAACTCTGTCATTGCTTGTGCTGATCCAACGGATAACTTTAATGATCAAGTTATCGGTGATGGAACAACAGCTGACTTTTTTGCTGGGCAAGACGGCAACATGGTACTCACACCAGGTGAACTTGGCCTCAGCTCAAACGGATTTATCCCACTAACAAGCTCTGTTTTAGTGAATAGCGGTTCAAATGCTCGAAACTTAGGCGCATTCTTTGATCCAACTTCTTATATCGGTGCATTTGATGGTGTTGAGAATTGGACTGCCGACTGGACTATTGGATTGAATGGCGGTTTCCCCACGGACATCCAGAATGCATTTGATCAAGGTTTAGCTCAGAATGTTTCTGCGGAATTCCCTCAAATCACTGATCGTCCAGTGTATCGTTTGGACGCAGATGTGACTTTTACTCAAGATGTCACATTAACTAACGATGCCTTTTGGGTATTAAATGGTCGTACAGCGGTTGGTAATGACAACGAAGACAATGCGGTGCTTTTTGTTGAAGCAGGCACAACAATTTTCGGTGAACAAGGTGAAGATTTCTTAGTCGTTCGTCGTGGTTCTCAAATTGAAGCGCTGGGTTCTGCGACTTCGCCTATCGTGATGACATCAGTACAAGATGTCACGGGACAAGAGACAGGTATCGGGCAATGGGGTGGTTTAGTGCTCTTGGGGCGTGCACCCGCTAACTCTTGTGGTGACCAAGTCGGTGAAACCACTGCTGACGAACTAGCGAACTGCGGTGTATCAGCCGAAGGTGATGCTGGTCAGTTTGGTGGAACAGACCCTGAAGATAGTTCAGGTACACTGAATTATGTACGAGTTCAACATGCTGGCCGTACATTAGGTAATGGTGACGAACTTAACGGTATTTCTTTCGCAGGTGTTGGTTCTGGTACTTTTGTTGACTTTATCCAAGTACACCAAAACCTTGATGATGGTATCGAGTTCTTCGGCGGTACGGTTAACGTCAGTCACGTTGTTCTAACCGACATTGGTGATGATTCGTTTGACTGGTCATTTGGTTGGAGTGGTAACGCACAGTTCGTTCTCATCAGACAAGGTGAAGATGATGGCGACAATGCCTTTGAATCTGACAACAGTGAGTTTGACGCGTCAGCGACGCCTCTAACTAACCCTAATGTTGCTAATGTGACTATTCTTGGTTCGAACGGCACCAATGGTGTCCGCTTGAGAGCAGGTACAGCAGGTACGTTACGTAACTTTGTTGTGTCAGGTCCTGAAGGTTACGACAACTGCTTACGTATCAACGGTGCTGAGTCACAAGCTAATGCGACAGCCGGTACACTATCTATTGGTAGCTCTGTGATTGCTTGTGAGGCAGACGTGAATTTTGATTCACAGTTTGAAGAAGATCTCTTTACCGCGGATCCAACGAATAGCGTCTCAGTTCCTGCGGACTTAGGTTTTGACGTTAATGGCTTCCAGCCTAGAGATAATTCACCTCTATTAGGTGCAGGTGAAGATGTTTCTAATCTAAATAGCTTCTTTGCTTCTGTTGATTATATCGGGGCAATGGATAATAACGTCAACTGGACTGAAGGTTGGACAATAGCAATTAACGATGGCTTTCCTACGAACGTACAGAATGCATTTGAGCAAGGTTTAGCTGTCGATGCGTCTAACGATTTCCCTGGAATCACAGACCGACCTGTTTATCGTTTAGGTGCTGACACAACTTTCACCAGTGACGTTACATTTACAAATGATGCGTTTTGGGTGTTGAGTGGTCGTACAGCAGTCGGCAATGACAATGTTGATAATGCGACGCTTTATATCCAAGAGGGCACTACAATCTTCGGCGAACAAGGTGAAGATTTCTTAGTCGTTCGTCGTGGTTCACAAATTCAAGCACTTGGTAGTGTTAATGCACCTATCACTATGACATCCGTTCAAGATGTGACTGGGCAAGAAACCGATATAGGTCAATGGGGGGGCTTAGTGCTTCTAGGTCGTGCACCCGCTAACTCTTGTGGTGACCAAGTGGGCGAAACAACAGCAGATGAGTTGGCTAACTGCGGTGTCTCTGCAGAAGGTGATGCAGGCCAATTTGGTGGTACAGACCCTCAAGACAATTCTGGTACGTTGAACTACGTCATTGTTCAGTATGCTGGTCGTACATTAGGTAATGGTGACGAACTTAACGGTATTTCTTTCGCAGGTGTTGGTTCTGGTACTTTTGTTGACTTTATCCAAGTACACCAAAACCTTGATGATGGTATCGAGTTCTTCGGCGGTACGGTTAACGTCAGTCACGTTGTTCTAACCGACATTGGTGATGATTCGTTTGACTGGTCATTTGGTTGGAGTGGTAACGCACAGTTCGTTCTCATCAGGCAAGGTGAAGATGATGGCGACAATGCCTTTGAATCTGACAACAGTGAGTTTGATGCATCAGCGACACCGTTAACTAACCCTAATGTTGCGAACGTTACTATCCTTGGCTCGAATGGTACTAATGGTGTCCGCTTGAGAGCAGGTACGGCAGGTACGTTGCGTAATTTCGTTGTATCAGGGCCTGTTGGTTATGACAACTGCTTACGTATCAACGGACCAGAGTCGCAAGCTAATGCAACAGACGGTTCATTGTCTATCGCGAGTTCAGTTATTGCGTGTGAAGCAGATGTGAACTTTGACTCACAGTTTGAGGAAGACCTCTTCACTGCAGAGGCGACAAACAGTGTTACAACAACGGATGCGTTAGGTTTTGCTGTAAATGGTTATCAACCGACAGCTAACTCTGTTTTGCTAGGTGCTGGTGAAGATGTATCTGCACTTGGGCCTTTCTTTGCGCCAGTTAATTACATTGGTGCTATGGATGAGAATGTCGATTGGACCGAAGGTTGGGTAACGGTTGGTTTGGATAACAACTAATCGATAAGTAACGAAAGTTTAGAGTTTGTATTAAGGCGCTTCATTGCGCCTTAATGGTATCAAAGTATTAGGTGACCCACTGAGTTAGGGTGACGGAGAAGAAAACGTAATGAGATCCAATCAACATCGACAACCTTGTTATAGTAAGTTAAGTGTCGCTATTACAGCCGCTTTGCTAACGACAGCAGCTTTGCCTTTGTCTGCTCAGACTGAGCAAGAGGAAGAAGATAAGGTTATTGAAGAGGTTGTAACCACAGGTACTCGTTTAAAAGGTAGTGCGCAAGCCGTATTACAAGAGCGCCAAAACCAAGCCTTTGTGGCAGATATTTTAGGTGCGGACCAGATTTCAAGAACCGGTGATAGCGATGCTGCGTCGGCACTTAGGCGCGTAACCGGTTTGACTCTGGTAGATGGCAAGTTTATTTATGTTCGTGGTTTAGGTGAGCGTTATTCCAGTACGCAGCTTAATGGACAAGGTGTACCGAGTCCCGATCCTACACGGTCAGTTGTACCATTGGATTTATTCCCATCTAGCGTCATTGAAAGCTTAAGTGTCCAAAAGTCTTTTTCTCCAGATATGCCCGCACATTTCGGTGGTGGTAACGTGAATATTCGTACTAAGTCGATACCGACTGAGTTCGTTTTCAGGGTTCAAGGAAGTATTGGCAGTAACACCAATAATAGTGATGACGGGTTCTTCTATGATGGTGGCAGTACTGATTTTTCTGGCCGAGACGACGGCACTCGAGCATTACCTTCTATTATCAGTGATAGCTTAGCGAATGCTCAATCGGGTGCGGGTGTTGAAGGGTCAAATGCATTTCCATTGACACTTGAAGATCGTCAGGAGTTTTTGCAAGCATTAAATTTTGATATTGGCCCTGATGTAAAAAGTGTCGACCCTGATACGGGGTTCGGTGCAACGCTAGGGAACGTATACAAGCTTAAAGGCGAGAGTAAAATAGGCTTCTTGTCTGCGCTTGCTTATAACCAAAGATGGACCGTTAGAGATGAGATTAACGGTAATAACCAAGGCTCTGTTGGTTGTTCTGAGTTACCTGAAGAGCTGGTCAATGAAGAAGGCCGCTGTTTTGCACAAACATTAGAAGGTGTTTCTACTGAGAGAAATGTCACCTGGAGCGGTTTGCTTAATATCGGTTATGAATTTAATAAGAATCATAAAATTGAATTAACTAATGTGCTCTTACATGACTCACGAGACAGAGTCCGTGTACGTGATTTTATCGACATTAACGAAACGGAATTTGGACAGACTGAATTTAATCGTATTGATATTCTCTTTGAAGAACGTCGAATGAACTCCAATCAGATCAAAGGGACGCATAACTTTCCTCAGTTTTACAATACATTTTTTGATTGGTATGGCGGTACGGCAAGAGCAAGAAGGCAAGCCCCTGGTGGCTTAGACGTGACGTTCCAAGATAACATTGAAAACGGTGTTGTGGTATCACAGCAGTTACAGGACGTATCAGCAACTAACGCGGTTCTTCAATTTCAACAGTTAAGAGATGTGGTTGAAACTTCGGGCTGGAATGCTGGAATACCTTTCTATGGTGATAATTATGAGCTTGAATTTAAAATCGGAGGCAGCTTTTTCGAAAAAGTGCGTGACGCCGATAATGTTCAGTTAGAGATCCCACACCGTGCCATCAGTGACGATTTCACTTTTGGTGGACGAATTGATGAGGTTTTTTCTGACGAAAACATTTCCAACCCTGATTTCTTTAACTCGTCGACCGGACAAGGTATTTTTCAGTCACAAACGGCGGATGGGGACCGTTTTGTCGCCGCAACTAAAATTGACGCGTTTTATTTCTTAACCGATGCATTCATCGCTAACAAGTGGCGATTGACTGGTGGTTTCAGGTATGAGAACTTTCAGCAACTATCGATACCTTTTTCTGCTAATGCGAATACGTTTTCTGTTGAGACAGATGAAATAGAACAGCTGATTTTTGAAGAAGACGACTTCTTCCCCTCTCTAGCATTGACTTATACGATTAACGAGCAGCAGCAGTTTAGATTCAATTACAGCCAAACGACTGTACGCCCAGATCTCAGAGATATCAGTACCACCTTTTTTATCGACCCAATAACGGAGTTTTTGGTTCGAGGTACTCCTCTATTACAGAGTTCTTCTCTGGATAACTTTGATGCACGTTGGGAATGGTACTTGTCTGGTGGTAATAATGTATCAGTCGCTTTGTTCTATAAAGATATCGACACCCCTATCGAGCTGATCGAGCTAGGTACAGTTGGTGGGGCTGCACCTAATCTACTGACTGCCAATGGTGAGTCAGGCGAATTGTCGGGTATCGAAGCAGAGTTTTTGCATGATTTAGGTTTTATCAGTGACAAGCTCTCTAATTTCTTTGTAACGGGTAATGTGACTTTCTCTGATTCAGAAGTGGTGCTTGGTGCGGTTGATGATGACGAAATCAGCTTATTCGAAACACAATTACTTGATGCACTCGACGCAACGAGTGCGTCGAATATTGTGACGAATAATGTACGCCGCTTAGTAGGACACTCTGAATGGGTGGCAAACTTGCAGCTTGGGTGGGACTCTCTTGATGGTGAGCACTCTGCGACATTGGTGTATAACGCTTTCGGACCTCGTATTATTATACCGGGTGCGCGTGGTAACGAAGATGCGGAAGAAGAAACCTTTAACTCACTTGATTTGGTTTACACTTACTTCCCGAACTTTGCTTCTACTATCAAAGTATCGATACGTAATATCTTAGATGAAAGAAAGCAAATCACACAAAATAATCTTGATGTATTGCGTGAAAATACGGGGATTAATTTTGGTGTGAGTTATAGCTGGGATTTTTAATACTGACTATAGATCAATCACTTAAATTACAATGAGCGCCTGCGTCATTTCGGCAAAGGTGCTCATACAAGACATACCGATTCACAGCACGAATGTTTGACTCTCTCAAATTCGTTATATGACAGTATTTGTCATAAAACTGTCACACACTTTCTCTATCCTACATCCAAATTTTAGGGCCGTATGTTAACGGTGTTTTGGTAATTTAGGGTTTAGCTAAATGAATTTAATCAAAAAGCTTCCTGTCATTGTGTTAGCGACAGCTGTTTCAGCTTCTTTTTCTACAATGAGCCAGGAAGACAAACCGTTAAAGCCTGTCGTGGAAGCTGCGACAGAAATCAATGAATCTGCAAGTGCTTCGCAGAAGAAAATCAACCAAATCACAGATCAAATAGCCGACAAGCTGCAACAGTTTAAAGCAGTTAACAAAGAAATCGATGGCCTAGTTGTTTATAACAATCAATTGAGAAAGCAATTAGCTAGCCAAGAGCAAGAGATGCTTGACCTTAACAGCGCGATTGATGAAGTCAGTGTGATTGAACGCCAGATAACACCGTTGATGTTGAACATGATTGACGGTCTTGAACAATATATCGCACTTGATGTGCCTTTCCTTCCAGAAGAACGCGCCAAGCGACTCACTTCATTAAGAGAAATGATGGACAGAGCCGATGTGTCGCCTTCTGAAAAGTTTCGTCGTGTCATGGAAGCATACCAGGTTGAAGTTGACTACGGTCGTACCATGGAAGCCTATAGCGGTTTACAAAACATTAATGGTCAAGAGCGTGATGTGGATTACTTGCGCATAGGTCGCACAGCTCTTATCTATCAAACGCGTGATGCGGGAACGCAAGGCATATGGAATAAGAAAACCGGACAGTGGGAAGCCCTCCCATCTAGCTACCGTACTCAGGTGACAAGTGGACTTCGTATGGCGAAAAAGCAAAAGGCCCCTGATTTATTAACAATGCCTGTAGCAATTACTGATTAAGTGAGATTGAATCAAATGAAATGTATAAAAATCATCAGTGCATTGTTTGCTTCAGCAGTCATTTCGCACGCGAGCTTTGCTCAAGATAAAGCACTGGATTTAGATGCGTTACTTAAGCAACTAGAACAAGGCAAATTGCAGCAGAGCCAGCAGAATATAGAGCGTGAAAGAGAGTTCGCTGCAAAGAAATCCGAGCAGGACAGCATGTTGCGCAATGCGTTTTCACAACGTGACGGCGAACTGCAAACGAGTGCTGACCTAGAAACACAATTCGAAGAGAATGAATTTAAAATCGCTGACTTGAAAGTCACTGTAGATAATCGTTTAGGATCGTTGAAAGAGTTGTTTGGTGTGTTGCAGCAAGTATCTGGTGACGCGAAGAACAAATTCCAAAACTCAATTATTTCAACGCAATACACAGGCCGTGATGTCTTTTTGGATGAGCTTGCACAATCTATGGGAACAGGATCTAAGTTAGCATCTATCGCAGAGATTGAACGTGTTTGGTTTGAAATGCAGCGTGAAATGACCGAGTCAGGCAAAGTGACACGTTTTAAAGCTGATGTTGTAGAAGCAAATGGTAATAAAGTTAACAAAGAAGTTATTCGAGTAGGGACTTTTTCACTTATCTCTGACGGTAAGTACCTCGAATATATTCCAGGTTCAGGCACTATTGCTGAGTTACAAAGACAGCCTGTTGCTCGTTACGGTAAGTCTGCAGCCGCTTTACAAGCATCAAATGGCGAGCTTGTTGAATTTGGTATGGACCCAACAGGGGGTTCTATCATGAGTCTACTCGTACAAGCCCCTAGTACATTAGAACGTGTTGAGCAGGGTGGTCCTGTCGGCCGTATTATTATTGTAGTAGGTGTTATTGGTATTCTTGTTGCTATATGGCGCTTTATCACTTTAACACTGGCTGGTGCTGCCGTTAATCGCCAACTTAAATCTAAGACAATCAAAACGAACAATGCACTTGGTCGCGTACTTAAAGTTCGTGAAGAAAACCCTGATGTTGATACAGAAACACTGGAATTGAAACTGACAGAAGCCATTTTAGGCGAACTGCCAAAGCTTAATAGCTACCTCACGTTAGTTAAAATGATTTCAGTTGTTGCACCTCTAGGTGGGTTGCTTGGAACAGTGACCGGCATGATAGTGACCTTCCAACAAATTACCTTGTTTGGTACAGGCGACCCTAAATTGATGGCTGGTGGTATTTCAACCGCCTTGGTAACGACTGTTCTAGGGTTGGTTGTTGCTATCCCAACAACACTACTTTATGCGCTACTCAATACACGTAGCAAGAACATCGTCAACATTCTACAAGAGCAAGCGTCTGGTGTAATGGCTGAACGTTCCGAAGCAGCTGAAAGAGAAGCGAAGGCTTAATAACGATGTTGGTCGAATTTTTCGAATCCATCCGTGATTTTACCGAAACCGGTGGTGATGTACTGCTGGTTATCGGTCTGCTCATCTTTGTCATGTGGCTGCTGATACTTGAACGTATGCTTTATGTTTTTATTTGGCATAAAAATTACAAGCGAGAAACATTATCCACTTGGAAAAGTCGTACAGATAAAAGCTCATGGAATGCGGAACAAATACGCGGTGCAATGATATCTCGAATCAGCATGCGCCTTAATGCTGGGTTGCCCATTATTCAAGTGCTAGTAGCACTTTGCCCTTTGTTGGGATTGATGGGAACGGTAACCGGCATGATTGAAGTTTTTGATGTGATGGCTATTTCTGGATCAGGTAACGCTCGCTCTATGGCGTCAGGTGTGTCGAAAGCCACTATCCCGACAATGGCTGGAATGGTCGGTGCGCTGTCTGGTGTATTTGCATCAACATGGTTAACACGTACAGCGAAAAGAGAACGATTGCACATTCAAGATGCAATGGTTATGACGCACTAATAAACAGGTTGTAAAGAGAAACATGAAACAACATTTTCAAAACCTCGTTGATGAAGAAGAAGCAACAATAGACATGACTCCGATGCTTGATGTTGTTTTTATCATGTTGATCTTCTTTATTGTGACCGCGTCTTTCGTGAAAGAAGCAGGGATTGACGTTAATCGACCCGAAGCCGCTACAGCGGTTAAGAAAGACCGCGCTGGTATTTTGATAGCCATCAGTGATAAGGGTGAAATCTGGATTAATAAACGAAGAATCGACGAACGTGCTGTACAAGCAAATATTGAGCGCTTACATGCAGAAAACCCTCAAGGAAGCGTTGTTATTCAGGCTGATAAAAAAGCAACGACAGAAACCCTGATTAAAGTCATGGACGCATCGCGAGCAGCCGGTGTTTATGATGTCTCTATTGCGGCGCAAGAAGGCTAGTCATGGTACGCATCCTTATCGCTTTAGTATTAGCAGCCAGCGTAACGCTAGGTTTGTTTTATCTGATGCAAGTGTTGATTAAAAGTGGTGATACAGAGCTGAGTGAACCACCTAAAGGAAGTGTACTTGATTTTGTGCGGATTAAGCCCGAAGAACAAGTTCAACAAAAAGATCGTAAGCCGCGTAAACCACCCAAGCCGAAAGAGCCGCCTCCGCCATTGGAGCAACCCCAATTGGATTCTTCTGACGCTGATACTAGCGGTGCTGCAATCGACTTTTCGACTGACGTGTCGAGTGAAGTCGATTTAGGTGGTGGCATATCACTGGAGAGCAGTGATGGAGAATACCTACCAATTGTTAAGCCTGCTGCGGTTTACCCAAGACGCGCTTTATCTCGTGGTATTGAAGGTTACGTGATTGTTGAGTTTGTGGTGACCAAGCAAGGCGCTGTGCGTGATGTGAGTATTGTTGAAGCAAACCCTCAACGAATTTTTGACGCGGCTGCATTAGAAGCAGCAGCGAAATATAAATATAAACCCCGTGTGATCAACGGTGAACCCACTGATGTTGCGGGTGTGCAAACCAAAATCACTTTTCAGTTAGATGGTTAGTGAGAAATTGATATGACGACTTTCTTAGGACTTAAACCCATGAAAAAAGCTGTTTCGATTAAAAGTATAATTTCATCAGCATTTGTAGCCTGTACCTTGTTTGCTGCACCTGTCTTCATTGTTGGGGTTGCTGTTGCAGCAGAAAGCAGTTCAGTTAAAACGAAAATTGTACCTACTTTACGAACTAAGGTTTATGACCAGCTAGCACGAGCACAAGAAATAGCGGATGGTGGTAATGTCGCTGAAGCCATTAAGGTCTTAGATAAAGTAAAGTCTAAACAAAGTACGATGAACGAGTATGAAATTGCCATGATGCATAATTTCTACGGCTTCATTTATTATGCTGACGAGCAAGTAGGTTTAGCGATTGAGTCTTTTGAAGAGGTTGTCGAGATTGATTTAATTCCAGAAACGTTGGAACAATCGACACTTTATAGCTTAGCGCAATTGCACATGTCTCAAGGTAATTTTGATAAAACAATAACTTTTGTAGAACGTTGGGAAGCGCTTCAAACTAAGCCTATTCCTGCAAAAACGTTGTTGTTAAAAGCACAGGCAATGTATCAGAAGAAAGATTTTGCGCCGGCACTGGAATATATCAGCGATGCTATTGCATTGGTTGAAGTTGAAAAAGGCATAGCAGAAGAAAATTGGTATGTATTGCAGCGTGCCGTTTATTTTGAAATGAAGCAGCCTGAGCAAGTCAAAGACGTTTTAGTCAAAATGGTTAAATTCTTCAATGAGCCTAAATATTGGGTTCAATTAGCTGGTATGTATGGTGAGCTTGGTGAAGAAAAGAAACAACTCGCTGTGATGGAAGCGGCTTATCAGCAAGGGTTTGTGACGAAAGGCTCTGATTTGTTTAATTTGGCACAACTCTATTATTATCATCAAACGCCTATTAAAGGCGCAGTGGTCATGGAAAAAGCGTTGGAAGCAGGTGTTATGGAGAAAGATCTGCGTAATCTTAAGTTCTTAGCTCAAAGCTTGACAGCTGCCCAAGAAAATGAAAAAGCAGTACCTGTAATGACCGCTGCAGCAGAATTATCAGAGTCAGGTGAACTTAATGCACAGCTTGCACAAATCTACTTGAATCTTGAAAAGTGGGACAACGCTATTGAGCAAGGTCGTAAAGCCCTAGATAAGGGTGAATTGCGTAACCCTGGTACAACGCACTTGGTTTTAGGGATGGCTCATTTTAACAAAAGAGAGTTTGTTGAAGCTCTTGATGAGCTTGCTATGGCAGAGAAAGATGATAGAAGCCGTGGTATGGCTCAACAATGGTCTAAATTCGTGACTTCTGAAAGACAACAGTATGAGACATTACAAGCAAGCTTATACGTTGGAGACTCTATCGGCGGGTAATTATTAACCGCTTAGATAGGCGTCATATTACTTCTTCAAAAAGCCCAGCTTTAAGCTGGGCTTTTTGTGTTAGAAACATGGCGATATAAGACTTATTTTTCAAATAAGTGCTTGTTTTCTTTGACATCTACGGCTTGCTCTATTAATTTGTCATGAGCAGAATTTGACGCATCCTAGGTCTGTTGTTATTCAGAATTCAAAACAAAAAAATCGGGTAGCTGTAGAGACAGTACAGCTACTATACGTAAACATCTATGAAGCGGTGCTTGTTAATTTTTTAGCAGCAGTTGGGCTTTTTGCGGCATTTGAAACAAGCAATGCGTTATTCGAATTAAGTTGGCTTGGTGTTGTTGTAGCGATTTTATCGTATCGCTTATATGACGGCATTCGTGGTAGACGTATAAGAACGTTAACCGAGAAACAGGCAAAAGCCACAACGGTATCTTTTGCTATAGGGATCATGCTGTCAGCGATTGCTTGGTGTGTTTACCTTATCTACCTATTGTATGTAAAAACGCACTTAGAAATAGCTGTGGCATTGGTTGTGCTCTCTATCATTTCGAGTAGTTCGATTATTGTTATTAGCTCCCAGCGATTCTTAGCCATTTTATATCCGCTTTTGGTGATTTTACCGTTTTCAGTTCTTGGGGTTATATCGCCAGATCCTGATAAGCAAACTCTAGGCATAGTTGGGCTTATTTTCGTGTTTGTCGTGAGTATCGCGGCATTGAAAATGGCTAGGTTTACTCGTAGCGCTATTGATTTAAAGCACAAGAATGTCGATTTATTAGAACAATTGAATCAATCTAACATCAACCTCGAAGCTAAAATAGAACAGCGAGCAGAAGAAATCTACGAACTATCCAACGTTGATTCCTTAACAAAATTGCAAAACCGTCATGCATTTAAGAAAAACCTAGATGAGATGCTAGAAAAAGCAAACAGTAGCCCAGTCTCACTGCTTTTTATCGATTTAGATGGCTTTAAAAAGATAAATGACACGCAAGGACACGAGTTGGGGGATCGGCTACTTATTTTAGTTGCCAATCGTTTAGCTGCATTGATGCATGATAATAGCAATGTATGTCGGTGGGGTGGTGATGAGTTTTTATTTGCAATAGCCAATCAAGACGGTGATCAAGCATTAGATTTTTCAGAGGCACTGCTCAGCGCACTGTCCATTCCTATTTTTATTGATCAGAAGGAACTGCGAATAGGAGCGACAGTGGGTATTGCGGTGTATCCGCATCACGGTGACAATGCTCAGACACTTATCGAGCATGCTGATTTTGCTATGTATCATCAGAAAAACAAGGAAGTAGGTGCTGTTAGGGTTTTCGATGAGGCCATTAAATCCAGATTACAGAGAGAAGAGTTTTTAAGGCAGCATCTTGTTGCAGCCGAGCAGAGCGGTGAACTGTTTGTACAATACCAGCCTATAGTAAATGCTGTTGATAGGCGTATTATCTCGTTTGAGGCTCTTATGCGGCTTAAAATTGGGGATAATATGATATCTCCAGTTGAGTTTATTCCTATTGCTGAAAATCATGGGCTTATAGCAAATCTTGGTAATTGGATCCTTAAAAAGGCTTGTGCAGATGCAGCTAAATGGCAACCAGTTCACAAAGCCGCTGTGAGTGTCAATGTATCCGTTATTCAGTTACAGGATGATGATTTTTGTGAAATCGTGGAGCGCACATTGCAGGGGAGTGGACTCCCTTCGTCTAGTCTCCACCTTGAAATTACCGAATCCGTTTTTTCCCAGAATACTCAGGTTATGCGTGAACGAGTAAGAACGTTACAAGCTATGGGAATTAAAGTATCAGTTGATGATTTTGGTACGGGCTACTCTTCATTATCACAATTGCAAATGCTGTCTGTAGATTGTGTGAAAATAGACCGCACTTTCGTTGATAACATCAGGTATGGTGGCAAAACCATTATAGAAGCTACTTTGCAAATAGCGCGCGCGTTAAATTATTCGACTATTGCGGAAGGGATTGAAACGCAAGAACAGTTAGATGTATTGCATGACATGGGCATAAAGCAATTCCAAGGTTTCTATTTCTCTAGGCCCATGCTGTTTAGGGATCTAATGACATTTATTATGCCGAACCTAAAGCCTAATGATAAGGAACCAAGACAGTGAAATATGAACTGGGTTGTAGTGTGTTATGAATAAAGATGCTGGCGCTAGTATTCTATTTGTTGATGACGAGACAAGCATCTTAAGCTCACTTAATCGTGTTATTAGAGACTTATCCCTTGAGGTTCATACTGCTAGTTCAGGTGAAGAGGGCTTAGATATTTTGCGAAATAACCATATTGATGTCGTCGTTTCGGATAAAAACATGCCTGGTATGAGTGGGAATGAGTTTTTACAACAGGTTGCTGAAGAGTGGCCCGAAACTGTCAGGATCATGTTGACGGCTTATACTGAGTTGAACGATGTTATTAACTCTATCAATGAAGGTAAAGTGTGGGGTTACATTAAGAAGCCTTGGGATAATCATGACCTCAAGCTAAACATTCAACAAGCGCTGAGCTATAGGGAAATTTTAGCCGAACGAAGTCTACTAAGACATACCTTGGATCAGGTTAAATCCAAGCGCAAAAGGTCATTTATGCGCTTTATTGGTCAATCATCTGGAATGCAGCAAGTTTATGATGCGATCGAATTAAGTGCGTCAAGCTTTGCATCAGTTTTTGTCACAGGTAACAGCGGTACAGGTAAAGAACTGGTGGCCTCTGCTATTCATGAATTGAGTCCTCGGAAAGATAAACCGTTTATTTGCTTGAATTGTGCAGCAATTCCATCGGAGTTAATGGAATCAGAGATTTTTGGGCATGTTAAAGGCGCATTTTCTGGTGCGGTTTCGAACAGAGATGGTGCTGCAACACAAGCTCATGAAGGTACATTGTTTCTGGATGAACTAGGTGAGATGGATATGTCGTTGCAGGCAAAGATCCTTCGGTTCATACAAACGGGGACTTTCCAGAAAGTGGGTAGCAATAAAGTAGAGAAAGTTGATGTTAGATTTATCAGTGCGACGAATCGAGAACCAATGGAAGCCATTGCTCAAGGCCGTTTGCGTGAAGATTTGTATTACCGGTTGAATGTTATCGCTATCAATATGCCACGACTTAAAGAGCGTGAGAATGATGCAAGCCAGCTCGCCAACTTCTTTATCAATCACTTTAGTGAATTGGAGAATAAAGTCTTTGTTGGTTTATCATCTGGTGCGGAAAAGTTTGTTAACCATTATGATTGGCCGGGGAATGTCAGGCAGTTAGAGAACATCATTCATAGTGCCATTGTCATGTCTGAAGGCCCTTTAATTACCGAACAAAATTTAGGTCGACAACTTCAGCTTTCTGACGTTCAAGTCTACGAGTTGGTCAACAAAAAATCTCCTGTACCTTCCAGAGTGAGCTACTCGGTTGAACAACATGCTGAGTCATCACCTGTTTCTGCTCAGGCAGCAACTGATATTCGTCCTCTTGCCGAGGTTGAGAGAGTTGTCATTGAACAAGCCATCGCATTGTGCCAAGACAACGTCACAAAAGCCGCGGGCTTATTGGAGGTTAGCCCCTCGACTTTATATCGAAAAATTCAGGCTTGGCAAAGCTAGAGCAACACGCTCTAATATTAGCTTTTGCATATTGCAAAAATGATGTTGCAATATGCATGCTTCCTCTTTTTTAATTAAAAACCCTTATTTCCTAATTCCATATAAAACAATGACATAGCTCTTCGTTTTTATTGGAATACTTCTTGAAACACCTCTGACATAACGAGTCTGTTGGTGTGCTATGTGTTTTTCTTCAAACTAAAAATTGATAGTCAAAAGCTAATAAAGAATGTCAGTTGGCTTCTTCTCACAGAGGTTGCAGCAAAGGCTTCTAGGTTTTTCGTCATTGTCGCTCTAGCAGCAAGCGTTGATGCCATAACCTACGGGACCATTATGTTGGCCTTAGGGTGTCACGAAGTATTGAAGCTCATTTTACGGTCCGGTGCTGGGATGCAAATTATTCAATGTTCGGATAACTTTCTGCCCGCTTATGCTAAAAATGGTGCTGTATTACAGTGGCTTGTTTGTATTGCATTGTGCTTGATACAAGTTGGAGTCGCTTACCCATTAAGCCAGTTTTATGACAACGAGGTATTGTCAGATTTACTGATATTAATGGCCGGGGTATATCTCCTATATCCAATGGTTAGTGTGAATGTGTTTTTGGTTCAACGTGCAGGGAATATGCGTTTCTTCAGTTTGTGTAACGGAGCCTGTATTACATCTGAAAACCTAGCCATTGCGTTGTTTGCATTATTAGATTGTGGTGCCATGTCTGTTGTGTATGGTAAATGGGTCTATGCCAGCTTTTGGGTGGTGATGTTTTATTGTGCGCCAGTAAAACGCTATGGTGTTGGCTTTCATAAATCGACATTCATGGCGTTGGTTAAAACATCTAGCCAGCTCTTTTCGACTGAACTCGTGCGCTCATTGCGTTCACAAATGGATGTATTACTTGGTGCTAAATTACTTAGCCCCGAGCTTTTTGGTATTTACAGCTTCTCAAAGAGTGCAGGTGTTGGGCTTAGCCAATCACTTATTAACGCATTTAACAGTGCACTGTATCCGTATTTATGTCAGCAGCAGCGCAAGCAAGCTTTAGCCGGTAATTTGCGTAAAGTTTACATGATGGTGGCACTTGTAAGTTGTGTTTTTGTTGCTCAAGTCATCGCTGTTCCTTGGTATGTCCCATTGATATTCGAACAGCAATGGCAACAAAACCATACCGTAGTGATGTTTCTTTGCACTATGGCTATTCCCACTATTTTTATTGACACGCATTGCAATATTTTGAGAGCTCATGCGGCATACAGTCAGGAATTTTACACTCGTTTATTTTGCATGTTAGTTGCCGTGGTTGGGGTCTTGTCTTTGCCCAGCCTAACGCCTGAAGAATTCTCAATAAACCTATTAGTGATGAGTTTTATCACACTGACTATTTTTCTTCCTTGGAGACGTATCCCCCTTTTTAATCAACGAAATAAGCTTTTAACCGCTAGGAGTCAACCTCATGAATAAGCACTCTTTACCTATGGTATCTGTTGTTGTCCCAATGTTTAATGTTGAGCAATATATTGAACAATGTATTAACTCTGTGTTGTCTCAAACGTATAAAAACTTTGAGTTAATTTGTGTCAATGATGGGTGCACCGATCAAACACTTAACGTGCTCTCACAATTTTGCGATGGCCGAATTAAAATTATTCACCAAAAAAACCAAGGCCTTTCTGCCGCTAGAAATTCAGGTATTGCCGCTGCAAAAGGAATCTACGTTGCTTTGTTGGACTCTGATGATTATTGGGATAAAGAGAAACTTACATTGCACCTTAATCATCTCAATCAGAATCCTGAAGTGGGGATCAGCTTTTGTCCTTCCATATTTGTTGATGAAGAAGGACAAAACCTCGGTATAGGCCAATATCCCAAATTGAGAAACCTGACGTCGAAACATATTTTCTGTCGTAACCCTATAGGTAATGGTTCTGTGCCTGTTATTAGACGTTGTTTATTAAATGAAATAGCCTTTAAACACAAAAAAACAGGGCGAACTTGCTACTTTGATGAAGATCTAAAGCAATCAGAGGATATAGAGTTGTGGCTTAGGATCGCTTTGTTAAACAAATGGTCATTCGAAGGTATATCGAAAGCCTTGACGTTTTATCGTATTAATAACGGTGGGCTGTCGGCTAATTTGGAAAAACAGTATGACAATTGGTGTTTAGCGGTGCGAAAAAATACATCAGGCAATGAGCTTTTCTTTAATCAATACCTCACATTGGCGAGAGCTTATCAGATGCGTTACTTAGCCCGCCGAGCGGTTAAAAGCGGTGATGGTGTGACTGCTATTAAATTGACATGCAAGGCATTAATGATAAATCCAAAGATAGCGGTTGAAGAGCCTGCACGAACCTCTTGTACAGTGATCTGCTCGTTACTGTCTCTCTTACCTAGTCATATCTATCGATATATAGAGGAGAGTGCTATTGGCCTAGTAAGGCAACAGAAGACGATACGTTAGGATTATATTATGGAAAGGAAAAGCTATGATATTCGGAAAGATCCTGACATTCTGAATTTCTTAGGGCGCTTGCCTCAGGAAACGGCTGTATCCCTCTCTGATACTCAGCTTCAGCACATTAAAGTAGCAATTGGGAGTGGCCAATACAGAAAGCATAAAATTGATGTAAGGGGCACTTTCCCAGTGCCTTTTTATACATCCAGAGTGTACTTCGTTTTTTTAATGGGACGAAACATTCGTCGTCTTTCTCGACAAGAAAAATCAATGGCTGCAGCGACAATTCTTCTATTGACCTTATTGTTTTTAACAATGAGCGTCGTTACTGGGTTGGTTGTGCTGTACCTTGTGAAATCAGCGCTCGGTATTAATTTAATAGAGAGTTTTTCTCTTGGACTATGGGATTGGTTAACCTGAATTTAGTGCTTTTGGGTTTTCTCGTTGAATCAGTCAGCATATTCTGAGCCAATCCTGGCGAGAAGTGCACAGGTTGTCCATTCCTTCGTTATGGCTACTTGAAAGGTAGCCAATTTATACTTATACCAATCATATCTAATGAATTGATCGCGCAGCGAGCGTTAAAAGAAAGGTGATCTAGGTGTGATATTGCAAGCCTAGTAGCTCCTGTTTCGGCCTAACTCCCAAGTCCATTTAGCTGTAAATCAAAGTAGCGCAATAGAGAGCAGGCGTTTTTAAACTTGCAAAGACGTGTCTGAGGTGGGTAACTATCTATACTGATTGGTATACAAGGACGCAATGAACAGATATTGCTGAAGGCAGGAAAATAATGGGCAGTGTCCTGCCCGTTATGAATAACACTCGTTGATTGTGCTTAGCTTAAACCAAGTACATTGGTTAGCTTCTGAGTGATGAGTTGTTTGAGTGAGAGGACATTCTTAAGCCGCCATTTTATCCAATAGGTTGATTGGTTTAGGTAGTAGCCTAACCTGTCTGATAGTGGGAATTGCATGCTGAGGCCGGGCTGATAATAGAAGCAATCCTCAGCCTTTCGTAACCAATCGTCTATAGGCTTCTTCTTCACATGAAGGAAGCTATAGGGGTTTTTCACTCTAAGCTTTCGGCGTGCTTGAATCTGTTCCGGTGTTCGCTCTGCATAATGACGGCAAATGGGTGAAGGATGATACAAGTTGGCGCAGAAAGGCGGCACTTTGCCGCTGATATGTTCTGGCCAGTTTTCTGTTGGCGAATTACGGAAAAAACGTGGCTCTCGCCAATTGATCCGGTAGTAAAAGCGCCTCTCTGGAACACTCAGTAACTTATCTTCATTTTCATAATGTTCCAAATCATGATCGGTGAAGTAAAATTGCGCTTGCCATACGCGCATCTGGTTTTTATTACGTTGCATTGCTTTGACTAACATTGGGCGCGGGTCTTCAACAAGCAGCTCGTCTGCATCGAGAATATACCACCAATCAGATGATGAATAATTTTGATGGAACATATTGTATATTCTGTTTCTAAACTGGTTACGGTAGGTTTCCTTGGTGCGTGCAGCGATAATGACACGAGAATCTTTCTTTGCCATGTCGCAAACGAGCTCCCAACTTCCATCATCAGAATGATTATCAAATATGAAAATACTGTCGCAGAATCTAAGCGCGTTATTGAGGGTGTCGACAATAATGTCGGCTTCATTTTTAAGAACACATATAGCATTTAATTTCATCATGTTACCTCGTGTTATCTGTCTGATACTACTGGGATAAAGGTCTTAGATAAGACCATAATTTGAACACAACCTGATGTACGGGCTTTAGTGCACAGATATCTTGGTTGAGTAGTTGTCTTGCAGTTTCTAAGTTACCCATTTGAATATTGATTTTGGCTAGGTTGCAGGCGTGTGCTGCACAGTAAGTGAGCACCGATCGTTTCAATGCTTCATCATTACAAGATGCCGACCAAGCGATTAGTCGTTGAGCGAATGGCAATATTTCACTCGGAATGTGACGTTCGCACGCTCGGTTTTCTGAGTCTGTATGATAGAACAGTAAAATCAGCGGTGAATAAGCAATAGGAGAATGGAGGCAAGCCTGACTAAACAATGCTTGATCTTCCCCCATGGCTTCACCGACAGGAAACCCACCGAGTTGTTTGAATAGTTTTTTTGTGATCACCGTACTGGAAGCCATAAAAGGTAAATCACCCTGCCCACTGACCTCAAAGTAATTGGAGAGTAAAACACCTGTAGCGTCCATATCAGGTAGCGCTAATTTGGGATTCTGATATAAGCTTTTGCCTTGAACCTTTTGATAGTTGCTAGCAAAAAACGCTTGTTCGGGGAATTTGTTAATGAGTTTTCTCATTTCATCGAGGAAGAAGGGAGACCATTGGTCATCAGCATCGATAAATGCAATAAACTCATTTGAAGACTTTTCGACACCAAGGTTTCGGGCTGCAGAAACACCTTTGTTTGTTTGCTTTATGAGCTTTAAGGTAGGGATGTTTGCGGCTAAAACTTGTTTGATGCTGTTGTCTGTAGAGCCATCATCAATGACGATGATTTCACTGGCAGGAAAGCGCTGTTGCTTAACTGACGCCAATGTTTTTGCGATGCTTTTTTCCTTGTTGTAGAGTGGAATAACGACAGAAAATTTTATTCTATTCATAATACTTAACTCCAATTCGACAATGCGTAATCTATAGATTGATCGATACTCATTGATGGTTGAGCAAACCCCGTACCAATGCCTACTAATAATTGCCTCGTTAGTTCTTCAGGGCATAAATGATGTGCATCAAACTGGTATTCTTTAGGAACGCCTACTTGGTTACACCAGCTATAGCTCTTGCTGTGGTAATTGATAGATATCACAGGTGTTCGTGTTAAAAAGCCAAGAATACTCCCGTGTAGTCGCATTGAAACGATGGCTCGGTACCCTGCTATGCGTTGCAAAACGCGAAAAGGGTTAGGATCATACTCAATATGCGAAATATCTACTTGGCCTGACACTCTCGCCATGATTTGCTGGTGAATGTGAAAGTCCCCTAACTTTGGGTGACCATTAAAATCGACTAAATGGATAGGTTGGTGAGTTTCATTCCAGACTCTCTCAATAAGCTCTATGGCTTCGAACAAGCGTTTTTTTTCACCGTTAGAGTCCACATCACCCAATGGGTTAATAGCTTGCTGGCAAAAGTTGAACATGATGCCTTTACGCTCTACCGGGATAACTTTGTTGATATCATGACAGAGCATGAGAGGAGCTAGATCGAATGTCAGCTTTACGTTTGCTTTAGGTGATAGTGCGTTTGCAATGGCTAAGCTCTCAGGATCACGAACACCAACAAAGCCGCATTCATTTAGGAATTTAGCACAAGCTTTCTCTGCACCGAGCGATTCAAAAGGCCCTATACCAACACCTACACAGCGGCTAGCGTTTGGCCCAGCAAGTCTGATGAGATGGCGTTTGAGCTGGATATCTTTTTCGCTATGAAGTACTGAGCCTCCGCCAAAGAGTATCTTTTTACTTGATAGCGCATTTCTATAATGTAAAAGCCTCTGATGCCCCTTGAACGAAGGCACAGGCAATGCGGCTGTGTGATCAAACTCTGAACGATGGTTGTTTGAAACACAGCTGATTGCGCTTTTTTTATCATTTAAAAAGCGCTGACTCGCCCATTGCGTCGTGTAGAGCAATACATCGTCACCCGTGTTTTGCATGCCGTAGTAACCGACAATATATGAATCGAATTTTTTAAGCATGGATACGCCTCCATTGAATGTCTTTCATTGCTATACCAATCCACAGTAGAGCAGGCCAATACAAGTAAGCGAGGATTTCTAAATTCTCGAAAAAGCTATAAAAGGTGAACACAAGCAGCATGCAGAAAGCGGCACGTGCCTTTATGTTCTGTTGAATGAAGAACAAGAAAAAGGCCATTGAAATAATCATAGGTACTGCCAGAGCAAATAGCCCAACACTGCCTTTAACAAAGAGCAAACCCAGCCATGTATGGTGTGAACCAATGGGCATTCCTTCTACAATTTTAGGTCCTGGTTCAACAACACCATGTCCCCAGAATACGGCTTCGCTCTGCCAGCGTTGAAGGGCTAAACTTTCTAGGGTAGAACGCACTCTGGTGGAGTCGGGACGAGACTCTTTTATTTGCTGAAATGTATCCATAACCCAGACGTATAGTGGCTCACCAGTGACGAGTATTATGGGAAGTATTAGGCCACAGGCGATCATGACCCAGGGGTTGCGTATTTTTCCAATCAACAAGTAGAAAGGGATAATACAAATGAAAATGGCCCATCCTGCTCGCGACTGAGACAAGACTGCGAGTGTAATGCACCCAAGTATTCCCCATGTGCGCCAAGCTTTGTCGGTCTCTTGCAAACAGAAAATAATGAAGATGCAGGCTAGAAACCCTGCTGCGGGAGCCCAAGGAGCAAAGAATTGCCATCTTCCAGCGCCCGTTTCGGGGTTCGTACCGTATAAACTAACCGTAAAAAAACTATCACCCGCGCCACCAAAAACGCGTAAAGGGGATACAAACAAGTGCCCCTGAAATTTCACCATATACAATAGGACGGTGATAACGCCGAAGATAAAAGTGTGTTTGCCAATGACGCAAATAGCACGAATGATGCTCTCTGGCTTTATATCAACTAAAACACCTAACAGTGGAAAAAGCGCCAGCAATGCCCAACCTTTGGCCCACCCAACGCTACTTTTAATGGTTTGTGTGGTGCCTAACGACCATTGAGCATGAGCTACCCAAAGACAAATGAGCATCAAGAACATACCGAGGACCCATGACCAAACAATGGCAGGGACAGGTTTGATGACACTATAGCCTTCAATGAAAGCTCTAAATAAGACTAGCGCTAACACAATCCAACCTAAAGCAGCACCTGTGATGTATAGGCCGCCAATCGCGTATATTGGGTAAGTGAAAATAAGAGCCCCAATGATTAGCTTCTCTTCAATAGTGCTTTGATAATGCGTCTTCGATTGCATAACACGGTAACTCCTGAAGTAATGAAAATAATACCGATAAGACCCGCAGCAATACCGATCTGAGGAATAGGACTTTGCGCTTGGATCGCTAATGAGGGTTCTGTTAGCAGTTGAACCACTGGATATGAAGCGAAGACATCTGCCTTACCTGCTTCAAGCCTAGCCGCCGCTGATGTAAAAATAGCCTCAGCGAGATCGAACTCTCTTTGCAGTCGATCAAGCACGGCAGATTCTCTGGCAAATATTTTGATTTGATCATTCAACTTAGCCTCGGTTCGTTGTAGCGCAATTATTTCTGCTTCTTTACCTTCGAGTTTGGCTGATGAATCAATCAGGTCGGCAAACATCTGTGCACGTTTAGGGTTTGGATCCAATGTCAGGTTGCCAAACGCTGCCGCCGCGTGTGGACCAGCAACCAGGTTGCTCCTATCCAGCAGCGCTGCCTTGGCACTGTTAAAACGTTGTTGCTCGGCGATCACTTTAGGGTGCCCCTCTCCCCAGCGAGATAAATACTGAGTGAGTTGGGCAGTGCTAATGTCTAGTTCATTGAGTAGCCCTCTGAACTCAACATCTGATTGCAGAATAAAGGCTTTGCCAGCAAGATCGGGCGATATTCCCAAGTTCTTACCCAGTCCGTCATTGTAGTCTCGGAGGTTGGCAGACTCAGCTGAAAGGTAACGCCTTTTGTTCTTAAGGCTTTCAAGGTTAGAAACCAGTATGGCGAATTGCTCCTGAGAAACCAAAAAGGAGTTTTCTTGAAACTCAAGAATGTTGTTGCGTGCCTCATTGAGTCTTATGCGATATTCCTCAAGTACTTTTTGAATACTCACATCTCGGCGATTAACTTCGTCGGCCCGTAAACGGTCCAGTTCTTCCTGCAACCCTTTATACAAAGACCATGCTTTTTTTTGCGCTTGCAAGGGCGATGTACCTGAAATACTGACTTCTAGTATTGACGTTTGCTCGGTGAGTGTAATTTTAGGTTGTCCAAATCGTTGTAACGTCATAGCCATTTCATCGCTTGCATGCTCAATGACACGGCGACTGATAAGCATCTCTTTATAGTTAACTCTGGGGTTGAACCCTCTGGATGAAAAAGGCGCACTGGTTTGTGAAACGACCTGACCGACATCGTCTATCGACACGCTTGAGGAAGCACCGGTTCCTGGAAGGACAAGCGCCAACTCACTTTTGAACGTTGGTTGCTTATTCATGTAAAGGAACACAATGAAGCCGATCAATACATAAGATGCGCATGTAAAAGTTAAGTAGGGCCATTTAAAGACCTGATAAACTTTCGCCCTGAAAGTATCAAATGGTGTAGGTATTGCTATTGGATAATGCTTCATACAGCCTCCTACAATAAGCTGAATGGCGTTAGGATATCGGCTATAGCCCGAGTGATATCGCGAAAGTTTGTCATATTTGAGTCATAGCAAGCGATGGCATCATTTGGCATGACGTAAGGATTGATATTGTCACGATCAGAGTGGCGAATAAGCTGCTCGATAGAACGCTCAGCAACTTGAGTTTGTTGTGTTATTGGGTTCACACTGACAAGAACAACCTTACGAGGTGCATTAGTCCACTCTTTCCCGCCAACACAATTAGCTGAGACAGCTGCTTGCAAAAGCTTAGTGCCATAAGGAATATTGGTTGAGTAGCGGCCAACACCTGCACTTGAATTGTTAAAGGCTGAGTCAATGAGGTTTGACATGAACACACGAATACCTTTCGGGGTAATCTGACTAGGCCTCACTAAGTGTGATTGAAAACATCCAGAACTGGGGACGATCACCTGATCACCTGCAATAAGAGGGTAATCCCTAACTGGCATACCAGATAGAATGCCCGTGAGATCAACTTGTATCTGCCATCCGCGACGTATAAGAATAACTTGATCTAATTTGGCATCAGGCCTAACGCCATATGCGGCTCTTATCGCTTCGGATAATAAACGTTTATTACTATAGTCGCCTGTGGCAACGACGCGTTGATCTAGCTCTGAGTTGGCTGATTTTTTGTTAATCATAACTCGCCCTGGTTGAAATACGGCACCAGTGACTGGAACCTCTATCGCCGCCAAATGAAGAACTTTGACATTGACTGTCGCTGTGGCAGGACGAAAAACCTTGGCCTTGATCAGAGCTAACTCGACTTTGCTGGCCAACTCTCTAGGAGATAATCCTGCCGCGTCAATTGGATGAATTATCGGTAAAGTGAGTAGGCCAACATTATCGAGAACATAGTACCCGTTAAAGCCATCCCCAAACTCCATCATGATCTCGATCATATCTCCAGGACTTAAAGGCAATGTTTGTTTTGTTGGATTTTGTGATGCAGGTAACGGCGCCTGACTAGGAGAGCGAGATAAGATAGGTTTATCTACTCGATAATTCAGTGCCGCACCAAAATCTTGTTGGCTTTGACAGTCTAGTTGTGCAGAGAATATTTTTGAAGGGACACTTTGCTGTTCAAAAAGCTCTCCTTTGTCGCTGAGCGAACCGTAAAATCCAGAATGAGTATTGTCGACGGATTCCAGACTGTGCTTTTGAGCACATCCAGATAAGACGATTGCACAGAGAGATGTGATGACAACTGAAGGTCTTGTTTTCTTGCTCTTAGCCATAGTATTTATTCCTGTCTGTCTATCCGTTGTAAAACAGCTTTGTTTGCTGATAAATACCAATTGCAGTAAACAGGCCAGAAAAATAAATTTTTAAGCTTTTGTTTATTATAGGTTTTTTGTTTTTGTTGAAACCTTATTTTGCATTTTGCTAATGGCTTTTTGCGTATTTGCAAATTGAAAACCGTGGATTTGTGAGCGATTTTAATCACGAAAGAGGCTTGAGTTCAGTTTTAATTCCCGGCTAAAGCCGGTCCCACAGTGTTATTGTTGACAGGAGTGTCGTTCGGCAGTGTGAGCCGGTTTGCTGGTGGGATTATGGGAGCGATTTCAATCACGAAAGAGGCTTGAGTTCAGTTTTAATTTCCGGCTAAAGCGGGTTCCACAGTGTTAGTGTTGACAGGAGTGTCGTTCGGCAGTGCGAGTCGCACTGGGGAAGTGATTTTAATCACGAAAGAGGCTTGCGTTTAGTTTTAATTCCCGGCTAAAGCGGGCCCCACAGTGCTATTGTTGGCAGGATTGCTGTTTGGCACTGTGGGAGCGATTTTAATCGCGAAAGGTGCTTGAGTTCAGTTTTAATTTTCGGTTTGAATGGCGAATGGGGTTCAATAGGCCCCTTTGGCGCTTATTACACAAGGAACTGTCATGAAAGCGATTTTAATGTCCAACCAAATTGACTGTTTTCTTAAGTATTCTTTATCGAGTTGAACTTGTGTATCGAAGTTTGTATCTGCGCGGCCCGATACTTGCCAAAGACCTGATATGCCGGGCACACCATTGACTCGACCAAAAGCAGATGTTGAATAAGCATCAACTTCTGTGGATAGGGCGGGTCTAGGGCCAATCAATGCCATATCACCTTTGACTATATTGATAAGCTGTGGAAGTTCATCGATAGAGTACTTACGAATAAAACCACCCACCTTAGTAATACGTGGATCTTTTTTGTATTTCTTACAAACACCATCACGATCACTGTCTTCAGGATTTGGTTGTTGATACTTTGGATCTGAAGAAAGATACATAGAACGGAATTTATACATATTAAAGTGCCTACCGTATTTTCCGACCCTAACTTGGCTGAAGAGGCAATTGCCTGAACTGTCGAGTCGAATAAGTAGCATCGTTATCAGTAGAATAGGTGATAAGATAATAATGGCTAGCAGTGCAATAGCCCTCTGTAGAAACATAGGTATACCTTTATGTTGACCATCTTTCTTTTCGATAGGTTGCGTTTTAGTTTGTGTACGATGAGTTAAGTTTATAAGTGTGTCGTAATACATAACTAACATCCTTTATTTGCTTGATTAAATAGATAAGTACGAATAATGAATAAGGGGTTGCCGATAACATAACGTGTGAACTTTTTTCTTGGTTCTTGTATTAATCGCCAGACCCATTCCATGCCCAATTCTCTAAGCCAAAGAGGGGCTCTGGAAATTGTACCGGCGTTGAAATCTAACAACCCACCAACCGCCAGTGCTGTGCGGCAGGTTAGCCTTTTTTTATTGTCTAACAGCCATTGCTCTTGAATTGGCGATCCCATTGCTACTAGCAATATATCTGCACCAGAATGATTGATTTGATTGACAATAGACAAGCTTTGCTCTGGCTTAAAGTATCCGTGAGCAGTACCTGCAATCACTAAATTTGGGTATTTAAGACAAAGGTTTTCTGCTGCCATTTGTGCCACGGCAGGTGCAGCGCCTAACAAAAATAAAGAATGTCCTGACTTTTCTGCGGACTCGCATAAACGAGGAAGTAAGTCCGTACCGTTCACATTTTCTTTGATGAAAAAGCCTGCTTGTCGAGCCGCTAAACGCATGCCTAAACCATCTGCAAAGCGCTTGTCAGACTGATTAATTCTTTTAGCGAAAGCAGGATTCTTAATCGCGAGGTTGACCGAATTAACGTTAACAAAGAACCCGATTTTACAGTCGGATCCAGCACCTTGAAGGTGAGGGGATAGAATCCAATTGACAGCTGATGACATAGTGCAGTTTGAAATTTCTAAACCAAATAGCCTAAGCTTGTCAGGTGCAGGCAGCTTGCTACTCTGAACATTGAATAAAAGCTGACTTATCAGTCCTCTAGCAATGAGTGATATTGTCTCTTTATGACTTGCTGAGAATTGTTGTTCAAGTAATCGTATTGGATGTTTTGCAACTAAGCCACTTGCTGTATGAATGCTTACAGCATTGAATAGACCAGCTTGTATATGCTGGTACTTAGACAGTTGCCTTTGTTGTAATTCGCTAAATTTTAATTCCAATGGCATTCCGCACAAGTATAGGCGTCCAAGCAGCACAGACCATAATGCCCCTGAACTTTTCATAAAACCGTTACTGAAATAATGAATGGTGACTGAGCGGCCTAGGCAGTCTGTCTGGCGCTTGCTCATTAGGACAGGTTGACGGTGGATGATAGCAATGACCGCATTTATCAAGTGTATTGGGCAGACTGCAATGAGAAACAGTGAATTAACCGCATACTCCAGTTTTGTGCATGGTATTGGACCGTTTTGCTGAACTGACCTTGTCTTAACTGCTATATCTTGTATTGAATCTTGTGTCTCTAACATTGGCTTTACCTATAAAAAGTTGGAACTACGCTCCTTGTTGCCCTGCTATATACTTGATATTTGTCTTACATTGAGATGTTGCATAGATCTTGCCAGTTTTTAAGTCATTGAAAATTAAGAGGTATTATTTTTTTTGTATTTGCAAATACTTTTATTTCGCATTTTGAGAATGCTAATTGAGAAAGTTTTGAAAATGCTAAATGAGTTTGATAGCAGGTAGCCATAGTTAGGCACTATGGCTAAGTACGACGGCGGCATGTTGTTTTACAAATGATGGAAGCAACTGTAGTGAGAAAGGACAGAAGCTGTTAATACCGTTAGCTTGTCATCTTTTTTTGGCTGCGAGAGTGCGTTTTCGAAGCAGCGCGTTGACTTGGTGATGACTCGTGTTATGCGAGATAAGATTTTGTGGATAATATTCAGTGTATAACTTCTTCTTAAAGGACCATGATTATAATGACGAATATAGTCTTCAAGGTTTGGATCGCTCGTATTGTTCCACCTTCTATCAAGGGTACAAACGAATAAACAGTCCTTTGTTTGTTGTATGATATGCCCGTTTTCTCCCCAGCATACATCGTTTTTTGCTTCTACTGTTAAGTGCCGCCGAGACAGGACTTGTTCGATCCATTCTCGGGCTTTTACATGGTTTTTTATGAGTAATACGCCTGAGTTAAAGCGACCGCTATAGCCTTTAACAAGGTACAGGTATTTGTCCTTTTCCAATACGCTACTGATAGCGGGGGCTTGAAATTTTACGCAAGCATCAGCATCAATGAACATGACACTGTCGTAGCCTGCATTTAACGCAGACCTAAGTAGTGTCAGTTTTAACCAACAACATTCTACACCTGCCGATGTAATAGATGGGTGTGTCACAACCGCATATCGATAACCATAACGAAGCGCATAACGTTTGTGAGATGCAAGGCAGCTTTTGTATAACCATTGATAACCATTAAGTGCAATGCTAAAGACGAGGACATTGTTTGACATGAGCGGTACCTCTGCTCGTTGTTGTTGGCTTTAAGCAGATAAAAGCAAGATATGCTCCAACTAAAAGAATAGAGGGACTTAGGCATAGGTAATGAATGAGATGATGGTTCCATTTTCATTGGCCTTAAGCACTTTTTGACGTTCATCTACTCAAGTGGCTGGATGTTCGTCCTCTTCAAGTATTCCCACAATCAGCTCGCGAATCAGGCTTGTTTTTTTACATTGCAACGCAAATTGCGAAAAATCACAGGTATTCCTCACGTAGCTCACCAATAAAGTTTTCAAGTGATTGAAATATAAAGTTAATCCTATTTGGCATGGAGATGGCAATGAAACCTTAGTTGGCGGTTCGGGTCGCTAGCTACTTACTTTTACCACAGCACTTAAAGTGCGAAAGGAGAAGAAATTATGAAGAGGCGCTATCTCTTTGGGAGCCTACTGATGTTTATATCGGCTATCGATCTCAGTACAGCGACCGAAACACAAAATGGTCAGTACGTCTGGCAGTTCTTATCGGGGCAGCCATGGCCTGACGGGTATAATCAAAATATTGGTAAACCCAATAATTTGATTTGGAGCCGTGATGAATATACGGACGACTTTTTTCAACGCGTTAATAACGCTTTGCCTGAAAGTGAGTTAAATGAAGCCTTTATTACGGATGATGAAGGATCGACTATCCACCTGACAGAGCAGGCCGAGGTTTTTGTGACGTTTATTCATGAAGGGGCAGGGTATAAAAATGCCTTTGGTTACTTTGTCTTTGATAGAGATAACCCGCCTCAAACGTCATCGGATGTTGACGAGGTTGTCGTTTTTCCAAACCTATCTTATCCACATATGGCGAGGGGACACAGAGCGAGCTTAGGTGTATTCCCTGCGGGAACTAGTATTGGTTTCTTCGTTGCAGCGAATGGATTTAGTTATTATACCGGTGTTAAGTCACGAAGAGTTCCTTACTATTATTCCTTACAAGGGCTTAATCCAGAGGCGGATCCTACGCTCAAGCAACATGCTGTACTGCTCTATGATGAAGAGATCGAGGAAGTGATTCTAGGCTTTGAAGATTTACCTCGCACTTGGGGGGATAATGACTTTAACGACGCAGTTTTCAGCATTAAAGCCACGCCCGAAACAGCGATTGAGAAAGAGAACTTAGTGGTCGTCCCCGACGTGAATGACAGCGATGCAGATGGGCTTGAAGATTCGCAAGATGAATTCCCTAACGATTACAGGCGTGCTTATAGTAGTTATTTCCCCAGTAGCAATAGTTATGTCACCTTAGCCTATGAAGATAACTGGCCCAACTTAGGTGATTACGACTTTAATGATCTCGTTATTAGGGAACAGTTACAAACTATTTATGACTCAGACGGTTTAGTGAGTGGGCTAATCATTCGAGGTTATATTGTTGCTCGTGGAGCATCTAAGTCAAACGGATTTGCATTACGGTTAATGAATATCGCACCCACAGAAGTCGGTGAAGCAACACTGACAATTGATGGAGCCACTTACGTTAAATCCGTTGAGAATGATCAGACAGATGCTGTTATTTCTTTGTGGAGTAATAGTAAAACTTATACCCAAACAGGCCAATCGGGTAAATGTTCTCACTTCAATACCAACAAGCAATGTGATTATTTTGATCCTGTTGCTTTCACATTTGACGTTCGTTTCACCAATAGTTTAAGTAGCCTTAATCATTCCTCATTGGACTTCTTTATCTACCGCACGAGTGATAGAACATTAGAAATACATATGCCGGGGTATGCGCCAACGGATTGGTTTAATTATAGTCGATTCGGAAAAGCAGATGACACATCTGATGCTAGCCAGGGGCGCTATTTCCGATCAGAGGATAATTTACCTTGGGCTCTCAAAATTAGTGAAGATTGGAATTACCCACGTGAATACATCGATGTTCTTTGGGCATATCCTGATTATGAGTCATGGGTAGAAAGCTCAGGTGAACAAGTGACCGACTGGTACAAAATCAGTACGCGTACAACCCATTTCTATTCTGTAGAATAAAGAGGAACTGATAATGAAGACACTCAGTAGTAATAACCGATCCTTGCCTAAAAGCCTTATACATGGTGGTTTCTTAAAGAAAGTCGTTCCTTGGAGTGTTTGTGTGTTTTTTTGCACAAATACGTTTGCACAGGGGGGCTACGAAGCGGATGCCAATAAATTGAGGACGAAAGCGAGTCGTTCAAACGAACTTTATGTTGAACCGTCTTTCAACTTTGATACATACCACAATTATACATTAGATTTTTATGTTGCAGATAGAAATGGAGATCCGGTAGGTAACGTTATGATCATGGTGTCATCGATTCCAGTAGAGGTGTCAGATATCGATGATCCAGTTATAGAAGAACGGTCATTTATGAGCATTTTAAAAACGGATCAATTTGGACGAGCGTATAAAATTGTTGAGGCTTCTTATGCAAATACCAACCTATTAGTTGAGTTAAAGCAGCAAGTTGAAGGCAATAAAATGATTATTGATGCGCATGATAAGGAATACATAAGCCACAGTTTTACGATTAATTAGAAGGGGACGCGTTCAGAATAAAACGGGATATTTGTTCTGAACGCCGTTATTTTTTATATCGCTCTTAGCGTCATTCCTACAAAACCTACCCTGATTTTCAAACTTACCATAATTTATTTGTAATAAAATGCTGCCTAGTAAGACTGTACTTTTGATTGTTTAGATAGGTACACCCACTTGATAGTGTTTCAAACAGCCTATATCAATAGCTTTGGTATCAATATAAGAATTCAACGGAGAGAACATGCTCAGTATTTCATCTATCAGTAAAACTTACGACAACGGTGTAAAAGCGTTAAACAATGTCACCATAGATATACCCAAGGGCATGTTCGGATTGCTTGGGCCCAATGGGGCAGGTAAGTCATCGTTAATGAGGACAATTGCAACGCTGCAACAAGCAGACTCGGGCGCTATTACTTTTGATGGTATTGATGTGTTGTCTCAACCTACAGAGCTTCGCCAACGTTTAGGTTATTTACCGCAAGACTTTGGTGTTTATCCTCGCGTGAGTGCCTATGATTTGCTTGATCATCTAGCCATTCTTAAAGGGTTGAAGAATAGCGCTAAGCGAAAGGAGACTGTTGATGGGCTACTTGCACATACGAATTTATATCAGCATCGTAAAAAAGCCGTCAGTGGTTTCTCTGGCGGTATGCGTCAACGTTTTGGTATTGCACAAGCATTGTTAGGTGACCCTGACCTACTTATTGTGGATGAGCCGACTGCGGGGTTAGATCCTGAAGAGCGTAATCGCTTTCATAACCTGTTGGTTAAACTGGGCGAAGAGAAAGTCATTATATTGTCCACCCACATTGTTGATGATGTTTCTGAGCTGTGTCCTAACATGGCTGTGTTAGGCTGTGGACAAATACTACTTCAAGGAAATCCGATAGCTGTCACCAGTGACTTAGAGGGAAAAATTTGGAAGAAAACAGTACTAGAGGCTGAGATAGAAGAGCTTGAAGCGAATTTTTCTGTTATTTCAAAACGGTTGTTTGCCGGTAGAACGGTTTTTCATGTGTTAGCTAATGAAGCACCAGAAGGGTTTGATTCCACACCTGCAACGCTTGAAGACGTATACTTTTCGACACTTTATACACAGCGTAATAGTGCAGCCTAGGGAGCAACCATGTTTAGTCGATTAATTGCTTTTGAATGGCGCTATTTTGTGCGTCAACCTTCTTTTATTGTCACCAGTTTGGTCTTTTTCTTACTGCCATTTCTGTACATGACTATCAACGAGCTACCTAAACCCGGTGGTTCTAATGTTATGTACAATAGTCCTTATGTCATCACGTTGCTGATGCTTCTTTTTGGCCGATTCGCTATGTTTTTGGTGGTGAACTTTGTTGGTGACACCGCTATTAGAAATCAGTCATCGCTAATGGCTGAAATCATATATACCAGACCACTCTCTCCTTTCACCTATCAACTCGGACGCTTTTTAGGATCTTATCTCGTTTGCGTGACGGTATTTGCTTTTGTACCGTTGGGGATATTTATGGGGTCAGTCATGCCGTGGGTGGATGATGGGCGAATAGGTCCTCATGTCTTGTCACATTATTTAATACCCTTTGGTTATTTTTCTTTAACTACACTGTTCGTCCTGGCGGCTTTGTTTTATGCCGTAGCGCTAAGATTTAATAGCATGATGGCGGTGTACTTAGTTGCACTTGGCCTGTTTATTATCAATGCTGTTATCGGACAGGTGTTTAACGAGCCTGATCAGAAAGTCATGCTCGCTCTGCTAGATCCATTTGCAGAAAGAACATTTGGCGGCTTGAGTGAATATTGGACACCGTCAGAGCGCAACACAGAAGTGGTTACGCTGACGTCAAATGTACTGTCAAACAGGGCTTTATGGTTAGGTATTGGTTTAGCTCTGCTGTTTGGAATTGGTCGTTTGTTCAGACCGCTTACTCTCAATCAAGGGAAATCACCTAAAGTTAAAAAAGCGACCTCCAAAGTAGAAGCTAAAATTAATGCGCTTCTTAACAACACGATTAATCATACCTATGAAAAAGGTTCTGGCGGATTGCAGTTTGTCACTCGGACATTGTTTGAAGCAAAGCAAATAATATTTAGCCCAGCATTTATCATGTTACTTCTTATTACGACGGCATTTTTACTAACCATTCTGTATGGTGGCTCAGCCCTTTATGGCTCAACCAGTTGGCCATTAACTCAAACTATGGTTATTGCCATTGTTGGTGGTTCCGCGGCTATGCAAATCATCGTTACCGCCTATTATTCTGCTGAAGTTGTATGGAGAGAGCGTAGCTCCGGAATGGGAGATATTGTCGACAGTATGCCGGTTAGCAACTTTACTTTCTGGTCGTCAAAAATACTATCAGTGGCTCTTGTTATTTTCTCCATTTACCTCGTAGGTATGGTGTCTACTATTTTGTTCCAGTTGAGCAAAGGACAAACAAATTTAGATATCAAACAATACCTTATCAGTCTTGTCTTCTTTTATTTTATACCGGCTTTATTAAGTATTATTCTCGCCTTTTTTATTCAGGCACTGAGCCCGAATAAGTATGTCGGGATGCTGGTTTTTGTTGGTTACGCCATAGCTTCATCGGTGTTTGCTTTAATTGGCCTTGAACACAATATGCTTACCTTCGGTGCCGCACCTATTATGCAGTACTCCGATCTTAACGGTTATGGATGGTTCTTAGAAACGCAAGCTTGGTATATGAGCTACTGGGGAGCACTCGGGTTAATACTCGGCATTATTAGTTACGGCTTATGGCAACGTGGCCCACAAATGAAGCTGAAAACCAAATTTAAGTTACTCAGCTACAACATAGGCAGTTCTGGGAAGCTAGGCATTGCCGTTTTACTGCTTGTCTTTATTGGTACTGGCAGTAATATTTTTTATAACACGACTGTGATCAATAACTTCGTCAGCTCTAGCACTAAATTAGATATGCAAGAGAGGTATGAGAGAGCCTACGTTGAGTTCGAAGAGTCGCCTTTTCCCGCGGTGGTGGCTCTCGATGCGGATATCGCCATTTATCCAAAAGAGCGCCGCATTGAAGCAAAAGCAGATATTGTTATAGAGAATCGAACCGAAGCGCCGGTTAAACGCTTTCTGGTTAATCTACCTGCATCTAGCGAAGTCATAATAGAGGGAGGGCAGTTAGGAGAAATTGAACAAGAAATTACTATCGGTGGCGGTGGTATTTTAGGTGGTGTTGAGCAAACATTTAGTATCGCTTGGTTTGAGTTTGATTCTCCCATTCAACCCGGAGAGAAGCGGGCCGGCTCATTTCACAGTGTTAGGGAGAATCTTGGTTTTCAAGATAGAGGCGAAGATACACTCCTTGTTAATAACGGTACTTTCATTAATCAACTCACGTTGTATCCATCCTTTGGTGTTAGTCCCGGAGCATACATCAGCGGCAAAGCTGAGCGGGAAAAGCGAGGCTTGCCTCCGGCAAAAAGAGCCTACAAGCTCGAAGACGCTAGCCATTACAATGAGGGTATATTCGGCCCTGGTATGGCGTTAATTGACTTTGCGGCGACCGTATCGACGAGTGCCGAACAAACCGCTATTGCACCAGGTTATTTAACTAAACAATGGCAAGATAATGGGCGAAGCTATTTCCGTTATGAAATGGACGCACCCATGCATAACTTTTTCAATGTGATGTCTGGCGAGTTAGACGTTAAAAAGGAAATGCATAAAGGCGTTGAAGTCGCTGTTTACTATCATAAAGCGCATTTTTGGAATGTTGACCGAATGATTGGATCCGTTAAAGATTCACTCGATTATTTCAGTGAAGCATTTGGGCCTTATCAGCACAAGCAGATGCGTATTATTGAGTTTCCCGGATATGCGCAGTTCGCGCAGAGTTTTGCTAATACAGTACCTTACTCAGAAAAGATCGGCTTTATAACAGATTTACGAGATCCAAAGAATATCGATCTCGTCTACTATGTTACTGCACACGAAGTAGCGCACCAATGGTTTGCTCATCAGCTAACAGGAGCGAATGTGCAGGGGGCACAAGTATTGTCTGAAACCTTATCTCAATATGCTGCCTTGATGGTCATGGAGAAGAAGTATGGTGAGGAGAAGCTGAGAAAATTCCTGACTTTTGAGCTGGATTCCTATTTGCGTGGGCGCACCTCAGATCCGAGTGAAGAAATGCCTCTGTTAAGAGCAGAGAACCAGCAATACATCCATTACCGCAAAGGGTCTATTGTTATGATGGCACTTAAAGAAAGGTTAGGTGAGCATGTTTTAAATAGAGCGTTAAAGGGTTTAGTTCAGGAATACAAGTATGCGACCGAACGCAAACCGACAACACTGGATCTTGTCGCTGCGTTGAAAACAGAAGCAGACTCAGAACAACGAGATTTTATCGATAGCTTGTTTAACGATATTACGTTATACGATATCAAGGCTACAGAAGCCTCTATTGACGAAACTGATGGCCAGTATACGGTCAAGTTGAAAGTGAAAGCGAGTCAATTGGTCGCTGATGGGTATGGCGAAGAAACTGAAGTAGATTTTGATGAAATGGTAGATGTTGTTTTGTTCGTTAACGATCCTAACAACCTCGCGACTGAAAGTAATGTCGTTTATCGACAAAAACATCGCTTGGTTAGCGGGGAAAATGATATTGAGATTATTCTTTCTGAAGAACCAAAGTATGTTGGTGTCGATCCCTTTGTTCGTTTTATTGACAGAAACACAAGTGACAACGTTATTGAGTTATAGTCTATTCAGCCGCAGGGGTTCAATATTCTAAGTATTGAATGCCTGCTTTGCTGGACATCATAGCGGCTGAAAGTAAATAGCGCCGAGCGCTTATCGTTTTAACCCTTTTTTTAGCATATCGCTGCAAGCCGCATTCTATAAGGCCTTATTTTCTAGATTGAAAAAAGGGTATTTTGCTTAAATACGTAAAAGTTCTTTAACAATCAGGTGATTAAGGGTATTTTGGCTTAGTTCACTGCCGCACAGGCAGCTTAGAAAGGATGCAGACCCCACACTGCCTCGTAACGAGGGTTCACTGCCGCACAGGCAGCTTAGAAATGTCACATCACGCTGGCTATCCATCATAGACAGTTCACTGCCGCACAGGCAGCTTAGAAATCAAGGTTTACCACCAATAAGTGCGGGTGCGGGTTCACTGCCGCACAGGCAGCTTAGAAATCTCTTGGCCACTGGCATCCTTATAAGAGGATGTTCACTGCCGCACAGGCAGCTTAGAAAAACAGTAATACAATTAACAGCACTTCAAAATGGTTCACTGCCGCACAGGCAGCTTAGAAATAAGCTTGGATCGCAAGCACCGTAGTAAACCCGTTCACTGCCGCACAGGCAGCTTAGAAAGCATAAAATCCAATCGCCAGCAATCCGATTATGTTCACTGCCGCACACGATTCCATGGATGGATGAGTTAGGGCGACGCAGGAGCCAAAGCCGGGGCAGCTTAGAAACAATCGCAGTTTTTGAATTGAGTGCAGTTTGCGTTCACTGCCGCACACGATTCCATGGATGGATGAGTTAGAGCGACGCAGGAGCCAAAGCCGAGGCAGCTTAGAAATTTGATAATCCCTTGTGAGCTTATTAGTTCTCGTTCACTGCCGCACACGATTCCATGGATGGATGAGTTAGGGCGACGCAGGAGCCAAAGCCGAAGCAGCCATTCAATTGCATGGCATATTTAAGATGCTGAGGTAAGCAGTTTGTGGGACCGATTTTAATCGGGAATTTTGGCTACTTGTAGGATTATACATATATGCTTTGCCATTATGTGAGATAGGTTTTCGATTGTTGAACAATGTTGTTAAAATAAGTTAAACAGACTATGACCTTGAGCTATTTATTGATTCCTCGCCTTCCTTGTCACTAAGTACACCTTCTCCTCTTGCAGGATCTCAACGCATATCAGAGCTTGATGTTTTGCGAGGCATCGCTTTGTTTGGTGTTTTGTTAGGGAATTTTAGTGAATACATTCTATCGGGGTTTATTGCGACCTCTGAACAATTGGCAGCTTTAGGAAGTTCGGAGACGGATGCTATTGTTCAGTTTTTTGTGGAACTTTTTATTACAGATAAAGCAAACACGTTATTTTCTTTCCTCTTTGGTGTTAGCTTTAGTATGCAAATGCAGCGCCTGAGGCGGGATAACAGCAATGCCGCAAAAATTTATGTAAGGCGTTTGATCATCTTGTTTTTCTTCGGTTTTTTCCATCTGTTTTTTATCAACCCTTGGGATATTTTGCATATGTATGCATCTCTTGGATTGATTTTGTTTATGTTGAGAGATGCGTCAGATAAGGCCTTACTGATTGGTGCTGCTTTTTTCTTATTGTTCGGCACCATGATTTATAGAAACATTTCTGACTACTTCGATATTTTTAGGGTACTTGAGAATTATCGCTTCTATTGGGATTCTGCTGTATTGGGAAGACAGTCTTTGTCGGCAGAAGGTGATTATTGGGGATTGGTGACTAACCTTGCTGAGTACACCTGGAGTGATTGGTTACTTGGTAGTTCAGGAGGCAGTGTACTTTATTTACTAGGACGTTTTCTTTTAGGTGCATGGGTTGGTCGTCGAGACTGGTTTAGCAAGGCGAGCGAATACCTTGTTTGTTACAAATACATACTATGGGTTACGTTGCCTCTAGGGCTAATGCTGGAGCTGGTAGTCCTAAAAACACACTGGTTTTTAGGGGCTCAGCGGATGATGCATACTATAGCGACGATAAGCCTGTCTGTATCTTATGTCAGTGCGATTGTTCTCTGTTTTCACTCCGCTAAGCTGAAATATTTAATGGACGGCTTTAGCTTTGTTGGTCGGATGGCGTTAACTAATTACATACTACAAAGTTTTATTATTGGTTTTACTTACTGGGGCTTTCTTGGTGGAGCGAATTTAGCCGGTAAGATTGGGCTCACCGGTGTGTTAGGTATCTCTATCGTTGGCTTTATTGGGTTGGTTCTGCTTAGCCGAATATGGCTAAGTTATTTTTCTTTTGGTCCCTTTGAATGGGCTTGGCGCTGTTTAACATATCAGCGTAAGTTGCCTATTGTTAAGAGCTAACTTGATGCCACTTGTATACAAATCAGCTAAACATTGCTTTTTTTACCGGCTTTGGTGTAAACACCCAACCGCCAATAATACCTGCAACACATTGAGCGGCTATTCCTAAGGTTGTACGAGCACCTGCTATTAGTGTGACTTCAAAAATAGGAAACATGGCAACGTGTATGCAGATCATGGTGAGTAAGCCTGCTAACGGATATACCCAACGTGGTAAGAGTTTGTAGAACTTACGGATAATCCCCATAACACTAAAGCCTATGAGTAAGCCAGCAGCAATAATGCCAGCGTAAACAAATAAGCCGAAGATATCTGAAATGCTGGTGGATATTCGAGTCGACAGATCAACCTCAACACCGACTTGTTCGAGTCCGTTTAATACGAAATAAGTATGGGACACACTTGCTATAACGTAAGTGACTATAACGGCCATTAGAAACCTGCCAAAAAGTCGTAGCATAGAAATTCCATCGGAGGGTTTAACGCTTAAGAAAGTGATAATTACATAGAAATCGATTTAACCCAAGTGCTAGCATAGTAGACCTTAATATTGTTATGGGTTTTGTACTATTTGGTGTAAATAAGTAACCAAATGGTCGTCTCTGACGGATTTGACATGCACTAATTCGTCAATTTTTTATTGAACCCTAATGACAACCAGTTTTTATTTAGTGCATCTAACTCTCGTTAAGCGGGAAATTATTTATATCGAGTGGTCTTATGAAAAAGCGCTTAGCAACTTTTTTTTCATTCATTCTTTTCATCGGGTGCTTAACCTCTGTTAGTGCACAACAAGCTGCTAGTAACGTCAATATTAAGTCGACAGTATTAACATCTGATCTGGATAAGCCTTGGGCGCTTGAATTGCTAAATGATCAGCAAATATTGATTAGTGAACATAAAGGTATCCTAAAACTGTTTACTATGGGCCAAGGTAGTCGCGTGATCCAAGGAACACCTGATGTTTTTTATCGAGGACAGGGTGGTTTGCTTGATATTGCTTTAGATCCTAATTACACGTTTAACAAAAGGATCTATCTGAGCTACGCTGCTGGGGACAGGAAGAGTAACCGACTGGAAGTTGTCAGTGCGCAACTAAATGATAACCGCCTCACTGATAGTCGGGTCATTTTTAAAGCCAGCCCTTCTAAAGATACGCCAGTACACTATGCGGGTAGGCTAATGTTCTTGCCGGATGAAACATTGTTAGTGACAGTGGGAGATGGCTTTGATTACCGAGAGCACGCTCAACGTAAAGATAGTTTACTTGGTAAAATCGTACGTATAACGAAAGAAGGGAAAATACCTGAAGATAACCCATTTACGGACCAGGTAGAGGTCGGTGTTAAAACAGAAATGGCTATTTATAGTTTGGGACATAGAAATCATCAAGCGCTGATTTATGATCCTCAACGGCAATTAGTTTTCTCTAATGAGCATGGTCCTGCTGGTGGTGATGAAGTGAATATTATTGAGCCTGGCAAGAATTATGGCTGGCCAGTGATTACTAATGGTAAAGATTACTCGGGTGCTAGCATATCACCCTTTAAGGTTTATGAGGGGATGGAGCAGCCATTTTGGGATTGGACACCGTCAATTGCACCTTCATCTATGGCTGTTTATTACGGAGAGGAATTTCCTGATCTGCAAGGGAATTTGTTAGTCACATCATTGAAGAGTAGGGAGGTGCTCAATCTCATACTATCTGGTAATAAAGTACAGGCACAACAAAGTTTGGTACCCGAGCTGTCAGAGCGTTTCAGAGACATTAAAATCGACGAAACTGGCAAGATACTGTTGATTACGGACAGTGGCAAACTACTAAGGTTATCCAAAGGTTAAACCTTAAGATGCCAACACTAACTTAATACCCAACGCATTTAAGTAACCAATTTCTGTTTCGAGATCGGCTCTGAATAATGCATCGTTGTCTAACCAGTCTTCTGGGAAGACGATGGTTAATTCGGCATCATCTAATCGAAAGTCTAACTCAGGTAAAATGTCATCCTGACGACGGATGTTAAGTAATGTGCCTAGGCGAAGTAAGGCAATTAACTTGTAGATTTGTTGCGAGTCATAGTATGAAAACTCCTCGATATCAGTCACTCTTATTTTCTTGCGGTGAAAGCGAACTAGGGTGCTTATTAAGATCTGTTGCTCTTGGTTAAACCCCGGCATTTCTGCGTTTAGAAGTACATAAGCTGAATGTCGTTGTACCCCTCTTGAGTTTATTTGTAGGCCAACCTCATGCAGTAAGGCAGCCCAACCAAGAAGGCTTTGCAGCTCTTTGTTTTTAATTTTCCAGCTTTTGGCTACATTTTCATAAATCAGTTGCGTGGTACTTAGTACTCGCTTCGCTTGTTCAATATCGACATCATATCGGGTTGCTAGGCTATCTGCTGTTCTTTCTCGTATATCCTTATGCTGTAATCGATCTTCCATTTCATAGATAACGCCTTCTCTTAAGGCTGCAGGAGAAAATCCAAACTGCTCAATGTTTAGGCTTTTAAAAATAGCAATCATAATCGCTAAGCCTGCCGCGAAAACCTGCGTCCTATCCTCACCGATAGACGTTAAATTAAGGTTGTTGATACTCCCTGTTTCACAACAATAATCCATAATCTGGGTTAAGTGTTGATAGGTTATCCCTTGGCTTATGTTTTCTAATTCCAATTCTTCAGCGACTAGTGTAATCGCTTTAGCGGTGCCGGAAGTGCAAATACATGCTTGCCATCCGAGTTTTGTGTAGCGCCTCGCAATAAACTCTAACTCTTGTTGTGCGCTGGTAATAGCTTTGTTGAAAACCTTTAATTTTAACTCACCTTGCTTAAAAAAACGTTTATTGTAAGCAACACACCCTAATTGCAAGCTCCTGAGCAATTTCGGTGCAAACCCTTCGCCAATAATAAATTCTGTTGAGCCTCCTCCAATATCAACGATAAGGCGCCTGCCTTTATCTTCGACAGTATGAGCAACGCCTTGATATATGAGTCTTGCTTCTTCTATGCCAGCAATCACTTCGATCGGGTAAGGCAACACTTTACGTGCTTGTTTAATAAAGACTTTAGCATTACTGGCTTTACGTAAGGTGTTGGTTGCGACTATTCTCACGGTGTCTGGGTTAAAACCTTTAAGGCTATCAGACAGTGACTCAAGTGCTTGAATGCCGCGTTCGACGGCTGCATCATCTAACACGTTATTTTTGTCTAGCCCTTCGGCTAACCGGACTCTAATTTTAACTTTGTGCAGTGTCTGAACACTGTCAGCCACTATTCTTGCAACGACTAAGTGAAAACTGTTTGAGCCTAGGTCGAGTGCTGCAACTTGAATACTTTCGCGAGAATCTACAGCATCAAATGCACTCTCTAATTCTGTCATAACCTACCTTGGGTTTGATGAAGAAACCCTTATTCTTCTTCAAGTGCCTTGAGGAAATGATAGGTTTCAATTTGCGAGCGTAAGCTCCGACGATTACCTCTACGAACATATTTGTTAGTTTGCTCTTTGTCAATCACTCGCGCTTTCACAGTATCTCTAAACTGAATGGCGAATAAGTCAGCAATCTGTTTTTTAAGGCGTTCATCATAGATTGGACAGCCAACCTCTATCCTGTTGTCCATATTTCTCGCCATCCAATCGGCGGATGAGATAAAGACTCGTCTATCGCCCGCATTTTCAAACATCATCACCCTAGGATGTTCTAGGAAGCGATCAACAACGCTGATGATAGAGATATTCTCACTCAAGCCTTTTATACCGGGTCTCAGTGAGCACATACCTCGAACGATGGCTTTTACTTTAACGCCTCCCTGACTAGCACGATATAGCTCGTCTATCAATAGTCGGTCAACCAAGTTATTGATCTTGAGGGTTATTTCAGCTTTTTGGCCTTCTTTGGCATTTTGTATTTCTTGTCTAATCAGCAGTTGTATTTTAGTACGGGCATTAATGGGCGAAACTTGTAGGTGTTGAAACTTGCTTCTGCGATAGGGTTGCTGGATAAACTCAAAAACACCAATAGCTTCTTCTCCGAGTTCTTGGTGCCGAGTGAAGAGGCTAAAGTCTGTGTAAATTTTTGCCGTTTTTTCGTTAAAGTTGCCCGTACCAAAATGAGAGTAATGGATAAGTTGCCCTTTTTCTTCTCGGCTGACGACACAGAGCTTCGAGTGGATCTTCAATGACTGAAACCCTAAAACAACTTTGATCCCCGCATCAGTCATGGTTTTTGACCATTCGATATTGGCTTCTTCGTCGAATCGAGCTTGAATCTCAACGACTACGGTGACCTTTTTACCGTTGTCCACGGCATCAATGAGGGAGCTAATAATCCTTGAGCGTTTGGCAACGCGGTAAATGTTGATCCTGATATGTTTTACATTGGGATCGAATGCAGCCTGCCTAACAAATTCGGTTAGATGCAGAAAGCGATGGTAAGGGTAGTACAGTAAGATATCTTGATGGTTGATCGCATCAAACACCGTATCGAATTTCTTGAAGTTATTGGTATTGATGGCTGGTAGTTTATTGTTTTCTAAATAACTTCTTCCCACATTGGGAAAACCTATAAAATCTTTGAAGTTACGGTATGTTCCACCCGGTATAGCGCTGTCGTAGGAAGATAAATGTAAGCGTTTCCTCAGAACCTTCAATGCTTCTTCAGGCATATCACTGTCGTGGATAAAACGGACAGGCTCTGCAATGACGCGTTGTTTCATACTCTCAGACATTTTGTCAACGTAACTCTCGTCGATTTCGTCATTAATGCTGTACTGCGCATCACGTGTCATTTTGAAGGAGTGTGCATAAATACGATCAAATTTGACGAAGCCTTTAAATATCTTGTCGAGGCATAAGTCGATAATATCGTCGAGTAATATGATGTGTTTCTTTTTACGACTTTTCTCTGGGGGAATAACCACAAAGCGCGACATTTGATCCGTAGGCACATCAACAACCGCGTATTTGTTGGGCTTGTTATCTCGCTCAATAGTAATAAACAGGTAGGTACCTGAGTCATTTAAGCGTTGTACCAGATCAACATTTGAACGCACGAGAACAGGAGCAATATGACGTAGCACTTTATTTTCGAAAAAGTGGTAAACCCAACTTTGTTGGTATTCGTCGAGCTGATGTTTGTCGATCAAGAAAATATTGTATCGAGCTAACCCTGAAACGACACCTTGGTATACTTTTTCGAAGGTTTTGGTCATCAGCAAGACTTTTTGTTGTATTTTCTCCATGAGCTGCTTGGTGTTCTCAGCTTCTTCTAATGCTTCATCATTGATGTGAATAAGGATTTGGCGCTTAACATCGGCAACTCTAACGCGATAAAACTCATCCATGTTGTTAGAGTAAATTCCCATAAAGCGGATACGTTCGACAATAGGGTTAGATTTGTCAGCCGCTTCTTGAAGCACTCTCTCATTGAATGCCAGCCAACTCAGCTCTTTAGGGTAATAGAGTTCGGGGTCGCTCATGGTAATAAAGGGGTCATTCCAGATTATGTGAAATTTAGATAAAAAAGTTAGGCAAAAAACACCGTAGTTTATTATACGGTGTCATTGTGACAGTTTAATGGCGCGTGACTTCGACGACAATGTCGTTGGCGATATCTTCTAACGCTTCTTTTAGTTCATCTAAATCAAATTGATCATTGATTTGGATTGTGGCTTTGGCTTTGAACAGAATACTGCCCCAGTTGGGCGCACTTTCACATCGTGATTCGAATTTAGCTATGTTGAGTTCAAAGGTATTTAATACCGAGCTGAGCTCCTGCACTATGCCTTTTCGATCGTTACCAACAACATCAATAGACACTAAACTCTGACTCACATCGCTTGTTTTGTCACCTTGGTGTACTTGTATATGCAGATCTGGGATTGCTGATAAAGCGTGTTCCAGTGTACCTGTGGCATTCAATGGTATTTGAACTTCTGCAAAACCAGCGAATTGACCAGCCATATGTGAAAAGTTACTGGATAGCCAGTTTCCTTCTACTTCATAAACTTTTTGCGCGATCGAGTCTATTAATCCAGGCTTGTCAGCACCAACGAGACCGATGATCAGTGTTTTCATAAATGACTTCCCTTTAAATGACAAACAATAGGGAGTAGCGATTTAGCTTCGCTTCACCATTTGAGTGCAATATATTTCGGTATATTTTTGAAACTATTCATAAAATATATCCTTATATGTTGATTCTAGCCAGTGTTGTTATTCGAATTTAACTTTTATTTCTTCTCCACTCTCCGGTTTCAAGTTACGTGAATTGTTATATGATACTCATCTCATTGAGTTCCAACGAGAGACAATAAGAGCTCTTTTAAAACAATAGGATATCGCTTGTCAGTGCAAACGCCTGTTACGCACAATATAACCAAAAAGCGGATGATTAAAGATATCATTGCAGCACGTGTTATTACGTTAGGCGGTCTGACTATTTTGCTGCTGCTGGCTGCTATTGTGTGGCACTTGCTTAGAGTGGTGTTGCCATTAGCTCAAAGCCCAGATATTGAATCACAAACGATATGGCATTTGCCTGACAATCATCGTGCTATTGCCATAGGCGATCTGGACAATAGCCAGCCGGTCTGGTTAGTTAACGACTGTGCTTTAACGTTTGGTTATCCATCGAAAGAGCGTGTTGTCGCTGTGCCAAAGCAACTTGAGGATGTGGGTTGCCAGGAAAGCATGAAAATAGTCACGGTGAATCGAGAACAATGGCTTTTTCGTTACCGTGTTGATCATCAAGTCATTGTCGAGAAATTAAATGCGTCTTCAACACATTTAAGTAGAGCACTCATTGGACACTACTCATTGGAACTCTCTGAACGGAAACCGAGGACATATGGATTAGGTCGTGATGATTGGACAGTGACGGTGAACCCTCAAGATATATCACTTGCAATGAAAGTGGGTAAAAATTGGGAAGTATTCAAGCTTAGTTACAGTCATTTGAATGAGGCATCGGTATCTAGAGACTTGGCGGTACGTCAGTCGGAGTTGAAAGGCACCCCTATTGAAGCCGAGCAACTTGTCTTGCTGCCAGAATATGGTCAGATAGCGGGACTCAACACTAATCAATTGGTGTTTTATGATGAGAGTGGACTTGTGTTGTCATCGCATACGTTTGATGCTCAGGTATCCAAAATATCAGCGAATGAATCTCAACGTTCAGTTTTTGTTGAGATGTCTTCTGGACAATTGCAAAAGTGGACGGTTCGCAACGAGCAAGGGCACTTCATTTACACAGCGAGCGCAATTTTTGATGTTAACGAAGAAATAGTTTCAAGCCTTTATTCTCCGAACGAACAGTCTGCTTTATTCCTAACGGCAGAAAACGAGCTGTTTTTTGCGAATATGATCACCGGTGAAATCCTTGAAAGGCAGGCATTGTTATTTGATGTTGCCGAACAACCTAAGTCGATCGACTGGGTGAAAGTGCACCGAGACAAGTTATATATTGTATCCGATACATCAATTTACTCATGGTTGTTTTATGAGCACTCGCCAATAACCACGCAAGCGTTATTTAGTAAGGTATGGTATGAAGGGTATTCACAGCCAGACTACGTATGGCAAAGTACGCCTTCCAACAATCAAACAGAAGTGAAATTCAGTCTGGTACCTTTGATTATCGGTAGCCTTAAGTCTGCATTACTGGCTATGGTTGTTGCTATTCCTTTAGCACTCGGTGCTGCGATATATACAGCTTATTTTTCGCCATCATTAATTCGCAATCGATTGAAACCCGTTATTGAGTTTCTTGAAGCAATACCCTCGGTTGTTATCGGCTTTGTTGCTGCTGGTTGGATGGCGACCGTGGCAGTGGAAAAGCTGTTTTTTGTCATCGCAACTGTCTTTTTGTTACCTTTCGTTTTGTGGGTGATTGCTCTTGTTCAGTTTCGTTTAACTCGACGCCTACCCAAAAAGTGGCAAAGAGGATCCGAATGGTTTGTTGTCTCTATCCTCTTTATTTTATTGTATTTACTGATTGAATTGTTGGTGCCTATCATCAGTCAAAATGTAGCTTTCTTCTCTTCCACTTCTGCCGCTCTAAGCCATTGGAATAAGAGTACCTTGGTTGTAGCACTGGCTTTAGGTATTGCTATTGTTCCAACAATATATTCAATAGCTGAAGATGCTATCTACGAAGTACCGATTTATTTGCGTCAAGCTTCGTTCGCGCTTGGCGCTACTCAACTACAAACATTGAAAAAGGTAGTGCTTGTCGCAGCGTTGCCGAGTATCGTTTCTGCGATCATTTTGGGGTTTTCTCGTGCTTTTGGCGAAACCATTTTAGTCTTGATGATAACCGGCAATACTCCAATTGCTGATTGGGACCTATTGGTTGGCTTACGTTCAATGACGGCCAATCTGGCGATTGAGCTACCTGAGGCAGAAGTCAACAGTACGCATTATCGAGTCTTATTTTTGACAGCGTTAATATTGTTTGTTTTTACTTTCGTGATTAATACGTTGGCGGAGTGGATCCGCGGTAACGTCAGGCGGCGCTATCGTTATGTTTAAACTCACCATTAATCAGCGCCAAAGTGAGTCATTATCTGTGATGCTGTATGCCTCTGCTATGGCACTATGTGTGATTGCTATTGTCAGTGTATTGACGGTTATCGCGATAAAGGGAGGTCGTTATTTCTGGCCTACAGATATCCAGCTTTTACAAACTAATCATAATGGTGTGGTTGAACGATTTTATGGTCAGCTCATTTCCAGCCCGGGAGAAAACAAAAACAGCGGCTTACAAACGCATTACAGTGTCACTGATTGGGAGCGTTTGGACTCGACATCAAGGTTTATCAACGTTGCTAAACAAGTCGGCGATCTCGGTAGTTCGGGTGAATTAGAAGAGCATGAATCGTATCCTGAAGATGTTGCGCTTATGCATTTGCGCAGCGGTAGTCAGATATTGGCCGTGCCTGTTTCGGTTCGGATGGGTAATGAGTTACAAGCTATATCCTCATTACCTGCTGCACTCAGAGAAGTTGATATTCTCAGAAAGAAATCGGATATGTTATTGAACACGCGAATAGCTGATTTGAATGGCCAATTGAAAAGCCTTGATACCAGAGACAATTCGGACTCTGAGCGACGACAACTTACAGAGCAATACCAGCAAGCACGTGAACTTTTAGGTGAGATGCAGACATGTATGTCTAGTTTTGGCTTAGACATTAAAGATGCCTCTGGGTTAGTGCATGGTATTCCACTCATGGATGTTGAGAGCTATCACTTTATTAATCAATACGGCGCTTGGGATAAGTTGCGTTATTTTTTGTCAGCTGCGTGGGATTTTATTTCAGAATCACCTAAGCAACTTTATGCCAGTGGCGGTGTTTTTCCTGCGATTGTTGGTACTGTTGTCATGGTGCTGTTGATGACTCTATTTGTCACACCTTTAGGCGTGCTAGTGGCGATATACTTACATGAATATGCTACTCAAAACCGCCTAACGACTTTAATTCGTATTAGTGTTAATAATCTTGCTGGTGTTCCCTCTATTGTCTATGGCGTTTTTGGGCTTAGCTTTTTTGTTTATGAGTTAGGCGCTGGAATCGACAATCTATTTTATAGCGACGTATTGCCAGCGCCGACTTTTGGTGCACCAGGTTTGTTTTGGGCGTCCTTAACGATGGCAATGTTGACGCTACCGGTTGTGGTGGTAGCTACAGAGGAAGGCTTGAGGCGAGTGCCTGATTCATTGCGAATGGGGAGCTATGCACTTGGTGCAACACAGTTTGAGATGATTAGGAAAACCGTTATTCCCATGGCGAGTCCCGGTATTATGACAGGCATTATCTTAGCTATAGCGAGAGGGGCCGGTGAAGTTGCACCTTTGATTCTTGTCGGTGCTGTTAAGTTCGCACCAACATTACCGATAGACGCTGAATACCCTTTTGTGCATTTCGAGCGACAATTTATGCACTTAGGTGTCACAATTTTTGATGGCGCATTTCAAGGGCAGCTTACGGGCTCTGGCTCGAATGCTATGTTTGCAGCTTGTCTGTTCTTATTACTGATAGTGCTTATACTCAATATCTTTGCAATTAATATTCGACATCGATTGCGTCGGCAATACATCACGTTAGAGGAATAGTCTGTGCTGGATTTCTTTGCTTCATCCAAAACTGAGAAAGATCTCGATGCTTTACCGCAAGATAAAGTGGCGATCGACGTGGCGGGCTTAACGCTTCACTTTGGACAAAAGAGAGCGTTATCTAACATTAATATGAAGATACCGAAGCATCAGGTGACGGCACTTATTGGTCCAAGTGGCTGTGGGAAGTCAACGTTAATATCATGTTTTAATCGAATGAATGATTTAGTGCCAGGCTGTCGTGTAGATGGTTTGGTAAAAATAGGTATGAAGGATATCTATCATCGTAAAGAAAATGTGTCTTTGCTGAGAAGTAGAGTCGGTATGGTGTTTCAAAAACCTAACCCTTTTCCTACGAATATTTATGAAAACGTTGTTTATGGTTTGCGTATACAAGGTATAACGGACCGCCGAGTGTTGGACAATAAAGCCGAGGCGGCGCTGCGTAATGCCGCTTTGTGGGACGAGGTTAAAGATCGCTTGTTTGATCCAGCACTTACGCTGTCTGGTGGTCAACAGCAGCGTTTGGTTATTGCTCGTGCCATAGCGCTGGAGCCAGAAATTTTATTGCTTGATGAACCAACATCAGCTCTCGATCCTATATCGACACTGACCATCGAAGAACTCATTAACACATTAAAAGAGAAATATACCGTTGTAATTGTGACACACAATATGCAGCAAGCGGCCAGAGTGTCTGATCAAACGGCCTTTTTATATGAAGGTGAATTAATCGAGTATTCAGATACTAACCGCCTGTTTACCATGCCAAAACAACAGCAAACCGAAGAATACATTACTGGCCGATATGGTTAGGGTATCGACGTTATGAAACAAGTCCAAATTAACACTCATATCTCAAGAAAATTTAATCAAGAGTTAGAAAATTTGCGTAATGCCGTGCTGTCAATGGGGGGTATTGTTGAGCAACAATTGTCGGATGCATTAGGTGCCTTTAGAGATAACAATCGGCGTATGGCTGAAGAAGTTATTTTGAATGACTTTCAAGTTAACTCAATGGAAGTTCAAATTGATGAAGAGTGCACCCGCATTATTGCTACTAGGCATCCTACGGCAAGTGACCTCAGACTCGTGCTTGTTATTGTTAAAGCAACGGCTGATATTGAACGTATAGGTGACGAAGTTCAGCGTATCGCCAATTTAATTGTGACAGGTGACTTACCTGGCTCTGACAGTATCAAAAATAACATGATAGCAACGGGCGATAAGGTTATGGCGATGCTGCGTAAGACATTAAATGCATTTGCTCGACTTGATGTTGACTCAGCCTTTGCTATTCATAAGCTTGACCGCGAAATTGACAAGCAATACAAAGCGCTGCTCTCAGAAGCAATGCATGAGATGGGTAAAGAAACCGATTTATTGCCTCAGTGGTTGGAGATTTTGTGGGCTATGAGAGCACTAGAAAGGGTTGGCGATCGCTGCAAAAATATTTGCGAGTACATTATATATTTCGTTAAAGGCCGAGATGTACGTCATGTTTCGAGAAAGAAAATTGCCGAAGCTATGAAAGAAGGAAATAATGAGTAATATATAGTCTGAATTTTAGACAGTTTTATGAATTTTTTGCTATAGCGGTTTTTCTTTCTAAAGCTTTGAGCTAAGATTGCCTCGCTTAAAAATCAGGAACAATTTATGTCCAATATATTTGGCATTTTTGCACGGTCTCCGATAAAACCTATCGAGCAACATGCAGGCCTTACCGCTTCATGTTGTGAAAAACTAGCTGAACTTTTCTTTAGTACGCTTGATCCCGAATCAAAGGCGAGCGAAGAAATACTCAATGATATTTTTTCTATCAATAGAGAAGCAAAGGCTATAGATCGTGAACTATTACTTCACCTTCCTCGTGGCTTATTTATGCCTTTCGATAGAGCCGATATTTTAGGCATTCTACGTGAGCTGAATCGTATCCATACCAAGGTCAAAGAAGTCTCTTTGCATGTGCACGGACGACAGCTACAGATCCCCGATGATATGCAACCTTCTTTTCGTGCCTATCTTGATCTCATGCAAGCTGCTGCTCGCAAGGCACAGTCATCTATAGATGAGCTCGATGAGTTGTTGCAAACCGGCTTTGCTGGTCGAGAAGCAAAATTGGTTGAATCTAAAATCAGAGAGCTCAATGCGATTGATGAAGATGCTGATGAGATGAAGTTAAAGCTGATTCAACAACTGCACAAATACGAGTCATCGTTAGACGCTAATCACACATTAATTACCTATCGCGTCATTGATTGGCTGAGTGACATTGTTCATGGCACTCAGGAAATTGGTGGCCGCCTCCTTTTGATGCTGGCAAAAGCTTAATAGTAAGGTTGGATGTTTAACTTATGACGGTATTCACTGAGTACGGGTTTATCCTGATTGTACTAGCGGCTCTCTTTGGCTTTTTTATGGCTTGGGGGATAGGTGCTAACGATGTGGCCAACGCGATGGGAACATCGGTTGGTTCAAAAGCATTGACCATAAAGCAAGCTATTATTGTGGCTGTTGTTTTTGAATTCTCTGGTGCTTATTTAGCAGGAGGGCAAGTCACTTCAACCATTCGTAAAGGTATTGTGGATATTAATGCCTTTGAAGGCACACCTGAACTGCTGGTGTTTGGAATGCTGGCTTCGTTGATAGCCGCAGGAACCTGGTTAATTGTTGCCTCATGGCGAGGTTGGCCTGTATCAACGACACACTCTATCGTGGGTGCTATTGTTGGTTTCGCTGTTGTCGGCTTAGGAGCTGAAGCGGTTCAATGGGGTGAGGTTGTTAAGATTGTAGGTAGTTGGGTTGTTACGCCTGCCATCTCAGGTCTTATTGCGTTTGGTATATTTGTCAGTGCGCAGAAACTTATCTTTGATACTGCAGACCCTATTGCCAGAGCGAAGAAATGGGTGCCTGTTTACATGTTTTTGTGTGGCTTTGTGATGTCACTTGTGACTATTACTAAAGGTCTCAAACATGTTGGGCTGAATTTAACTGGTGGACAATCCTTTTTTGTATCACTGGCTGTCGGCATTGTGGTGCTTATTATAGGGAATATAGTCGTCGGCAGGATGAATGTTTCAGACGAGACAGATGAACGTGGCTTTGGCGGTTTAGAAAAGATTTTTGCTTCCTTAATGATAGTGACTGCTTGTTCTATGGCATTTGCTCATGGTTCAAACGACGTGGCTAACGCAATTGGACCTCTAGCTGCCATTGTGAGTGTCGTTCAATCAGGTGGTGAGTTAGCATCGAAAGCAGAGCTCGCTTGGTGGATACTACCTTTAGGCGCTGTCGGTATTGTCATAGGCTTGGCTATGCTTGGCGCAAGAGTCATAAGTACAGTCGGTCAACGCATTACTGAATTAACGCCTAGTCGAGGCTTTGCAGCTGAAATGGCCACCGCCAGTACCGTTATCTTAGCCAGTGGTACAGGCTTACCTATATCGACAACTCAAACGCTTGTTGGTGCTGTTCTCGGTGTTGGTATGGCAAGAGGGATAGCCGCTTTGAATTTAGGTGTTGTTCGAAACATTGTTATATCCTGGGTCATTACCCTGCCAATAGGTGCTGGGTTGAGTATCATTTTCTTCTATATCATTCGTTCAATTTTCGGATAAGGCTTAGATAACGTTCTACGAACTTCGCTACAACTGGAACCTATTTAGAGGACATTCGTCCCACGTTATAGTCATTTGAACACTTTTCAATATTGCTGTAACAAATTGCTGTTTATACTTCAGTCATCGGGAGTAGTGACCCCGTAACGTGCATATTCTTAGAATGTGTATTGTTTCCTTGATTACTGGGCTTTACGTTTGTAAAGCCCTTTTTTATGCCTGCCGATTAAGGCCTGGATACCATATGTTTCATTCATCACAGTATGTTACATCTGCAATTTGCAACTTGAATTGGCTTTGTCCAAGCTGATATTAATTATCAATTGATGACCTATGCTATGTCTGAAGTAATAAAAGTTGTTGTGGTAGATGACGAGCCATTAGCTCGTAGAGGCTTGCAATTGAGATTAGAAGACTATGCTGATATAGACGTTGTAGAACAAGCTCATGATGGCTTAGATGCGTTACACGTTATCTCGGCATGTCAGCCGGATGTTATTTTCGTTGATATTGAAATGCCTAGGTTAAATGGCTTTGACCTGATTGAAAAACTGCAAAGTCAGTCCTCGCAATTACCTTATATTGTCTTTATTACTGCTCATGACGACTTTGCTTGTAAAGCTTATGAAAAGAGTGCCACAGACTACTTGCTTAAACCTGTTTCCAATGAACGATTGAAGGTTTGTGTTGATAAAATAAAAGCTAAGATGAAAGAAGCGAATGAATTACAGCAGTGCGCTTATCTAGAGACACTATTAAAAAGAAAAACGGGACATTCATTAACGCACTTTATTGAGTCATTGGAACAACAATCACAAGCATCGAGTGAGTCTAATATATTGTCAGTGAAGAGTGGTACGGAGTGGTTGCGTGTTAAGCTAGATAGCATTCACTGGATAGAGGCAGCAGGTGATTATATGTGCCTACACACATCTGAGGGACAGGTCATCATTCGTAAAACACTAAAAGAGCTTGAACAACAGCTCAACAAAAAGCTTTTCCCCCGAGTCAATCGTTCGGCTATTGTTAATGTTGAGAAAGTAACTAAACTCACGCCAAATTCTAACGGTGAATATATTGCTCAGCTCTCAACGGGTGACAAGGTTAAAGTTGGGCGTAAATACCGCGTTAATATGGCCGAATTAGGGCTTGCCTAGCGTTAGTCACAAAGTCTTTTCTGCATTTATGTAATAATCTCCATATTTTTTTATCGATGCCGATAACATAAAGTTGGGTACTTTCTCGAATATTCTCGAATATTGTGCCAAAGTTGTTGTGTCGTATGCATTTATTTGAGTCATGAACAAGGCGCATAGCCTATGTTATATGTAAGCCGCGTTAGATTCAGTCGTAAGTGCTTTTGATTCGCTTGAACCCATCAGGCGAGTGATTTTTGGGGGAATATCAACACCATGTATTCAGTTCTTATTTGTGATGATTCACTGGTAGCGCGTAAACAAGTTTCCAAGTCGTTACCAGAAGACTGGCCAGTTTCTATTCATTTCGCTAAACATGGTCGCGAAGGAATAATGGCACTTCGAGAAGGCAAAGGCCAATTGCTCTTGCTGGATCTCAATATGCCCATTATGGATGGGTACGAAGTTCTTCAGGAAATTAGTGAACTAAAAATTGATACCAAAGTTGTTGTCATTTCGGGCGATATTCAGCCTAGTGCCCATGAACGCGTTAAAGAGTTAGGGGCGATAGATTTTATCGAAAAGCCGGTTGATGCCAAAACATTGAATGAAGTGTTAGTCAAGCATGGCATTCGACAAGGCGAATCGGAAGAAGAACCTGAAGACGATGAACTACTCGACCCTAAAGTCCGAGATTGTTATCAAGAGATAACGAACGTAGCTATGGGACAGGCTGGAGATCGTTTGGCTAGAATGTTGGGGGTGTTCGTGAAGCTTCCCATACCCAATGTGAACCTTATTGAAGTATCTGAAATGCACATGATGTTACAAGACATCGAAGCTAAAGAGTCGGTGTCGGCTGTGTGTCAGGGCTTCATTGGCGGTGGTGTTAGTGGTGAAGCATTGTTTATATTAAGTGACTCAAGTTTTGAGGATGTTGCTAAGATATTAAATATTAAGGAAAAGGTGGACGATAAAGTCCAACTTGAGTTGTTAATGGATGCCGCAAATATCCTCATTGGTACTTGTTTAAACAGCTTAGCGAGTCAACTCGATCTGCGCTTTAGTCAAGGACACCCGATTGTTCTTGGACAGCATAGAAATGTGTCGGAGCTCATTTCGACAAATAAGAGTAAGTGGAAGCGCACACTGGCTATTGAATTGAGCTATGGGCTAGAAGGATACGCTGTTCAATGCGACTTGGTTTTACTTTTTACAGAAGAGTCTATGAACATGATGAATTATAAGCTCGCGCACCTATTGGAGGACTAAAAACATGACTGATTCCGCTATTGATGATATGACTGAATTTCATTGGATGATGAACATGATCCAATCAATAGATGTCGGCATTGTTGTGATAGACAAAGAATGCAAAGTTAAAGTTTGGAACGGATTTATGGAAAGCCACAGTGGCAAGCTGCCTAGTGAAGTTCGCGATAAAACGTTGTTTGAGTTGTTTGAAGAAGTTGATGTTGGTTGGTTTAAAAATAAAATTAGGCCGGTGATTGAACTACGTAACCGGGCTTTTATTACGTGGGAACAGCGGCCATTTTTATTTAAGTTTCGCAATTATCGCCCGATTACAGGTGCCGAAGACTTCATGTATCAGAATATCATTTTGTCTCCTTTGATGACTCATACAGGAGAAGTAGAGAATATTAGTATCATGCTCTACGACATGACCGACGTAGCGACCAGCAAAAAACAACTGGAGGCGACACAAGTCACATTAGACGAGAACTTGGAACGTCAATCTGCCTAGGGCGAGACTACTCATATTGCGTTAAGTACTGCCTACTAAAGCATCCCAGTATTTAACGCGCTATTTAACCGCCTGCTATTAAGCGTTGGAGGTTAAATAGGCGTTTTTAAGAAGCCTATTGCTATTGGTATAAACGTTTGTCTTCGTAGTCAGATGTTCTATAAACTTCTTTACCGTTTTCTAACACAACAAACGTTGGAAACGAATTCACATTAAACATAAAGAAAGCTTCGCCGCCTGTATCCAGTAAAATAGGAGTGTTGATGCCATACTTTGATTTGAACTCGGCAACTTCTTTATCCCCAGTCCACATATGACTAACGATAGTGATCTGATCATGGCTATCTTGAGATGAGATATTTTTTTGTGCTTTTATGCAGGCAGCGGACATGTCAGGTCTGGACTCTTCCAGATACCAATCGCACCAAGTGGCGGTGAAGAGCAGGGTTTTTCTGCCTTGAGAAAGTGAGCTTGGATCAAAATGTGGATTACCAGCTTGGCCTAACGCCATAGCTGAGATATTGCTCCCTCTATTCTTTGCTAGTAAATCTAACCTTTGATCTAGCAGGTCATCGGCTTCATGTCCTGTATGTAGCACTTGCCCTTGTTCATTTATCAAAGCATGAAAAGGCGTACCAACGAACTGAAAGGCTTGCTTCAATTCTCCATGACTGTCTTTAACGACAGGCATAGTTAAGTTGAACTTTTCAATCACTTGCTTGATCTCGTCATCTGACTCATTCAAGTCAATATTCACGGCAATAATATCGATGTCGTTGCCGTATAACTCGGTTACCTCTTGCAAATGTGGCATTTGTTCAAGGCAAGGTTGGCACCAAGACGCCCAAAACTTAATGTAAGTCGTTTTCTTACGCTTTATATCCTGAATTGTACTTTTAGCCCCATTGAGCTGAACAACCGTAAGCTGAGAAAAGTCAATTTTTGTGCCAGATGCAACGGCATTGCTATGGAAAAAGAACAGCAGAAGATAGGGGACAAAAAGCCAACCCATTATGTTAAGTTTCATGGTGAGTACCTGTGTTTAATTATATTATTTATCTATTATCTTCGATATATTGGACTTATTGTAAGAGCCTATTTGAGTCAATTTTGTGGATCCAATTAATGCGCTGAGCTTTCCATTGGAAATAAGAGGTGCTTCTAACCTCGTTCGAACAATTACAGCGCAAATACGAAGTGCAATTGTTGCAGGTAAAATGGCTAATGGTCAGAGAATGCCTTCGACGAGAGAGCTAGCAGCTGCTTGTAAGGTCTCAAGAAACACGATAATAGCGGCTTATGAACAATTAACCGCAGAAAGCCTTATCTATTCTGAGCGAGGAAGAGGTAGCTTTGTTTCATATGAAGCTAGAGAACCCTTGCCAAGGCTGAACGATGACAAAAGCAATCTGACGACTAAGTTAGTGCCACAGTATCGTGAAAAGTGTGTTGACGATATCCTTCCTCGAAAACACGATGCCCCTTTTAATTTTTCTATTGGACGCCCCGAAACGAAATACTTCCCTTTCTCTGCATGGAAGCGGGCTCTGAACAAAGCATTTAATCATTTGCCTCATAACCTAACAGGCACACCGGAACCACAAGGCAATGAGGACTTACGGCATGCACTCGCTCGCCACTTAACCACTTACCGCTCTATCGCCTGCCAAGCAAACGAACTGGTTGTGACAACAGGTACTCAGCAATCACTGAACATTATCGCCAACCTTTTGGTTGAAAGAGGGAAAAGTAAAGTCGCAATTGAATCGCCGGGGTACCCAATGGCTTATCATGTGTTCCAGTCGGCGGGTGCTAAAATGTGCCCTATACCAGTGGATGAAAAGGGGATCCTCGTTCATCAAATCCCAAAAGATGTCAGTATTATCTATGTAACCCCTTCGCATCAATTCCCTATGGGCGTGCTGCTGAGTGCAGAAAGACGTATGGCGTTGTTAGAGTTTGCTGCAAAAAATGGCATTATTATTATTGAAGATGATTACGACAGTGAGCTTCGATTTACAGGACAGTCGATCGACGCGTTAAAAATGAATGATGTTTGTGACGTTGTTTTTTATTTAACGTCATTATCAAAAATCATGTTTCCTGACATCAAAACAGGTTTAGTCATACCACCTAAGTGGGCTCGAAGCGCATTCTTAGCTGCAAAAATGCAAAGCGACTGGAGTAACCCACAGTATATACAAGGCGCATTGGCAAAATTTATTGGTTACGGCGATTTGTATAAATATCAACGAAAAATGAAGCGTATTTATAAAAAGCGATTTGACTGCCTGAATGCAACCTTGATGAAGTACCCTGATATCGTCAAAAGAGTTTTTGTGTCGCAAGCTGGCGTTCATTTATGCGCCGAGTTACATGAGCATATAGACGCACAAGTGTTAGCATCTTCTGCTCTTCATATGGGGGTCTACGTTTCTTCAATCAAACAGTATGTCATGCACGACTCTACATTAAATGGCCTGATTTTTGGGTTTGGACAAATCGAAATATCGAGAATTCCAGAAGGTGTGTCTAAATTGTTCAAGCATAGTGCATGCATAAAAATCAGAGAATAAGGCCGTTGTATTCGGTCTAATTTTTATCTTCAAAAAGGCTCAATATTTACGGTGAGAATACGATAACTAGATAGGACTTTGTTAGTTAGTGAGAACAGATGCGTTTACACAGTTTGGTTTTTTTGTCGCTGTTATTGACGGCTTGTGGTGGTGGTTCCGATTCTTCAGATGATAGTCCGAGTGCGTCTAATCTGGTGGTTAATGCTGGGACAGATCAAACCGTTAATGAAATGGCGACAGTGTCTATCAGTGGTGAAGCCGCCGGCGACACAGAGACCTTCACTTTTTCTTGGACAGCGTCACCTAACGATATTGTGATCACACAAGCCTCAACTGATGCACCTGCTGCGACCTTTGTCGCTCCTACTATTACCGATGACATTGTTTATACCTTAACGCTGTTGGTGACTGATGCTAATGGTAATAATGCGTCAGATACGCTGGACGTGACAGTGGTGGCTGTTAACAGCCTGCCTGAAGCATTGATTACTTTGCCATCAATCGCCGAGCCTCCTTCAAATACAGTACCAGCGGGCACCGAGCTAACGTTAAGTGGTGCAACAAGCTTTGACAGTGACGCCGCCGATCCGGCGAATCCCATTAGTGCATTTCGCTGGCAACAAACTCAGGGGACTGATGTGCTGCAAGGTGTGAGTCTAGACGGTATGGAATTGACTTTTACTACCCCTGTTTTACAAAGTACATCTACTTTGAGTTTTACGTTAACCGTGACAGATGCGGAAGGTGGCGAAGGTGAGCAAAGTGTTGACTTACAAGTACTGAGTGAGAGCCAAACCTTGCCTACGGTTAATGCTGGTGTCGATAGGACAGTCTTTGAAGGGGAACCTATTTTACTCACAGGTGATGCTAGTTCGGTTGTTCCGGCAGCTAACCCATTGTCATTCTTATGGTTGAACGATTCTGGTTTGACGCCTACCATTTTAGCTCCTTCAGAATCAGCAACGACCGCGTTAGCTCCTACGGTGAATTTGCAAGAAGAAGCCACGTTCACTCTACAAGTGACGGATCAATTCAATAACGTTGTTGAAGATAACCTTCAGGTTGGTGTTCGTCCTTTTGTGGCCAATAGGTTGAATGATACTGGCGTGACACAGCTTGCCTCGGACACAGCAGTGGGTGTCGATGCACAGAATTTATTCCCAGCTCAAGACGGGCACAGGGGGCGAGATGTTGTTTTTGAAAATGGCGCGCTAGAAAAAGCCGGTAGGGGGCAGCAAGGGTTTGACTACACTCGCCTCGATGCGATAGGCGACCAGGTAGATGAAGATAATGTGGGCTTTTCTTGTGTGCGCGATAATCTAACTGGATTAGTCTGGGAAGTGAAAGAACAAGGCACCAGTTTAAACAGTGTGTCCAATACCTATTCTTGGTTCTTTACCGAAAATAATGGCGGCTTCGAAGGTGCTATGAATCCTGCAACAGCGAGTTGTGGTCTTGCACAGTGCAATACAACGGCTTTTGTAGAAGCGGTTAATGCTGTAGGGCTGTGTGGCTTTTTTGATTGGCGGATACCAACCTACGTGGAATTACAATCGATCTTGCATTTAGGAAAAACGGCAGGACCATTAATCGACGAAACAAACTTTCCAAATACGACCGATACAACGACCAGCCCGATATTTTATTGGGCGCGTGAAGCCAGTGCAGACGGCCCTCAGGGTGATGCATCTCAGAATGCTTGGGCGATTGATTTTGCCACAGGAAACGATAACTTTTTGAATAAATCAAGTGCCGCTCGTATTCGGCTCGTTAGAGCGGGGCGCTAATATGAAACTCTTAATGATGAATAAAAAAACTCCATTGATCAGTGTTTTTGTTATGGTTTTCATGAGCTTTTCGATTCAAGCTCAAACTTGTTTGACCACGATTGATAATACAACGCCGTCAGACATGTTTGTTGATAATACCGACGGTACGGTTACAGATACTGCAACGGGTTTAATGTGGATGCGTTGCAGTATCGGACAGGTTTTTCAGGCCACTGATAACCAATGTGTTGATGATGCTCAGCAGCTCACATGGCAGCAGGCACTTGTCACTGCTCATGGTTTCACCTTTGCGAGTAATAATGACTGGCGACTGCCTAATTTGAAGGAGCTAACGTCCTTGATTGAACGTCAATGTGTTAGGCCGTCCATTAACACTGAGTTATTTCCAGTAACACCCTCCGATGATTTTTGGTCATCGACACCTTCCTTGACTGATCCAGAAAGAGCATGGGTTGTGGCTTTTTTCAACGGAAGCAACTCCTTACGCGAGAAACAGCTGTCAGTTTTTGTACGTTTGGTCAGAAGTGTTAATTAATAGTGACATTTCTGAAAGATAAATTATGCTCGAAGTGATCTCTTGAGTACCAAGAATTGATATAACCATTATCTAGGGCTTGTTGATCTTTCTTGTTATGTCATTGCTGAGAGCCCAGTGTTTTCTAACTCGATGATAAAGCGTGAGTATTGGTCATCTCAATGTGCCTATTCGTCATGACGCTTGCTCGTTGGCAGAAAATGTAGGACGTCAGATAAAGTGCATATGAAAGATCAACACGCCTTAATATTGGTTAACTAACTTAATTATCCTTAAACTTGTCTGATCATGCTGTCTGATTTGATCAATCCGTGTCAAAATTTAAGGGTGATAAATAGAATTCTGAGGTTTTTTTGAGATTTAAAACTCTAAGTATGCGATTGCTGACATTGGTTGTGTGCATGCTTAGCTCTTCGGTAGCTATGGCTGATTGGAAGTGCAAAGCTGATTTGAATTTTGGTATGGTTGTTAACGAAAACCAAATTCGTGTCACTGACAGAAGCCGCACTGTCTATCAGATTAACGATGGCGACCAACTTATCGTTGGTGGACATTGGGTTGAACTTGATAAAGAGCAACAGCGCCTGCTTTCGGATTTATCTAGTGGTATCCACTATGTTATTCCTAAAATGATCCTTCTCGCTAAGGAGGGAACTCAGCTTGCTGTTGAGACTATCGAGCAAGTGTATGTTGGCCTTGTTGGCACTGAGAGTAGGGGGTATGACCGAATTCAGACCTCTTTAGAACGTGCACAGGTAAAAGTCAGAGAGAAATTTATTCATACCGAAGATAACTACTATATTGGTCCTGGTAGTTTTGAGAACGTCGATGAGTTAGTTGACCCTGAGCTCGAAGCACAAATCGAGAAAGCGATTAGTACATCCTTAGGTGGTGTTTTGTCTGCCATTGGTGGGTTGAGTAGTTCGGATGCTGAAGAGTTAGAAAGACGTGTCGAAAAGTTGTCTCAACGCCTTGAGAACCTAGGTCAGGAGATTGAACTTCAAGCTGGCGTGCAAGCAGAAGGACTTAAACGCCAAGCTCAATGGTTTTGTAAGAAGCTATATAGCATCGATGCTATAGAAGAATCCTTGCGTCAAAATGTGCCTGAGTTACAGCCATACAATGTGATTGTCTCGGGTAAGGTCAAACAAATAGAATCAGACGAATAATTCTAGCAATGAATTCAAGTAGCGCCGTCCTAAAGGTGTTACTTGCCAATGTGTTGATGTTTCAGATACTAAGCCTTTATTTCCTGCTTTTTCGAATATTTTCGTTAATGACTGATTATCAGAGCTTAATCCTGTCAGTTGAGCATAATCCTCCTTGGGGCAAGGCTCCAACAACCTTAATCGATTCATAAAAAATTCAAACGGAAGCTCGTCAGATTCAACGTATGATTGATTGTCTAGGTAGGGGCGACTTAAATCCATATAGCCTTTGGGGTGTTTGGTTTTGACTGTCCGTATAATGTGCTTAATTCCCGATGAATGACATTGTGTGATCTTGCCATGTGCTCCACAGCCAATACCTAAGTAATCGCCGTAGCGCCAATAATTTAAATTATGTTGGCATTGTTGTTCGGCTAAGCTATATCCTGATATTTCATACTGCTTATAACCTGCTTGGGTCAACATCGCCTGACCTTGTGTTTGGATATCCCACAGTATGTCATCGTCCGGCAGAGTTGGCGGCCTTGAATGAAATTGGGTATTAGGCTCAATCGTGAGCTGATACCAGGACAGGTGCGGTGGCTTTTGAGCAATAGCTGTGGATAGATCAATCAGTGCGTCTTCCAGCGATTGCTCTGGCAGTCCATGCATCAGATCTAAGTTGAAGCTATTTAGCCCTGCTTTTCTTGCGTAATCAGCGGCAACAAGTGCTTGATTATCATCATGGATACGTCCAAGGCTTTGCAATTTTTGTTGCTGAAAACTTTGCACGCCGATAGATATTCGGTTAACGCCTGCTTGTCTGAAGCCAATGAACTTATTCGTTTCCAGTGTGCCAGGGTTGGCTTCCAATGTTATTTCTGCGTTGGGTAAAAGGTTGACACGCTCAGCCACGCCTCTGAGCAGTATGTCCATCGCTTCAACAGACAATAAGCTAGGCGTTCCCCCACCAATAAAAATCGTATTAACCGATCGCTCTGCGACCAACTTTGCGTCTTGTGCTAAGTCATCGAGCAAATGAGCAACATACTCTTTTTCGGGTAAGTCTGTTTTGAGCCCATGCGAATTAAAATCACAATAGGGGCACTTTTGAACGCACCAAGGAATATGAATGTAGAGCGACAGTGGTGGTTCAGTTATTGTGCTTGAGGGCATCTCAGTTACCCTAAGTAAGACGACATGAGAGGAATCAGCTTTTCTAGTGCTTTGCCTCGGTGACTTAGCTGTTGTTTTTGCTCAGGTTCCAGCTCCGCAGCTGTGCAATGATGCTGTGCGACCCAAAAAATGGGATCATAACCAAACCCTTTGTCACCAGAGATATTTCTGGTGACGCTGCCTTCCCAAGTTCCCTGACAAATCAAAGGTACGGGGTCACCTTTATGACGTAAAAAAACCAAGACACAATGGAATCTTGCCACTCTTTGCTCTTCGGGCGTATCTTTTAATGCTTTTAGTAACTTATTGACGTTGTCTGAGTCTGAGGCATTGATGCCTGCATAACGTGCAGAATATATACCTGGTGCTCCCAATAAAGCGTCCACTTCTATTCCAGAGTCATCGGCGATCGCTGGTAAGCCTGTTATTGCACTAGCATGCCTCGCTTTAATGATGGCGTTTTCAACAAACGTTGTGCCTGTTTCTGCTACCTCTGGCACCTCGTATGTGCTTTGGGCAACAACTTCAACAGGGAAGGATTTTAGTTGGCGAGCGAGTTCTTTGACCTTGCCTTGATTTCCGGTAGCGAGGACGATCTTCTGTTGATGCATAAATAACCTGAATTCTAGATAAGCCATGCCTGTGAGCAGCGCTATTTTTTGCCACTACCAGCGTTGGACATGTTAAAAAGAGAACGGCTATTATCACACATGTTCGCTCTGATAGGAGCAAAACTATCACCACTCACTCTGGAAAATAATGTGCTGTATAAAAAGTAGGATATTCAGCTGGTTGGTGTTGACGCTAGAATTCTAGGTAAGACGAGGGGGTTACACCAATGATATCTTTGAAGTCTTTAATAAAATGGGCTTGATCGGTGTATCCAAGAGCCATACTTGTGGCTAACCAATCTTGTTTGTTGTTTTCTGCATTATCCAGCACTTCATGTAAGCGATACTTTCTAATAACCCATTTAGGGCTTAATCCTACATAGCGTTCGAACAGACGTTGTAGTGCTCTTACATTTATCTCAAAATGCGCTGCAATTTGGTTTACATGGGTTACATGAGGGGATTGCTTAATGAAACTCACAATTGCATTGGTCAGTTGTTGCTTCTCTGTTGCTGGCGTTATATTGGCTAACAACAACGGTTCAGCAACCGCAATAGCGTCACTGAGTGACGTCTTTAGTTTAATGTCATCTAATACATCATCCCCCCAATACTGAAAAACAGTTTTAGGCTCAGAGTATTGCTCAGCAAAACTCGACATCGGTTTCTTTGTATAACTACAGAAGCCTGAAGGCATGAACTTAATGCCAAAGACATGACCAACGCCCTGCATCTTGTAAGTGTAAACTTTGCTAACTGCGCCCAGCAGTTTGGCACCCTGCTCATCAAAAAATAAATTCACACAAGGGTCGGGTAAGTTTTTCTGAACATGAGGCGGTTGTTGTCTTAAATCCCAACTGACGAACCAATATTGCTCTACTATATCTTTGAGCTTTGAGCATGGAATAGCGCGGCTCAATTGATAATGTTGTTCGCTTGAGGATAAGTGAAGAACACCCTTTATGTCGTTATTGCACGGTGGGTTAGCCATGATGTCGTGTTTTTACAATACGGGTTGTAGGGCCATAATGTACATTGAATATAGTGATATTAACAATGAGAAAAATGATGAGTAATGAATTTGAAATTGTATCTTGGAACGAAACCCCTTATTTGGAGATCAACGACGACGCTAAATTCACTAGAACCGTTATTCAAAAGAAATATACAGGTGAATTAGAAGGAGAAGGGCGGCTAGATTACCTCATGGCTTACAATGCAGATGGCAGTGCTACTTTTGTTGGAATAGAACGTGTAACAGGTTCAATAAAAGGTAAGGCGGGAAGCTTTTCTGTTAAAGAACAGGGAACCTTTATCGATGGAATGGTTGATTCAGCTTTTAGTGTGATTGAGGGATCAGGCAATGGTGAGCTTAAGGCATTACAAGGACAAGGGAAATACAAAACAGGGCATGCGCCTAAAGTAAGTTTCGAGTTTAACTATAAAGTTTGAAGCTATTGAGGAATATCGCTTTAATTTTATACTGAACAATTAAAATAGCGGTTTAAATTAGGAATTATGATTCCTGTATAGCGTAGATTGCTGATAAAGTTTATTCCTTGCAGTTCTTCCAAGGAATAAAAATGAAGAAAGTCCTTATCAGCGTGGCGGTGGTTCTTGCCTTGTTGCTATTTGTTGCTCTGCCGATGATGCGCATATCACCGTTTCACTTAGACGATGCGGTTAAAGTTGGAGCAGGCATTGGTGCTAAGCTTGCGTGTTCAGGTCGATATATTACAGGCCAATCTGAAGAGCAAGTTATTGAAGACCTAGCAACATATTCACCTGCAACACGTACGATTGATATTCACTATGACGAGCAAGATAAAAGAGTAACAGCTACCATGATGGGGTTTGCACCAACAACTGCCCAATACCGAGAAGGTGTTGGCTGTACGCTTGAATTTGGTGATACAAAAGCGCTCGATAATGTCCAAGTGCCACAATTATCCAGGAATGATACACCATGGCCAATGGGAGATACCGCGGCACATATTGATAGCAATGTTCAAAGCATTCTTGATGAGCAACTTAAGCAAGACAATATTGATGGGTATGACTCACGGGCTTTACTGGTTATTAAGCAAGGCAAACTCATTGCTGAATCATATGCACCAGACTTTGACGAGAAAACACCTTTTCTTGGCTGGTCTATGGGGAAAAGTGTTACATCGATTATGCTAGGACGCTTGGATCAGATGGGTAAGTTAGATACCTCAGCGACGAACTTGTTTCCTGATTGGTCAAAGGACGAACGTGCGGATATATCTCTGGAAAGTATGCTACAGATGTCTTCAGGGCTCGATTTCTCGGAACTGTACGCACCGGGTAGTGACTCGACACGGATGCTCTTTACTGAAGGCAGTGCATCAAATGTGGCTATGGAAAGCTTATTAGAGCACCCTGTCGGTACACATTTTTCTTATTCCTCCGGAACGACTAACTTGTTAGCACGTTACTTATCTGATCAACTGGGCAGTCGTGCACAAAACAATTATGACTTTTTATATCAAGAAGTTTTACAGCTTTTGAATATGAACGACACCTTGTTCGAACCTGATGCCAGCGGGGTTTTTGTGGGAAGCTCCTATATTTATGCTTCAGCAAGAGATTGGGCTCGCCTTGGGTTTTTGATGGTGAATCAAGGGGTTGTTGATGGTCAGCGTCTATTGACTGAAGATTGGGTTAGAAGGTCGTATGCCCCTAACCATTCAACAAATGATCCGCGTTACGGCTATCAATTTTGGTTAAATGGTGGAGGCAGTGAGCTACGCTGGGATAAGCTACCTGCGGATGCATACGCCATGATGGGCAATCGCTCTCAGATTGTTATGATCATTCCTTCTCAAGAGTTGGTGATTGTCCGCCTAGGATGGACCTCGGGTTTTTATCCATCAAATGATATTTTAGGGGCTTTGATCAAAAAGCTGTGAGGTTGAGCGTATTGATCATTCCCGAATAAATTCGGTCCCACAAGGTAAGCCTAATCCCAATACTTGGTAGTCCTGTGGGCGCTGATTTATCAGCGAATCATTGCTAATGAGTTCATTGTTATTCCCGAATAAATTCGGTCCCACAAGGTAAGTCTAATCTGAATACTTGGGTAATTCTGTGGGTGTGATTCTAATTGCAAGAGTGGAGGAGAATAATGACCAAATAAGTTATTGCAAATGATAATGATTCGTATTAATGTGGTTTATAATGAACTACAAATAGGCTTGTTATGGGAACTCACACACTTTGTCCGGTCCACAGTAAATGGTTAATACTTCATCCTGAACAAGCCATCGCTTATATAGATAAGCTGCATCATGCAGGACAGAAAATGAGACAGGAGTGCTCTCCACGAGAAGCTATACCTTACCTTCATTGTGCTTACGAAGTGTCTTCGTTATTACTTGAGCGTCAAATTGAACAGTATCCGCAAATCGTTCTGCAGTTTACGGGGACAGCGTTGTCGTTGGCTGAAACGTTAAGTAAAGATGGATTAGGTATAAAGCCAAGTGAATTGATGACCGAGGCATACAATAAACTGGAAGAGTGCAGTGCTGACATGGAAATCACGCCTTTCGTTCCTCAATACTTAGAACAGTGTCTAAATGCACTTAAAAACGGTGTTGATTACTTTGAACACTCATGGCACTCAGCCAGACCTTCAATGAGTGCCAGAACACCCGTTCACTAATATTGTATGACTTGATATAAAGAGGTTAAGACAATGAAAATGAATAAAGCACATCAAGAGCAGTATGTGAGTTTGAAAATAAATACGCTGGCTTTGATGCAATTGTTGTCATCAAAATCAATTGTTGCCCAAGATATCCAATGCCTTGACCTGAAGAGTAAGAGAGTCGTTTCCAAACTTCTTGTGAATGCCACTATTGAAGACAGCACGCTTAATCTTGTGTGAATCAGCAGTTAATTGTTCCTGCTTGGCATAAAGCAACGCTCACAGTGTTCTTGAGTATCAAGCACTGTGGGGACGAATTGATTTAGTTTTATACTATTCGCAACCATCGCTGCCTGCCGCACTAGGAGCTGTATTGCTTTTGTTTAAATACCAGTGACTGTTTCACAGCGGGCCATTCCGATTCGATAATTGAAAATACAACGGTGTCACGGTAGCCGCCATTCGGCAGTTTTTTGTGATTGCGTATAATGCCATCTTGCTTAGCGCCCAGCTTTGCTATGGCGTTACGTGATGCTTGATTATGCCAGCTAGTGCAAAACTCAACTGCAATGGTAGACAATGTCTCGAAAGCATGGGTTAACAAAAGTAGCTTGCACTCTGTATTAACAACTGTTCGCTGACAGCGTTTCGCATACCAGGTGTACCCAATTTCAGCTCGGTTATTCTCAACGTCACAATGACAAAATCGTGTTGAACCTACGATTGTCTGAGTTTTGTTGTCGATAACCACGAAAGGCAGTGAGTTGCCTGATTTTTCTTCATTCAATGCGTTAGTGATATACGCATTCACAGATTCTGCATTAGGTACGCCGGTATACCACAGTTCCCACAATTTGCCATCTGAGGCTGCTTCAAGCAGCGCGTTAGCGTGATGTTCATCCAATGGCACAAGAGTGACGTTTGGTCCTTCTAATGTTGTTCTTTGTAACCATGGCACGGCTAAATACTACTCCTTTATAGCAGGCCTTTTACTACGCTTAACACTTTGCTTAGCCGCGCGTTTCTTGGCTGTTTTTGCAGCAGCTTTTTTGGCTAATCCTTTTAATTTAACTTTTTTCTTCTTAACCGTTACTCGGGCTTCTTTGTACTTTGGCTTTAATTCGGGAATGACTCTCCGTTTCAAGGCTTGCTCTGTGTAACGTTCAATTTTAGGAACAATATTAACGTCATGCGCTTCAACGATAGATATCGCAATACCTTTGTTGCCAGCTCGACCAGTGCGGCCAATACGATGCACATAAACATCTGCTGTTCGTGGCATGTCGTAATTAATAACATGGCTAACGTTATCTACATCAATGCCCCTTGCTGCGACATCAGTTGCAACGAGTACCTTAGCTTCTCCTGTTCGAAATTTAGCCATAGCTGTATTACGTTTGTCTTGTGGCATCTCACCTTGTAACCAGCAACAGTCAATTTGATCAGATTGTAACCAGCCTGTTAGTTGGTGCAGGCGTTCTCTCGTTTTAACAAAAACAATGGCTGACTCCACTTGGTTTTGTAAAATATGTTTTAGCAAAGCGTATTTGTGAGTAAGCGAGTCTGCAACATGTATCCATTGATGGATCTTTGCATGTTCTTTACGAGAAGGCTGAGCTTCGACAAGAACAGGCTCGTCTAACAACTCATTGGCAAACCTATTGATGCCTCCACCTTCCAATGTGGCTGAAAATAACATGGTTTGTTTCCGCCAGCGTGCTTCACCGCATATCTGGTTAACAACGGCTGAAAATCCCATATCGAGCATACGATCCGCTTCGTCCAATATGAGTAATTCTATCCCACGGCAATCAAAAGATTCCTGTTCAATATGATCAAATAATCGCCCCGGTGTGGCAACCAAGATATCAAGCTCTTTACTCAGTGTTTCGTGATCTGTGCCGTAGTTGATGCCGCCAGTGATAACGCCACAAGTTAAATCGTTAAAGCGGGTTATTTCTACTGCTTGCTGGTGGACCTGCAACGCCAGTTCTCGCGTTGGCGTTAAAATTAATACACGAGCATTGCCTTCTTCTTCTTGAGGCGGGTAGTCTAATAAATATTGGCAAGCAGGAAGCAAGAAAGCCGCTGTTTTACCCGTACCCGTTGGCGCAGAAGCGAGAATGTCATTGCCTTCCATTGCTGCTGGAATAGTCAGCTTTTGTATACTGGTAGGCTGTTTATAGCCCATCTCAGTCGTTGCACGGCATAAACTGTCATCAAGTTCCAGTTGTTCAAACATTCAGATTACTCACTTCATAAAATTGGCTGCATTATATACGCAAACCACGCGGAAGGGCAGGACTCCGTGGAGATTAAAACCTAACACTATTTAACGTATTTTAAATTGCATTAAAGGCAGAAAGCGGTTTTTAATCATGCCAGATTCTAGTTGTTCAATGGTAACTGCATCAAGGGTTGATAGAGAGCGTCAGCATAGGGGGATTAGATCCTATTTATTGTTGCGCTTAAAGATAAACTGCGTCTCTTGGCTTTTTCCATCATTGTCGACAAGAACGAACACATGCATTTCGTTTTCGTTAATACGTTTGAAAGTATAACCATCAAAATATACGGCATTGGGTGTTAACTTTGCGAGTCTGAAGTCGACAGTTTCATCTTCTTTTTCCCAACCTGTTAGGTCAGGGCTAAAATGTTTTAGCCTCAACATAAGGCTGTCACCTTCTTCAACAAGGGTAATGATTTCATAAAACCCGACAGTATCGTCCTCCATGTATTTGAAAGAAGCCATCATCGAGCCTGCTGACGGCTGAGACCAAACCTCTTCAAACTGACCGCCCCATATTTCACCTTGCCAATATCCGGCAATCCAGCTGACATCCATGATCTTTGCTTTGGGTGAATTTTGACCTTGAGCCAATGTGATTATATTACTGTCGGTATTCGCTGCTATGGGGGTAGCTGAAACTAGGCTAAAGATAACCGCCGCACAAAGATGTTTAATGTTTTCAAAGTATTGCATCTGTTTGTCTCAATTGATTGTTTATACAATAAGACGTATAGCGTTGCAGGTATACGACAATATATTAATAATATGCCATGTCAGTCTCAACTTAGCTTACTTATAGTTAAATCATTTGGAGTGTTTATGCAGAGGATGCTATCAACATGCTTTTTTGTTTTATTGTCATTTTTTGCCATGAACGCTTATGCAGGAGATTTGATGATAGCTACGAGCCTATCCCCGACTACTAAAGGAATAGGCTCTTATTCATGAATAACTCGCTTTTGTTTAGCCCGTTATGACTTTCTAAAAGAAGCGGGTGTTCTATCAAAAAAGCGCTTAAATGCCTTTTTAAAAGCACTGTCAGACGTATAACCAACTTGTTCGGCAATATTGAACAAAGAATCTGAACTGTGTTCTATATGTTGTTTAGCGAGCTGCATTCGGCAATTAAGCAAGTATTTCATGGGTGTCATACCGACTAAACTATGAAAACGGTTCGCGAAGATAGAACGAGACATACCTGCTTCTAGAGCTAGCGATTCCAACGTCCAATTTTTTTCTGGGAATTGGTGCATCGCCGTTAAGGCAATAGACAATTGCTTATCTTTTAATGCGGCCAAAAAGTTATCGCTTTGATTATTCAGTTGCATATAAGCACGAATGACTTGAATAAAAAGTACTTCCGTTATTCTGTCTGTTAACACACCTTTGCCGGGTTGATTCATGCTGGTTTCAGACACAACCAACTTTAGCGCAGTATCAAGCCAACTGAACTGATGCCTATGCTGCTGATTGAGGTGGATCATGTCGGGTAGCGCGTCGATAAAAGGCTTTTGTCCGTCCTTTTCAAATTCGAAATAGCCACACACAATATTGAAGTTTTCTAGATCACCGACAAACGGGTTATGTCCATCAACAATACGCTCAACGGTTTCTTTTCCTGATAAACAAGTTGTATCCGGCTGATCCGATATTTGATGTCGTGCGCTGTGAGGTAAAATTAATATATCCCCACCCACTAAAGGCACTGGCTCTGGCAGAGACTCCATCTGCAACCAACATTGACCTCGTTCAATAATATGGAAAGACGCACGTTCTGTATCTGCTATATCTAGTCCCCAAGGAGAACAAAAGCACGAATTAAAATACACGCTACCTTGTAAATGTATATTCCTCAAAATGTCACTTAAAGCGTCCATAAGTCCTCACAAAAATACGATAAGACACAAAATTGATACTTATTGATATCGATAATAACTTTTTTAAACGGATAATGACACCTCAACTTTGATGTTAAATCGCAAGAGGAAAATAGGAATGAAACATACAATAAAAAGTGTCGCTATCTCGATAGGTCTTTTAATGGCGAGTAGTGCTTATGCTCAAAAGCCTGATCCGGGGATTCCTGATCCAGGTATGGTGCTGACTAAAGGGACAACGGCTGTTGTCATTACTGATCCGCAAAATGATTTTTTAAGCCCTGATGGTGTCACCTGGGGTGTTGTTGGCAAAAGCGTGACAGATAACAACACAGTAGAAAACATTGATAAATTATTTAAAACAGCGAAAAGAGAAGACATCCCTGTTTTTGTGTCACCGCACTATTATTACCCTCATGATCACCAGTGGAAACATGAAGGATCGCTTGAAGTGCTTATGCATAGTATCAAGATGTTCGACCGAACAAGCCCATTATCGACAAAAGGGTTTGAGGGTTCAGGTGCTGATTGGCTAGCGCAGTATAAGCCTTATATCAATGATGGCAAGACAGTGGTGACTAGCCCGCATAAAGTTTACGGACCTGAAACCAATGATTTGGTGCTACAACTACGTAAACGCGGCATAGACAAAGTGATTCTTGCCGGCATGTCATCTAACCTATGCACTGAGTCACACATGCGTGAATTAATGGAGCAAGGTTTTGAAGTGCAAGTGGTTTCTGACGCAACAGCGGGTGCTATATTGCCAGGATTAAATGCGTATGAAGCATCTATGGTTAACTTTCGTATGATTGCCAACGCGGTAAGAACAACGAAAGAAACAGTTAAGCAAATGAAAAAGCTATAACCTAGCTTTTCTATGCTTGGTTTGTCAGCGACTGCAATCCTGTTAAGCAGTTCGCTGATAAATCAGCTCCCACAGTATTTCCCAAGTATTGAGAGTAGGCTTGGCCTGTGGGACCGATTTTAATCGGGAATAGCAGTGAACTCTTTAGCAAGACTCGCTGATAAATCAGCTCCCACAGTATTTCCCAAGTATTGAGTCTAGGCTTGGCCTGTGGGACCGATTTTAATCGGGAATAGCAGTGAACTCTTTAGCA
>CAZXIN010000010.1:0-16570 GCA_964640795.1 uncultured Pseudoalteromonadaceae bacterium | reverse complement strand
CCGATTTCAATCGGGAATAGCAGTGAGCCCTTTAGCAAGATTCGCTGATAAATCAGCTCCCACAGTATTTCCCAAGTATTGAAAGTAGGCTTGATCTGTAGGCCCGATTTCATCGGGAATAGCAGTAAGCCCTTTAGCAAGATTCGCTGATAAATCAGCTCCCACAGTATTTCCCAAGTATTGAGTCTAGGCTTGGCCTGTGGGACCGATTTCAATCGAGAATAGCAGTGAACTCTTTAGCAAGATTCGCTGATAAACCAGCTCCCACAGTATTTGCCCAAATATTGAGGCTAGGCTTGACCCGTGGGCCCGATTTCAATCGGGAATAGCAGTGAGCCCTTTAGCAAGATTCGCTGATAAATCAGCTCTCACAGTATTCCCCATGTATTGAGAGTAGGCTTGACCTGTGGGACCGATTTCAATCGGGAATAGCAGTAAGCTCTTTAGCAAGATTCGCTGATAAATCAGCTCCCACAGTATTTTCCCAAGTATTGAGAGTAGGCTTGGTCTGTGGGACCGATTTCAATCGGGAATAAGTTCTGTTACATGTAATGACTGCTATTGAACATTTCTTTCATTTGGTTAGCAAAAGCTACAAATTTCTCTTTAATAGTCTGCTTAATCTTAATATCTAAACCACCAAACAAAACGACACCTTCAATGGTGATGGTTGGTGCTTGTCGAGAGGCAATAGAAGGCGCTTTATTATCAATTCCCCCCATAATACAAAACGCTTTTGAGACAACATTAACGTTTTCAGGTACGTAAATATTATCGCCACCAAACAAACAGCATATTTTAATGGTGACATTGGGGGTATGGAATATAGCATCGGAAAAATCAATGTCTGAGCCACCTAGCAGTGTGAATACTCTGACTTCTTTGGGAACAGACCACTTTCCACTGCGAGTGTTGCCGCCGAGTATGCTAACAATAGTTTCGGTATTTTCAGCTTCTACACCACCATAGTTAACACTGAATTGCCGTTCTTTTTGTGCTGAATATTGTTCGTTATTAGGTATCTCTAAATCCGCGCCCAAATCTACAATCTCTTGATGAACCTCACTCGCCATTGCCTGATCAAGGCGGCGTTCAAAGGCTTCATTCGAAATAACGCCGTTGCTATAGTTGTATATGAGTTTATCAATTACTTCTTCGCGGACGGTTTCGATAGGTCTGTCTTCTAATTTGATTGGCATCGCGGATTCCTTTGTCTCAACGTCAGGCTATTTTTGGCTGTTGATATCGTTTTCTACACTTTCTATAGAAAGCAGAGATTATGCCAACAAAGTAATACCTTTAAAAACAGTATGTTACTGTTTTCTCAGAAGCAAGGAGGTGCTTTGTTAGCATTAAATATTAGTTATTTATACCAACAGATGTTGTTTTTGACCAGCTCTTAACACACAAGAGAGGCTGTACACAGGTCGTTTACAACAGGCTAGATCATTCGGTTAAAATACATCCTAAAGTCCTGTTTTTTTCTCATGGTGGTGGTAATATTTACCTGACTTGCAGATGAAAACACCCACAGCAACGGAGTTGCCTTTCATGGACATGACACTTAAAAATATAAGGGATATTCAGCACCATCAATTACCTTATATTCAATCTCCTTTTTTCGCAGCCCACGTAATAGAGCGCGTTTTTCTCAAGCCCTTCGACGACTCCCTTAAAGGCGTTAAAGAAATACTGAGCAATGACCTTTATCACCATGCACTCAAGAGCACAGTGAGTGAATATGAGTGATATGGAATTATTTGGAAGGGAAAATGAGAAACCGAACTGAGTTAACTAATGATATTGGACAATTAATCTTGCAGTGCGAGCATATAGTCGGTCAAGAATGGGATGCAGTAACAATAGTATATGATACTTCAGATACTCACACAGCGAATTCGGGCTTTCTATATAGTGGTAGCAAAGTGATTCCTATTGGAGCATCAATAGCGACACATCCCCTATTGGTTAGGGATACAGTTTTAGAAATGAGAGAAATAATATATAGGGAAACTGCTCGTAAATTCAAACAACTACTTATACAGATAGAAAGTAAGGCCAATAGAATCAAAATAGATTTTGAATTTGATGATGCGTCTAGGTGGTCAATTAAGCCTGCGAGAATTAGAGAAATGCGTGAGGCTTTAAGACCAGTGTTTGATATTTAGCAATGTAATACCTTTAAAAACAACATGTTATTGTTTAATCAGAAGCAAGTCGGTGCTTTGTTAGCATTAAATATTAGTTATTTATACCAACAGATGTTGTTTTTGACCAGCTCTTAACACACAAGAGAGGCTGTACACAGGTCGTTTACAACAGGCTAGATCATTCGGTTAAAATACATCCTAAAGTCCTGTTTTTTTCTCATGGTGGTGGTAATATTTACCTGACTTGCAGATGAAAACACCCACAGCAACGGAGTTGCCTTTCATGGACATGACACTTAAAAATATAAGGGATATTCAGCACCATCAATTACCTTATATTCAATCTCCTTTTTTCGCAGCCCACGTAATAGAGCGCGTTTTTCTCAAGCCCTTCGACGACTCCCTTAAAGGCGTTAAAGAAATACTGAGCAATGACCTTTATCACCATGCTCTCAAGAGCACAGCGCGCAGCCCTAGAACGTTAAAGTTACTACTTGCAAAGATTGAAAGGGCAGAAGTAGTTTTGGTGTATAGCCTAAGAAAGCCATTTGGTCCGGCTTTTCGTGTAAAACCTTCCTCCAATGTGATACCAACAGCGCGAGGGCCAATGCCCGAGTACGAAACGACTGTTTCGCCGCCTGGTGCTGCGCATTTGAGGTTAACCCATTTAGCTGCAGGCCTTTATAGCCGCCAACGTATGTTGTCATTAGGTGCGGCGGGACAAAATGGCCAAAGCAATGCTGACAATAAAGAAAGCGTAGCGGCGAATAACGACACATTCGAGCAAGATGCAGCGCAAGATAACACGCCGCAGCAAACACCTTTGTGGGAGCAAACGAAATACCAACAGCAAACCAAAAGACAGCCTCAAAAGCCACCTATTGCAGCGCCTAACCTGCAAGAAGAGCAGCCGAAACCCGATGAGCCTAATTGGTTAAAGATCCAAGCTTACTACGAAGATAAATGGCGAACCGCGTTACCGCTTCAAGGGCTCACGGTCAAAGCCAATCAAGCGCTTCATCAATCAAACCTTGCCCTTAATGCCGAAGGTAATAAAAGTACAGCGGCTAGTACTGTAGAGCAGGCACAACAAACCGCTAACGAAGCTGGTGTATTAGTCCTACAAGACTTACCTGACGGGCCCGTTGAAATTGAAGTTGAACGCCAAGAAGGTTTAGAAAAGGAAATACAAAACTTAAGAGACTCGCTTACTCAACAACTAGATGGTGCGTATCGCGACACGGTGTCTAGCATGTCAGGTTTTCAAACCCAGTGGGATGACTACGGTTATGCGTCTATTGCTATGTCGGGTGGGGCGGGCGTATGGGAAGGCACTAAAGGTTGGGTTAATGATCAAGCTGACCTATTTGAAGCTAAAACATGGAGTAATCTTGCTGATTTGATCAGTGATTATGCTGGTAAGGCTTACGATGGCGTAGCTGATTACGCCGCCGAAACTTATGAGCGTATCGAAAAAACGGTTAACGATACTAGCGAGGCGCTAGCTGATAATGCAGATAACCTAACCAATTGGCATTGGTATGTACAAAGCGCCGAGCAAGCTATTGAAGATGCTCAAGCCAACAGCCAACAAGCCTTAACCCAAGCGCAGGATTACCTTGATGATGCCGCTGACTACCTCAGCAGCACAGCAAAAGATATCGACAAGCTCTACAAACATCGTCAAGCCATTATGAACTTGCCTACATTGATATCTCAAGGCGATGCAATGGCAGTACAAGACTTTATTGACAATGTTCTAATGGACATCGACCCAGAGATGGCAACTAGCATTAAAGACAGCTCAGACTTTCATATAGTGCTGGAGCTAATCGATGATCATCAAGCCGCATTGATATACACCGCTTACTTATCACTCTTTATTGATGCGATACCACCAAACTTCTATGCCTATGTGTCGGGCAAAGGCGGTGTTTATCTGGTTATCGAGATCATCCTGTTAGTACTTCTAAGCTTCTTAACGTTAGGTGCTGGCGCAGCTGCCAGAATAACCACATTAACTGCCAAACTCGCCGCTAGCGGGGCTAAAGCAGCGGTAGCATCGAAAAAAATCAAGCAAGCCCAACAAGCCGTCAATGCAGTTAAACGCACTGTTGAAGACTTCGCCAACAGTGCCGACACATTAAAGCAAATCGGTAAAAAGCTCACTGTCGCCAGAAGTGTCGGCATAAAGAAAAAAGCCTCATCCAACAGCACACTGGCAGTCACTAAGAAGAATCAAAAGCGGGATACACGGTGTCGACGATGCAAAAAAACAGACCACAGCACACCGAGGGCATCAAGGAACAAGGGGAATATTCATTATGTTTAAGGAAGTCTTATAATGTCTAAAGGAAATACAGACAAAAAGAATAGCGACTATCGCGGTGCTTTACTCAAAGCAGTCAAAGATGACAATGACCATCCTATTAACAATGGTATTCATATGGAAGCTCATCATCTTGTTTCTCAAGAAGCAGTTAAACAAGCTGATATGAAAACCTTTTTGGAAAGCAGCGGGTATGAAATAAATGACTTATCTAATTTAGTATTTCTTCCTGCAACTTTACCGGGAGCTTGTCATTTAGAAGTACAATTGCATCGTGGTAATCATATCGCACCAAATAGCGAGCAAGACGATGATGATGATGACCACCATCCCCGAGATTATCATAAAACCATCAAGAGGTTGTTAAGAAAGCTCAAAGCTAATACGCTGAAAAGTTGCAGTAGCGACTCAGAAGACATTAAGCGAAGTACAGAAAAAGAGATGAAAAAATTAAGCAGTAGAATTCTTGACGATATTGAAGAGTTTGATATTGCACTTTCACCTATTATGCATGCTTTTAAACCAGAAAGCTCATTAGGTTGTGGAAATTGTGTCGATGTTAAAGAGCATGAAATTGATGCCAGCCGTTGTAAAACAGATCAGAGAGACCACTATAACGAGGAGCATCCAAAGTTTAGAAATGGTAAATACCTAAAAACTATTAAACTAACCAAAAGACAATATAAACTAAAGGTAGGTCGATGAAGGAATATAATGATGAATACTACATTATTTTTGATGACAATAATGAGTATCAAATGGATGTAAAAATCCATTTGAAATCGTCGAATAGGCATTTTGATTATCAGAAGCTGTTACCAGGTGAACCACTATTTTTTGAACCAGGTTTTCAGGAAAGAAACGAACGGTCAAATATTGTGCCCAGAAAAACAGATATGATGTCTGAAGGCCTTAGTTTTATTGTTAGTAATCCTATTCACAAGATCTTAAGTGAGTGTGACTTGCAAGGGATGCAGCTATATCCTAGCGTTATTATAGAGGATGACGATAGCTGGGATGAAAGCTATTGGTATCTCAATATTTGGCAAGATTTAGATTGTTGGGATAGAAAGATGTCTATCGCTAGACCTTTAAAAGCCGATATGGAAGAGCGAGATACAGTTATCAAACAATACTTCCTAGATTCCAAAGTGCTTGACAATATCCCTGAAGAGAAGAGGCTCATATTCAGAATGGGAGAAGAGTCGAACGGGTATATATTCATGCATCAAAAATTGGTCGATATTTTTAGACAGAATAATTTTACAGGAGTGCGCTTTTTTAAAGTGTCTGAATTTAAGTCAGGTATGCAGCTTTGATATCTGTTTACTACTAACAGAATACAAAGACATATATGGACGTTTCCGTAGTGTCAACGCATAAGTTATCTAATTCGCCCTGTGTAGCAGTACGGAGCTTCTTCTTTTTAGTTTTTTCAGCCCACCTAATCGTTTGAATGTAGTCTAAAAGTAGCTCGGTTCTGACATATATTCAGACTCTTGATTAGAAATAGATTAATTATTTCTGGCCTCTGATGAACTCCGTACCTTATCGCCTTAAATTCACTCATGTGGATTATTATCCTTGCCTTGTCTTTGACGGATTAACGTAAAGCCGGGATAACGAAGACGATGTTATGTAGGCACTCGTGAAGGCATAATGAAAGAGCATGAAACGGATGCAACAATTTGTTTGTCAGGTAACCGCGACCATTAGGATGAAGAACACCCAATGTTTAAAAGTGGAAGGTTTTTGAAGAGAATTACATTAGCAAAAAGAGAGTATGAATTAGGAGTGGGTAAGTGAAAAATTATAACAATGACTACTTTATTGTTTTTGCAGAAAAAGAAGAAAACAAAATGCGAGTAGATATCCATGATAAATCAATGCAACGACGGTATCTCGGTGTTCAGTTAGAATTCAATGAGCCTTTATTCTTTGAGCCTGGTTTTCAAGAGCTTTTAGCTAAGAAGAATATTACAAGTGTAAAGGCCGACGTTATGTTTTCTGGTGCCAGCTTTATAATGAATAATAAAGTAAGGGAAGCAATTAAGCAGTTCGATTTGCATGGAATGCAACTTTACCCAGCGATACTTGTTGAGGAAGATGAAAACTGGGATGAAAGCTACTGGTATTTGAATATTTGGGAACGATTAGACTGTTGGGATAGAGATAAGTCTATATATGATCCAATTGAAGAAGATGAGGAGGAGTCTGATACAACTATAGATAGATATTACCTTGATGCAGAAGTTTTGGATAAAATACCAGAAGAGCAGCGCTTGATTTTTAGAATGGGAGGGGAAGCTGGAGGAGAGATACTTTTTCATGAAAGCTTAGTAAATATTTTTAGAAAAAATAAATTTACAGGCATGCGCTTTTTTAAAGTTAGCGAGTTTGAAGAAGGTGATCAGTTCTAGTTTTAACTACAGAAAAATTGGCTATGGTAATTGTATAAATGTAAAAGAGTATTAAACATATGTGATGACTGTTCTTTGAATAAGAGAAATAAAGTAATCACTATAGCTAAGGGGAAATATAAATTAGAGAACGGGGAATGAAGCCTTACAATAACGACTATTGCATTGTTACTTACGGTGCATACCCGCAAATGCACGTCAATATTCACGATAAATCTGCAAGTATTATTTATGACGGAAGGCAATTGGTATCTTCAGGAAGTCCATTGTTCTTTGAACCTAGTTTCAAAGAAAGAAATGAGAAATTAGGGATCACACCAAGTAAAACAGATGTCATGTTTGATGGAAGTAGTTTTATTGTTAACGAAGCTGTTTATAAAGAGTTGAAGAAGCTTGAGTTACAGAATATGCAATTGTATCCAGCAGTCCTTGTCGAAGATGAAGATAGTTGGGGCGAGAGCTACTGGTATCTCAATATATGGGAAGATTTAGATTGCTGGGATAGAGAAAAGTCTGTCTATGGCCCGATAGAAGATGACTGGGAAGAAGGCGATACAATAATTGATCAATACTCTTTATGCTCTAAAGTGCTTGATAGCATCCCAGAAGAAAAACGACTTATTTTTAGAATGGGTGGGGAGGCTAATAACTATATTTTCATGCACGAAAAGCTTGTCGATTTGTTTAAACAAAATAACTACTCCGGTATTCGCTTTTTTAAAGTGTCTGAGTTTGAGGAGGGCATGCAGTTTTAAGGCGTTAAAGTTTGTCTGTTGTGCTTCCTGTCTATTAGTAAAACGCTTTTATAATTTGCCCTTTTTTACTGTCTCTGGCGTTTTGATCGTGTTGATCAATCGGGGGGAGGGTGATGTTGGGTGATTTAATAACTTCGTAGGGTATCTGGTTTATTAAGTGTCGAATGCAGTTGAGTCTTGCTGCATGTTTGTCGTCGGCTTCGACGACGTACCATGGGTTGGCTTTTGTGTCTGTGTGATTGAACATTTCATCTTTGGCGGCGGAGTATTCGTGCCATTTTTGACGAGATACTAGGTCGATATCAGAAAATTTCCACTGTTTAAGTGGGTTGTTAAGACGTTCTTTAAATCTGTTTTCCTGTTCTTCCGCTGATACTGAGAACCAATATTTAATCAATAATATCCCTGAACGGTTGAGCATTCGCTCGAACTTGGGGCAGGTGCTTAAAAATTCTTTGTGTTCTTGTGCTGTGCAAAAGCCCATGACTTTTTCGACGCCGGCGCGGTTGTACCAACTTCTGTCGAATAAGGCTATTTCACCTGCGGAAGGTAAGTGCTGAATATAGCGTTGGAAATACCACTGGGTTCGTTCTGTTTCTGTTGGTTTTGTAAGAGCGACAACTTTAACAATACGAGGATTTAAACGTGCTGTTATTGCTTTAATTGCTCCGCCTTTACCCGCTGCATCACGACCTTCAAAGACGACGACTAATTTTAACCCTTTGTGCACGACCCACTTTTGTATATGGGCTAACTCAACCTGCAACTTTTTGAGTTCTTGTAGGTAATCTGATTTTTTCATTACTTAAATCACTCGAACGCGGAGTAGGTATAAAATCTATAGTAATGATAGTTATACCAGCTTAAATGGTAGAACTATAGGAGAAGCACTAACACAAGAATAACGGAGATAAGCGATCGAACGGGATCAGAATCCCATTTGCAACAAACGCATCGTTCAGATTAGTGCTTAGATATTAAAAAAGCTCTGAATATAGCTAACAAAACCTGTTCTTGTTTCATTAGTGACACGTTGGTGACATGCCTTCCACCATTGTTTTATAACTGTCATTTCTAGGCTGTTAATTGCGCCAGGTTGTTCGTTTTCGATGGCACTGACAGTCTCACGACTAATACCAACTCGACTAGCCATTTCTGCTTGCGTGTATCCAGCTTCTTTGCGAATCCTGCGTAATTCTTCACCAGAAAATCTATCGCTTAAACTCATAGTTTTCTTCTCCTATTTGTTATTTTTGAGCTTATACCAATTTAAATTTAAGGTAAAGTAACTAACCTTCAAATAAGACTAAAGTATGACAGTATTGTAAAATTCTTGTTAAATAAACTTAAGCTTTTGTTTATCTGCTTCAACATACATTGTATACATATGTTTACAGTCTTGGTGTCTTTTTTTTGCGACGGTTTGATTTTTATACGGCTTTTGGTTGAAAAGTAACCATTGCCCCCACGTTTGAGGGCAGGTTAACGTCTATACATAATTATCTTGCAAACCTTAAAATTTAAAAGTTGATGAATACAAATTAAACGAATCTTTATTTCCTATTATCGTTGATTCGGTTGTGGCTTCATGCGCAAAAGGTTTGACTTTCTTCCCGCCAGAAGCGAATGAAGCTGGAGCAATGGATAGTAAGATAGATGTTATAATTGCAGTGATAAAAAGCTTTTTTGTGTTCATTGTTTTAATCTCTATATTAATAATGTTTGGAATGTGGATTTGATTCCACATGAAGCATTATGACGAGAGATAAGTTGCTATTCCAGCTTATGGCTGGTTAAGCATTAAACAGAGATGTCTTTTTTAGTGAGTAATTTAAAGTTGTCCACAACATCAAAACACTTAATATGTGAGCAATGTATTCGTATGAGTAATAAACAACTAACAAATTTACTCCTAAGATATGCCTAATAAAATACTCTGTCACCATGGAAAATTGTAAGATCAGAAATATTCCAGCTATTTTATATATCTGAAGGTCCAGAGGGAGGGATATTATTGGAGATATCCATTTCTTAAATATTACAGGTCTTAGGAATACAAAATGCCTGATAGCTAAGTCTTGTAGAATAAGTAAAATGTACCAAGTCAAGTTAGGGATGTCTTCATAGCTTATATAATACCAATAAAACTCAGCTACTATTGTGGTGCTAACAATAACAAGCGCGAACTTTGCTAGAAGGTCATAACGTAGTATATAAAATAACCACAAACATATGCCATATACTAATATCTTGAACATAACTTGATCGGTTAGTACTAACCAGAAAACTTCCTCAAATAGTCTTCCAAATAAAATGATTGCAAAAATACTCGCTAAATTTTTATCTTCGTAAAAGTAAACAATAAGAAGTATCAATACAGTGATGAATATACGATCAAAAATGTCCGCATTACCAAATGTAAATACACCTGCAACAACAACTAACCCTGACATCAGCAGAGTGATAAAGCGTTGTATATAAAATACAGGGATTTTAGGTAGCATACTTATGAAGCTCGTCACTATCGAGCAAGCAGAATGCTATAAAGAGTATGTTAAATTTTGTATTGTAATCAAACATATAAGTACAACTTATGCTGAATCTATTATTATTTTAACAGGTCATACCTTATACTAAGGTCTAGTTCGGGTAAAGTTGTTTCCACCAAAATGCATGAACAGTTGGCCGGTTTAGATTGCTAGCTTGAAAGCTGCATTCCATCTTGATAGCAGAATAGTACACACGCATAAGCTAGCTTGCTTAAGAAAGCCTACTCACGTTAACTTTTAAGATTAATAAAGTTACTACCTTAAGTTTAGTAGTCAACCTTAGGCTTTAAATAGGCGAGTGCTCTTTAGGGAGTGATCTACGATAAGCCAAAGTATCAAGTAGTTAGTGGTATAAGCAATTAACGGGTACGAGTTATATATGACTAAGGTTTGGATATTAAGGATATGACGAAAGAAGAATTCGATAATCATTAATGATAAGGCAAATACAAATACAGCCATGAGATTGTACAATTTCCAATCAATACTTGTATAAGACAGTTGCTTTGACCATGTTCCAAAACTGTAAACTCGATATAAAATAAAATGCCTTATAACTATATCTTCAACTAATACTGCTGCGTAATATGAAATTTGGGGGGAGTTATCGTAACCAGTAGCCAACCAATAAAATTCAGCTAACACCATGCAAAATAAAAGTGATAGTGTGAATTTAGCGAGTTTGTCGTATCGCAGTTTAAAAAATACTGCTGCTGCTAAAATGTACATAATGAATTTGAGAGCACAATGCGCTTCATTAAGCAGCCAAGCAATTTCTTCAAATAGCCTGCCAGCAATAATAATCAGTAGAATAGACAATATATTTTTGTTATGGCGGAAGTGAATACTCAATATACATAGAATAAGTGTGTCTATTCGATCAGATACGACATAGTCGCCATTGCTGAAGTTATAAACACCTACCGCCAGTATAATAAGTGCGAGAGACAGCTGGCTAAACTTTTGGAGGTAAAAACGCGATAAACTAGATTGCAGCATATAGGCCTGTCGTTTCTCGTAGCTTTATTTTCCTAATGGCGAACATAAGTAATATAAGTGTTATTTAGCTTTTCGAATTGGCACTGTATACCAAGGCCTTACAGAGGTAAATGTGGTTACGATTGGTTTACGGTATTTTAGGATAGTTATATTGTCTTATGCTTTGAATAAGGCTGTTTCACGCAATGTGTAATTGGCTATAACCCAGAGTAGCAAGCCGTTTAGAGCATGTATCGCATAGGGGTAAGATGAATATATAAACAAAGATTGGATTTGGACGATGTGTCGGACAAAGTACTCAAGTATTTGGAGTGAGATAGATAGAATAAAGAGACTCAGTATATTTTTTATTTGCTCATCAAGTGGCTTCAGGGTGATTTGATGCGCCCATGATTTAAATACTTGTTGTCGGTTTGTAATTAAGTAACGTAGAGCAATATCGATATCAATCAAAGCAACATACCAAGATAACTTCGGTGTTTTTGTGTATTCAATGAAATACCAATATAGCTCGGCAGTGCAAACACAGCTTAGAAGGCAGAGTGAGTACATTGCCATTTTATCCTTTCTGAGCATAAACATGAGTGCTAAGGATATTGAGTAAACCAGTACTCTTGTTAAAATACTGTTTGTATGTACAAGCCAGTAAAACTCTTCGAGCAGCCGGAAAAAAATGAGTAATATTAATATACTGGCAATGCTTTTATCATTCCAAAAATAGATAGTTGCTCCGATCAATGCTGCTAGAAGAATTCGGTCAAAAATATCTGCATTACCAAAGGATAGTGAACCCGTGGTGATGACAATGGCTGTCATCAAGTTGATGAGTAATTTTTGTAAATAAAAGTTGGAAAGTCTAGAGTGAGGCATCTTACTGGTTATTTACTGCCTGCTTAACGTCGGCAATCATACTAATTCGCTGTTTGTCGAGTTCTTCTTTAATTGCCTTACCTTTTAACCCGCTGGCAACAATCGCTTTTATATCAACACTGAGGGCAGCGTTGAGTGCGGCTTTTACGTATTGAGCTTGGTGGTATTCACTGGTTTCGAACCCTGTGCGCCCTCTGGCGTCTGCCAAGCAACTCGTGAGTAGGTCATGAAAGCGGTCGGGTTTTCGCCAAGCGTCACAGGCATTGAACATATTTAGCATGGTTTTGGGTTTTAACTCGTAGGCTCGGTGAATATGAGTATGGTATTCGCTGACTAGCAATGCGAGCTCACGACAGTCATTAGGGGCTTTGACACGATCACATAAGTTGTTAATGGCGGCTAAGCCAAGTTTTTCGTGACCATGGTGTGATGGCCATTTTTCGGGGGGGGTGAGCGCTTTACCTAAGTCGTGCACTAATGACGCAAAACGCACGGTGAGTTTGTCTGATAGTTTGGCTGCTTGTTCTAGCACCATTAAGGTGTGCACGCCTGAGTCTATTTCTGGGTGCCATTTAGGTGGGTTAGGAATGCCCCATAGTTTGGTCAGTTCTTTAAACCAATAATCTAATGCTCCGCAGCTTTTTAAAATGTCGATATACACATGGGGTTTGGGTTCTAAAAGGGCTCTCGCTGTTTCTTTCCAGACTCGCTCAGCTGTTAAGCTTTCTAATTCGCCGGAGTTGTTGATGCTTTGCATAAGCGCAATGGTCTCTGGTGCAACAGTGAACCCTTTTGTTGCGTAGCGGGCGGCGAATCGTGCGACTCGGAATACACGTAGCGGATCTTCTTCAAAAGCAGGTGATATATGGCGTAAGACTTTTTTCTTAATATCTTGTTGGCCATTAAATGGGTCGAATAGGGTGCCGTCTTCATCTTTAGCCATGGCATTGACGGTTAAATCGCGTCTGATCAGGTCTTGTTCAAGGGTAATGTCGCGAGAGAAATCACAAATAAAGCCATTGTAACCCTTGCCTTGCTTTCGCTCTGTGCGTGCTAGAGCATATTCTTCTTTGGTTTTAGGGTGCAAGAAGACGGGGAAATCATTCCCTACTTGTTGGTAACCGAGATCTAACAACTGTTGCGGTGCAGCGCCGACAACAACCCAGTCTCTGTCTTTAACAGGGATACCAAGAAGCTCATCACGGACAGCACCACCGACTAAATATATTTGCATAAAGTGACTTTCAATGGCTTTGTGGGTATTTTGCCTGAGCTATTGCTGAATAGGAACCATGATGGCACGACCTGCGTCGACAAAGTTTATTGCTATTGCTATTGCGAATGACTGACCTTAGGATCCGGCCCCTTTGGCATTCGATGTAGAACGAGGTATAGACGCTGTCTAATGTAAAAACAATGAGTATAAGCCATTTACTTTTAGCGGTGATGGTGACAGCCATATGGGGACTTAGCTTTTCTAGCATAAAGTTAGGTGTTGGCAGTGTTGATCCATTTATTCTGGCGGCTTTTCGGTTTGTTTTTGCTGTGTTCCCGGTGATCTTTTTTGTGCCTAAACCTGATGTTTCGTTAAAGTGGGCGGCGCTTTATGGTTTGACTTTCGGTTGTGGTGTGTGGGGTTGTGTTAACTTGGGCGTTCAGCTGGGCGTTTCGGCCGGTGTTGCTTCGCTGGTGCTGCAATTAAGCGCGTTTATCAGTGTTATTCTCGGTTATTTCTTTTTGCAAGAATCCATTACACGGTACAAGTTGTTGGGTTTTGCTGTGTCTTTGTTTGGTTTGTCGTTAATTTTACGAGTGACTGATGGCTCTATATCGACTATTGGTATTCTGACTGTGCTTGCTGGCGCTTTTTTCTGGGCACTAAGTAATATCATTATTAAGAAGTCGGGCGTTAAAAAAGTCTTCTCTTTTTTGGTTTGGGGGAGTTTGTTTACACCGATTCCTTTGTTCTTAATGGGCTATTTTTCTGGCGGTACAGAGGCTTATGCTCAATTGGTTAGCGGCTTAGATGGTTGGGTTGTGGGCGCTGTGTTGTTTCAAGCTTATATCGCAACGTTGTTTGGTTTTGTTTTTTGGAATTATTTGCTGAGTTTGTATCCTATGTCGAGTGTTGCGCCTCTTTCTTTGCTCGCTCCTGTATGGGGGTTTTTAGCGTCTTCAGTGTTTTTTGGTGAAACTATTGGCAGTGATAAATTGATAGCCAGTGCTTTGATTATGCTGGGTTTGTTTATTAGCCTGTTTGGCGATAGGTTTTTTCTTCACCGTTAGTGTAGTGTCAGTGGCCTTGATGCTATTAAAATTTGTTTTATTTGTGATGAATGTCGCTTTGACTTACCTGCGTTAAGCCGTTAGTTTATCAGCCGCAATCGTTCAAATGTCGTTTTAGAAGAGTTTATGTATTTAAGTTACTTTGGATTGTCAGACAATCCATTCTCTATTGCTCCTAATCCTGAGTATCTCTTTATGAGTCCCATACACAAGGAAGCCTTAGCACACTTAACTTTTGGGTTAAGAGAAAGTGGTGGTTTTGTGATGCTAACAGGGGAGGTGGGTACAGGTAAGACGACAGTCTCTCGTAAGCTCATGCAGCAGTTGCCTGCTAATACGCAAGTAGCGATGATCCTTAATCCATCCTTATCGGCACTTGAGTTATTGGCGACGATATGTGATGAATTGGAAATTGGTTATTCTGACAACAAGCCCAGCCTTAAATACTTCACCGACAAGATATTGAAGAAATTAGCGGCTAATCATGAGCAAGGCCTTAGTACTATCTTAATTGTAGACGAAGCACAGCACTTGCTGCCTGAAGTGTTGGAGCAATTGCGACTGCTAACGAATTTAGAGACAAATCGCGAGAAGCTATTAAAGGTTGTGCTTATTGGTCAGCCAGAGCTGCAACAATTGCTCAAACGGAATGAGCTTAGGCAATTAGCGCAGCGTATTACAGCGCGCTACCACTTGTTGCCATTAACCGCGAGTGAAGTTAAACAGTATGTTTCGCACCGTTTAGGTGTCGCGGGTGGCGACAACACTATTTTTAGTCAAGCGACACTTCAAGCTGTCTATCAAATTACAGGTGGTATTCCGCGTGTTATTAATTTGCTTTGTGATCGCGCACTGACATTAACTTATACCAAGCAAGACCCTGTTGTCCGTCGGCACATTTTCTTTGCCGCAGCAGAGCAAATATTGGGTGAAGACATTGTTAATCAGCGACAGAGTAAAATGTGGATGTTGATACTTGCCGGGTTATTTATTGGCGGTCTTGTTATTGGGTTTGGTGCGGGGAGTTGGTATGGATAATCTCGTTGCCATTGGAGATTTAAAGCCGGGTATGGTTATCGTCCGAGTGACGCAACAAAATGGCCCCGTTAAAATACGTAAATCCGGTTTGGTTAGCAGCCCAGAAATGGTTCAAGGCTTGTCAGAAATGGGTGTGTTGCAAGTTGAAGTTGATCCAGCACAAGCTGTCGAAATTGAGACGGCTGATGCACCATCGTCACCCACTAAACGGTTACTTATGAGTCAGCCTAGTGCTGCACAAGGTGTTGATAACGCGCTTTCTGAACAGTTTAATCGCAGTTTGTTTTTACCTTCTGTGCAAGGGATCCCTTCTTTGTGGCAGCACTACAGCAAACGAGGGCTTATGGCCTCGATCGTGTTGGCTGGTGGGGTAGCAATAGGTTGGACAACGGCAACATTTGAGCAATGGAAAGGTAGTTTTAGTCAACCTGCTCGGATCATTGTGCAGAGCGCGCCTCCGGTTGCTGTGCCTCAGCCTAATCAGCAACCCACAGAGGGAGGGCAGACCGCTGCGCAGCCTGATTCTTCGAATGGACAAGCTGTCGACAACCAATCCACTGGTACTGCAGGGCAAATAGCTCAGGTAGTACCGGTAGCAGAGCCTAGTATTGAAGAGTTAGAACCAGCACCGGCTGACAGTGCGGTGATTCCTCCGCAGGGACGTTTGGTTTCTCCTACACCACTTGATGAGCCTAAAGTATCACCTGAACTTTTGGCGAAATTCAATGATGCGATAGACAGCCTAAAAGATGACACCAGAACGTCTTTGACTGAAGAGTTTCCAGAGGAAGAGATTGAAGAAGCCGCACCTGATGTTATTCGAGTCGATCAATTACCTCCTAGGTTAATGACCTTGTTGCCGACAATGTCTTTCGCTGCTCATATGTTTGCCTCTGATCCAGGTGATCGTTGGGTTAGGGTCAATGGTAAAGAATTGCAAGAAGGTGATTGGATTGACCGTGAAGTGCAAATAGTTGAAATAACACAGAACCATGTTGTTATGAATTTCAGAGGTCAGTATTTCCGAATGGCGGCTCTGACGGACTGGTAATATCTTCAGCTGTAAGACCGAATTTATTCGGGAATTGTGGTGTGAGTTTCAGTTATTCGCGGCTAAAGCCACTTATATGGACTCCTCTCATTGTGCAAGCCCGTTTTAGCATAAAGTTGTGTG